>CAZRCT010000014.1:0-60668 GCA_964598655.1 uncultured Gemmatimonadaceae bacterium
GCGGGGGGGCGCCCCGCCCCCCCGCGCCCCCGCGGCCCCCCCCCCCCGCCCCCGGGGGGGGGGGGGGGGCCCCCCCCCCCCCCACGCCCCGGTTCCGTCTTGGGAGCCGCGTGGCCTTACGCCTGCTTCTCCCGGCAGAACCCATCCTGCTCCAGCGCCTTGAGGATCTGGCCGCGCAGGTCCTGGATCTTGGCGTCCTCGGTGCAGGGCGCCTTGATGGCGGCGAGGAGCTTGGCCTCGAAGTCGTAGGCCTTGAGGCAGCAGGGGCACTTGCCGATGTGCGCCTCGATCTCCGCCCGCCGCTCGGGCGTCAGCCGCCCGTCGAGGCAGTCATAGACCTGCTTCAGCATCTCGGCGCAGTGCCCGCTCGGCATGTCGCCGTGGGTGTGGGTGCAGGGCGAATCGTAGCTCATGGGGCGGCGTCCTTGACCGTCTGGAAGCCGAGGTCACGGGCGTGGGTGAGGAGGAGCTCCTGGAGGAGCCGGCGGCCGCGGAAGAGCCGCGAGCGGATGGTGCCGACGGGGACGCCGGCCTCGCGGGCGGCGTCCTCGTAGTCGCGCCCCTCCACGTCCACGAGCAGCACCGCCTCGCGGTAGAGAGGGTTGAGCGAGGCCATGGCCTGGGTGATGGCCTCGGGGAGGTCGAGGTGCTCGAGGCTCCGGAGCGCCACGTCGCCCTCCGCGCCCTTCACCTGGGCGGCGGCGGAGAGGGTCTCGAGCTCCGGGTCCTCGACGGCCGTCACCTTCTGCTCCCGCTGCCGCCCCCGCAGGTAGGCATTCCGCGCGATGGCGAAGAGCCAGCGGCGCGGGTCGCTGCCCGCGCGGAAGGTGTGCCAGCCGCGCCAGGCATTCAGGAACGTGGCCTGCACCAGGTCGTCGGCGTCCGGCGCGTTGCCGGTGAGCCGGAGCGCGTACTGCCGGACGGCGGCGAGCCACGGCATGGCTTCCGCCTCGAAGGAGGCGGCGTCGGCGGCGGTGGGGACCGGCGGGGGGCTGGGCACGAGGGTCGCGACGGGACTCATGACAGGGGGTCTAGGCGCCGGTCCGGGGGAAAGTTCCCCCGGGCGGGGGTCGGGCACCCGGCTTCACTCCCATCCCGGGTGGCTCTATTCTCACGGGTCCCCGCTCCCGGCGCCAGTCCGCCCCCCGGGCAGGCTGGCTCACCTTCATCCACGCCCCATGCGCACTCGCTTCGCCCCGGCGCCCACCGGGTACCTGCACCTCGGCCACGTGGCCAACGCGCTCGCCGTCTGGGGCGTGGCGCGGCGGCTCGGCGCCGAGGTGCTGCTGCGGGTGGAGGATCATGATCGCCAGCGCTGCCGGCCGGAGTACGAGCGGGGGCTGCTCGAGGACCTGGAGTGGCTCGGCCTCGTTCCCGACGTGGGGCCCCTCGCCGCGTTTCGCGCCGGCCCCACGCCGTACCGCCAGAGCGACAACGGTGCCCGCCGCGAGGCCGCGCTGGCCACGCTCCGCGCCCGTGGCCACCACCTCTACGCCTGCGGCTGCTCCCGGAAGCAGCTGGCGGACACGGGCGGGGAGGACATCGAGGGCGTGGAGCGACCCTACCCCGGCCACTGCCGCGACAAGGGCCTGGCGCCCGGTCCCGGCCGGGGTCTCCGCGTGGTGCTCCCGCCGGGCGAGGAGCGCTTCGACGACCTCCGGTTAGGCGCCCAGGTGCAGGAGCCGGCGCGCCAGTGCGGCGACCTGCTCCTGCGGGACCGCCTCGGCAACTGGACCTACCAGCTCGGCGTGGTGGTGGATGACTGGGAGCAGGGCATCGACCTGGTGATCCGCGGCGAGGACCTGCTGGACTCGACGGGCCGCCAGATCCTGCTGGCCCGGATGCTCGGCCGCGCGGAGCCGCCGCGCTTCCTGCACCACCCCCTCATCCGGAAGCCCGGCGGCGCCAAGCTCAGCAAGGCCGATGGCGACACGAGCCTCCGCGACCTCCGCGCCGCCGGCCTCACGCGGGAGCAGCTCGTTGGCCGGGCCCTCAAGCTCGCGGGCCTCCTGGAGCGCGAGGAACCGATCGCGCTCCCGGAGGCCCTGGAGGTGGCGGGACGCCTCGCCGCGCGCTAGCGCGTCGTGGTTCCCGTCAAGATGCCCTGCCGCACCCGGAGCGCCCGCGTCCCCGGGTGCTCCGCGAAGGCCAGCCGCTGCTGCCGGATGGTCGTGAACCTGATGGTCCCCGCCACCGTCATCACCTGCCCATCCCGCTCCACCTTGAAGGGCAGCGGCGAGCCCTCGGCCGCGCCGGCGTACTTGGCGCGGAACTGGTCGAAGACGTTGTCGGCATCGGCGGGGATGCCGCCGACCTCGAGCAGCCGGTCGCCGGGGCGGAGCCCCGCCTCCTCCGCCGCGCCCCCCGGGGCCAGCTGGCTGATGACCACGCCGGCCGAGTCGGCCTGCGCGTTGATGCCGATGCGGGGGACGCGCATGCTGTCGGTCACGAGCGCGAAGCCGCCGAGCGCCAGCACGCTGTCGTAGGGGAAGGGCTCGCGCCCGTCGATGCAGCAGCGCTCGAAGAACGCAAACGACTTCCCGCCCGCCGCGCGCGACACGGCCCCCCACCAGTCCGCCCCCGTGAACCCGCGCCCCGCCTTGTAGGTGGTGCGGTACAGCTCGGCCATGACGTGGTCGAGGCTGCGGCGGTTGTCGCTCGCGTCGCGGATCATGAGGTCGAGCAGGAAGCCGGCCAGCGAGCCCTTCGGGTAGTAGATGTAGCCGGTGCCGTCGGTGGGGTGGATCCAGGTGGAGAGCGACGCGTCCTCGAGCGCCACCGCGGGGACCCCGGCCACGTTCTCGATCTTGCCGCCGGTGGCCTCCAGGAAGCCCGCCGAGTCGATGATGCCGGCGCGCACCAGCACCAGGTCGGCGTAGTAGTCGGTGATCCCCTCGCTGACCCAGAGCCACGGGGTGGGCTGCGCCACGTCGTAGCGGTACGGCACCATCTCGGCGGGGCGGAGGCGCTTCACGTTGTAGGCGTGCACCATCTCGTGCGCGGTCACTGAGGTGACCCATTCCTGCCCGATGCCCTCGGGGGTGTACACGCCCACGTGGCTGTTCTGGTGCTCGAGCGCGGAGCCGCCGGCCGTGCCCTCGAACAGCATCATGGTGGTGTAGGTCGTGTAGGGCGTGTCGCCGAAGGCGGCGGCCTGCGGGGCGAAGAGCTTCCGGTAGTCGGCCCAGAAGGCCTCGCGCGCCTGGCCCCCGAGCGCCCCCGCGGGATAGGTGGCGAGCCGCGCGGTGAGGCCACCCACCTGCGCGCTGTCGTAATCGATGGCGCCGATGAAGAACGGCATGTCCACGAGGTCGTGGAAATTCTTCTCCCCGTAGGTGCGCGGCGCGCCGGCCGGCGTCATGCCGGTGGCGATCTTCCACTCGGGCTCCGTGACCACCGTGACCGTGGCGGGGAACGCGAGGCTCCGGCCCTCCGGGTACAGGAACACGTTGGTCCCGTTCACCATCAGGAAGTCCGGCTTGCTCCACGCCATGGCGTTGTCGAGCGTGTCGGCGGTGTAGGTGAAGCGCACCTCGAGCGCCTTGGCCCCCTCGGGACGGATGCGCCAGGTGTCGTAGTCGAGCTTGTCCCAGCGCAGCGCCTTGTCCCCCGCGTGGGCGCTGAAGTCGGAGACCCAGCGCGCAAAGTTGGAGACCTCGTACGCGCCCGGCGTCCAGCTGGGCAGCGAGAGCAGCACGTCGCCGGGGCCGGTGACGTCGAGCCGGGTGCGCACCGTGAGGGTGCGGGTGGCGGCGGTCTGGCGGGTGAAGGTGAGTTCGTACGTGAGGTTGGCGACGGGGGCCGAGATGGCGGGCGGGGCGCCGGCCAGCGCGGCCAGGACGAGCGGGAGCAGCATGTCGGGCGAAATCCTGTCGGGTGTCGGGAGCTAGGACGGCGGCCGGGGGCAAAAGTTCCACGCCGGGCCGCCGCCCCCCGGGGGCGGCGGCCCGGCGCGGGACTCAGGCGGCAGCGGGCTGTTCGCCCTCGGGATGGAGCTCCCCCTCCCACCGCGCCATGGCGGCGGAGGCGAGGCAGTTGCCGAGCAGGTTGACCGAGGTGCGCGCCATGTCCATGAGCGCATCCACGCCGAGGATCACCGCGATGCCCTCGAGCGGGAGCTGGAACTGCGTCAGCGTGCCGGCCAGGATCACGAGCGAGGCGCGCGGCACCGCGGCCACGCCCTTCGAGGTGAGCATGAGCGTCAGCATCATCAGGATCTGCGTCCCGAGCGGCATGTCCACCCCGGCCGCCTGCGCCACGAACACCGAGGCCACGGCCAGGTAGAGCGTGGAGCCGTCCAGGTTGAAGGAGTAGCCGGTGGGCAGCACGAAGGAGACGATCCGCTTCGGCACCCCGAACTTCTCCATGTTCTCGAGCGCCAGCGGCAGCGCCGCCTCCGACGAGGCCGTGGAGAAGGCGATGAGCCACGGCTCCTTGGTGTAGCGCCAGAACCGCCGGATCGGGATCCGGAACAGGAGCGCCACCGGCACCAGCGCCACCAGCACGAAGACGATGAGCGCGCCGTACAGCGTGCCCACCAGCTGGGCCAGGTTGCCGAGCACCCCGAGCCCGTTCTTGCCGATGGTCACCGCGATGGCCGCCCCGATGCCGATCGGCGCGAAGTACATCACCACCCCGGTGAACTTGAACATCACCTCCGAGACGCCCTCGAGGAACTGCAGCACCACGTGCTTGTTGGGGCTGCGCACCTGCGCCAGCCCGATGGCGAAGATCACGGAGAAGAAGACGATCTGGAGCACCTCGTTCTTCGCGGCCGCCTCGAAGAAGCTGGCGGGCACGGTGTGCTCCAGCACGCTCGACAGGGTGGGCTTGTTGCTGGTGAACTGCGCCATCTGCGCCGCGTCGGCGTGCACGTCGAGCGTGATGCCGACGCCTGGCCGGGTGAAGTTCACCGCCATGAGCCCCACCGCCAGCGCGATGGTGGTCACCACCTCGAAGTAGATGAGCGAGCGGAAGGCCAGCCGGCCCACCCGCTTGAGGTCGTCCCCATGGCCCGCGATCCCCACCACGAGACTGGTGAAGACGAGGGGGGCCACGATGGACTTGATCATCCGGATGAAGATCGAGGACAGCGGGGACAGCCAGGGGGCCAGGTCGCTCTCGAGCCACACCGAGTGGTCGAGGTGACCGACAACGACGCCGACGACCATCGCGAGGATGATCCACCACGTCAGCGTGAGGCGCCGGAGGAAGGCGAGCATGGAGTTCGGGGGTTGGGGGAAGCGGGACAGCGGGCCGGGGGTTTGCCGGCCCGGGGGAAGTATGACGGCCCGGCCGCTCCGGCGCTACCGAATCGCCCCCGGGGGCCGTACCGTTCCGGCACCCCCTCCAGCGCCGGGCCCACCCATGCCGAGCGAGTACCTGAAGCGCATCCTGAACGCGCGCGTCTACGACGTGGCCATCGAGTCCCCGCTCGAGGCCGCGCCCCTCCTCTCCGCGCGGCTCGGCAACACGGTGCTCCTCAAGCGCGAGGACCTGCAGCCTGTCTTCTCCTTCAAGCTGCGCGGCGCCTACAACATGATGGCCCGCCTGCCGCGCGCGGCCCTCCGCCGCGGCGTCATCGCCGCCTCCGCCGGCAACCACGCCCAGGGCGTGGCCCTCGCCGCCGCGCACCTCGGCGGCAAGGCCGTGATCGTGATGCCGGTGACCACGCCCCGCATCAAGGTGGAGGCCGTCCGCCGCCGCGGCGCCACCGTGGTGCTCCACGGCGACACCTACGACGAGGCCTACGCCCACGCCCGCGGGCTGGAGGCGCGCAAGGGCTACACCTTCGTCCACCCGTACGACGACCCCGACGTCATCGCGGGGCAGGGCACGGTGGGGCTCGAGATCCTGCGGCAGGCGCCGGAGCGGCTCGATGCGGTCTTCGTGGCGGTGGGCGGCGGCGGGCTCATCGGGGGCGTCGGCGCTTGCATCAAGGCGCTCCGGCCCGAGGTGAAGGTGATCGGCGTCGAGCCCGTGGACGCCGACGCCATGACCCGCTCGCTGGCCGCGGGGCGGCGGGTGACCCTCGACCACGTGGGCCTCTTCGCCGACGGCGTGGCCGTCCGCCGCGTGGGCGAGGAGACCTTCCGCCTGGCCCGGCAGGTGGTGGACGAGATGCTCCTCGTGGACACCGACGAGACCTGCGCCGCCATCAAGGACGTCTTCGAGGAGACGCGGAGCATCCTGGAACCGGCGGGCGCCCTCGCCGTGGCGGGCGCCAAGGCCTGGGTGCAGCACTTCGGCGGGAAGGGCGCCACCCTCGTGGCCATCGCCTGCGGCGCCAACATGAACTTCGACCGGCTCCGCTTCGTGGCCGAGCGGGCCGAGTCGGGCGAGGCGCGGGAGGCGCTGCTCGGCGTCACCATCCCGGAGCGGCCGGGCAGCTTCCGCGCCTTCTGTGCCGCGCTCGGGCCCCGCAACATCACCGAGTTCAACTACCGCCTGGCCGACCCCGAGCGGGCCCACGTCTTCGCCGGCCTCGAGATCGGCGACCGCCGGGAGACGCGGGCCATCCTCCGGCGCCTCACCCAGGCCGGCTTCGAGGCGCTCGACCTCTCGGACAACGAGATGGCCAAGCTGCACGTGCGCCACCTGGTGGGCGGGCGGGCGCCGCTCGCCACCCACGAGCTGCTCTACCGCTTCGAGTTCCCCGAGCGTCCCGGCGCGCTGCTCCGCTTCCTGGAGCGGATGCGCTCCGACTGGAACATCAGCCTCTTCCACTACCGCAACCAGGGCGCCGACTACGGCCGCGTCCTCGTCGGCATCCAGGTCCCGCCGAAGGAACTCCGCGCCTTCCACCGCTTCCTCGGCGACGTGGGCTACCCCTGGGTGGACGAGACCGCCAATCCGGCCTACGCGATGTTCCTGGGGGCTGGGAATGGTGGCGGGCGGGGTTGAGGCGGCGGTGGTGGGTTCGCGCTGCGGGTGGGTTCCGGTGCGGGGAACCACAGAGGCACAGAGGACACGGAGGGCACAGAGAACTGCAGCTGATGGACGTATGGGTTCGGGTCCGGCAACGCACCAGCCTGCTCACGGAGCCACACCCAAAGACATTCGAGCCCGGGCTGGCAACGCGCCAACCCGGGCTCGATTCCTCCGTGACCTCTGTGCCCTCTGTGCCTCTGTGGTTACCGCACCACCCGCCGTCCGTCTCCCGCGCCCACCACCCTAGACCAGCGCCGCCGCCTTCCGCTCGATGCCCTTGAGCAGCGCGTCGAAGGACTGCGCAAAGGACGCCACGCCCTCGGTCTCGAGGGTGCGGGTGACGGCCTCGAGGTCGATGCCCGCGTCGTGCAGCAGCCGCATCAGCGGCCCCGCCTCCGCCATCACCTCGCGGATGCGCACCTCCGGGCGGCCGTGGTCGCGGTACGCGGCGAAGGTGGCGGGCGGCAGCGTGTTCACGGTGTGCGGCGCCACCAGTTCCTCGACGTAGTAGGTGTCGGGAAGCGCCGGGTCCTTGGTGCTGGTCGAGGCCCACAGCGGCCGCTGGAGCATGGCGCCGGCCGCGGCGAGCGCCTGCCAGCGCGACGACCCGAACAGCTCCTCGAACGCCGCGTACGCCGCCGCCGCGTTGGCGATCGCCGCGCGCGCCTTCACCCGCGGCCCGCGGTCCCCCGCCTGCCCGAGCGGCGACTGCGCCACCAGCGGGTCCACCTTGCCGTCGAGCCGGGAGACGAAGAACGACGCCACCGAGGCGATCCCCTTCACCGGCCGCCCCATGGCCTGCCGCTGCTCGAGCCCCGCGAAGAACGCCTCCACCACCTCCCGGTAACGCCGCACCGAGAAGAGCAGCGTGACGTTGACGTTGATTCCCTGCGCCAGGCACCGGGTGATGGCCGGCAGGCCCTCGTGGGTGCCCGGGATCTTGATCATCACGTTGGGCCGCTCGATCCGCGCCCACAGGCGCTCCGCCTCCGCCACCGTCCCCTGCGCATCCCGCGCCAGCGTGGGCGAGACCTCGATGGACACGAGCCCGTCGAGCCCGCTGGTGCGGTGATAGAGCGGCAGGAAGAGGTCGCAGGCGGCGCGCACGTCCTGCACCGCGAGCCCCTCGAAGATCTCGGCCGGCGTGCGCCCCTCGCTGGCCAGGCGCCGGATGTCCTCGTCGTAGAGCTCGCTCCCGGCGATGGCCTTCTCGAAGATCGTCGGGTTGGTGGTCATGCCGCGCAGCCCGTCCTCGGCGATGAGCCGCGCCAGCTCGCCCGAGGTGATCAGTTCGCGCGTGATGTAGTCGTACCAGGGGCTCTGGCCCAGCGCGCCGAGGGTCGTGAGGGGATTGGTCACTGAAAGACTCCGCTTAGGGACGCGTGGGCGCAGCCAGCACCTGCTCGACCGCCGCCACCACATGGTCCGCCGTGAACCCGAATTCCTGGAACAGCCGCTCCGCCGGCGCCGACGCGCCGAAATGGTCGATGCCGAGCACCACGCCCCGGTCGCCCACCCAGCGGTGCCAGCCGAAGCGGCTCGCCGCCTCGATGCTGACGCGCGCCGTCACCGCCGGCGGCAGCACCGCCGCCTGGTACTCCGCCGGCTGCTGCTGGAACAGCTCCCACGACGGGAACGACACCAGCCGCACCTGCCGGCCCTCGCCCTGCAGCCGCTCCACCGCCGCGAGCGCCGTGTGCAGCTCCGCCCCCGTGGCGATCACGATGGCCTCGGGATTCCCGCTCGGCGCGTCGAGCAGCACGTAGCCGCCCTGCCGGGTCCCGCTCGCGGGCGCCAGCCGGGTCCGGTCCAGGATCGGGAGCTTCTGCCGCGACAGCGCCAGCACCGTGGGCCCATCCTGCCGCGCGATGGCCGCCTTCCACGCCTCCACCGCCTCCGACGCATCCGCCGGGCGGAGAACCGTGACGTTGGGCGTCGAGCGCAGCATGGCCAGCTGCTCGATGGGCTGGTGCGTCGGCCCGTCCTCGCCGAGGCCGATCGAGTCGTGGGTGCCGATGTAGATCACCGGCAGCCCCATGAGCCCCGAGAGGCGGATGGACGGCTTGCAGTAGTCGGTGAAGATCAGGAACGTGCTGCCGAACGGCCGGAGTCCGCCGTGCGCCGCCATGCCGTTCAGGCACGCGGCCATGCCGTGCTCGCGGACCCCCCAATGGAAGTTCCGGCCCACCTGCCGGGCCGAGAAGCTGCCGCCACCCTTGATGTCCGCGCCGGTGCTCTCGGCCAGGTCGGCCGACCCGCCCACCAGGTTCGGGAGCTTCGCGGCCAGCGCATTGAGCGCCTTGGCCGAGGCCTGGCGCGTGGCCAGCTGGCCGTCGGCGGGGGTGAAGGTCGGGAGGCCGTCGTCCCAGCCGGCGGGCAGCGTGCCGGCCATCCAGGCGTCGAATTCCTCGGCGAGGTCGGGGTGCGCGGTGCGGTACTCCTCGAACTTCCGGAGCCACGCGCCGCGCGCCTCGGCGCCCCGCTGCCGGCATGCCGCGGTCCAGGCGGCCGCCTCCGGCGCCACGTGGAATGGCGTCTCGGGCCAGCCCAGGACGGCCTTGGTGGCGGCAACTTCCCGGGCGCCGAGCGGCGCGCCATGGGCGCCCGAGGTGTTGCGCTTGGTCGGCGCGGGGTCGGCGATGATCGTGCGCAGCACGATGAGCGTGGGCCGGCTTTCCTCCTGCCGCCCGGCGGCGAGCGCGGCCGCGATGGCGCCGAGGTCGTTGCCGTCGCCGACCCGGAGCACCTGCCAGCCGTACGCCTCGAAGCGGCGGCCCACGTCCTCGGTGAAGCTGAGCGAGGTGTCGCCGTCGATGGTGATCTTGTTGTCGTCGAAGACCAGCACCAGCCGGCCCAGCCCAAGGTGGCCGGCGATGGACGCGGCCTCGGCGGCCACGCCCTCCATGAGGTCGCCGTCGCTCACGAAGGCCCAGGTGCGGTGGTTCACCACCTCGAAGCCCGGCCGGTTGAACCGCGCCGCCAGGACCCGCTCGGCGATGGCCATGCCCACCGCGTTGCCCACCCCCTGGCCCAGCGGCCCGGTGGTGGTCTCGACGCCGGGCGCGTGGCCGCGCTCAGGGTGCCCGGCGGTCTTTGCGCCCCACTGCCGGAAGCGCTTCAGGTCGTCAAGCGAAAGGTCGTACCCGGCCAGGTGCAGGAGGCCGTAGAGCAGCATCGACGCATGGCCGCAGGAGAGCACGAAGCGGTCGCGGTCGGGCCAGTCGGGGGCGGCGGGGTCGAAGCGGAGTAAGCGGTCCCAGAGCACCCAGGCGGCCGGGGCCAGCGCCATGGGGGTGCCGGGGTGTCCCGAGTTGGCTTGCTCCACTGCATCCATCGCCAGCACGCGGAGCGAATTGATGGTGCGCCAGGCGGCGTCCGAGGGCGGGGCGCCCGCCGGGATCGGGGCGCTGGAGGCGGTGGTCAGGACGAGGGCTCCATGAAGGACCGCCAATACTAACGGGTGCTGGCGGGGGGTGTGAGGGTCGGTTATACTGTCCAATGTTCCTTTATCCAAGACTATACACTGCCCGCTTGCCGAGGCGTTTGCCATGACTGGGATTGTCGGAAACCGTACCTATGAGATCCACGAAGTCGCTGAACTGACCGGGCTGGCCACAGCCCGGCTGCGGGCCTGGGAGCGGCGCTATGAAGTCGTCCGGCCCACCCGCCAGCCCAACCGCTACCGCACCTACACCTCCGAGCAGGTGGCGCTGCTGCGCGCCTTTGCGCGGCTGTGCGGGGCGGGGGAGCGGATTGGCGACCTGGTGAAGGAGCCCCGCGAGTCGGTCATCGCGCGGGCGGAGGGGAAGGCCACGGACGGCTCGCCGCTGCAGCGGATGCTCGAGGCGGTGAAGCGCCTGGACCGCGAGGAGCTGGGCCGCCTGCTCGCCGAGCAGCGCGCGCAGCTGCCGCTCGACCGCTTCGGCAGGGAGATCATCCTGCCCCTCGGCGAGGTGATCGGCGACCTGTGGGCGCTCGGGAAGCTGAGCGTGGCCGCCGAGCACCTGGCCAGCGAGGTGGTGGTGGCGCAGCTCAAGCTGGACCTGGCCAAGATCCACAGCTCGGGCCCGGTGCTCCTGGCCGCCTGCCTGGCGAGCGAGCAGCACGAGTGGGGCTTCCTGGTGACGCTCACCGGCCTGCAGGTGAAGGGCTGGCGGGTGCACTACCTGGGCCCCAACCTGCCCACCAAGGACGTGGTGGAGGCGGCGTGGACGCTCATGCCGCAGGTCGTTGCCCTCTCGGCGGCCGACCCGGAGAACGTGGAGCAGCGCATCACCGAACTGCGCCGGCTGCCGCGCCTCCTGCCCCCCGGCACCCTCGTGGTGCTCGGCGGCGAGGGCGCCGAGGCCAACGGCTCGCGGCTCCGCCGCGCGGGCCTCAAGGTGGGCGAGAACGCCATCCCGGACATCCAGCCCGAACCCGCGCGCTTCGCCAGCCGCACCTGACCGCAGCTGCCAGGCCCGCCTCCCCCGGCGCCCCCGGGGTGAGGCGGGCCGTGGCCCGGCCGCCCGGGGCGGCCAGATAGGAGGGCCGCGATGCACCGCGACCTCGAGCTCGAGTGGAGCTACCAGCGCGCCGAGGCGATGACCGCCCGGTGGGCCCGCAGCTTCCACTTCGCCAGCCGCTTCCTGCCCGCGGCCAAGAAGCGGGCCATCTTCGCGATCTACGACTATTGCCGCCACGCCGACAACCTCGTCGACGAGCGCGGCGACCAGCCCGTGGCGGCGGTGCGCGCGGCGCTCGACGGGCTCCGCGACCTGGTCCGCCGGCTCCACGCCGGCGAGCGCCCGGCCGACGCGCGCTGGCTGGCCTTCCACGACACGCTCCAGCGCCATCCCATCCCGCTGGCGCCGCTGCTGGAGCTCATCGACGGCGTGGAGATGGACCTCGGGCCAGTGCGCATCCCGGACCTGGCCACGCTGCACCGCTACTGCCGCTGCGTGGCGGGCGGGGTGGGGCTCATGATCGGCCCGGTGCTCGGGGCGGCCACCCATGAGCTGGACCATTACGGGCTCGAGGTGGGGCTCGCCATGCAGCTCACCAACGTGCTGCGCGACGTGCGCGAGGACCTGGACAACGACCGGATCTACCTGCCCGCCGAGGAGCTCCGCGCGTGGGGCCTTGCCGAGGCCGACCTCCAGGCGCGGCGCCTCACGCCCCGGCTCCGGGACTTCCTGGCCTTCCAGGTGGACCGGGCCCGGCAGCACTTCACGGCGGCGGACCGGGTGGTGCCGCTCTTCCCCGACGACGGCTCGCGGCTCACGGTGCGGCTGCTGGAGCGGACCTATGCGGGGATCCTCGACGAGATCGTGCGGATGGACTACGATGTGTTCCGTGCCCGCGCCTACGTCCCCTTCCGGCGGAAGCTTGTGATCCTCGGCCGCGCGGTCTACGCCGACCGCATTGCGCCCCGCCGCCTCCCCGAGCCGGTGCCCACCGCCTGAGCGCCCCCGCCCCGCCGCACCCGGTGGCCGCGCGGGCGTTCGCGTGGTACACGCGGCGGCTGGTGCGGAAGCACTTCGCGGGCATCTGGCTCGGCGGGGCGCGCCTCCCATCGGCGATGGCGCCGCCGGCCGCGCCCGTCCTCTTCATCGCCAATCACACCAACTGGTGGGACGGCTTCCTCGGGGTGCTGGTGAACCGCCACCTCGGCCTCCACTTTCAGGTCCTGATGGAGGCGAAGGAGCTGGCCCGCTACCCCGTGTTCCGCCGGGTCGGGGCGCTCCCGATGCGGCGCGACTCGGCCACCGGCGCGTATGCCGACCTCACGGCCGCCCGCGCCTGCCTCCGCCCGGGCACCGGCCTCTGGCTCTTCCCCCAGGGGCGCCGGTGCCCGGCGACGGCGCCGGTGACCGGCATCGAGCGCGGGGCGGCGCACCTCGCGCTCGGCCACGCGGGCCCGCTCCTGATCCAGCCGGTGGCATTGCGCTACACTTATCTGGGCGAGCAGCTGCCGGAGGCCTTCATCTGGCTCGGCGAGCCCCTCGCGGTCCCGGCGCCGGCGGCGGGTGGCACGCCCCGCGCGGCGCGCCAGGCGCTCAGTCTCGAGTTCGAGGCGCGCCTCACGGAAACCCTCGCCGGGCTCGACGGGCGCCTCGCCGGGGAGCACCTCGACGGCTTCACGCACCTGCTCCAGGGGCCGCTGTCCATCAACAAGCGGCTCGACCGGGTGCGCCACTTCATCGGCTCCCTCGAGGGGCCCTTCGACCACCGCAATGGTTGACTACCTGGTCCTCAAGTGGGTGCACATCCTCGGGGGCATCCTGCTCCTCGGGAACGTCACCGTCACCGGCGTCTGGAGCCTCTACCTCTACCGCCACTGGCGCGACGAGGCCATTCCCTTCGGCCCGATCGCACGGGCCATCCTGCTGACGGACCTGGTCTTCACCCTGGGCGGGGGGGCGCTCCTCAGCATCACGGGGGTCTGGATGGCGCTCCGCTCCGGCTTCCCGTTCCTCGGGACGCCGTGGCTGCTGCACGGCATCATCGCGCTCGTGGTGGCGACGGTGGCGTGGGCGGTGATCCTCATCCCCGACCAGCTCAAGATGGAGAAGGCCACCGACCCGGCGCAGATCCGGAAGCTCTTCCTGCGCTGGTCCGTGGTCGGCTGGGCCGACACCGCCGTCCTCTTCTACGGCCTCTGGGCGATGGTCACCAAGACTTGAGGTCGTGGGGTGGGGCGTTGGGCCGGCGGGACGCGTCGTATCTCAACGCAGAGGAACCGTGCTCGGAGCGGGGAGTCTGGTGGTCGGTCGGCTTCGGCACGGGAAACCACAGAGGCACAGAGGGCACGGAGGCCACAGAGCACTGCCTGCGCATGGAGGGATCTCCGCGGGAGCATCTGTTCTGTGGGTGTCCGTTTGGGTTGGGCAACACTCTCTCCCGCGCGAGGAGTGCCACCCAAGAACTTCCGGGCCAGGGTCGGCCGCGCGCCAACCCCGGCTCGATTCCTCCGTGACCTCTGTGCCGCTGTGGTTTCGCAGTTGCCGTTCCCCTGCGCCCTCCGCGCCCTCTGCGGCTCTGCGTTGAGTCTCACCGCGGCCAACCTCACCATGAAGCCAACCACCCTCGCCCTCGCTTTGCTCGCCACGCCCCTTGCCGCGCAGCAGCCCAAGTGGGTGCTGGGCCGTGGGGTGGGGGACAGCCTCACGGCGCTCTGGGAGCGGAGCGCCGCCGCCCGGGTGGAGTACGTGGCGTGCGTGGCGGCGGAGGTGGGGGAAGACACCGTGCGGGTGCGCCTGGTGATGCCGTTGCCGCAGGCCGGGGATTCCCTGAACGCGGCGGCGGAGGAGTCGCTGGCCCAGTGCGGCACGCCGGCCTGGGCCGGGACCATCCACACCCACGTCCGGAGCACCGACGACGAAGCCCCCGCCCCCCGCTTCAGCCCCGGCGACCGCGCCGTGATGGGCGACTGGGTGGGCCGCTGGGGCCGGCCCGGCGCGTTCTGCGTGCTGTACAGCGACCGGGGGATGCATTGTGAAGTGTATCCCCCGGCCGGCGGTCCCTGATTCCGTCGGCGCCTCCCCCCGGCCATGGCCCCGGTCTCCCGGCGGGTTTATCTTGGGCGTCCCAATTTTGACGCTTTTCCGAAGGAGACCGGACGTGTCCGACGAACCCGATTACATCAAGGCGCTCAAGCGCACGCAGGAGCGGCAGAAGGCGCCCGGGGCCGCCAAGGCCGCGCCCGCCGCGCCCTCGCGCACCACCACCCCCGCCGAGCGTGAGGCCATCCGCTGGGCCCAGGAAGTGGGCGGCAAGGATGTCCGCACCGCCCCGTCGCTGAGCGGGGCCAAGGTGGCGATTCTCGTGCAGAAGATCGCGCCGGTGGGGAACCCGCCGGCCACCGTGGAGGGCCTGCCCAGCCGGGAGGCGCTCGAGGAGCGGATTCGCACCGCGCAGGGCGCCGGCGAAAACGTCCTCGGCTGCTTCGAACTGACCACGGGCCGTCCCCTCACCGCCGAGCTCGCCGACGGCAAGGTGACCTTCACCGCGGGCAAGCCGCGCGAGATCATGAAGGCGCAGAGCCCGGAGCGGATGATCCGCATGGCCACCAAGCAGGCCGAGGTCCTGGCCAAGACCCGGAAGCTGGACGACCGGAACCAGGGCGGGGGCCGCGGCCGCCGCTAGGCAGCACGACGGTGCCCGCGTAAACTCAGGCCGGACCCCCTCAGGGTCCGGCCTGCGTCATTCACGAACCGGGGGACGGATGGCGGCTCTGCGGACGGCGGGGTGGGTGGCGGCCGGTGTGGCCGCGGTCTTGGCGCTTGGGCTGGCCGCCGGGGGCCGGGCGCTGGTCTTCGGCGCCATGACCTGGCTGGTGGGACGGGGCCGGCCCGAGCTCCGCTGGGTGGAGGCGGAGGTGCTGGCCCGGGAGCTGGCGGGCCCCACGCCGCCGGTCCTCCTCGACGTCCGTGAGGCGCCCGAGTTTGCCGTGAGTCACCTGCCCGGGGCCCGGCGCCTCCCCCCGGGGCAGCTCCCGGCGGACGTCCTGGCGCTGCCGCGGGCCACCCCGGTGGTGACCTACTGTGCCGTGGGGGTGCGCGCCGGGGCGGCGGCCCGCCAGCTCCAAGCGGCCGGGTTCACCGACGTCCGCGTGCTCACCGGCAGCATCTTTGCCTGGGCCAATGCCGGCCGGCCCCTGGTGAATGATGCGGGCGCCACGCCGCTGGTGCACCCGGTGGGGCCGCTCTGGCGGCTGGCGCTCACGCCCGCCCATCGCGCGCCCCTTCCGTAAGGCGCGGGGTTCCGCCACCTTCACCCGACCCTCACCCCCGCACGCCATGGCCCCCAGCGCCTCGTCAGGCAAGCGTTTCCCCGCCCGCACCTACGTCTTCTTCGGGGTGCTGGCCCTCGTGCTCCTCGGGTTCCTGTGGGACGGCAGTCCCCTCGGGAGTCTCGTCCTGCGGAAGGCTGTCGCGGCCAAGTTCAGCACCGTGCGGCGGGTCTCGCCCGACGAGCTGGTGGCCTGGTCCCGGGATCCCAACCGCCCGCCGCCGCTCCTGGTGGACTTCCGCCCGCCGGAGCAGTTCCGCATGAGCCACATCGAGGGCGCGGTCAACGTGGACCCCGCCGCCCCCGACCTGGCATCCCTTCGTCGCGTGACCCCCGAGACCCCGCTCGTGGTGTACGACGGCCCCGGCCTCCTGGGGGCCGCCATGGTGTCCGGGCTCAGCGAGGCCGGCTTCACGCGCGTGTCCCACCTGGAAGGCGGCCTCTTCCGGTGGGTCAACGAGGGTCATCCCGTGGTCGACGACGCCGGGCCCGCCACCGCCGTCCACCCCATCAACTTCTGGTGGGGTCGCCTGCTCAAGAGCGCGCACCACCCGTGATGCCCAGCCGAGCGGGGACGGTTGCCGCCGCCCTCGTGCTCGGGGTGCTCGGTGGCCTCTCGCTCGCCGCGCCGGCCCCGCTGCCACCGCTCGGCCCCTTCCTTGACCCGGCGCATGGCGTCTTCGCGGTGGCCCGGACCGCGGAGTTGCCGGCGGCCGCCCGGGCGGACATCCCGCACCTGCGCGCGCCCGTGGAGGTGCGCTACGACGGGCGCGGCGTCCCCCACATCTTCGCGGCCAATGAGCTGGATGCGGTCCGCGCGCTCGGCTACGTGGTGGCGCGCGAGCGGCTCTTCCAGCTGGAACTCCAGGCACGCGCCGGCGCGGGCACGCTCACGGAGCTGGTGGGCGCCCGCGCGCTCCCGCTCGACCAGGAGACCCGCGGCCTCGGCCTCCCCGACGCGGCCGAGCGGAGCCTCGCCGCCCTGGGCGACACCACGCGCGGGCACCGCATCATCGAGGCCTACGCCGACGGCGTGAACGCCTGGATCGACCATCTCCCGCGCGCCCAGCTCCCGCTCGAGTACCGCCTCCTCGGCCGCCGGCCCGCGCGCTGGCGGCCGGAGAACGCGCTCCACCTCTTCAACCGCATGGGCTGGGTGCTGACCCAGAGCGACCTCGAGCGCCGCAAGGCCGCCGCCGCGGCGCTCGTGGGTGCCGCCGCCGACTTCCTCTACCCGGTGGAGAGCCCGCTCCAGGAGCCGATCCAGCCCAGCGGCGCCGGCGCGCCCCGGGCGGTGACGGGACCCGTGGCCGAGCCCGGCGCGCCGGCGCCCGACCCGGTGCTCGGCATGGAACCGACGGGCGTGCTCGCCGCCGACCACGCCCTCGGCAGCAACAACTGGGCGGTGGGCCCCCGCCGGTCCGCCACCGGTCATGCGCTGCTGGCCGGCGACCCGCACCTCGAGCTCACCTTTCCCTCGATCTGGTACGAGGCGCACCTGGTGGTGCCGGACTCGCTGGACGTCCACGGGGTCACCATCCCCGGCGCGCCCGCCATCGTCATCGGCTTCACCCGCCGGCTGGCGTGGACCTTCACCAACGTCGAGGCCGACCTGCAGGACCGCTGGCTCGAGGTGGTGGACGACGACGCGCGTCCCGCGCAGTACCGCCTGGACGGGGCCTGGCGCCCGCTCCGCACCCGGGTGGAGCGCTACCTGGGCCCGGACGGCGGCGTGCTGGCGGTGGACACGCTCCGCTTCAGCCATCGCGGGCCGCTCGCGCGTGGAGCCGACGGGCGCTGGGTGTCGCTCCGCTGGACGGTGCTGGAGGCGGTGCCCGCGCTCGACGCGATCGCCGCCGCCGCCCGGGCCCCCGACGCGCGGGCCTGGCTCGACTCCATGCGCGCATGGGCCGCGCCGCCGCAGAACCTGCTCGTGGCAGACCAGGGCGGCCACATCGCCATCCGCTCCACCGGCCGCTATCCCCTCCGCCCCACCGCCCGCGGCGACCACTATCTCCGCGGCGACACCTCCGCCACCGACTGGACCGGGGCGTGGACGGTGGCGGAGATGCCGCAGGCCGAGGACCCGCCACAGGGCTTCGTGGCCTCCGCCAACCAGCAGCCCGTGGACCCGGCGCAGTTCCCCCGCTACCTCGGCGCCGGCTGGCTGTCCCCGTGGCGCGCGCTCCGCATCAACGCGCTCCTGCGCACCCACGACGCGGTGACGGTGGACGACATGCGCCGCTTCCAGACCGACCCGCAGAGCGCCGCCGCCGAGCGCTTCCTCCCCGCCTTCCTGGCGGCGGCGCGCGCGCGTGCCGGCAGCGACACCCTCGCGCGCGCCGCGGCGCTGCTGGCGGAGTGGAATGGGGAGTTCACGGTGGACAACCGGCGGGCCGTGCTCTTCGAGGCCGCCATCGACGCGCTGCAGGAGCGCCTCTGGGACGAGCTCGCCGGCGACAGCGCCGCGCGCCGCCGCCCCGCGCCGCGGCCCGCCCTGGTGGTGGCCTGGCGCCTCCTCGCGGTGCCGGCGAGCCGCTGGTGGGACCATCCGTCCACCCCGCGCGTCGAGGACCGCGACGACATCCTGGCCGAGGCCCTCGTGGCGGCCTATCAGGCCACGCGCCGCGCCCACGGCGACCCCGCGGGTGACGGCTGGCGCTGGGGCAGTGTACGCACGGTGAGCATCCCGCACCTGCTCCACCTGCCCGGCCTCGGCGCCGGCGGCCTCGCGGTGCAGGGCGGCAGCACCACGCTCAACCCAGTCACGGCCGGTGGCGGCTTTGGCGCCAGCTGGCGCATGGTGGTGGACCTCGGCGACACCGTGCGCGCGTGGGGTACGTACCCCGGTGGCCAGTCCGGCAATCCCGCCAGCCGCCGCTACCTCGACCGACTCCCCCTCTGGGTGGCGGGCGACCTCGTCCCGCTGGCATCGCCGGCGCGGGCTGGCGAGCTGACCGACGTGACGGGGACCCTCACGCTGCGGCCGGCGCCATGAGGAAGCTCCTCGCCCTCACGGCCCTCGCGCTCGCCTTTGCGGCGGGGACCTGGGTGGGTGGCTGGCTCGGCGTGGTGGCGGTGGCGCTGGCCGCGCCGTGGCTGCTGCGCACGCTCACGCCCTTTGCGCTGGGCCTCGGCGCGGCGATAGCCTGGCTCGCCCTCATCGCCGGCTCGGACGACGGGGGCTCCCTCGGTCGCCTGCTGCCACGACTGGGCGGCCTCTTCGGTGTCCCGGGCTGGGTGCTGGTGGTCGTGGCAGTGCTCTACGCCTTCCTGCTGGCCTGGAGCACCGCCCGCCTCACCGAAGGCCTGCGTCGCCCGCGAGGCTAGACGCAGGTTCCAGCCCGAGACATTCCCGTCCCGAAACGATGCGATCGAGCCCTCGCCGGCGCCGGCAGCGCCGACGCCGGGCTTGCCCAATCCTGCCGGGTTCCTACCATACCCATGTTCCCTTCTCCACAATCTCGGCAGGAGGCATGGATGCAGCGTGAGGCCCGGATGGCGGCGGCGGTGCTGGTGGCGGCGCTGGTGCTCGGCGCCTGCGGTGGTGGCGGGGGCGGGGGCGGGAACGGCAACAACCCCGCGGTGACGCTGAGCAAGGCCAGCTCGAGCGGCGACGCACAGACCGACACCATCGGTGCGCCGCTCGCGGCGCCGCTCCGGGTGCTGGTCCAGGAAGACGGCGCCCCGAAGGCGGGGGCGACGGTGACGTGGACGGTGCTCACCGGCGGCGGCCAGCTCTCGGCCGCCACCAGCCTGACCGGTGCCGATGGGGTGGCCAGCATCGACTGGACCCTCGGCAACACCGCCGGCGCCCAGACGGCGCGCGCGGCGGTGTCGGGCGCCAGCGGCTCGCCGCTCGGCTTCACGGCCACCGCCACCGCGGGCCACGCGGCCACCCTGGTGGAGCTGGCCGGCGACAACCAGTCCGGCATCCTCGCCGCCGCCTTCCCCACCCCCCTCACCGTGCAGGTGAGCGACCGGGCCGGCAACGCCGTGAGCGGCGTGACGGTCAACTGGTCGGTGACCTCCGGTCCCGTCAACCTCACGTCGGCCACCAGCCAGACCAACGCCCAGGGCGTGGGCAGCATGACGGTGAGCGGCACCGCCGCCGGGACCGGCATCGTGGGCGCGAGCAGCAGCAACGTGGCGGGCGCGGCCAGCTTCACCGGCCTCGAGGTGTTCAACGCGACGCGCCGGGTCACCGTGGGCGCCGCCACCCTGTTCCGGAGCAACCGCAACAACTCGTCGCAGCCGGCCGTGGACACGGTGCAGGCGGGCGAGGGCGTGCTGTGGGTGAGCGCCGGCGGCACCCACACGGTGGAGTCCACCGGGGCCCCGAGCTTCACGAGCAGCGGCACCCTCGCCGCCAGCGAGCCCTACCTCGTGATCTTCAGCAATGCCGGCACCTTCCAGTACGACTGCGCGGTGCACGGCGGCGGCATGACCGGCCGCATCGTGGTCCAATAGGCACGACGGCCCCGGGGCGGACGCCCCGGGGCCGTGCGGTTTCCCTTCCCGCGCTACTTGGCCGGCAGGTCCATCGCGAAGATCATCACGGCCCCGCCCGGCTCCCGCACCGCGAACTCCTCCTTGCCGTAGAACGTGGTATGCCGCGGCACCACGATCGGCACTCCCTGCATGGCCTGCAGGGTGGCGTCGAGGTTGTCCACCTCGAGGAAGTACATGGCGGCCTGGCCGCGCGGGCCTGCCACCAGCGTCGGGTCTTCCGCCTCCACGCTCGCGTACGTCTGGTACATCACCTCGAGGCCATCCTTGACCAGCAGCGCGAACTGCGGCTGCCCGTCGGGCCCCGGCACCTCGGCCACGTTGGCGAAGCCCAGCCGCTCGGTCCAGAACGGCAGGCAGGGGGCGATCCGGTCCACCAGCAGGACCGGGGTGAGCTTCTGGAACGTGGGCATGGCGGGCCTCCAGGTCTGGGCCGCCGCCGGCGCGGCGAGCCCGAGGAACAGGGACAGGACGAGCCGGGGAGGCTTGGTTAGTCTCGTTTAGACTACCGACTAGTATAAACGAGACTATATTGGCTGTCAACCATGGCCAGCCCCCTCACCCCCGCGGACCTCGTGGTCCTGGCGCTCCTCGCCGAGCGGCCGATGCACGGGTACGAGCTGAACCAGGAGCTCGAGCGCCGGGAGGCGCAGGACTGGGCGGCGATCTCCCGGCCGCAGGTCTATTACTCCCTCAAGAAGCTGGCGCAGGGCGGGGAGATCCTCCGGGCCCAGGACGGCGGGGCGGGCGGGGGCCCGGAGCGCGTGGTGTACCGGGTGAGCGCGGCCGGCCGCCGGGGACTCGCGGCAGCGCTGGGGGAGGATCGCTGGGCAGAGCAGCGCCCCCCCTCGCCGTTCATCACCTGGCTGGCCCTGTCCGGCCATGCGGCGCCGGTGGACCGGGCGCGGGTGCTCGCCCGGCGGCGGAGCTTCCTGGAGCAGGAACTGGCCCGGGAGCGGCGGACGCTCGAGGCGATTCGGGCGGAATCCGGTCCCATGACGGAGGTGGGGGCTCTCATGGTGGACCTCACCATCCGACAATGGGAAGTCGAACTGGCCTGGCTCGACGAGGTGGCCCGCCGGCTGGGCTGACCCCGGCCGGGAACCCCGGACCCGGTCCCCGGCTATGTCCAAGCGTGGGGGCTGGTTAGGCGAGGGACCCCCGCCTACATTCCAGTACACCCTGAACCGCGGAGGGCTCCCCTGATCCCTGTCGCTGCACTCAGAAGCTGAAGGATTCTTGTGTCACGAGCGAATCGTCGTCCCCCCTCCTCCGCTCCCGCTACCCGGTCGCGCAGCCTTGGCCGCCGGTCGATGGATGCCCACCGCCGGTGGCTCATCGATCGCTACGGCCCCATCTGCGCCTACTGTGGCACCGAGATCGCCGAGGACCGCACCACGCTGGACCACGTCTACCCCCGCAAGGGCCAGACGGCCTACGACCGGCCGGACAACCTGGTCATCGCCTGCCAGCCCTGCAACTCGGCCAAGGCCGACACCCCGTTCGTCGCATTCATCGCGCAGCGGCGGAGCCGCGGGGTCTTCCTGCTCCACTATGGCGAGCACCTCTCTGATTGGGTCAAGGACCTGATCCGCCAGACCTCGGAGCGCGACTGGCTGCCGCCCAACAAGCCCAGGTTCGTCAGCATGCAAGGGCACGTGAACGGGAACGGGAACGGCGCCCACTAGGCGCCGGCGTGGATCACAAACGAAGGGCCGCGCTCCAATGGGAGCGCGGCCCTTTGCGTTGGGCGGCCGCGGCCGGCGTTACCCGAGCGCCTCGGCGACGATCCGCTTCTGCTCGGCGGTGTGCGCGGCAGGATAGCCTTCCGCCGGGCTCGCGCGCTCGGGCCGGCCGGCGTACTTGAGCGGGAAGCCCTGCGGCAGCAGCGCGCGCAGGCGCGGCTCCACGTAGGTCCACGCGCCCATGTTCCGCGGCTCCTCCTGCACCCAGACCAGCTCCTGCAGCGCGGGGTAGCTCCGGAGCAGGGCCAGGAGTTCCTCCTCGGGGAAGCTGTAGAGCTGCTCCAGGCGGAGGATGGCCACCTTGTTGCGGTCGCTGGCCTGGCCGGCGGCGAGGTCGTAGTAGACCTTGCCGCTGCAGATGACGGCGCGCGTCACCTGGTCCCGGGGCGGGGCCGCCGGGTCGTCGAGGACCGGACGCCAGTAGCCGGTGGCCAGGTCGTCGAGCTTGCTCGTGGCCTGCGGCAGGCGGAGCAGCGACTTGGGCGTCATGACCACCAGCGGCCGCTGCCGCTGGCGCTTGGCCTGGCGGCGGAGCAGGTGGAAGTACTGGGCGGGCGTGGTGGGATTGGCCACGCGGAGGTTCCCCTCGGCGCAGAGCTGGAGGAACCGCTCCAGGCGCGCGCTCGAGTGCTCGGGGCCCTGGCCTTCGTAGCCGTGCGGCAGGAGCAGCGTGAGCCGCGTGGTGAGCCCCCACTTGGAGAGGCCGGAGACGATGAACTGGTCCACGATGACCTGCGCCCCGTTCACGAAGTCGCCGAACTGCGCCTCCCACATCACCAGCGTCTCCGGCGCCGCGGCGCTATAGCCGTACTCGAAGCCGAGGGTGGCCAGCTCCGAGAGCGGGCTGTTGTGCAGCTCCATGCTGGCGAGGGCGCCGGGCAGGTTCTGGATCGGGGTGTGGAGCTTCCCCGTGCCGGCATCGTGCAGCACCAGGTGGCGCTGGCTGAAGGTGCCGCGCTCGCTGTCCTGGCCGGTGAGCCGGATCGGCACGCCCTCCACCAGCAGCGACGCGAGGCCGAGCGCCTCGGCGTGCGCCCACTCGATGCCGCCCTCCGGGCCGAGCACGGTGCGCCGGCGCTCGAGCTGCTTGAGGAGCTTGGGGTTGCCGTTGAAGCCCTCGGGGAGGGCGAGCAGCTGCTCGTTCAGCGCCTTGAGCAGCTCGGCCTGCACCGCGGTCTCCGGCTCGACCCCGCTCGAGGCGTTGGAGTGCACCGGCGGCTGCGACGGCTTCACCTTCCCCATGCTGGACTTGAAGGCCTGCTGGATCTCGAGCAGGCGGTTGTAGCCGGCCTGGTACTGCGCCTCCGCCTGGTCCTCGCTGGTGACGCCGCGGCGGGCCAGCAGCTGGGCGTACTGCTGGCGCACCGTGGGAAGCGTGCGGATCCGCTCGTACATCTGCGGCTGGGTGTAGGCCGGCTCGTCGCTCTCGTTGTGGCCGTGGCGGCGGTAGCCCACCAGGTCGATCAGCACGTCCTCGTGGAACTTCTCCCGGTACGTCATGGCCAGCCGCACGCTGGCTAGGCAGGCCTCGGCGTCATCGGCGTTGACGTGGATGATGGGGATGTCGAAGCCCTTGGCGAGGTCCGACGCGTGCCGCGTGGAGCGGCTGTCCATCATGTCGGTGGTGAAGCCCACCTGGTTGTTGGTGATGATGTGCACCGTGCCGCCGGTGCGGTATCCCTTGAGCGCGCCGAGGTTGAGCGTCTCGGAGACGACGCCCTGGCCCGCGAAGGCCGCGTCGCCGTGGATCACGATGGGCACCGCCGCGCTCGGGTCGTGGTGCGCCACGCGACCCACGCGGGTGGTCTGCTCCGCGCGGGCGCGGCCGTCCACCACCGGCCCCACGAACTCGAGGTGGCTCGGGTTGGGCGACAGGGTGACCGTGACGACCTTCCCGCTCCGGGTCTTGTACGCGCCCTCGGCGCCGTGGTGGTACTTCACGTCGCCGGTGCCGCCCTCGGGGGTGAGGGTGCCGCCCTCGACGTGCCGCCCGCCCTCGAACTCCGCGAAGATGGTCTCGATGGGCCGGCCCACGGTGTGGGCCAGCACGTTGAGCCGCCCGCGGTGCGCCATGCCGATGACCACCTCGCGCGCGCCCTGCTGGGCCGAGAGCTCGATGGCGTAGTCGAGCATGGGCACCAGCATGTCCACGCCCTCGATGGAGAAGCGCTTCTGGCCCAGGTACGCCTTGTGGAGGAAGCGCTCCAGCGCCTCCACCTCGATGAGGCGGGCGTGGAGCCACTGCACCTCGTCGGGGGTGAGCGGCTTGCGGTGCTCGCCCGACTCGATCATCTGGCGCAGCCACACGCGCTCGCCGTGGTTGGCGATGTGCTCCAGCTCGTAGGCCATGGTGCCGCAGTAGGCCTCGTGCAGCTTGGGCAGCGCATCGGCCAGGGTGTCACCCTTGGTGGAGATCCGCAGCACCGAGGCGGGGATCGCGGCCATCACCTCGGGAGAGAGGCCGAGGGGCCTGGGGTCGAGCGCCGGGTCGCCCTGGGGCTCGGTGCCGAGGGGGTCGAGGCGCGCGGCGAGGTGGCCGTGGGTGCGATGCGCCTTGACCAGCGCCATCGCGGCGGCCACGTGGTAGAGGTCGGCCTGGCTCTCGCGGACCGGCGCGGGACCCACGCGCGAGGGGCGCGGGGTGGCGCTGGTGTCGGGCACCGCCTGGGCGGTCAGGCCGAGGCTGGCGAAGACGTCCTCGTAGAAGCGCTCGCCGCCCTGCAGGAAGTCGTCCACCGCGCGCAGGAATTCGCCCGATTCGGCGCCCTGGATCACGCGATGGTCGTAGGTGCTGGTGATGTTCATGACCTTCGCGATGCCGAGCTCGCGGAGCCGGTCATCGGAGAGGTCGGCGAACGCCGCCGGGTAATGGATGGCGCCCACCGCGATGATGCACCCCTGGCCGGGCATGAGCCGCGGCACCGACGCCGAGGTGCCGAGGCCCCCGGGGTTGGTGAGCGTCATGGTGGCGCCGGCGAAGGCGTCGGGCATCAGCTTGTTGCCCCGGGCCTTCTCCACCAGCGCCTCGTAGGTGGCGTGGAACTCGGCGAAGGACTTGGCCTCGGCATCGCGGATCACCGGGACCACCAGGCCGCGGCTGCCGTCCTTCCGCTCCACGTCCACGGCGATCCCGAGGTGCACGGGGCCGCCCGGGATCCGGTGCGGGGCGCCGTTCACCTCGAGGTAGCTCGTGGTCATGGCGGGATGGAGTCCCGCCGCCTTGCTGATGGCGTAGCCGATCAGGTGGGTGAAGGAGACCTTCTCGGCGCGGCCCGCGGCCCGGAGCGCGTTGTTGAGCTCGCGGCGGCGGTGCTCGAGCAGCGAGACGGCGAGTTCGCGGAACGACGTGGCGGTCGGGATGGACCGGGAGTCGTTCATGTTCTGGACCAGCTTGGAGGCGGGCCCCGTGATGGGCTGGGCGCCGGCCGGCGGGGGGGTGCCCGGCGCGGACGCGGGCGCCGCGACCGGGGCGGCGGGGCGCGGCGCGGGCGCCGCGGCGTCCTGGGTCACCGACGGGTGATGGCCGTTGCCGCCCTCGGCGCCGAGCCCGGCGGCTCCATTTTCGAAGTAGCGCCGCCACTCCGCGGACACCGAGGCGGGGTCGCGGAGGTACTCCTCGTACATGATCTGGGCGAAGCCGGCGTTGGCCGTCTCGAACACGTTCGCATCCACGGAGTTACCACTGCCTTTCACGGGGCCGGGAAGGGGCCGCTGGGGACCGGCTGGGGAAGATAACAGCCGGGACCCGGGGGGAAGGACCACCCGCCCACCTTGCCGATCCGACCCGCCGCGATAGGATTCCCTGAGCGCATCTCACGCACCGAAAGCGGAAGAGGGAGGTTGGCATGCGATCCGGGTGGATCCTCGGGGGCGCGGTCCTTGGCATGGTTGCGGTCCTCGGCGGGTGCGGGGGTGACGGCGGCAGTGGCAGTGATGCGGTGACGGTGGCCTTCGCCCCGACGAGCGGGGACGCGCAATCCGACACCATCGGCGGCACGCTGGACCTGCCGCTCAAGGTGCTGGTCACCAAGAACGGCGCACCGCTGGCGGGCAAGCAGGTGCAGTGGGCAGTGACCGGCGGCGGCGGGTCGGTGACGGCGGCCTCGAGCACCACCGACGACGCTGGCACCGCCACCATGACGTGGAAGCTCGGCAACAACCTCGGCGCCCAGAGCGCCACCGCCACGGTGCCCGGGGCCAGCGGTTCGCCGCTCACCTTCAGCGCCACCGCCACCCCGGGCCGACCGGGCGACATCCAGCCCGCCAGCGGCGACCTGCAGACCGGCTACGTGGGCGTCCAGTTCGCCGTCCCCTTCAAGGTTCTTGTGACCGACCGGGCCGACAACCCGCTGACGGGCGTCCAGGTCGCCTGGTCGGAACTGGCGGGTGACCTCGACATCGAGGCCCCGACCTCCACGACCGACGCCCAGGGCCTCGCCACCGTGAACGTCACGGCGGGCGACACGGCCGGCCCCGCCCAGCTTGGCGCGGCCGCGGGCGGCGTGAACACCTTCTTTGCCGTGACGGTGGTGACCATCGACCGGCAGGTGGACATCACGGTGGGCGGCTTCGTGAGCCTCCACAACGGCACCGCCAACCCGGCGGTGGACACGGTGCAGGCCGGGCAGACCGTGGTCTGGGTCAACCAGGCGGGGGGCTCCCACTCGGTGCGGCCGGTGCCGCTGAACATCTTCCAGGGGAGCGGCACGCTCACCCAGGGCCAGATGCATGCGTACACGTTCAACACGCCGGGCACCTACAACTACAACTGCGCGGTCCACGGCGCCGGGGAATCCGGCCTGATCGTGGTCCAGTAGCACTCTCCCTCATCCTACGGGTAGCACATGACTGGCCGGGCGCGTGGTGCGATGGTGCTGGCGATGATCCTGGGCGGCGTGGCGTGTGGCGGCGGGTCCGGCAGTGACAACAACCCGCCCGCCCCCAATGCCATCACCATCATGGTGAAGAGCACGCCCACGCTGGAATTCAAGCCGCGGGTGGACACGGTGGCGCAGGCCGGCACGGTGACGTGGAGCTGGGAGGCGGGCTCCCAGGACCACAACGTGATCAGCACCGGCAGCCCGAGCTTCACCAGCAACGGCACCGCCACGCTCCCGGGCACGCAGGACGTGGACTGGTTCGACGCGCCGCACCAGTACCAGCTGGCCTTCAACAGCACCGGCATCTACAAGTACTACTGCTCCACCCACGGCACCTCGGCGAGTCCCGACAACCTCACGGGGATGGGCGGGTTCGTGGTGGTGGTGCCCTGAGCCCCACCAGGTGATGCGCGAAGGGGCCGCTCCCTGGGAGCGGCCCCTTCGTCTTTCCGGACCATCAGCGGTCCGGCAACCCGGCCCGGTAGCGCTCCGCCTCCCGCGCCGCGCGCTCCAGGTCCCACCCGCGCTCCCGCCCCATGAGCGCGGCCACGGTCGCGGCCGCCGCCGCGCCGTGATCCGGCACCTCATAGTAGAGATGCAGCCGCCGCACCAGCACGTCCTCCACCCGGCACGCCAGCTCCCGCCGCACCACGTGCAGCACCTCGGCCTGGATGGCGGGGTGCGCGGGGTCGAGCGGCTGCAGGAGCGCGCGGTCCTTCTCCACCAGGTTGAAGATCGCGGCGCATTCGGTGCCGTAGAGCCGCACGAGGTGGTTCACCGTGTCGATCGGGAGGCCGAGCTCGAGGCCGGGGCTGCCGAGCGGCTCGAGGTCGGCGGCCTCGCCGCCGGGGAGTGGGGTCTTGTCGGTGGGGGGGCGGCCCACCTTCGGGTAGCCCGCGGCCGCCAGCCGCTGCATCACGGCATCCACCACCTCCGCCGCCATCACGCGGTAGGTGGTGAGTTTTCCCCCGGCGATGGTCAGCATGCCGCCGGCGCCTTCCACGATCAGGTGCTCGCGGCTCACGCTCGAGGCGCGCATGGCCGCCTCCGGTGCCACGAGGGGCCGCAGGCCGGCCCAGGTGGCGAGCACGTCGGCTTCACTGAGGCGCGCGTTGGGGAAGGCGCTGTTGGCGGAGCGCAGGAGGTAGACGATGTCGTCGGGCGTCGCGGCCACCTCATCCGGGGACTCGGTGGTGTCGGTGTCGGTGGTGCCGATGTAGGAGAACTCGCCCCACGGCAGGACGAACATCACCCGGCCGTCGAGGGGGCTCGTGAGGGTGATCGCGTCCTCGTGGCCGAGGCGGTCGCGGCGCACCAGCACGTGGACGCCCTTGGTGGGGCGGAGCAGGGGCTGGGTGGCGGGGTCCTCGAGGCGGCGCAGCTGGTCGCACCAGGGACCGGTGGCATTCACCGTCACCGCCGCGGTGACGGTGCCGGTGGCGCCGGTGAGGGCATCCTCGAGGTGGGCGCCCGTCACCCGGCCGTCGGCCTTGGCGAGGGCGGTGACGCGGGTCCAGGTGGCCACCTGGGCGCCGTGGCGCATGGCGTCGCGCGCGGTGGCCAGGGTGAGGCGCGCGTCGTCGCACTGGGCGTCCCAGTAGCGAACGCCGCCCACGAGCCCCCGTTCCCGGACCAGGGGCTCCCCGGCCAGGAGCCGCCGCTTGCCGAGCAGTTGATGCCACCGCACATTGCGGAAGGCGGCGAGCAGGTCGTAGAGCGTCACGCCGGCCCAGAGCTTCCAGAGCGGGACGCGGTCGCCCTGGTGGACGGGGAAGGTGAAGGGGAGCGGACGCACCAGGTGCGGGGCAATCGTCAGCAGCACCTGGCGCTCCCGGAGGGCCTCGAAGACCAGGCGAAGCCCCCCCTCCTCCAGGTAGCGCAGCCCGCCATGCACCAGCCGGCTGGAGCGGCTGCTGGTGCCGCTCGCCAGGTCCCGCTGTTCCACCAGCACCACCCGGAGCCCGCGCAGCGCGGCGTCCCGGGCAATGCCCGCCCCCGTGATCCCGCCGCCGATGACCAGCACGTCGGCGGGTGTGCCGGCCAGCTGTTCCACCGAGGAGCGATGCCAGACCTCACCCGTCCTGCGCCCCCGCCCGGCCCGATCTACCTGCCCCGGCCGAGCACGTGGCTCCTGTGGCATGACTACCTCTTCCAGCCGGGGATGACGGTGCTGGACTTCGCCTGCGGCGAGGGCCGGCATGCGCTCAAGGCGGCGCAGTGGGGTGCCACGGTTGTTGCAGTTGACAAGGACGACACCAAGCTCGAGACGGGCCGGGAGGCGGCGAGCCGCCTCGGCGTGAATGTCGACTTTCGCTGCGTGGATCTCGCGTCGGACTGGCCGGATTTCGGCGCTTTTGATGTCGTCATGGTCTTCAACTATCTTGACCGCGCGCGCATGCCTGACATCCAGCGGCTCGTGGGCACGCGCGGCCTGCTCATGATGGAGACCTACCTCGAGTGGCAGCAGGCGCTGGGCTGGGGCCCGTCCTCGGCCGAGCACCTGCTGCAGCCGGGGGAACTGGCCCGGCTCGCGGCGCCGCTGGAGACGCTGCACGGCCGCGAGGTGTTTGAGCCGGTCGAGAACAACAAGGTCCGGGCGGTGGCCTCCATCGTGGCCCAGAAGCGCAGCTAGCGCGGCTCTTGTAGGCTAAGTGCGCGCGGCCCCGCGCGCCAAGTTGTCGGGCGCGGGCCCCGCGCCCCACCCCGGCCCGGTGTCCCATGCCTTCCCGCCGTCCCGTCGTCGTCTCCGGCCTCCGCACCCCCTTCGCCAAGAGCGGCACCGTCTTCCGCGAGGTCACCGCGGTGGACCTCGCGCGCCGCGCCACCCAGGAGCTGCTCGAGCGCACCGCGCTCGACGGCGCGCTGGTGGACGAGGTGGTCTTCGGGCAGGTGCTCACCTCGGTGCTCGCGCCCAACGTGGCCCGCGAGGTGAGCCTCCTGCCCCAGCTCCCGCGGACCGTCCCCGCCTACTCGCTCAACCGCGCCTGCGCCTCCGCGGGCCAGGCGGTCAGCTACGCCGCCGACCAGATCGCCCTCGGCCATGCCGACGTGGTGCTGGCGGGCGGGGTCGAGTCGCTCTCCGACATCCCGATCCTCCACTCGAAGCGCATGGCGCAGATCCTGGTGGAGGCCAGCAAGGCCAGGACCCTGGGGCAGCGCCTGGGTGCGTTCGGGAAGGTGCGGCCCAGGGACCTCATCCCCGTCTCGCCCGCCATCGCGGAGCCGTCCACCGGCGAGTCGATGGGGCAGTCGGCGGAGAAGATGGCCAAGGAGAACGGCATCAGCCGCGAGGCGCAGGACCGACTGGCGTTTGCCAGCCACCAGCGGGCCGCGGCCGCGACGGCAAGCGGGCGGCTCGCGCCGGAAATCGCCCCGTGGTTCGGCGGGCGCGGGATGGACGACGTGGTCACCACCGACAACCTGATCCGCGCCGACACCTCGCTCGAGGCGCTGGCGCAGCTCCGGCCGGTGTTCGACAAGCGCTACGGCACGGTGACCGCCGGCAACAGCTCGGGCCTCACCGACGGCGCCGCGGTGGTGCTGCTGATGGAGGAGGCAAAGGCGCGGGCCCTCGGCTACCGGCCGCTCGTGGCGGTGAAGAGCTACGCCGTGGCGGCGGTGGACCCGGGCTGGCAGCTCCTCATGGGCCCGGCTTACGCGGTGCCGAAGGCGCTCGACCGCGCCGGCATCACCTGGAACGAGCTGGGCCTGGTGGAAATCCACGAGGCCTTCGCCGCGCAGGTGCTCTCCAATGCGCAGGCCTGGGGCTCGAAGGCCTGGGCGGAGAAGCTGGGCCGGAGCGCCCCCGTGGGCGAGGTGGACTGGGAGAAGACCAACGTCCACGGCGGGTCGATCGCCATCGGGCACCCCTTTGGCGCCACCGGCGCCCGCATCGTCACGACGCTCGCCAACGAGATGGCGGCGCGCGACGTCCAGTTCGGCCTCATCTCCATCTGCGCTCAGGGCGGGATGGGCTTTGCGATGGTCCTGGAGCGCGTATGACCGCCATCACCTGCACCCTGCACGGCGCCACCGCCGTGCTGACGATCGACCTCCCCGGCGCGCCCGTCAACACGCTGAACACGCAGGTGCGCACCGAGTTCGAGGGGCACTTCACCCGGCTCCGCGACGACCCGGCAGTCAAGGCCGTGGTCCTCATCTCCGGCAAGGCCGAGAACTTCATCGCCGGCGCGGACATCGAGGAGTTCACCACGCTCACCACGCAGGAGCAGTTCACGGCGCTCTCCCGCGACGGCCAGGCAATGATCCAGCGGGTGGACGACTACCCCAAGCCGGTGGTGGTGGCCATTCATGGCGCCTGCCTCGGCGGCGGCCTCGAGCTGGCCCTGGCCTGCGACTGGCGCATCGCCACCGACAGCCCGAAGACGCAGCTCGGCCTCCCCGAGGTGCAGATCGGGCTCCTGCCCGGCGCCGGCGGCTGCCAGCGGCTGCCGCGGCTCATCGGACTCTCGGCGGCGCTGCCCATGATCATGGGCGCCAAGATGGAGACCGGCCTCAAGGCCCTCAAGCTCGGCCTCGTGGACGAGCTGGTGCCGAAGGCCATCCTGCTCGACACCGCGCTCAAGGCGGCGGAGCGGATCGTCCGGCAGGGCGTCCCGCTCCGGAAGGCCAAGGGCGGGATGATGGGCGCGGTGCTCGACCGCTCCTTCCCCGGCCGCCGCGTGGTGTACGCCAAGGCGCGCAAGGACACGCTCAAGAAGACCCACGGCAACTACCCGGCCCCGCTCGCCGCACTCGAGGCGGTGCAGGCGGGGCTCGAGCAGGGCCTTGCAAAGGGCTTCGAGGTGGAGTCGCGGCTCTTCGGCGAGCTGGCGGTCACGGACGTGTCGAGGAAGCTCATCGGGATCTTCTTCGCCACCAACGCGCTCAAGAAGGATGACGGGCTGCCGCCGGGCGTGACGGCCAGGCCACGGCCGGTGGAGCGGCTCGGCGTCATCGGCTCGGGGTTCATGGGGGCGGGCATCGCGGGGACGGCGGTGACCACGGCGGGCGTGGACGTGCGGCTCAAGGACACCGAGCTGCCCCGGGTGGGGAAGGGGCTCAAGGCGGCGACGGACATCCTGTCCGGCCGCCTCAAGCGCCGCCGCATCACCAAGCCGGAGTTCCAGCGCCTCGCCGCCCTCCTCTCCGGGACCACCGACTACTCCGGCTTCCAGCGCACCGACCTGGTCATCGAGGCGGTGTTCGAGGAGCTGACGCTCAAGCGCAAGGTGCTGGCCGACACCGAGGCGGCGACGCCCGAGAAGACGATCTTCGCCACCAACACCTCCACCATCCCGATCAGCGACATCGCCAGGGAGGCGCGCCGGCCCGGCCAGGTGCTCGGCATGCACTTCTTCTCGCCGGTGGACCGGATGCCGCTGCTCGAGGTGATCCCGACGGACGCCACCGCGCCCGAGGTGGTCGCCACGGCGGTGAGCTTCGGCCGGAAGCTGGGCAAGACGGTGATCGTGGTGAAGGACCGCCCCGGCTTCTGGGTGAACCGGATCCTGCTGCCGTACATGAACGAGGCCGGCTACATCCTGGGTGAGGGCGTGCACATGGACCTCATCGACAAGCTCATGGTGAAGTTCGGCTTCCCGGTGGGCCCCATCACGCTGCTCGACGAGGTGGGCCTCGACGTGGGCGCCAAGGCGGCCAAGGTGATGCACGAGCAGTTCGGCGAGCGGCTGGCACCGTCCCCGCTGCTGCCCAAGGTGCTGGCCGACGGCCGCCAGGGCCGGAAGAACGGCAAGGGCTTCTACCACTACCACGACGGCGAGAAGACCGGCCCCGACGAGTCGATCTACGACCTCCTCGGCGTGCGCCCGGCCGCGCCGGCCAGCACCGTCGTCATCGAGCAGCGCCTGGTCTACTCCATGCTCAACGAGGCCGCCATGGCGTTCGGTGAGGGCGTGGTCCGCAACCCCCGCGACGGCGACATCGGCGCCATCTTCGGCATCGGCTACCCGCCGTTCCGGGGCGGGCCGCTCCGCTACATGGACGACCTCGGCGCGGCCAAGGTGGTGGAGGTGCTGCGGCAGCTCGAGGGCGCCTGCGGCATGCGCTTCGCGCCGTGCCAGGCGCTCGTGGACATGGCGGCGCGGGGTGGGCGCTTCTACGAAGGCTGAGGCCCCGAAACCGGCGGCGCGGCGCGAGCGTCCTTCCGGCATGCGAAGGACGCTCGCGCTCTCGTTCCTGCTCGTGGGCCTCGCCGCCCCGCTCGCCGCACAGGTGGTGCGCGGCACCATGCATGAGGAGGTCTCGGGCCGGCCGATCGAGGGCGGGCTGGCGCAGCTGCTCGACTCCACGCGGGTCGTGGCCAGCGCCGTGAGCGACGAGCAGGGCCGCTTCCGCCTCCCCGAGGTGCCGCCGGGCCGCTACCGGGTCCGGGCGCTCCGCATCGGCTACCGGCCCTGGACCTCCGACAGCTTCACCCTGGCGGCGGGCCAGGAGCTGGCGCTGGCCCTCCAGGTGGCGGGCGTGCCCGTGCTGCTGGCCGAGATCGAGGTGACCGGCACGAGCCCCTGCCAGGCGCGCCCCGAGGCCGACCGCCGGGTGGCGCTGGCGTGGGACGAGGCGCGCACCGCGCTCGGGCTGCTCGGCGGGGGACGGCGCGGCCTCACCTACCAGGGCACCCTCACGCGGCGGCGGTTCGACGCGGCCGGGCGCGTCACCTTCCTGGACACCTACCCCACCGAGAGCCAGGGCGCCTGGCCCGTGACGTCGCTCCCGGCCGAGAGCCTGGCCGCCACCGGCTTCGTGCAGGTGCACGACACGCTGCTCGGCCCCACCTACTACGGGCCGGACGTGGCGGCCTTCTTCAGTGACGCGTTCCTCCGCACGCACTGCTTCCGCCTGGTGGGCGCGCCGCGGCGGGAGCGGCACCTGCTGGGCGTGGGCTTTGCGCCCGCGCGGGGGCGGACGCTGCCGGACATCGAGGGGACGCTCTGGCTGGACCGCCGGACCGGCGCCCTCGTGCGGCTCGAGTACCGCTATGTGAACCTGTGGTCCTGGGTGCCGCGGGACGGCGCGGGGGGCGAGCTCACCTTTGCGCGCCTCACGGACGGGACGCCGGTGATGACGGGGTGGAAGCTGACGGCGCCGATCGCCCGGCGGCTGCCCTGGACCGGGCGGCGCGACCAGGGCACCCGCGACTACTTCGGCGCCGGGGAGGTGGCCCTCGGCGGCACCAGCGAGGAAGGGGTGCAGGTGAAGGAAGTGCGGGCCGCCGACGGCCGCGTGCTCTGGCGCCGCGACGGCCCGCGTCCGCCCCGCCCTGGCAGCTGACGCGCGGCCGGATTCACGACGCCCGGTTCGGGCGCCAGATCCGGGTAGTGGCGCGCCGCACGCGTTGGTAGGTTGCGGACGTGACGATGCCCTTCAACCCCATCCCCGCGCTCGAGGCCGGCCTGGCCGGGCGCTACACCGTCGGCGTCGAGATCGGCCGCGGGGGGATGAGCTGCGTCTACGCCGCGCGCGACCTGCGCCACGACCGCGACGTGGCCCTCAAGGTGATCCGCCCCAACCTGCTGGCCGATCCCGAGCTGGCCGAGCGCTTCCTGCGCGAGATCCGCTACGCGGCGACGCTCACCCACCCGCACATCCTGCCGCTCTACGACTCCGGCACCGTGCCGTACACGGAGCCCGGCTACCTCGCGCGCGCCGAGCTGCTCTACTATGTCATGCCCCGCCTCTCCGGGGAGTCGCTCCGCACCCGGCTCCAGAAGGAGCGGGTGCTGCCGGTGGACCAGGCCCTCCGCCTGGTCCGCACCGTGGCCGCGGCCGTGGACTACGCGCACCGCCGCCGCATCGTGCATCGCGACCTGAAGCCGGAGAACATCCTGCTCCACGAGGGCGAGCCGCTCGTCGCCGATTTCGGCGTGGCGCGCGGCATCATGGACAAGAGCTGTGCCGACGCCACCGTCACCGGGCCCGGTATCGCCGTCGGGACGCCGATGTACATGAGCCCCGAGCAGGCCAGCGCCGATCCCGACCTCGACGGCCGGAGCGACCAGTACAGCCTCGCCTGCGTGCTCTACGAACTGCTGACCGGGCAGCCGCCGTTTGCGGGGACCGGCGCCCGCGCCACCATGACGCGCCACCTGAGCGAGCCGGTGCCGCCGCTGCGCGCCCTCCGCCCGGAGGTGCCGGCCGCCGTGGAGTGCGCCCTGCTCACCGCCCTCGAGAAGGACCCCGCCAGGCGCTTCGCCACCATGGCCGGGTTCGCCGAGGCGCTGGTGACGCCGCTGTCGGGGCTCGACACGCCGATGAGCGCGCCGGCGGCCTGGAGCCTGGCCGTGCTGCCCTTCGCCAACGCGAGCGCCGATCCCGACAGCGAGTACTTCGCCGACGGCATGACGGACGAGCTCATCAACGCGGTGGCGCAGGTGCCGGGGCTCACCGTGGCGTCCCGCAGCTCGTCGTTTGCCCTCAAGGGCCAGGTGCCCGACGTGCGGCAGGTGGGCCGGCTCCTCGGGGTGGCGGCGCTGCTCGAGGGCTCGGTGCGGAAGGCGGGCTCACGGCTCCGCGTCACGGCGCAGCTCACCGAGACCGAGCAGGGCACGCTCCTCTGGTCGGACCGCTTCGACGCCGACGACCAGGATCTCTTCGCGCTTCAGGACCGGCTCACCGCCACGATCATCGCCCGGCTCCGGGACCAGCTGGCGGCGCGCACCTCCGCGCTCGAGGCGCGCGCCACCAGCCGCACGGTGGCAGCGGGCCCGCCGGGGCCGCGCCACGGCACCTCGAACCTGGCCGCCTACAACCTCTACCTCCGCGGCCGCTACGCCTGGAACCGGCGGACCGCCGAGAGCGTGGCCTCGGCCATCCGCTGCTTCGAGGAGGCCATCCGGCTGGACCCGCAGTACGCCCGGGCATACGCGGGCCTGGCCGACGCGTGGGCGCTCGGCGTGGACTACCGGGCGGCGCCGGTGGGGGAGGGGCTCGAGCGGGCGCGCGCCTTCGCCGAGCGCGCCATCCAGCTCGACGACACGGTGGCGGAGGCGCACACGTCGCTGGCGTGGGTGGTGTTCATCCACGACTGGGACTGGCCGCGCGCGGGGCGGGAGTTCCGGCGGGCCATCGAGCTGGACCCGCGCTACTCGGTGGCGCGCCAGTGGCACAGCTGGTACCTGGCCGCGATGGGACGGCTGGTCGAGTCCGTGGCGGAGGGCGAGCGGGCGGTGGAGCTCGATCCCGCCTCGGTGTCCATCCACCGCACCCTCGGCTGGCTGTACCTCGTGGCGCGGCAGCCGGAGCGCGCGGTGCGGCAGATCGAGCGCGCGCTGGTGATGAACCCCGAGGCCACCGAGACCTACGCCCTCCTCGGCCTCGCGCGCGAGGCCGCGGGCGACCTGGCCGGCGCCGAGGGCGCGCTCCACGAGGCGCTCCAGCTCGAGCCCGACTTCACCCACGCCTACGCCACGCTGGCGCGCGTCCGCATGAAGCAGGGCCGCCACGACGCCGCGCTCGAGGTGGCGGCGCGCCTGCGCGCGCTCGAGGCCCGCGGCTACGTCTCCCCCACCGACCAGGCCAAGCTGGCCCTGGGCCTCGGCGACTACGATGCGGCCTTCGCGGCGATGGAGCGGGCGTACGCGGAGCGGCGGGGGTGGCTGGCGTACCTCAAGGTGGATCCGCTGTTCGATCCGGTGCGGGGGGACCCGCGGTTCGCGGCGCTGGTGCGGCGGATGCGGCTGTAGCGCCGGGCGACGCCTACAACGCCAGCTCCGCGTCCGCGGTGGTCCGCCGCATGAGCTGCAGCACCTGCTGCATCGCGTCGATGCTGCTCATCGGCGCCAGCCGCGCGCGGAGGTTCTGCGCCACGGCCAGCAGCTCGGGCGGGAGGAGCAGCTCCTCCCGCCGCGTCCCGCTCAGCTTGAGGTCGATGGCGGGGAAGATGCGCCGGTCGGCCAGCTCGCGGCTCAGCGTGAGCTCGCTGTTGCCCGTCCCCTTGAACTCCTCGTAGATCACCTGGTCCATCTTGCTGCCGGTGTCCACCAGCGCCGTGCCGATGATGGTCAGCGAGCCGCCGCCCTTCCGCGCGTCGATCTTCCGGGCGCTGCCGAGGAAGCGCTTGGGCTTCTCCAACGCGCTCGAGTCGAGCCCGCCGCTCATGGTGCGGCCGGTGCCGCGCTCCACGGTGTTGTAGGCGCGGGCCAGGCGGGTGATGGAGTCAAGGATCAGCACCACGTCCTCGCCCTGCTCCACCCGGCGGCGGGCGCGCTCGAGGGTCAGCTCGGCCACGGCCACATGCCGCTCCGCCGGGAAGTCGAAGCTCGACGCGATGACCTCGCCGAAGCCCACCATCTCCATCTCGGTGACCTCCTCGGGCCGCTCGTCCACCAGCAGGATGAGGAGCGTGGCACTCGGATGGTTCCGCGCGATGCCCTCGGCCACCGACTGCAGCACCATCGTCTTGCCCGCCTTGGCGGGGGCCACGATGAGCGCGCGCTGCCCCTTCCCGAAGGGGCAGAGGAGGTCGATGACGCGGTTGGTGTAGTCGGGCTGGCCGCCGCGGCGGAGGCCGAAGTCCAGCTTGAGGCGCTCGTCGGGATGGACGGCGCCGAGGCTGGCGAACTGGGGGCGCTGGCGGAGCTCGGCGGGCGGGCGGCCGTTGATCGCCGTGACCGTCTCGAGCGGCGCCGCGCGGCCCCGGCCCTGCGGGCGGCCCTCCGTCCCCGCGATCTCGTCGCCCGGGCGGAGCCCGTACTGCGACACCAGCTTCGGGGCGACGTAGAGGTCCCCGTCTTCGGGGAGGTAACTGAACTGGCGGCGGCGGAGGAAGCCTGCGCCCCGGTCCACGAGGTCGAGGAGGCCCAGCGAGGCGGGGTTAGCCATGCGGGGACAGTAAGGAGGTGCTTGCCGATTCCCAAGGGGTCCGGGAAGATTGGGGCATGCCCGACCTCCTGTTCTACGACGGCACCTGCGGCCTCTGCCACCGGGCGGTGACGTTTGCGCTCGCGCGTGACCCTGACGGGAGCCGCTTCCGCTTCGCCGCGCTCCAGGGTCCCACCTTCGAGGCCACCTTTCCCCCGGCCGATCGCGACCGGTTCCCCGACAGCATCGTGCTCCGGACCGAGGATGGCCGGGTCCTCACCCGGAGTGATGCCGCGCTCCGGATCGCCGAGCGGATCGGCGGGGGGTGGGGCGCGCTCGCCGGCGTGCTCGGGATCCTTCCCCGCTGGCTCCTCGACCTGGGCTACGACGGCGTGGCGCGGGTGCGCAGGCGGCTCTTCGCCGCACCCGCGGGTGCCTGCCCGGTCCTGCCCCCCGCGCTCCGCGGCCGGTTCCTGCCCTAGGTGTGGTTGGGGCAGCCGAGATGCACCGGTGGCGGAGGCCCCGCCCCGCGCCGCTCGCCTGACAGCTTGCGGAGATCCGTGGCGCGCCGCATGATGGAAGCCGCGTTGCGCGTCAGCGGCTGCTCCAGGCGCCGCCCTGGCCACCCCCTCCCTCCTCGGGCCCACCGTGCCACTGCCTGCCGTGCCGGCCACACCGGGCGGCCCTCTCGCCACGGCAAGCCGTGGGGCGCGGCTGGCCGCCGTGGCCGGACTGCCGCTCCTCCACCTCGCCACGTACTGGATCGTGACGCGAGTGACGGTGCTGCGAGGCCCGGACGCCCTGGTCACCACCACGCTCCCGGCCGACGCGCTGGTCCCCTACGTGCCCGGGAGCTGGCCGCTCTATTGGGTGGCATACCTCTTCGTGGTGGCCGGCGGGGGGCTGGCGCTCTTCCGGATGCGGGACGCGGCGTTTCGCCGGGCGGTGGCCTCGGTGGCGGGCATGATGGTGATCGGCTCGATCATCCAGGTGGCGCTGCCAGCGCAGGCCCCCTGGCCGGCGGCGCCCGCTCACGCCCAGCGACTCTTCCATGATTCCACCCTGATCCTGCCCTACGCCACGCTGCCCTCGATGCACGTGGCCTACTGCACGATCACCGCCAGCTTCCTGTGGCACACGGTGCCCGCGCGCTGGGTGCGCGGGCTGGCCGGGGTCACCGTGGTCGCGGTGGCGGCGAGCACCCTCCTGCTCCGTGAGCACGTGCTGCTCGACGCCCTGACCGGGGCCGTGCTGGGTTTCGCTGCCGGCCGATGGTGGCGGGGCGCGCCGTGAGCAGCCAGCCATCGCTCGACGGCGGGACCGGGACGGTGGCGCCGGTGCGTGGCTGGCGCCAAGTCGCCTGGTTCCGGCGCGCGGGCGCCGAGCCCTATCGCGACGACCCGTGCTGGACACCTCCCCTCCCGGGTGAAATGGACGAGCCGTTCCAGGTCGGCCCGGGTCGCGCCGCCCGCTGGGTGCTGCTGGCGGGTGGGCGGCCGGTCGGCAGAATTGGGGCATTCCTGCCGGAGGGCCGCCCCGGCACAGGTTACTTCGGCTGCTTCGAGTGCCCGGACGACCCGATTGGTGCGCGCCAGCTGCTGGCCGCTGCGGAGGACTGGCTTGTGGCCCGTGGCTGCCGAGAATGCTTTGGGCCGCTGGCGGGCACGGCGCGGGACCGGATCGGGCTCTTGACCGAGGGCTTCCGCCGGGCGGCGTTGCCATTCACCCCCTACAACCCGGCCTACTATCCCCGCCTGCTCGCGGCCGCCGGCTATGCGCCGCGGGTGCACCTGCGAGGGTATGGCTGGACACCCAACCTCGCGGACACGGCGAGCGTGATGGCGCCGACCGCGCGGGGGAGGGTCCGCGTGCGCCCCCTCGACCCCCGCCGGCTCGCGGCCGAGACCCGGCTGGTAGCGGCGCTGGTGAACGAGACCATGGCCGACGCCTGGCACTACGCCCCGATCACTCCCGGGGAGGCGGACCAGATGGCGCGGCTCCTCCGCCCGATCCTCGACCCGCGGATCGCCCTGGTCGCGGAGGACGAGGCCGGCCCCTGCGGCGTGGCGCTCGCCGTGCCCGACATCAACTGGCTGTGGCGACGCGCCCACGCGCGGCCGTGGCCGCTCGGGTGGCTCGAGCTGCTCCGCGGGCGGCGGCGCATTCCCGCCGCGCGCATGATGGCGCTCGGCGTCAGCCGCCGGGTCCGCGGGTCCGCGGTGGCGGTGCGGCTCATCGGCCAGCTCCATGCCAACGGTCGCGCCGCCGGGTACGCCAGCGGCGAGCTCACGCAGGTCTTCGACGACAACCACGGCATGCGACGCATCCTCGACCGCCTGGGGTTCCCGGTGGTCCGTCGGTATGCGGTCTATCATCGTTCCCTGCCCAGCTGAGGCTTCCATGACGCACACGGAAAAGGTCCACGTCATCTTCGGCCTGCTCTGCGCCCTCACGGGGGCACTGGCGCTCTGGGCTGCGCGGCGGCCCGACAGCTGGCCCAGCCGGGCGTGGCCGGTGCTCACCTTTCTGGTCGGCTTCTTCCTCTTCATCCCCGTCGAGGCGCAGACGCGCACCTACCAGGAGGTGGGGTGGTGGGACACGTTGCTGAGCGCCGTCCCCGACAACGCCGGCTACTGGATCAGCAACTGGTTCCGGTACCTGGACCACTGGCACGTGATCCAGCACAAGATCGGCGGTTTCCTGATCATGGTGGCCGGCACGGTGGAGTACCAGCGCGCGCGGGGACGGCTGGCGGCACCGTCGTGGGGCTGGGTCTTCCCCTCCCTCCTCGTCGGCATCGCGGCGGCGTTCGGCGTGCACGGGGGCAGCGCCTCGCACCTGCCGCACCTGAGCGAGCAGGTGCACCACTGGGTATTCGGGGCCGCGCTCGCGCTGGCGGCGCTCTCGCTCGTGGCCGTGCGCGCCGGCTGGCTCCGGCATCCGGCCGCCCGCGGGGCGTGGGCCGCCCTGGTGCTCCTGGTCGGGCTGGACCTCGCCCTGTTCTACCGGCTGTCGCCCGCGGAGCGCCGGGCGCCGGACGCCCCGACGGCCGCGGCCCACGACCACGGAGGGCCGTGACATGCGCGTCCTCGTCCTCGGTTGCGGCGAGATGGCCAAGGTCGCGATCCGCGACCTCGTGGAGCATCCCGTCTTCCAGCACGTCACGATCGCCACGCGGCGGGTCCCGGCGGCAGAGGACTTCCTCGCGACTTTCCCGCACGGCACGGTGCGGCTGCGGGTCGTCGGGGTGGACGTGCAGCAGCAGGAGACCCTCGCGGCCCTGATGCACCAGCACGACGTGACCTGCAACCTCGCCGGCCCGAACTACCTCAACGCCGTGCCGGTGGCGCGGGCGGCGATCGCGGCCGGCCGGCCGCTGGTGGACGTCTCCGATGACTTCGCCGCGTCGCTCGACCTCTTCGGCCTCGACTCCGCCGCCCGGGCCGCCGGCGTCACCATCGTCATGGGGCTCGGCGCCAGCCCGGGGGTCACGAACATCCTGGCGCGGCATGGCGCCGACCAGCTCGACCGGGTGGAGGAGATCCGCACGTCGTGGATCATGCGCGGCTCGGACATGGGCGGTCCCGCCCTCATCCGCCACCTCCTCTTCTCCAACACCCATCGGGCGTTCGTGTTCGAGGACGGGGCCATGCGGGAAGTCCGGCCGTTCGAGGACGGGCGCGAGACGATCGAATACCCGGTGCTTGGCCCGGTCGAGGTGGCCCACATCGGCCACCCCGAGCCGTTCATGCTGGCGCGTTCGTTCCCCTCGCTCCGCTACGCCGACGACAAGGCCACCTTCCTCCCCACCCAGGTCAACAGCCTTCTCATGGAGCTCGGGCGCGTCGCGCGCTCCGGGCGTCCGGTGCCCGTCGGGGGGCGGCTCATCGATCCCATGGATTTTGCGGCGAGCTACGTGCTCGAGCACTGCCGTCGCCTGGAGGGGGTCTCGCCGATCGGGGCGCTGCGCACGGAGGTGCGAGGCGAAGTGGGGGGACGAGCGGTCCGGCGCGTTTACGCAGCTGCCGGCCGGATCGGGATCGGCACGGGCATTCCCGCGGCGATCGGGGCCATGCTGCTCGCCATCCGCAAGATCGACCAGCCCGGCGTGCAGCCGCCCGAGGCCTGCATCGAGCCGGAATGGTTCTTGGCGGCCCTCGACCAGCGCCACATCGCGAGCATCGAGGAACAGGTGCTGGACTGGGAGCGTGAGCCGGTGGCAGGCGCCCGCAGGTGACGCTCCTCGTCGCCGCCATCCCGGTGTTCCTGGCCCTCGTGTTCGTCGAGTGGCTGGTGAGCCAGGTGCGCGAGCGCCCCGTGTTTCGCCTCGCCGATACCCTGGCGGACCTCGGCTGCGGCATGCTCGCCCAGCTCACCGGGATTTTCGTCGCGGTGCTCTCGGTCGGGGCGTACCGCGTGGTCGAGACCCACTGGTCGCTCCAGGTGCTGGCCGGGATGCCGCCATGGCCCGCCGGCGTGCCGGGTGCGGTGCTTGCGTTCCTGCTGGCCGACCTTGGCCAGTACCTGGTGCACCGGCTCTCGCACCGGGTCAGCTTCCTGTGGGCCTGCCACGTGGTGCACCACTCGAGCGAGGAGCTCAACTACGCCGTGGCGCTGCGGAACACGAGCCTGCACGGCCTCTTCACCTGGGTGTTCACCCTTCCGCTCGCCGCCATGGGCCTGCCGTGGCAGCTGTTCGCCGCCGCGTACGGGCTCAACGTGGCCTGGCAGTTCTGGCTGCACACCCGGCTCATCGGCAAGCTCGGCCCGCTCGAGCGCGTCCTGAACACGCCGTCGCACCACCGCGTGCACCACGGCCGGGACGCGGCCTACGTGGATCGCAATTTCGGCGGCGTCCTCATCATTTGGGACCGGCTCTTCGGCACCTTCGCCCCGGAGGGGCCGGAACCGTCGTTCGGGGTGGAACCACCCCTGCGCAGCAACAACCCGGTCTGGGCCAACCTCGACGGGTGGTGGGAGGTGGGTCGCGCCTGGCGGCGGGCGCGGGGCATGCGCGGCAAGCTTCGCGCGGTGTTCGGGCCGCCCGACTGGCCGTCACGCGCGGAGACGCCGACCCCACCCGTGGTCCCCGCGCCGCGCGTGGCCGGCTATGCCCTCCTGCAACTCGCCGCGGCGCTCGCCGTGACCCTCGCTGTGCTGCAAGGGCCTGCGCCCCGAGGGGTGGCGCTCGCGGGGCTGGTCGCGGTGGCGGGCACCCTCGGGGCAAGTGGCGGCCTGCTCGATGGCCGACGCTGGGCGGCGGCCGCGGAGTGGACCCGCCTTGCGGTGATCGCCGTGGCAGCCCTCACCTTCGCCATGGACCTCCCGTGGCCGTGGCCCTTGGCGCTGCTCGCCTACCTGGCATCGAGCGTGGTCGGGCTGGCGTTGGTCCACCCCGCACTGGGGGCGCACCGAGCGTCAGCGGCACCGTCGGGCGGTCACCGCGCCGCGCCGCCACCACTCCCGCACCTGGCGGGAGGTGAGGCTGAGAGCGCGGGCTACCACGCCGCGGGGCTCCCAGGTTTCCAGCCCTCCGACCGTCAGGAGTCGCCCTCGGGGCGTGAAGCGCGAAGCTTCTGACTGTGCAGTGAGCCCTCTGGCGGCTGTCGGTTGAGTGGATCTCAGTGCGCCCAGCTTGCGGCGTCATGACTCCGTGCACACCCGCTGGATCGATGCCCGCCTTGCCGCGGAACTCGAACTCGAATCCGACCTCCGCGCCCCGGCCGTGAGGCTGTGCGCCAAGCCCACCCTACACCACAACCGTCCCCTCCCGCCCCGTCAGTTCCTGGAAGAGCCCCGTGAGCTTCCGCGTCATCGGCCCCACGCCCCCGCCCCCGATCGTCCGCCCGTCGATCGTGGTGACCGCCGCCAGCTCACCCATGGTCCCGGTGCAGAACGCCTCCTCCGCCCGGTACGCCTCGGTGAGCGAGAGGTCGGTCACCTCGCAGGGGATCCCGTGCCGCTGGCAGAGCTCCAGCACCACCGAACGGGTGACTCCCTCAGGGCAGGCCACGGTGCGGCTGGTGCGCACCAGGCCCTTCTCCACGAAGAAGAGGTGCGTCGCGTTGGTCTCGGCGATGAAGCCGCGGGTGTCGAGCATCAGCGCGTCGTCGGCGCCGGCCACGTTGGCCTCGATCTTGGCCAGGATGGACTGGATCAGGTTGCAGTGGTGGATCTTCGGGTCCATGCAGTCGGGCGGGAACCGGCGGATGGACGCCGTCACCAGCGACAGGCCCTGCGTCCCGTACACCGGCGGCTTGTGCTCCGCCAGCACGATGAGCGTGGGGCCGGCCTGGTTGAGCCGCGGGTCCATCCCCGACGTGACCTTCAGGCCGCGCGTCAGCGTGAGGCGGATGTGCACCCCGTCCCGCATCTGGTTGGCGGCGAGCGTCTTCCGGATCTCGGCCGTGATCGCCTCGTGGGAGGGGATCTGGGCAAAGGCGAGGGCCTTGGCCGAGTCGCGGAGGCGGTCGAGGTGCTCCGTGAGGCGGAAGATCCGCCCGTCGTACACCCGGAGCCCCTCCCACACCGCGTCGCCCCCCTGCACGGCCGAGTCGAACGGGCTCACGCCCGCCGCATCGCGGTGGACCAGCGTGCCGTTGATGTTGACGATCAGGTTGCGGTTCTGCTCGTTGAACTGCTGCAGCATCGTGGGGTCCTTGGTTCGGGGCGTCGCTGGGCGCGGGGCCGGGGCTGGGGTCTGGTGTGACTCGACGCGGCCCGCCCTCACGCCACCAGCCGGTACCGCCGCAGTTCCTCGTACAACGGCATGCACTCCGCCAGCAGGGGCTCCAGCTCGGGCGGCACGGTGCGCGGCCGCGGGGTGTATTTCTCGAAGCCCGTGGTGCGCTCCACCGCCTCGTACCAGTACTTGGCCCACACCCCGTCGGTGGCCCGCCGGCCTGGGGGCCAGGACAGCATCCGCTCGTCGAACGGCACCCCCACCTCGGCGCAGAAGCGCGCGAGCACGCCGCGCGGGTCCTGGAGCACGTCCTCGGTGTCGAGCACCGGCGGGGTCACCCCCGTGCGCGCCCGCACCGCGTGGAGCAGCTCCACCTGCTGCGGCAGGCCGGTGTCCGGGAGCGCCGGCGGCCCCATCTTGGCGGCCAGGCTCGGCAGCATCTCGGCCGGGTGGCGGATCAGGAAGGCGTTGGTGAGCTGGAACAGCCAGGGCCCCCGGAGGTGCGGCAGCCAATGGTGGGCCATGTGCTTCTGGTACCAGATGGCCCGCCCCTCGGGGATGGGGCCGGTGAGCCAGGCCACCACCTTCTCCCAGTCGTTCTCCTGGCTGGCGATCACCTCGTCCACGCCGGGGTGCGTCACCTTCACCTGGGTGAGGTAGTGGGCGTAGAGCGGCTCGTCCACCACCCAGCTGTCGGGGCGGTTCTCCCAGGCCCGCATCATGGCCGTGGAGATGTTGCGGGGGCCGCTCCACATGGCGATCCGGGTGGCTCCCCGGCCTGCATCAATATTCACGCTTGAGCCCCCCTCCACCGGGGTTTAGGTTGCCGCTCTCCAGCCTCATCCCAGGATCGTCCGCCATGATGCGCCACAGTCTCCTCTGGCTCTCCGAGCAGAAGCAGGTCTTCCGCTTTGTCCGCGGAAATCCGCTGGCCCGGAAGTTTGCCCACCGGTTCGTGGCGGGGGAGACCATCGACTCGGCGGTGCAGGCCGCCCGGGACCTGAACGGCCGGAAGATCACCGCCACCCTGGACCTCCTCGGCGAGAGCATCACCGAGGCCGCCCAGGCCGCCGCCGCCCGGGACACCTACCTGCAGATGCTCGACGCCATCGCCAGGGCGGGCGTCCAGAGCAACGTGTCCGTGAAGCTCACCCAGATGGGCTTCGACATCAGCGAGGATCTCTGCCTCGCCAATATGACGGCCATCCTCGACAAGGCCAAGGCGCACGGCTCCTTCGTGCGCCTGGACATGGAGAGCTCGGCCTACACCCAGCGGACGCTCGACTTCTTCTACCAGAAGCTCCACCCCACCTTCGGCAACACCGTGGGCGTGGTGATCCAGTCCGCCCTCCGCCGCTCCGCCGCGGACATCGACACGCTGATCGAGAAGGGCGTCCGCGTCCGCCTCTGCAAGGGCGCCTACCTGGAGCCGCCCGACGTGGCCTTCCCCGACAAGGCCGACGTGGACAAGAACTACGTCATGCTCATGGAGCGGCTGATGGAGCGGGGCAACTACCCGGGCCTCGCCACCCACGACCAGGTGATCCTGGAGCGGGCCAAGGCCTTCGCGGCCCAGCAGAAGATCGACCCGTCGCGCTTCGAGTTCCAGATGCTCTACGGGGTCCGGCGGGACCTGCAGGACCAGCTCCGCGGCGGCGGCTACAACATGCGCGTCTACGTGCCCTTCGGCACCCAGTGGTACCCCTACCTCATGCGCCGGCTCGCCGAGCGGCCCGCCAACATCGCCTTCATCATGGGCAACGTGGTGAGGGAGGCGGTGGGCCGCTAGGCCGCATGGACGACCTCACCCTCGGTGGCTACATGGCGCGCCACGAGCGCGCCGCGGCCTTCACCGGCAGCGACGGCCAGCCGTACAGCGTGGGGCTCTACGTCGAGGAGGAGGCCGATGAGCGGGGCCGCTTCGCGGCCTCGCTCATTTTCGTGCGCTGGAGCGCCGCCGGCGACCGGCCCGTGGGCCACGTCGAGTCGCCGATCCTCTTCTGGGCGCTCACGCCCGAGGACGCCCGGGAGCGCCTCGAGGTCCTCTCCCTCTACGACGTGAAGGCCGAGCTCGACAAGGCCATCGCCCTGGCGCCCGGCCCATGGTGACGGGCACCATCCTCGAGCGCGACGGCAGCGTCTACCGCGTCCTGACCGCGGCCGGCGAGGTGCGCGCCGTGCTCCGCGGCAAGATGAAGCGCGACATGCCGAGGCTCGTCGTCGGCGACCGGGTCCAGCTGGACGCGGGTGACGCCGCCGGCACCCTCGGCATCGCCGCCGTGGAGGAGCGCCGGAGCCTCCTCGCCCGCCGGGTGCCCGAGGGCCGCGGGCACCGGCCGGTGGTGGCCAACCCCGACCAGGTCCTCGTGGTCACCGCCACCCGCGACCCCGAGCCCATCCCCCAGCTGGTGGACCGCCTGCTCGTGGTGGCCGAGGCCAACCAGATCCCGGCGCGGGTGGTCCTCAACAAGGTGGACCTGGCGTCCGGCATGGAGCTGGCGGAGCGGCTGGAGCGGGCCGGCTACCCGGTGCACCGCACCAGCGTCAAGACGGGCGAGGGGCTCGCGGCGCTCCGGGCCGCGCTGCAGGGCAAGGAGAGCGTGGTGACCGGGCCGAGCGGGGCGGGGAAGTCGAGCCTGCTGAACGCGCTCGAGCCGGGCCTCCAGCTCCGCGTGGGCCAGATCAGCGAGAAGGTCCGCCGCGGCACCCACACCACCACCGGGGCCGTCATGGTGCCGCTCGGCGGCGGCGGGTTCATCGTGGACACGCCCGGCTTCAGCGAGGTGGGGCTCTGGGGCCTCGAGCCCGCCGAGCTGGCGCACTGCTTCCCCGAGTTCCGGCCGCTGGCGGAGAGCTGCCGCTTTCCCGACTGCAGTCACGTGCACGAGCCGGGCTGCGCCGTGCTCGCCGCCATGAAGCGGGGCGACGTGTCCTCCGACCGGCACGCCAGCTACCGGGCGCTCCTCGCCGAGCTGGCGGAGATGCCGGCCGACTGGGAGTAGGCTACCGGGCCCCCTCGGCGGTGAGCCGCTCCAGCGCCGCCTTCACCTCGGCCACCCTCGGCTGCAGGCTCGGGTCGCTCCGGTCCCAAAGGGCCAGGAACCGGCTGTAGGCCGCGATGGCCTCTGCCCGGTGGCCGCCGGCCTCCTCCGCGCGTCCCAGGGCGTACATGGCCAGCGGCTCCACGCCGACATCGGTGGTGAACCCGTGCCGGAGCAGCGCGAGCCCGGCCTCCCGCGTGGCAGGCCGAAGGGCCATGGCGGAGGCCATGTGCAGCCGGAGCGGGGACGTGAGGTAGCTGTTCCAGCCGGCCCCCACTTCTTCCAGTCCGTCCCGCATCTGCGCGAGCCCGCGCGCCGTGTCGCCCTTGATCATCAGGCCCCAGCCCTGCGCGGCCCGCACCACGCCCCAGAACTTGGGCGGCACGCCGCCCGAGGGATGCGCGGCGAGGCTGTCGAGCAGGCGCACCCCCTCGGCCCGGTCCCCGCGCTGCAGCGCGATCACCCCCAGCACGTACACCTGGAAGGGATTGCTGCGCTTGCCCGTGGAAAGCACCGTGAGGGCCTCCGGCTGGTACTCCGGCGGTGCGTACCCCAGGAGGAGGGGGGAGAGCTGGAGGCCGAACGCCTGGTCGGGGTTCTTCGCCTTCAGGGTATCGATGACCACGCCGGCGGCGGCGAGCCGGCCCAGGCCGGCGAGGGTGAGCGCCTCACCGGAGATGAGCTGGGTGCGGTCTGCGCCGGGCGTGAGGCGGAAGAACGCGTCGAGGGCCCCGAAGCGGCGCACCACCGTGTCACCGGTGGCCTCGCCCGAGTAGAGGCCGCCGAGCACCGCACCGAGGGCCCCGCCGTAGCGCTGCATGGCCAGCGCCGTGGCCGTGTCGGTGAGGCCCGGCCCGAAGGCCATGGCCCCCGCGCCGGCATAGGCCCGGACCTCGGTTGCGTTGCTCGACGTGGCGAGCACCGCGTGGTATCGCTCGTACCCGGCCCGGTCCCGCATCTGCAGGGCGATCTCGGCGGGGTGGATCGCGGCCGGCGTGAGGGAGGAATCCCGCGCCAGCACGCTGTCGAAGGGCGCGCGGAGCACCTCCGGCGGGTAGCCCACGAGCTGGCGCGTGTGGTACTGCGTCTCGCCCAGCAGGAACCAGCCGTCCACGTCGTCGGGATACAGCCGGACGTAGGCGCGCGCCGAGTCGGTGGCGGCGAGCTTCTGGTGCTCGAAGAGGTTGTAGGCCACCACCAGCGCCCGCTCGCGCGGCGGCAGCCGGTCGGCAAAGCGGAGCGCCGCGTCGATGGCCGTCACCCCGGCCGCCACGCCGAGCCCGCCCGACCACCCCACCGTGGCCGCCAGCCGGTAGTGCGCCAGCGCAAAGGTGGAATCCTGCGCGATGGCGCGCTGGAACGCCGCCGCCGCCGAGTCCCAGGTCGCCTTCCGGTAGTACTGCTCGCCCGTCAGGTACTCGCGCATGGCGGCGAGCGAGTTGGTGGTGAGGCCGGTGACGCGGAGCGACGGCACCGGCTCCTTGGATCGCCAGATGTCCCGCACCAGCGAGAGGCTCAGCTGGTCCACCATCTGGAGCACCGAGTCGGCGGCGCCGTCCACCTGCGCGCCGGCCAGGCGGGTGCCCTCGGGGCCGTACAGGTCGGCGGAGAGCCGCACCCGGTTCCCCGCGGCCACGATGCTGCCCATGACCACCGAGTTGGCCTTGAGCGCGCCGGCAAAGCGGAGCGCCCCCTCCACGTCGGCGGGGGCGCCTTCCTTCTTGAGGCGCGCCAGCACGGCGCGCGGCTCCACGGCGCGGATGCCGCCGACGGCGTTGAGGTTGGTGGTGAGGAGGTCCACCATCCCCTCGCCCAGCACGTCCACGCCGGGGCCGGTGGCGTTGAAGGGCAGCACCACCATGGACTCGGCGCCGCGCACCACGCTGCCGCCGCGCTGCAGGAACACGAACACCGCCAGCGCGACGGCCGCCACCGCGAGCGGCAACCCCACCACCAGCCGCTTGAGCCGGGTGCGCTCCGCCACGGCACCGCTCCCGCCGCCGGCCGCGCGCTCGAGCGCGGCCGCGAATTCGGTGACGGTGGCGTAGCGGTCCTTCGGATCGGCCGCGAGGGCCCGGGTCACCGGGGCATCCGCCTCGGCGGGCGTGGTGCGGGTGGCCCGGCTGAGCTTCGGGCGCGGGCCCGAGAGGCTCCGGGTGAGCACGGCCTGCAGGGTGGGCGCCGCGAAGGGCGCGGCACCGGTCACCATCTCGTAGAAGACGCAGGCCAGCGAGTACTGGTCGCTCCGCGCGTCCACCTCACTGGCGGTGGCCTGCTCGGGGCTCATGTAGGCCGGCGTCCCGATCGCGAAGCCGAGGCCCGTCATCGAGCCCTCGCTCGCCGCGCGGAGCGCCCGGGCAATCCCGAAGTCGGCCACGACGGCGACGCCGTCGGAGAGGAGGATGTTCTCCGGCTTGATGTCGCGGTGGATGATGCCCTGCTGGTGCGCGTACGCCAGCGCGCTCGCCATCTGGCGGAGCAGCGCCACCGCTTCCTCGAAGGGGATCTTGCCGTCGCGCGTGAGCCGGTCGCGGAGCGACTCGCCGGTGATGAACGGCATCACGTAGTAGAGCACCCCGCCCGCGCCGCCCGAGTCGTAGAGCGGGACGATGTGGGGGTGCTGCAGCCGGGCCGAGACCTCGATCTCGCGCAGGAAGCGGTCGCCGCCGAGGGTGGCCGCGAGCTCGGGCCGGAGCACCTTGATGGCCACCTGGCGGTTGTGCTTGCGGTCGGTGGCGCCGTAGACCGTGGCCATCCCGCCCTGGCCCACCTGGCGGTCGATGGTGTAGCGCTCGCCAAGCGCGGCGCGCAGCCGCTCCAGCATGGGGTCGCTCACCCGGGCTCCCCCGCCTTCCGCGTCCAGCGCCCCGCGTCCCGCCGCTCCACCTTGGCCATCATGCGGTCGAAGGCGTCCTGCAGGTCGATCCCCTCGCGGTTGGCCATGCAGATGAGCACGAAGAGGATGTCGGCCATCTCCAGGCCCATGTCCCCGTCGGCTTCATCCTTTTTCTTGGTCTTCTGCCCGAAGCGATGGTTCACCTCGCGCGCCAGCTCGCCCACTTCTTCCGAGAGGCGGCAGAGGTTGGTGAGGGGGTGGAAATACCCCTCCTCGAACTGCGCGATCCACCCGTCCACCCGCGCCTGGCATTCCTTCAACGACATACGAGTCCGCAGGCGCGGCCTGCCGGCCGCGCCTTCCATGCAGGAGGGTTCGACTATGCGAGCGCGCGGAGATAGGCCTTCATGAACGCCCCGAGGTCCGCCGGCGTCCGCGACGAGATCAGGTTGCCATCGACCACCACCGGCTCGTCGCTCCAGAGCATCCCGGCGTTCTCGAGGTCGTCCCGGATGGCGCCCACCGAGGTGCCGCGGCGGCCCTTCACGATCCCCGCCGAGATCGGCACCCAGCCGGCGTGGCAGATGAAGCCGATCGGCTTGCCGTCCTCGAAGAATTCGCGCGTCAGCTCCAGCACCTTGGCCGACCGCCGCAGGATGTCGGGCGCGTAGCCGCCGGGGATGATGAGGCCGTCGAAGTCGGCGGTGTCCATGTCGTCCACGTGGGCGTCCACGGCCACCGGATAACTGCCGCGCTTGCCGGTGTAGCTCTTCTCGCCGAGGCCCGCCACCACCGTGCGGACCCCTTCTTCCTCCAGCCGGATCTTGGGGTACCAGAGTTCCAGCTCCTCGTAGTACGGAGCCGCGAAGATCAGGACCCGCTTGCTCGCGAGGGCCATGGATGTGTCCTTGGGGAAAGGGCTACTGCGCCCGGCCTTCCTGGAACCAGCGCGTGATCCGCCGCAGGAGCCACCGCGGCGAGAGGCGGATGCCCTGGAGCAGCAGCTTGTTGGGGAGGCCTGGCACCACCAGCGCCGCGCCCCGCCGCATGCCCCGCCACCCCGCCAGCGCCACCGGCGCCACGTCCATCACCGTGGGCGAGCTGAACAGGTTGGACTGGCCCATCCCCGCCGCCGCCGCGAAGCCGGTGCGGGTGGGCCCCGGGCAGAGCGCCGTCACCGTGATGCCGGTGCCCCGGAGCTCGTTGCCGATCGCCTCCGAGAAGGAGATCACGTACGCCTTGGTGGCGTAGTACACCGCCATCAGCGGCCCTGGCGCAAAGCCGGCGGTGCTCGCCACGTTGAGGATGCGGCCCTTCCGCTGCGTGATCATGGGCGGCAGCAGCAGGCGGGTGAGCGCGGTGAGCGCGGTGACGTTCACCTGGATCATCGCCAGCTGGCGCGCCAGGTCGGCCCGGCCGAACAGGCCCCACTCGCCGAAGCCCGCGTTGTTCACCAGCACGTCCACGCCGGCGAGGCCGCGGCGGTTGAGCTCCTCCACGATGGCCTGCGGCGCCGCCGGGTCCGCGAGGTCGGCGGTGAGCACCTGCGCCGAGACGCCGTACATGCCCGTGAGGTACTTGGCCACCTCCTCGAGCTTCGGCGTGCTGCGCGCCACGAGGACGAGGTCGTGCCCGTCCTTCGCGGCGAGCCGCGCCAGCTCGAGCCCGATCCCGCCCGAGGCCCCGGTGACGAGCGCGACCGGCCGGCTCACGGCATCCGCCCCGCGCGCCGGAGCAGCGCCACCACCTGGTCCATCGGCAGCGCGTACACCCGGTAGCCGTCGGCGCCCTCCATGGTCTCGGCGGCGGCCATCGCGTTGATGATGGCTTCCTCGGTGGCGTCCACGGTGGCCTCGAGCAGCGGGTTGATCCGGTCGTTGGGCCACATCCGCACCGTCGCCACCGAATCGGCGCCCTCGGCGCCGGCGTTGGCGGTGGAGAAGGCCACGAAGATGTCGCCCGAGCTGTCGCCGCCGATCCCGCCCAGCCGGCCGATGCCGAGCGCCACCCGCTTGGCCAGGCGCTGGAGCTGGTGCGGCAGCAGCGGCGCGTCGGTGGCCAGCACCACGATGATGGAGCCGAGCTCGGTGCGGCCGCTCTCGCGCTCGCTGCGGCCGGGGGCGTCGCAGCGGGGCTCGTCACGGAGCCAGGGCTCCGAGGGATCGGGGAGGGCCACGCAGTTGTCGGCGCCCGTGATCTGGGCGCCTACCGGCACCCCGGCCACGCTGAAGCGGCGCCGCCCACCGTAGTTGCACTGCACCAGCACCCCCACCGTGAACCCGCCCGCTTCTACGGCGAGCTTGCGGGAGGAGGTGCCGATGCCGCCCTTGAAGCCGTTGCACACCATGCCGGTGCCGCCACCCACGTTGCCCTCCGCCACCGGCCCGCCGGTGGCGGCGTCGAGCGCCTGGAAGGCGTGCTCGCGGGTCACGTGCATCCCCTTGATGTCGTTCAGGCCGCCGTCGTAGGTCTCGGCCACCACGGGGAGGGCCCAGAGGAAGTCGTCGTAGCCGCGGCGCACGGCCCAGTCGATGACCGCGTCGCGCACCACGCCGACGCTCAGGGTGTTGGTGATCAGCACCGGACCCCATAGGAAGCCCGACTCCTGGAGCCACGTGGTGCCGGTCATCTCGCCGTTGCCGTTGAGCGTCCACCAGGCGCCCATCACCGGCCGCCCGTCGCGGCGGCCGCGGGGGAAGACCGCCGTGACGCCGGTCCGCACCGGCCCGCGCCCCACCCGCAGGCGGCCGCGGCCCTCGATGAGCGTCACCTGGCCCACCTCCACGCCCGTCACGTCGGTGATGGCGTTGAGCGGGCCGGGCGTCCCGTTGAAGGGGATGCCGAGCGCCCGGGGCCGGGGCTTGGCCTGCGCGGCGAGGGCCGTGGCACCCACCACGAGGAGCAGCGGGACGAGGCGCATGGTGACAGGGGGTTGGAGACGGCTGTAAGCTATACCTCCATCAGGTTCCGAGCCATCACGCATTCCCCCCAGCCGCGCGCCCCGAGTCCGCCATGCGCCCCCGCGACCAGATCCTCGCCAACCTCGAGTCCGCCTACCGGGAGCAGTACGACCGCGCCCGCGCCGACCAGCAGCTCCGCCGGATGGAGGAGCTCGACGCCGGCTACCAGCGCGACCAGCTGATGCTCGAGGTCCTGCTCGACGTCCGTGACCTCCTTGGCGCCAACGCCCTTCCCCGGAGCCGCTGATGCCCCGCTTTCGCCCGCTGGCCGCCGTCGCCCTGGTCCTGCTCGCCGCCTGCAGCGGCCGCAAGCCGGCCCCGGCCACGCTCATCGTCTACGGAAAGATCTGGACCGGCGACTCCACCCAGCCGCTGGCCCAGGCCCTCGTCACCCGCGGCGACACCATCGTCATGGTGGGCGACAGCGCCGACGCCGCGCGCTACGCCGGCGAGGGCACCCGGGTGATCTCGGCCGGCGCCGGCCTCGTGACCCCGGGCTTCGCCGATGGGCACCTCCACTTCCTCGACGGCGGCTTCCAGCTCGCCAGCATCGACCTGCGCGATGCCCAGACCAAGGAAGAGTTCGTGGGCCGGCTCAAGGCCTTCGCGGCCGAGCGGCAGCCGGGGGAGTGGATCCTGGGCGGCAACTGGGACCACGAGAACTGGCCCGGCGCCCCGCTCCCCGAGCGGTCGTGGATCGACTCGGTGACGCCACGCAACCCCGTCTTCGTGCAGCGGCTCGACGGGCACATGGCGCTGGCCAACTCGTTGGCGCTCAAGGCGGCGGGGATCACCCGCGCCACGCCGGAGATCCCGGGCGGCACCATCGTCCGCGACAAGCGGACCGGCGAGCCCACCGGCGTCCTCAAGGACGAGGCGCAGAACCCCGTCTACGCCGCGATGCCCGCGGCCACCGAGGCGCAGGTGGACGCCGCCCTCGAGCGCGCCACCCGCCATGCCCTGGAGCACGGCGTCACCGCGGTCAGCACCGTGAGCGCCCGCTGGGAGGAAGTGGCGGGCCTCTTCCGTGCCAAGGCCGCCGGCAAGCTCGGCCTCCGCTTCAGCGTCTATCCCTCGCTGGCCGACTGGCGCCGCGTGGCCGACAGTCTCAAGGCCCGCGGTCCCGGCGACGACTGGATTCGCCTGGCCGGCGTGAAGGGCTACATCGACGGTTCCCTCGGCAGCACCACGGCGCTCCTCTTCGAGCCCTACAGCGACGACCCCAGCACCAGCGGCCTCCTCGTCACCCCCGAGGACTCCCTCCGCGCCTGGATCGGCGGCGCCGACTCGGCCGGCCTCCAGGTGGTGGTGCACGCCATCGGCGAGCGGGCCAACGCCCTGGTGCTGGCCATCTACGACAGCGTGGCCCAGGCGCATGGGGCGCGGGACCGCCGCTTCCGCATCGAGCACGCCCAGCACCTCCGCCCGGAGGAGGTGGGCGCCATGGCGCGGCAGCACGTCATCGCCTCCATGCAGCCGCTCCACGCCATCGACGACGGCCGCTGGGCCGGCAAGCGGCTGGGGGCCCGCGTCACCGACAGCTACGTCTTCCGGCACCTGCTCGACGCCGGCGTGACCCTGGCCTTCGGCTCCGACTGGACCGTGGCCTCGCTGGACCCGATGCTCGGCCTCTACGCCGCCGTCACCCGGCGCACGCTGGACGGGAAAAACCCGGGGGGCTGGATCCCCGAGGAGAAGATCGGCATTGAGGATGCACTCCGCGCCTACACCGCGGGAAATGCCTACGCCACCTTCGCCGAGCACGGCCGCGGCAAGCTGGTCCCGGGCTACCGCGCCGACTTCGTCATCGCCGACCGCGACCTGCTCGGCGTCCCGCCGGAGACGCTCAACGAGGCGCGGGTGAACCTGACGGTGGTCGGCGGCCAGGTCCGCTACCAGCGCGCGCCCTGACCGGGCGTCAGCCGGCCTTCATCGGCTCCACGCCAGCAGGGGGCGACCACCGGTCGCCCCCTGTTGCGTTGTGGCGTGCGCCGCTCCCGGGCCGCGCCGCCCTGCCCGCCGAGCCGCTCCCGCCGACGTCAGGCGCCTGACTGGCCGACTGCCTGGCGCCTGACACGAACCCCCGGGTCTGGCGCGTTCGCCCGATCGGCCCCATCATATCTGTGGCCACTCTCCCGGACTCCCCGACATGCGATTCCTGCGGGCCGCCCTCCTCGGCGCCCTCGTGAGCCTGCCCGGCGCGCTTCCCGCGCAGCGCGTGCAGCTGACGGTGCCCCTGAACGAGCTGGTGCTGCGCGCCCAGCGCGACTCCAACGACGCCCCCGCCCAGTACGAGGTTGCCCTCGGCTACTGGGTCCACAAGAAGTATCCCGAGGCCGAGCGGGCCCTCCGTCAGGCCATCCTCATCGAGCCCAGGACGGCCAGCGCCTACCTGGCCCTCTCCTACCTCCCCTTCGCCCGGCGCGACAAGCTCTGGGACGAGGTGGAGGACGGGAAGGTCCCCGCCGAGTGGCAGGCCGCGGTGGACACGGCGTTCCAGTACCGGCGGAAGGCCTTCCTGCTGGACCCCATGGTGGACCTCCGCCCGCTGGCGCTCATGATGCCCACGGCCAAGTCCCTCGGCCTGGGCCGGAACGCCACCGCGCTGTACACCTACCTGCTCAACGGCTTCGGCGCCTTCTGGGTGGGGGACTACCCGCGCGCCTACGCCTTCTTCCGCGAGGTGGCGGGCGGCGCGCCGGAGAAGGACCACCTCACCTGGTCCTCCTCCTGGCTCTGGTACGAGGGACTCACCGCCGTCCGCGCCGGGGATCCCCAGCGCGGGATCGCCAACGTGCGCGAGCTGCTGGCCCGCTGGGAGAAGGTGGACGAGGGCACCGGCGGCGCCACGCTGGCCTTCTCCGACGCCAACTTCTACCGCTACACCCTGGGCTGCATGCTGGCGCAGGCGGGACAGCTGGCCGAGGCGGAGGCCATGCTCCAGGAAGCACTCACGGTGGACGCGGGCCTCTACGCCGCCCACACCCGCCTGGCGGAGATCCACGAGCGGCAGCGCCGCCCCTCGGCGGTCCTCGCCGAGCGCCAGCGCGCGCTCGACGCCAACCCCGACGATCCCTCGCTCCTCGCCGACCTGGGCGAGGCCCAGCTCCGGAGCGGCCAGCCCCAGGAAGCCTTCGGTTCCCTCCGGGCCGCCGCCCAGGCCAACCCCCGCAGCCACCGCACCCTCTACCTGCTCGGCAAGCTGGCCCAGCAGCTCGGCGACACCGCCACCGCGCGCGACGCCTTCACCCGGTTCCTGGCCCTCGCGCCGAGCCGCTGGGACACCCAGCGCCAGGAAGTGCAGCAGCAGCTCGCCACGCTCAACTAGGAGACAGGTCCCATGGTCCGCCGTTCCCTCCTCGTCCTGCTGCTCGCCGGGGCCGGCCTCGCCCCGGCCGCCGCGCAATCGCTCCGCATCACCGAGCGCCTCGAGGTGCTGCAGGAGCGGGCCCGCACCGACTCGCTCGACCCCGCCTCACACTACAACCTGGCCATGGGCTACCTGAGCAAGAAGCAGTGGGACGCCGCCGACTCGGCGCTCCGGCGCGCCGTGGCCATCGACAACCAGTTTGCCGACGCCTGGCTGGCGCTCTCCATTGCCCGCGACCGCGACGACGACTACTGGGGCGCCCTCCGCAAGCTGAGCAAGGACAGCGTCTTCAAGGAGTACGAGCGGCGCACCGGCTACTACCGGCGCGCCTTCCTGGCCGACCCCATGGTGGACATCCGCATCCTCGGCAGCGTCATGTGGGTGCGCCCCTGGGGCGACTTCGCCAACGGGCTCAAGGGCCTCACCGAGGGCCGCTACGACGACGCCTTCAAGAACTTCGACAACACCGTGCGGCGCTACTTCGGCAGCGAGCCGCTCGACAAGGTGCCGGAGGACCTCGTCTGGTTCCGCGCCCTCGCCGCGGCGCGCTCCACCAACCCTGACGCGGCCATCCCCGACTTCGAGTCGCTGGTGCGCCGCATCGAGGCGGCCGGCGCGGACACCACGCGCGAGGACGCGCCGCTGCGCGCCAACGAGTATCGCTACGTCCTCGCCGCGCTCCATCATCGCGCCGGCCGCCTGGACCAGGCCACCGCGCTCTACCGCCAGGTGGCCGAGAACGACGCCGGCAACTACATGGCCCACGTCCGCCTCGCCGCGATCGCCGAAGCACAGCGCGACTATGCCACCGCGGTGCGCGAGCGTGGCTACGCCGTGAACACCAACCCCGACGATGCCGCGCTCCTCACCGACCTCGGCATCACCCTCGGCAAGTCGGGCGACATGGCGCAGGCGGAGGAGCGGCTGCAGCAGGCCGCGGAGATGAACCCCCGCGACGTGCGCCCGCTCTTCTGGCTCGGCATCGCCACCCAGGCGCAGGGGAAGAAGGAGGCGAGCCGGGAGGCGTTCACCCGCTTCGTGACCCTCGCGCCGAAGCGCTACGAGCGGCAGGTCGCCTCGGCGCGCGAGCGCCTCACCCAGCTCCAGTAGGAGTCGCCATGCCGTCGTTCCGCCGCGCCACCCTCGTGGGCGCGTTCCTCCTCGCCGCCGCCGGCCCGGTGGCGGCGCAGGGCACCTCCTACGAGCAGCTCCAGACCTTCTCGAGCCTGCTCAACCAGATCCGCTCCAGCTACGTGGACTCGGTGGCCTACGGCGAGCTGGTGCAGGCGGCCATCGCCGGCGTGCTCGAGTCGCTCGATCCCCACAGCCGCTTCGTGAGCCGCGCCGCCGCCGAGCGGGAGATGGCGTACGAGGGCGGCAACCTGGCGGGGGCGGGCATCGTGCTGGACGAGGTGGAGTACGGGCTCACCGTGCTCTCCGTCTATCCGCGGAGCGGCGCCGCCCGTGCCGGGGTCTCCGCCGGCGACCGGCTCATCGCCGTCAACGACACCTCCGTCTTTGGCCTCACCGCCAGCGAGGCGATGGGCCGCCTCATCGGCGAGAAGGGCAAGAAGGTCCGGCTCCTCCTCACCCGCGGCAACGTGCTGGCGCCCGACTCGGTGCGGGTGCAGGTCAAGTTCGACATCGTGGAGCCGCGCTCGGTGGGCCTGGCGCGGATGGTGGACGCCACCACCGGCTACCTCCGCCTCGACGGCTTCTGGGCCAAGGGGCGCGAGGAGGTGGAGCGGGCCATCAAGGACCTGAAGGGGAAGGGGATGAAGCGGCTGATCTTCGACCTGCGCGGGAATCCCGGCGGCAGCGTCGGCGCGGCGGTGGAGATCGCGAGCCTCTTCTTCCCCGAGAAGACCCTGATCTTCAAGACGCTGGGCCGCCGGAGCGCCGCCAACAACGAGTTCTTCACCGAGACCGACGGCCCGTTCCGCGAGCTGCCGCTCATGGTCCTCATCGACGACGGCAGTGCCAGCGCCTCAGAGGCGCTGGCGGGCTCGCTGCAGGACCACGACCGCGCCCTGATCCTCGGCCGCCGCAGCTTCGGCAAGGCGCTCATGCAGCGGCTCTTCCTGGTGCCGCCCCAGAACGACGTGGTGTGGCTCACCGTGGGCCGCATCGTGACGCCGAGCGGGCGGATCATCCAGCGCGCCTACCGGGGGCTCAAGGCGGCGCAGTACTACAGCTTCGCCGGCGGCACCGGCATCTCCCGGGACACCTCGCTCCTCTACCGCACCGACAAGGGGCGCGAGGTGCGGGGCGGGGGGGGCATCCAGCCGGACGTGGTGCTGCCGGGCTCGCCGGAACTCCCGGGGTGGTTCAGCGTGGCTGCGGATAGCGGTTGGTACGAGGCCATCGCCGACAGCGTGGCCGGCACCCTGGCCCCACAGCCGGCGGCTCGGACCGCCTGGATGGCGGCGGGCGGGGAGTGGCAGTCGCGCCTGGTGGATCCGTTCCTGGGGCGGATCCGCACCCGGCTCAGCCTGAACGTGACTCCTGACGGGCCTCTCGCGGCCCGGCTCGGGCGCATCCTGGCCTATCGCGCCGCCGAGGTGCGCTGGGGGGCGGACGCGGCGGACGAGTTCACCGTGCGGAACGACCCGGACATCACGGCGGCCAACCAGCGCTGGGCCGACGTGCAGGCGGTCACGGGGATGAAGCCGTGACCGGGGTGCTCCGCCTCGGCCTCCTGCTGCTGGCCGGCGTGCCGGCGCTCGCCGCGGCACAGCGTGCCCCTTCCGAGTCGCTCGACACGCTCGTCGCCCGCGCTGGGCGCGATTCCAACGACGCCACGACGCACTATGCCCTGGCGATGGGCTACTGGGAGAAGAAGAAATGGGATGAGGCGGAGCGGGCGCTCCGCACGGCCATCCTGGTGGCCCCGAGCTACGCCGAGGCCTATCTGGCGCTCGGCATCCTGCCAATGGTGCGCGGCGAGCGCTACTGGAAGGATCGCGCGAAGCGTGACGGTCCCGAGGCCCTCTCGGCCGCCTTCACCGAGGCGGAGCTCTTCTACCGCCGTGCCTTCCAGCTCAACCCGCTGGTGGACCTCTCCATCCTGGGCAAGGCGCAGGAAGCGGGCCCGGACATCATCAGCCGCCCCGGCGGCTTCGCGATCCGGATCCGGCCCTTCTGGGAGCGGGAGTTCATCAAGGCCCTCAACGAGTTCCAGGAGGTCCGCTACGACGCAGCCTTCAACCGGCTCAACGCCCTGGTGACGCGACAGGAGTGGGGCGGCGCATACGAGAACGTGGCCAGTCCCGTCCTCTGGTTCCACGGCCTCGCCGCCGCACATCTCGGCCAGTACGACGTCGCCGTGCACGACTTCGCCGTGCTCACCGGCCGGGCTTACGCCACCGAGGAGGAGGCCGCGGCCGAGGGGATCCCGCTCGCGACCAACGATTTCCGCTACCTCCTGGCCACCATGCTGTACCTGGCCGGGCGCCACGACCAGGCGATTCCTGTCTTCCAGCGCGCCCTCGAGTTCGACATCGGGCTCTACGCGGCGCACGTCCAGCTTGCCCGCATCCACGAGGCCGCCGGGCGCCTCGAGGAGGCACTCCGTGAGCGCCAGCGCGCCGTGGACGTCAACGCCGAGCAGGCCGACCCCCGCGTGGACCTGGCCACGACGCTGCTCCGCCTCGGACGGAACACCGAGGCGCTCGAGGCGCTGACCGTGGCCGAGGGCATGAACCGGCGCGATGCGCGGATTCCGTATCTGCGCGGGGTCGTGGCCTTCCACGTCGGCGACTCCGCCCAGGGGCGCGCTGCGTTCGAGCGCTTCCTGACCATCGCGCCGTCCCGGATGGCGGAGCAGGTCACGGAAGCGCGGGCCCGCCTCGGCATCCCCTGAGCGTGACCGCGTAGGGGGCACGGTGGAGCCGTCAGGCCTCGGGCAGCCCCGTCAGGGCTTGGCTGCCGCAGACGCGCGATAGAAATCGATGATGGCTGGCACCACCACATCCGGCCGGTCCAGGTGCGGCAGGTGCCCTGCCGAGTCCACCGCCACGAGCGTGGCGCGGGGCATGGCGCCGAGCAGGGCGTCGATGTCGGGACGGGTGACCCCGCCGTCCTCCCGCCCCCACACCACCAGCACCGGCCGCGGATCCCCGCCCA
>CAZRCT010000015.1:0-60169 GCA_964598655.1 uncultured Gemmatimonadaceae bacterium
ACCCGGGACCTCCTGCTCCCAAAGCAGGCGCGCTACCGGACTGCGCCACACCCCGTGACCGGCCTGAACTTAGCGCGGCGCGCCGCTCCCCTCCAGCCGGGCGGTCACGGCGCGGTACTCGAGGATGGAGAGGATCCAGATGATGGTGATCGCCACGGCCGAGATGGCGCACCAGGGGCAGAAGGTGCGCAGGACGATGAACTCGCCGTACTTGAGCCGCAGCGTGAACGTGAAGCCGAGCACCGCCAGGACGAGCAGCGTGGTGACCGGCCAGCGCCGGCCCTGGAGCGACGGCTGGAGGCTCACGATGCTGGCCAGGAGCAGCAGCGTGTAGCCGATCACCCCCACGAGCGCCACGTCCACGCCCAGGAACCAGCCCCACGAGCTGAACATGGCGCGGTCGCAGCCGCCGGTGGTGCAGCTGATGCTGCCCACCACGCCGAGCTTGTAGAGGTGCAGATAGAGCGCCACCACCCCCGCGATGAGGCTCAGGAGAGCGATGGCCTGTCGGCGGATCATGGCGGAGTTCCTCCCTGGGCCCGGGCCCACGCGTCGCCCACGCCCTGGACCCAGCGGACGTAACCGCGGATGGCCTCGACTTCGGCGTCGCTCACCCGGTTGAGCGGCGGCATGGCGCCGAAGTTGTAGTACTTCTGCTTGGCGCCGGCGCGGACGGCCACCAGGAACATCGAGTCCGGCACCGCGGGCGCGTGGAACAGGCTGTCGAGCATCGGAGGGCCGAGGCCGTCGCCCTTGCCGGCGCGGCCGTGGCAGGAGAGGCAGTAGGTGTTGAAGAGGCGCTCGCCCCGCTGGTGCTCGGCAGGCGTGGCCGGCGGGACGAAGGCGGCCCAGCGGCCCGTGTCGCCGGCGCAGGCCAGCAGGACGAGCACGAGCGCGGGGGCCACACGCGCAGGGGGAAGCCGGAATCGCATGGCGGGAATTCTAGCCGGGGCCGAGGGCCGCGAGGAGCTTGACCAGCGCGCGGCCGCGGTGGCTGATGGCGTCCTTCTCGGCCGGCGCGGCCTCGCCGAAGCTCTTGCCCAGCTCGTCGCTGAAGAAGTACGGGTCGTAGCCGAAGCCGCCCTCGCCCCGGCGCGCCTCGAGGATGCGGCCACCGGTGGTGCCCTCGAAGACCTCGGGGATGGCGCGGGCATCGCGGAGCAGCACCAGCACGCAGCGATAGCGGGCGCGGCGGCGGGATTCCGGGGCGCCATGGAGCCGGCGGAGGAGGTAGGCGTTGTTGGCCTCGTCCACCTGCGCCGGGGAGCCAGTGGCGCCCGCCCAGCGCTTGGAGCGCACCCCGGGCTCGCCGCCCAGGGAGAAGACCTCGAGCCCGGAATCGTCGGCCACGGTGGGCAGGCCGGTCTTCTTCAGGAAGTATTCGGCCTTGTGCCGCGCGTTGGTCTCGAAGCTGTCGGAGGCCTCCAGGGTGTCCTCGAGCGAGGTTTCCGGCACGCCCGCCTCGTCGGGGAAGACCACCTCGTGGCCGGCCGCCTCGAGGATCCGGCGCACTTCCTTCTGCTTGCCCGCACTCCGGGTGGCGAAGAGCAGCTTCATCCCTTGAGCGCCGCCTCCTGCGCCGCGAACAGCTGGCGGATCCCGCCGTGCGCCAGGTCGATGAGCCGGTCGAGCTCCGCGCGCTGGAAGGTGCCGTGCTCGCCGGTGCCCTGCACCTCGACGAAGCAGTCGGGGTGCAGCATGACGATGTTGGCATCGACGCCGGCGTCCTTGTCCTCGAGGTAGGCCAGGTCGAGCCGCGGCTCGCCCTCGATGAGGCCCACCGACACGGCCGCCACCAGCTGCCCGAAGGGATTCGGGATGCCGGCCCGCTGGCTGAGCCAGGCGCAGGCATCGGCCAGCGCCACGCAGCCGCCGGTGATGCTGGCGGTGCGGGTGCCGCCATCGGCCTGGAGCACGTCGCAGTCCACCTTGATGGTCCACTCGCCGAAGGCCATGGTCCCCATGGCGGCGCGCAGCGAGCGGCCGATCAGCCGCTGGATCTCCTGGGTGCGCCCGCCGGGGCCGCGCCGCTCGCGATCGGTCCGCTCCATGGTGGCGCGGGGCAGCATGGCATACTCGGCCGTCACCCAGCCGGTGCCGCTGCCCTTCTTCCAGGGCGGGGCGCCCTGCTCCACCGTGGCGGTGCAGTGCACCAGGGTGCCGCCCATCCGGATCAGGCAGGACCCCTCGGCGTAGGGATTGGCGCGCCGCTCGAGGACGAGGGGACGCAGCTGGTCGTTGGCACGGCCGTCAGGACGGGGCACGCAGGCGCTCCACGATGGCGGTGGTCGAGAAACCGGGTTCCAGGGTCACGTGCTTCACCCGCCCGCCGCGCGCCTCGACGATGTCGGCGCCCACGGTGGTGGCCCGGGTGTAGTCGCCGCCCTTCACGAGCACGTCGGGCTCGAGCAGGCGGATGAGGTCGAGCGGGGTGTCCTCGTCGAAGAGCACCACGCAGTCCACGGCGGCGAGCGCGGCCAGCACGCGCGCGCGCGCGATCGCCGGCACCACGGGCCGCTCCGGGCCCTTGCCGAGCCGCCGGGCGGAGGCGTCGCTGTTGACGCCCACGATGAGCGCATCCCCCTCGGCCCGGGCCGCCTCGAGCAGGGCCACGTGGCCGGGGTGCAGCAGGTCGAAGACGCCGTTGGTGAACACGACGATCCCCGCCTGCGCGGCGCGCCACGCGGCCGCGTCATGCGGCGTGCGGAGCTTGGCGGCGCTACCCGGCATCCGGGACCAGCCTGGCCTGGCGGCCGAAGATGAGCTTGAGGCCGAGCGGGGCCAGGAACGTCGTGGCCATCACCATGAGGAGCACGGCACTGAAGGTGGCCTCGCCCAGGAGGTCGGCGCGACGCCCCACGTCCGCGAAGATGAGGCCCACCTCGCCGCGCGGGACCATGCCCACGCCCACGGTGAGGCGGTGGAACCTGGTCCAGGGCGCCGCCCACCCGGCGCAGATCTTCCCCACGATGGCCAGCAGCGTGAGCACGGCGGCCACCGTGAGGAGCCCGCCGGCCCCGGGGACGCGCGGGTCGAGCAGCCGCACGTCGCAGGCGGCCCCCACACTGACGAAGAAGATGGGCGCCAGCACCGCCGCCACCGGCTGCACCTGCTGCTCCACCGTGTGCGCGTGCCGGGTCTTCCGGAGGATGAGGCCCGCCGCGAAGGCGCCGATGATGAGGGCCGAGCCCACCTTGGCCGCGAAGGCCGCCAGCGCCAGCGCGAAGGCGATCGAGAACACCACCACGATCCCGCGCGCCCGCATGCGGGTGATCCGGTCGGTGAGGCGCGGCACCAGGAAGTTCCCCACCATCACCACGGCGACCAGGAACCCCACCGCCACGCCGAAGGTGGTGGCGATGCCGACGGCGCTGAGGGCGCCCCCCGCCGCGATCCCCGAGACCACGCTCAGGATCACGAGCCCGATGATGTCGTCCAGCACCGCCGCGCCGAGGATGATCCGCGCCTCGGCCGTCTCCATCTTGCCAAGGTCGCCGAGGACGCGGGCCGTGATGCCGACGGAGGTGGCGGTCAGCGTGGCCCCGACGAAGATGGCCACCGTCCCGGGGGCCCCGCCGTCCTGCATGGCCGGGTGCGGGAAGTAAGCCCAGAAGGCCCAGCCGAGGGCGAAGGGGATCGTGACACCGACGGCGGCGACGGCCGCCGCGGCCGGCCCCACCTTGAACATCTCCGCGAGGTCGGTCTCGAGCCCCACCTCGAAGAGCAGCAGGATGACCCCGAGCTCGGCCAGCACGGTGATCATCTCGGCCCCGGGCTGTCCCGCCGCCGGGACCACGCCGAGCAGGCTCGGGCCGAGGAGCAGGCCCGCCACGAGCTCGCCGAGGACGGCCGGGAGCCCGAGGCGTTCCGCGCCCTCGCCGAGCAGCTTCCCGCCGGCCAGCATGCCAGCCACCACGAGCAGGAGGTCGGGCAGCGCCGATTCTCCCCCCGCCGCGTAGAGCAGCGAGGGGCAGAGCAGCAGCAGCAGGAGCAGCGTGCGGGGCCGAAGCGCCCCACGGGGGCGCGTCAGGCTCACAGCGGCTCTTCCGCCTTCGGCTCGTAGATGAAGGTGTGGGTCAGCAGGAACGCGTGGATCGTCTCGGAGTAGGTCGTCGTGATCACGATCCGCCGCGGCTTGCCCGAGCGGGTGATGCTCCACTTCCGCGCCTCGTCGGGCAGGCCGAGTTCGTCGATCTTGGCGTCGAGGCGGCGGCGGATCACGGCATCGCTCAGCGTGGGCGCCAGGCGGGCCGAGACGCGCATTTCATCCACCAGGCGGTAGTAGCGCACCCACGGCTCGCCGAGGTGGATGCCGTAGTAGACGAGCGCGGCGAGCAGCAGGAGCGACAGGAGGCACCCGGTGGAGCTGCTGCCACGACGGGAACGGAGACGGGGCATCACCATTGCGACTGGGCTCCATCGACGATGTTGGTCACCAGCCGGCTGAGCGCCCGGCCCCGCGCCTTGGCCTCGGTCTCGCTGCCGGGCTCGTAGTCGCCCTCGAGCATCATGCCGTTCCGGGTCCAGAGCACCTTGCCGTCCTTGTCCACGATTTCCACCGACACGGTCATCTGGACCAGCCGCTTGGTGACCGTCACCTGGCTGGTGTTGCTGTTGCCGGTGAAGGCCACGGGGACGTCGGGCTCGTAGCGCGTGATCTGGCCACGCACCACGGCGTCGGCCGAGGCCTCGCCCGCCTGGCGGAGGCCGAGCCGCCCCTGCACCGCCGCCCGCACCGAGTCGAGGACCTCCTGCGCGAGGATCGGCTCGGGCGTGAGGTTGTCGAACGGCAGGATGGCCACCGTCTTGATCTCCGGCGGGAAGCCGCCGCCGGTGAATCCGTACAGGCAGCCGCCGGCGGCGAGGGCGCTACTCAGCAGGAGCGCGCCAAGTCGCAGGCGGGAAGCCAGGCGAGGGCGTGGTTTCGTAGAACGTGATCTCCAGTTTGGCCGGCACCGAGGGCACCGAGAGGAACGCCGTGAGTGGCGTCCCGTCAGGCTTCCGGCTCATCCGGCTCCGGCCCACCACCTTGCCGGCCCGCCGCATCTCCGCGTGCAGGGTGATGACCTCACCCGTCACCCGAAGGTAATCGACCGTGTCAGGCCCCGCCGCATAGCGCCAGGCCACGCGGGCCTCCTGGGGGAGCCCCGACAGCGTGGCCCCGGCTCCGGGCGGGCGCGCGATCCCGAACAGCGCCCACAGCAGCGGCACGCTCGGCACCAGTTCTTCCACCGAGCGGGCCGGCACCACCCACTGGGCCGAGTCGCCAATCACGAATGCGGCCCCCTTGCCGAGACCGAGCGACCCGGCGAAGTCGAACCGCAACGAGTCGGGGGGAGCCAGATTGGCGCTCCCGCGCCCTCCCTTGCTCGACTTCTCGTCCTCGTACAGCCACCGGAAACGGTGCCGCGCGCTGCCCGTTGGCTGCGTGGCGCTCACCCAGGTGGCCACCTGCGCAGAATCCACCGTGGCCAGCCCCGCCGGCAAGAGCGCCGGCCTGGCCCCGCCGCAGCCGGCGAGCCCGAGGCCAAGATAGACCAGCCCCCACCGAGGGTCAAGCCGAAACCGTTGCAGCATCAGTAGTTATAGCCGAAGAAGAACTGGAGAAAGCTGCGCCGCTTCTGGGTGGCGAGCAGGTTGTAGCCCCGGTAATCGCCGCTGCTCCAGCGCCGGCCCCAGTCCAGCCGGAGCACCAGACCGGGCACCAGCGGCCAGCGGAAGCTCACGCCGTAGCTGCCCAGGGTGGCGCGGTCCTCGCCCGGGAACCAGGTGCGCCCCACGTCGGCGAAGAAGGCCCCCTGGATCTCGGGGAACTGCGCCGCCCCCACCGGCGTGCCGAGGGTAAAGTAATCGAGCAGCGGGAAGCGCAGCTCCCCGTTCCCCATCCAGCCCTGGGAGCCAATGATGTAGCCGTAGTTGGGGAAGCCGCGCAGGGCGAGCGTGCCGCCCAGGTTCACCCGCTCCGGCCGGTCGGCGCCGGAATAGAAGTAGAGTCCCCGGAAGGCGAAGGCGCTCTGGCTGCCGAGGCGGAAGTACTTCCGGGCGTCCACGGCAACGGTGTAGTTGTCGAAGCGGGCGTTGCTGAAGTCGCTGGTGATGCCGCCCGTTACCGCGAGCACCTGCCCGTCCACGGGGCCGCTCGAGATCCAGAGGGAGTTGTCGTAGACGTAGCTCACCTGCTGGGTGGTGAGCCAGCCCTCGCGCCGCGGGTTGTCGACCGGCAGGGTGAAGTCGAAGCGGTCGCTGTGCTCAACCACCACCCGGCCCTCCACCCGGGTGTAGCGCGACAACGGATACCGCAACAGCCCGAACGCGCCCGCCGTGCTCTCGCGGTACGCCACGGTGAGGTCGCCCGCCCACTGGTTGCCCTTGAAGCGGAACGCCCCGACGCCCCAGTTGAGCCGCCGGCTCTGGTTCAGATAAAGGGCGCTGGCGCTGGTGTTGCCGAAGATGGAGCTGAAGCGGCGGCCCTGGAAGGTGTTCACCGAGACGAACACCAGGTTGTCGCTCAAGAGGTCGCTCACCAGGAAGGCGATGCCCTGCCCGGTGCCGTAGCGCGGCACGTAGGTGAAGCCGCCGGCGGCGAAGTCGAGGTTGTACTTGCGGCGATAGGGCTTCGGGGCCGCGGTGGCCACGCCCGCCGCATCCCCCGCCGGCCAGCTCCATTGGCCGGCCGGCGGCGCGTCGGGCAGCGTGAAGGTCTCGCGGCGCGCCGCGGAGTCCCCCGGGTAGGCGTAGATGCTGAGCGAGAGCTCGTGGAAGCCCCCCACCAGCAGCACGTCCTGCCCGGGCACCGGGGCGGCATCGAAGGCCCCGGTGTACGCCGAGGTCTCGCGGCGGCCGTTCCCCAGGGTGTCGGTGGAGAAGACGTTGAGCACCCCGTCGCGCCCCGAGGCGAAGGTGATGCGGTTGCTGTCGGCCCAGGTGGGGACCTCGTCAACCCAGCGGCCGTAGGTGAGCTGGCGGATCCCGCCGGTGGCGAGGTCGAGCACGAAGAGGTTCACGGCGTCGTCGAGGCCGAGCGCCGTGCGGTCGCTGGCGAAGACGAGGCGCGTGCCATCGGGGCTCACGCTGGGGTCCAGGTCCTGGTAGCGGTCGTTGGTGAGCCGGGTGAGGGTGCCCGCGGGCAGCTCCACCTTGTAGAGGTCGGACAGGCCGCTCTCCTCGAGGCCGCTGAAGTAGATGGCCTTCCCGTCCGGGGCCCACACCGGAGAGAGGATCGAGACCAGCGGGTCGAACTGGTAGCGCCCCACCAGCTCGCGCCGCACCAGGTCGTAGATCATCACCGCGTCCCGCTCCTGGTAGCGCGAGCTGAACAGCAGCAGGCCCTTCCGGCTGGCATCGGCGCGGCTGTCGAAGGCGTGGAAATTCTCGAACCCGCCGGTCCGTCCCGCCGTGAGCAGGTCGGTGCTCTTCCCGCCCTCGAACGGCTGCATGCGGTAGGTGATGAACCCGTCGTTGGCCGCCGCGTACACCACCCGTTCCGGGCCGGTGCTGTCGGCCGGCGCGACAGTGGGCTTGATGGCGCCGCGCGCCAGCTGGCGGGCCTGGGCGGGGAGCGACGCATAGTCGCCCACCACGGGGTAATAGGCCCGGCGCATGGCGAGCTGGAACTCCTCGTCGAGCTGCTCGATCGGCTTGCCGTACACCGCCGCGACCGCCGCCTCGAAGCTCTCGTAGCGCCACAGCTCGCGGTACAGCTCCGCCACCCGCCAGTCGCCGTACGTCTCGGCCAGCCACCGATGGATGCGGCCGCCGATCGGGTAGACGATGCCGCCCTGCACCCACGAGAGCTGCATGAGGGTGGGCATCCGCCCCGAGAGGACGAGGTCCCGGAGGATCATCTCGTCCCGCGCGTCCTCCCCGCCCGACCAGAGTTCCGCCAGCCCCTCGGTGAACCAGAGCGGCATCGGCACCAGCGCCGCCTGGGGCGAGCGCACGTAGCGGTCCTCGAGCAGCGACAGCTGGAAGACGTGCACCATCTCGTGACGGAGCGTGTGCCGGAACTCCGCCATGTTGCCGCGGAACGGCAGCGTCACCCGGCGCTTGAGGAAGTCGGTGACGCCGAGCAGCCCCTCGGGGGGCGTGAAGGGGAGGATGTTGGTCTGCTCGAAGTCGGCGTGGGAGGCGTACACGATGAGCGGGATGCGGCGCGTCACCGTGTGGCCGAACTTGAGCGCCAGCACGTCGTAGCTCTCCTCCGCATACGCCAGCGCCACCGGTGCGAGCTCCGCCTCCGCCGGGTAGTAGTACAGGTCCACCCGCGGGCCCCTGAGCACCTGCCAGTCCAGCCGCCGGTACTGGATCTTGTTCTGGTTCAGGTAGTAGAACTGCGCCGCCAGCGCCGCGGGCGCCGCCGCGAGGAGCGCGGCGAGGAGGGCCAGGGGCAGCAGGCGACGGGACATCAGCGGCGGATGGTCCGGATGAGGTCGCCCTGCGTGAGGCGCTGCAGGGTCAGGGCGCCGTCGGTCAGCACACCGAAGACGGTGTAGGCCCCATCGAGGTGCGGCTGGGGGCCCAGGGTCACGAACCACTGGCTCCCGCCAGTGTCCGGCCCCGACAGCGCCATGCCGACGGCGTAGGCCCCATAGCGGCGCTCGTTGATCTCGTCGCGGATGCTGGTGGCGGGGCCGCCCCAGCCGTCGCCGCGCGGGTCGCCGGCCTGCACCACGAAGCCGGGGACCACGCGATGGAAGCGCAGGCCGTCGAAGTAGCGCCGGTCCACCAGCGACAGGAAGTTGGCCACGGTGAGCGGCGCATCGGGGCCGTAGAGCGTGAGCTCGATGCTGCCGAGCGCCTCCATGGTGATGCGCACCTTGGGATAGCGCTGCTCCTCGGTGCCGAGCACCAGGGTGCGCACCACGTTCCGGTACTCGTCCAGCGTGCGGCCGGTGCGAAGTGGCCAGGCGGCCCCCCAGCGCTCCGCGAGCGCCGGCCAGTTCAGCTCCGCCCAGCGCCGGACCACCGGGTCCGCGGGGAGGGGGAGAGCCGCGAGCGCGTCGCGCTCCAGGCCCTCGGCCTGGCCCGGGTTGGCGGCGAGGATGCTGGTGATGCCGCCCAGCGCGGCGGTGGCCGCGTCGGGGAACGAGTCGCGCGCCGCGGCCCGGAAGGCGGCCGCGAGGCGCTGGATGTCGGCGGGATTGCCGGCCGTGGCCACGCCCGCAGCCGCCGTGGCGCGCACGGCCGGGTCACGGTCCGTGAGGTGCTGGGCGGCGATCTGGACATACTGGAGGTCGGGGGCGCCCGACCCATCGCCGCCGTACGCCTCGAGCGCGGTGGCCACCACGCGCGGGTCGGGGTCCGCCAGGAAGCGCGCCAGTTCACCCCGGCGCACGCGGGCCCAGCCGCGGGCCGCCACGGCACGCTCGCGCCAGTCGCGGCTCGTTCCCCACGCCGCCTCGGCCGCGACGAAGCGGGCCGTGTCCGCCTTGGCGAGCCCGAGCAGCGCCTCGGCGCGGCGGGCCCAGGTGCCCTTCCCCTCCGCCAGGATGCGCCCCAGCGCCTCCACCGCCGCCGGCCCTCCCACCTCGGCGAGCGACTGCGCGGCCTGGACCTGCACGTTTAGGTTCTGGTCCTCCAGCAGCGCGAGCATGCGGCTGACGGAGCCGGGATTCCGGTAGGTGGCCACCGACCGGAGCGCCGCGATCCGGACGAGCGGGTCGTTGTCGCTGAGCGCGCGCCCGAGCACCCCGACCACCTGGTCGGCGCCGAGCCCGGTAGAGTCCACGTAGGTCCGGGTCAGGGTGCGGACGGCCGCGAGGCGCACCAGCGCCACCTTGTCGCCCACCACCTGCAGGAAGGTCGGCGCGGCGGCGCGGACCCGCAGGCGGCCCAGCGAGTATGCCGCCGCGGCGCGCACCGACTCGCGGTCGTCACTCATGAGGCCGAGCAGCGCCTCCGACGGCGCCAGCCGGCCCAGCCGCCAGGCTTCCTGCGCCGCCCGCTCCACCGCCTCCACCGGCACCGTGCGCCCGGTGCTCCCCTGCAGGATGCTCCGCAGGAAAGCCGCCGCCTGCGGACCCCCGATGCGGGCAACCGCGGTCATGATCTCCCGGGCGCCGCCGGTGCTCAGCCCGGGCCGGTCGCGGAAGTGCGCCGTGAGGATGGGCAGGCCGGCCGTGTCGCCGATCAGGCCCACCGCAAAGAGACCGGAGGCCTCGGTGAGCGTATCACCCTCGGTGAGGGCCGCCTTGAGGAGCGGCAGGCCGCGCGGATCGCGGAGCCGGCCGATGGAGCGGTACACGGCGCGACGGACCGCGGTATCGCGCTCGAGGAGCGCGCGCCGGAGCAGTGGTTCGTCGAACTTCCGCGCATCCTCCGCCGCGATCACCTCGGCCAGCACGTCGGGACCGGTGCCGGCCGCCTGCGCCACGAGCGGGAGCGGCCCGGCGAGCCCCAGGAGCAGCAGCAGCCGCCTCATGCGCCCGCCTTGCCGCCCAGGGCGGCGAGCACGTCGGCGGGCAGGCGCGTCAGGCGATGACTGGCGTCGAGGCTGATCAGGGTGGTCTCCGCGTCGGCAATGGGGGTCCCGTCCTCCGCCAGCTCCAGCGCATACCGGAAGACGACGCGGCGACTTCCCACGTCCGTCACGCGGCAGCGGATGCGGACCACGTCGTCGTAGCGCGCCCCGTTGCGGTAGCGGACCGAGAGGTCCGTGACCACCAGACGGATGCCGCGCGCCTCGAGTTCCTTGTAGCTGAACCCCCGCGCGCGCAGGTGCTCGGTGCGCGCCACGTCGAGCCAGACCACGTGGCGGGCGTGGTAGACCACGCCCATCTGGTCGGTTTCGGAGTAGTTGACCCGGTGGGTGGTGACGGATTCGGTGACAGGGGAGTGCACAGGGTCCCGGGGATGGAGTTGGAGGGTGGCCGGGGAGGGGCCGGTGCCAGGCTCCGGGGACTGGGCATCGGAGTGGAGGCGCCGGAGCGACGCCCGGTCACCGCGGTGGCCTGGCCCGCACGCCTCCGGGGAAGGTGAGCGGGTCCGCCGAGCGAGGCAAGCCGGGCTCCCGCGCCGACTTACGGCATCCCCCACCGCCGCGGTATCTTGCCCGCGTGCACTGCCAGCGCCTCGTCCTCGTCGGCGACGCCCACCTGGGCCGGGAGTCCGACGCCACCGAACAGGCCTTCCTCGCCTTCCTGGAAAGCGTCCCCGATCTCGGGGACGGTCTCCTCCTCACCGGCGATCTCTTCGAGTTCTGGTTTGCCTGGGGCCGGGTGATCCCGCGCCGCAACATCCGCGTGGTGGCCGCGCTGGCCCACCTCGCGCGGCGCATCCCCATGGCCATGGTGGGCGGGAACCATGACCGCTGGGCCGGCACCTTCTGGCAGGACGAGCTGGGGATCGCGTTCTCGGCGGGGGAGATCCGCTTCACCGTAGCGGGCCGCCCGGCGCTCGCCGTGCACGGCGACGGGATCACGGAGACGCACTGGTCGGCCAGCCTCCTGAGCCGGGTGCTCAAGGGGAGCGGCACCGTCGCCGCCTATCGCGCGGTGCACCCCGATCTTGGTGTCTGGCTGGTGGACCGCCTGAGCGGCTTCCTTGGCGACCGGCCGCGCGCCCCGGAGGAGGTCGAGGCCTCGAGCCGCCGCCAGGCCGAGTGGGCCACCGCGCGACTCACCGCGGAGCCGGACCTGGCCCTCGTGGCCATGGGCCACACCCATCGCGCGGCGAGCGCGGAGCCGCGTCCCGGCCAGCGCTACCTCAACCCCGGCGCCTGGTTCGACGGCTATCGCTACGCGCTCCTCGATGCCGACCGTGTCACCCTGGCCCAGTTCACCCCGCCCCGATGACCCAGCCGAGCCCCGACCTCTTTGCCACCGCCGAGGCCGAAATCCGTGGCGGCGACTATGCCCGCGCCATCGGCCGGCTCCAGGGAGCCATCCCTGCGCTGACGCCGGCGGAGCAGCGTCGCGCGCACCGACTGGCGGGCCTGGCGCAGTATTTCCAGCGCAAGTTCTCCGAGGCGCTGCCCCACTTCCTGGCGGCGGCGGAGGGCACCGAGATCCCCGAGGACCTCTTCAACGTGGCCATGACCCAGGCCAGGCTCGGCAAGCTCGACGAGGCGGAGGCCTCGTGGCAGGCCTGCTTCGACCTCAGCTACAAGCACCAGCAGGCGCCGGAAACCACGACGTTCTTCGAGAAGAAGGCGCTCTTCGCGGGGGAACTGCTGGAGGCGGGGCGGCCGGGCGGGCTGGCCATCGACCTGCTCGAGCGGCAACTGCTGCCCTTCTTCACCAACTACCACGTCACCGACCCGAGCTTCTGGGCCATGCGCGGCGTGCCGGCGCTGGAGATCGTGCTCAAGCTGCTGCGGCGGGCCTACAAGGACTCCGGCCGGCGTGAAGCCGACTGGGCCGAGCTCTGCCATCGCGTGGCGGACGAGGTGGACAGCGAGGGCGCCGACCTCTGCCGTGCCTACGCCAGCTACGAGTAGCGCCTCCGCCCCGACTCCCGCTGACCGGCGTCGCGTGGGGCGGCCCCCTACGGCTGACCCAGCTGCCGCCGGTAATCGGCCTCGTCGAAGCTCCCCCGGCTGTCGGCAATCAATCCGTCCTTCCCGAACCGCCAGCGCTCCTGCCCGCTGATGCGGATCGCCCTGCCGGTGCCACCGGGGCCGGTATTGGTGCCGGTGAGGGTCCACTTGTACACCACCCGGTCGCCCTCGAGGCTCACCTGGTCCATCACCAGGTCGAGGTCGGGGAAGGCCATCATGAAGCCGCTCGCCGTGGTGGCGATGGCCTTCCGTCCCCGGGCCGGGGTGCCGTCGTTGATGGTGAGGGTGCCGCTGTCGGCGTAGAACGCCGCCACCGCCTCGGGGTCCCGGCTGTTCCAGGCCGAGGTGTACCGGGTGGCGACGTCGCGCAGCTGCTCGGGCGTCAGGCGCATGCTCCCGGGGGAGCAGGCCGCGAGCGCGAGCAGCAACGCCGCCACCGCGGCGAGTGGAGCAGGACGGGCCTTCATGCAATGCCTCAGGGAGAAAGTGGGACCGCCATCGCGCGGGCGGGCACAGGGTGGGTGGCGCTCCCCCCGTGTGGCGGGCGGCACCGTGGTCACGGCGCCACCTCGAACTCCTGCCGCTCGCCCAGGTCGGCGTGGTAGTGCCCGGCGGTGTCCTCCAGGAGGCACACCATCGCGTAACGGCCGGCCGCCCATGGGACGATGACCCAGATCTCGCGACCCGGGGCCAGCGCCGCCGTCCCCGCCACCGTGCGCGCCGGCGGCGTGCCGGTCTCACCGGTCGCGCGCCAGGCCATGAAGTCGGCGAAGGTCTTCCCCGGCGCCAGGCGCAGGATGGCCAGCTCGTGCTCCGACGGTCCCGCATTGGTCACGTGGAGCACCTGCCGCCCGCGCGCGGGGGCGAGCGCGGGGATCGTGCCATCCCCCAGCCGCACCTCGGCGCCGCCGGCATGGAACGCGTCCGGGGGGACCTCGCCCGACACGGTGAAGCTGGCGCCCATCCCCTGCATCACGTGGTCGGCATGCCAGCAGACCACGGCATAGCGTCCCGCCCGCAGCTCCACCAGCACCTCCGCCGAATCGCCGGGCGCCAGGAAGCTCACGCCCCCTACGTCCTCGGCGAAGTCCGGGTACTCGTTCCCCGCCCGGGTGGCCGCGATGTAGTCGTCGAGGGTCTTTGTGCTGTCCGTGAAGCGCAGGAGGGAGGCCTCGTGCCAGACCGGATCGCGGTTCACCAGCCGGACGCGAACCGGCCCCGCGGGCATCTCCGCCGGCGGATTGAAGTGCAGTCCCTCGGCCACCAGCCGCACCAGTTTGGGGGGCGGCGGGCCCCCGCACCCTGTGAGGAAAGCGGCGGCGAGCATCCGAAGCGCGGCCTGATACTGGCTTGCGAGCGCGGGCTTCAGGTCCATGCGGTCCCGTGGGGGTGGGGGTCCGGGATCAGGCGGACGGCGCCGGCCCCTCGCCGGCGTCGACGCGCTCGATCAGCGCGCCCATGAGCGCCGCCCCGGCGCCGAAGAGGCCCTGGGACAGCCGGTTGTTGATGAGCGGCAGCGTGGCGAGCCCGTCCCGCGTGAGGATGGTGACCTGGGCCGCCTCCACGTCGGCCGGCACCGGCGTCCAGCCCGCCGGCGTCACGTATGCAAGCAGCCCCGACGCCACCTGCAGGAGGCGGCCCACCAGTTCGCGCATCTCCCCCGAGGCGGAGGGGGATTCCCAGATGATGGTCCGGCCACTGTGGTTGATGTAGCGCGCGGTCCCGTCCGCGTACGCGGCGAGGGTGTCGACACCCTCGTCGAGCGGGACATCGAGCACCACGCCGAGGACCGGCGCGGTTGCCTCGGCAGGCAGGCGGGCCGCAAGGAAGAAGGTGGCCCGGAGCTCAGGGATGGGGGAGGCCGGCACGGCGGGTTGGGGCTCCTTTCCGGGTCCGGGGACTGGCGGCCCCGGTCCCCGGTGCGTTCCTTTTCAACACTACCTCCGGAGCCCATTCGCGCGTGCCCACCCTCGGCCCCTGGCACCTGATCGCCCTGCTCGGCGCCCTCCAGGGCGTGGTGCTGGCCGTGATGCTGGCGCGCCAGCCCACCAGCCGCCGCGCGCACCGGATCCTCGCCGTGGCGGTGCTCGCCTTTTCGCTCCACCTGGCCAGCTACGTCTACTATACCACGACGCTGGTGGAGCGCTACCCGGTGTTCTTCGGCCTGGCACACCCGCTGCCGTTCCTCTTCGGGCCCCTGCTCTACCTCTACGCCCGCTCCGCCAGTGACCGCAGCCGACGGCTCGCCGCCCAGGACCTCTGGCACCTCGCGCCATTCGCGGTGGCCCTGCTCACGGCGCTGCCGACCTACCTGGCGAGCGCCGCCGTGAAACTGGCCCTCTTCCACCGCATCGTCGCCGGCGAGGGCCCCTGGTACGTGGAGGCGACGGACACGCTGAAGCTCGTCTCGGGGATCGGCTACTCCCTGGCCACGCTCGGGCTCCTGCGCCGCCACGCCCGGGAGATGGCCGACAACTACAGCGCGCTCGAGCGCGTGAACCTGGCCTGGCTCCGCCGCCTCACCGGCTGGGCCACGGGCATCTGGGTGCTGGCCATCGGCTTCGACCTCGCCGGCCGTGCCGGCCTCGCGATCCCGTCCGCGGGCGACCAGATCGTGGCCATCGCCATCACCTTCCTCATCTATGGCGTGGGGTACCTCGGGCTCCGCCAGCCCGAAATCTTCCGCTTCACCACCGCGGAGCACCCGATCCCCACGCACGCCCCGATCCCGCACGCCGCGGCCGTGGCGGTTGCGGGCGCCGAACTGCCCGAGGACCCGCCGTCCCCGCGCTACGAGCGCTCCGGCCTCACCCCGCGCGAGGCCGAGCTCCTCACCACCCGGCTCCGCGCCCTGATGGACCAGGCCCGCCCCTGGCGGAACCCCGACCTCACGCTGGCCGACCTCGCCACCCAGCTCAGCACCAGCCCCCACAAGCTCTCCGAGGTCCTCAACAGCCAGCTGGCCGTGAGCTTCTACGACTTCGTCAACGGCTACCGGATCCGTGAGGTGCAGGCGCGCCTGGCGGGGCCGGACGGCGCCAGCCAGAAGCTCCTGGCCGTCGCCCTCGACGCCGGGTTCGCGTCCAAGTCCACCTTCAACGCCGCCTTCAAGAAGCTGACCGGCCAGACCCCGTCCGAATTCCGGTCGGTCCCCCGCCCCTAGGTCCACGCCGATCGGCCCGGACGTCCCGTCCGGGCGGGCCGGTCGAGGCCCCATGTCCGCTCCCAGAGCTTGGGTCCAGCGCTGGCGCCGATCCCCGGTGCCAGCGCCGAACCCGAACCGGGAGGCGCCCATGCGATCCGTCCTGTTCCCCGTCCTCGCGGTCTTCGCGGCCGCCTGCGACACCATGACCGCCTCGGAACCCGGCGCGCTGGTGCCGCGCACGGTCACCGAGGACCCCACCCTGCCCGCCCTCACCCTGAACGGGCGGCAGTTCCACGCCGAGGCGTTCGGCAATGCGGCCGGCCCCGTGATCGTGTTCCTGCACGGCGGCCCGGGCGGCGACTACCGCTCCCTCTTCCGCCTGGCGGACAGCGCCAACGGCCGGAGCCTGGCCGACGACCACTACCTGGTCTTCTGGGACCAGCGCGGCGCGGGCCTCTCCGAGCGCGTCGGCAAGGCCGAGCTGACCATGGACCAGTACGACGCCGACCTGCTGGCGCTGGTGGACCGTTACTCGCCCACGCGGCCGGTGCTGCTCATCGGCCAGTCGTGGGGCGGGATGCTCGCCACCTCGTTCATCAACCGGCACCCGGCGCGGGTGGCGGGTGCCGTCCTCATTGAGCCCGGCCCGCTCACGGGCGCCACCTTCGAGCGCATCAAGTCGCGGCTCTTCGACCTGAACCCCACCCGCGAGTGGCTCAACGACGTGGTGTGGAGCAGCCAGTTCTTCTCCGCCGACGACGACGTGACCATGGACTACGAGCGCACGCTCGGCGCCAAGGTGGGCCAGCCCCGCTTCCACGAGCGCCGCCGCCGGGACCCCGAGCCGTTCTGGCGCATCGGCGCCCGCGCCAACCGCTACCTGCAGGAGGACGGCCAGGACGACGACGGCACCTACACCTACGACTTCACCAGCCACCTCGCGGCCTTCACCCCGCCGGTCCTCTTCATTGCCGGGGCCAGGAGCGAGGTGCTGGGGCCGAGCCTCCAGCAGAAGCAGGTCGCCCATTACCCGCGCGCGAGCCTCACCGTGATTGCCGGCGCGGGGCACGACGTGCACTGGACCCAGACCCCGGCCGTGCTCACCGCCATCCAGGCGTACCTGGCCACTATCGAGGGAGGCACCCCATGACCCGCTCGTTCACGCGCCCCGTGATCGTGGCGCTCGCCCTTGCGGCCGCCCGCCCGGCGGCCGCCCAGTGGAACGTCGCACGCTACGCGCCCGGGCAGGACCGGCTCTACTCCACCCTCGGCGTGGACCCGGCGGTGGTCGGGACCGTGGGGTACGGCCGCACGGTCCGGCTTCTCGGCCGCCCGCTCCAGGCCAGCCTCGACGCCGGCATCGCCGGCGGCGACCTCGACCTGCGCGACTTCCGCGCCCGGCTCGGCGCCAACGTCCTGCTGCTCGACGTGGCGGGCATGCAGCTGACGGGCAGGGCCGCATTCGTGACCCGCGGCACCAGCAACACCATCTATCGCGCGCTCAACATGGGCGCGGATGTGGGCGGTACCCTGGGGATCTACCGCCGCGGCTGGTTCGCGGCCGGTGAGGTGGGCTTCGACAAGGCCATCATCACCCACCTGACCCACAGCGAGTGGTACCGCACCAACATCTATCCGGACGCGAAGGATGGCTGGTACCTCACCACCGGCGGGACCTGGCAGTTTGGCGGGATGGCCGGGGTGACGCTCGGCCGCACGGAACTCGCGCTGCGCGCGGGCACCGCGCGCACCCAGGGCGGCGAGCGCCTGTCAGTGCCGTTCTATGCCACCCTGGGCGTGGGGGTGACGTTCTAGGGAACGATGGTCCGGCCCAGGGCCACGGGCCGGATGCGCCGCGCCGGGACCCGCACGCGGTGCGGGCCCCGGCGCGATCTCTTCATTCCCAACCAGCGAGGGTGGGTGAGTGAGGCCGGGATGGGAGGCCCCCGGCCGCAGGCGCGAGGCCCAGGTCGATCCGGCCACCGGTCGCCCTCGGCCGCCGGGGCCGGCGGCGTCCGCGGGACTCGCGCGGTGATGCAGCAGGCGGGCGGCAAGCAGGATGCGCGGCGGCATGGCACCCCTCCGGCAGGGGGCCGCCTCGCGCCTCGTGTCAGGCGCCTCCCGCGCTGGACACGCGCGTCGTCCGCCCCGCAAGGGTGCCGGCTAGTACGCGCTGGCCGCGTAGCGCTCCGGCGTGAGCTCGTAGACCACGGAGTCCTCCCCGCGAGCGTTGGTGATGGTGCCGGCCAGCGTGGCGCCGAGCTTCTCGACCGCCTTCCGCGAGCGCCAGTTCGCGGGGCCCACCACGAAATGGACCCGCGCCACGCTCCCGAAGGCGTGCGTCAGCATCAGCCGCTTGAGCTCGGCATTGTACCGCCCGCCCCAGAGCCGGCGGACCAGGAAGGTCCAGCCGATCTCCACCACGCTCCCCGCCTCGTCGTACGCATGATAGCGGGAGGACCCCACCACCTCCCCGGTTGCCCGCTCACGGATCGCGAACGCCCCGCGTGACGCCAGCGCCCCCGCAAAGAAGGCGCGGAAGACCGGCTCCTGCCAGCGGGTGTGCTCGGGGTGCTGTTCCCAGATGCGGGGATCGGCGGCGGCGCGGAAGAGGGCGTCCCAGTCCTCCGGCACGAGCGGGCGGAGCTCCAGCAACTCGCCCGTCAGCACGGGCTGCAGGTCGAGCGTCATGGCGGCAGGCACCCCGCGTCGTGCTCCGCCAGCCAGGCGCGGGCGCGCTCCAGCAGGGGCGGCGTGGTGCGCAGGCTCAGCACCCGCGCACCCTCGCGGGCCCGGATGGTGCTGGCTGGCTCCTCGCGGAGCAGCGCCTCGAGTCCTGCGAGCGCCTCGTCCGTGGTGAGGCAGCGGAGCGCCACCACCTCCTCGACGGTGGCCGGCCCCGCCGGCGCCCAGGGCGCCAGCCACACCAAGCCACCGAGGAGCACCACCAGCAGCGCCGCGGCCCTGAGGCCGTGTCGGCGGGCGGAGGCCGGACGCGCTGCCGGGACACCAGGGTCGTTGCCGGGACTCGGGCTGCGGGAGCCGTCACTCACTGCCATGACCAGCCCCCTCCCACGGCGCGTACACCGCACCGCGCTTCACGACCAGGCGCACGGTCCGGGTGTTCCGGATGTCCCGCGTCGGGTCGGCATCCAGCACCACGAGGTCGGCGAGCTTCCCCGCCTCCACCGTGCCGAGGTCCCGCTCTCGGCCCAGCACCTGCGCGCCGGTGCGCGTGGCGGCGACCAGCGCCTCGGCGGGCGTGAGCCCGGCGGCGTGCACCAGCAGCTCGAGCTCGGCGTGGAGGTTGGGCAGCGCGTAGCCGTCGGCATTCCCGTTGCCGAGCGAGTCGGTGCCCGCCAGGAGCGGCACCCCGGCGGCATGGGCGCGGCGGCTCAGGTAGCTCGCCACCCGCAGCCGGGCGCCGGTGGTATCGTCTTCCATGATGAAGAGCGTGGGCTCGAGCACGGTGCCGTGGGCGCGGTAGGCGGCGAAGAGCTGGTCGAACCGCCGGTTGCGGAACAGCGCGAGCGTCGTGTCCCCGCGCGACGCGCGCACCTGCGCCATCTCGTCCGGCGTCAGCTCGTACAGCAGCAGGAAGGCATGCGAGACCGTGCCGATCCCGGCCGCCGCCATCTCGCTCGGCCTCACGGCGCGCATCGCGGCGTGAGCCCAGAGCTCAAGTCCCTGGCGCTTCCCCTCCGCCGCGATCCGCGCCACGAGTGCCGGCGACATCGCCTGGTACAGCTTGAGCGACGTCGCCCCGCTGCCGCGCGCCTCGGCCACGGCCTGGCGCAGGTCGGTGCGGTCGTCCACGGCGCGCATCCAGGGGAAGCTGCCGGGAGCGGCACCCGCACTCGCGTCGGCGGTGCGCGGGTCGCTGAAGAACTCGGGGCCCGCCCAGAGCGCGGAGTAATAGATGTCGGGGGATGCGAGGTCGCCTACCAGCGCGTCGCGCTGGAGCGAGGCCAGGGTGCGCGCGTCGCCGGCCATGTCGCGGACGGCGGTGACGCCGCCCCACAGCGCGCGGCAGAGGCGGCGGGCGGTGCGCTCGTGGTTGTCCTCGCCCGACGGCTGGCCGGCGACGTGGGTGTGCCCGTCGATCAGGCCCGGGATCACGAACTTGCCAGGGAGCGCCTGCACCCTGGCCCCGGGCGGCAGCGGGCGGCTGCCGTCGGGGAACACGGCGGTGACCCGCTCGCCCGTGACCACGATGGTGGTGCCAGGCCGGCCCGCGCTCCCGGTGCCATCCCACAGGGTGACGCCGGTGAAGACCAGCGGCAGCGTGTCGGCGCGCTGGGGGGCGCAGGCCGCCTGCCCCGCCAGCCGCGCCGCCAGGAACAGAGAGAGCAGCGCCGCACCACCCGCGCGCCACCGCAAGGAAGCCTGCCGCATCACCACCTCGAGAATCGCAGGGTTGGGGCCTGCCTGGGCGTCAGCGGTGCTGGTCCACCAGGATCGGGTTGCCGTCGGGATCCACCACCACGAAGCTCGCGGGGCCCGTCGTGGTCTCGTCGGCCTGCTGCACGAACGTCACCCCCTCCGCCTTGAGCCGCTTCTGCAGCTCGCGCACGTCGGTGAAGCTCGGCAGCGGCTGCGCCGCCTGGTCCCAGCCCGGGTTGAAGGTCAGCACGTTCTTGTCGAACATGCCCTGGAACAGCCCGAGGACCGTGTCGCCGTTCCTGAGGATCTGCCAGTGCGTGCCGTCCCCGGCGAAGGGCTCGAAGCCGAGCTTGGCGTAAAAGGCCCGCGAGGCGGCGATGTCCTTGACGGCGAGGCTGACGGAAAAGGCGCCGAGGTGCATGGAGGTCCCTTGGAGAGGTGTGGCCAGCCTGTGGCCAGAAGTAGGTTGCCGGCACGGGCGGTGGCCTGCAAGGGGCGGGGAGCGGCGGCCCCCCGCACGAGTGACGCTCAGCCCCAGCGTCCGAGCACCGCGCCCATGGCGGTGAGGTACACCAGCTGGAATCCCGTGTCGATCAGGAAGGTCGCCACCCGCTTGTCCGAGTAGAGCCATGCCGTGAGCCCGAGCGGAAACGCGAAACCCACCCACGCATGGAAGCCCCACCCCGCGCCCGCGACGGCGTCACTGGCACCGAGCCGGCTCAGGAACAGGTGCAGCACGAAGGCGACCATCCCGAACGCCACCAGCGAGCCCGCATACGCCTTCCCCGCGCTCTTCTGCATCTCCGCCAGCCGCTCCGGCGTGTAGCCGTGGGCGGCCACCCACGCCTTGGCGAAGAGCAGTGGCGAGTACCACAGGGCCCCGATGACCCACGCGAGCACCGCAGCGCCGATGATGACCGGCCAGTGACCGTGCGACATGAGACACTCCTGGCAAGAGAGAGAGAGGAGCGCTGGCGAAGAGTGCCAGCGGGCAACGCACCGGCAGGACCGGGGGGCCCGGCACGGCGTGGAGAGGAAATGACAACGGGAACCGCCGGCGTCTACGGTCGGACTGGCTGCCGGGATTCGTGGTGGTGTCGGCTTTGGGGTTGAGGCCCGTCCTCCACGTCAGGGCAGCCGACTCAACCGGTTGGTCACCAGCCGCCACTGCCCCGCCTGCCGCACCCAGTGATGCTCAAAGCGCAGGGTGGACCCGAACGGCCCGCCCGCCGCGGCGCCGGCCCACTGGAGGAGCCCGGTGCTCACGGCGGAGTCCCCACGCTGCTGCACGGTCACCTCGCGGAGGGCGGCGGTGTCCACCCGGATGAGGCCGGCCGCGTAGGCCATGAGCCCCTCGGCGCGGGAGGTGGTGTGGCCCACGGCGCTGGTGGACCGGTACTCCGGCGCCCAGATGGCGTCGAGGGCTGCGGTATCGGCCGCCACCATCGCGGCGCGGAGCTGCTCCTCCACCGCCTCGATCTCGCCACGCGCCACGGGGGCCGGCCGGGCGCAGGCCAGCACCGTCAGGCCCAGCAGCAACACCGTGGCCGGTCTCCTCATCCCCGTGCCCCGGGCGTCTTGAGTTCGGTGCTGATGATGTGGATCGGCTGGTCGCCGACGTTCTCGAGCGTGTGCGGGCCCAGCGCTTCACCCCAGATGGTGGTGCCGGGGGCGGGAAGTTGGGCGCCCGCACGAGTGTCCACCAGCACCGTCCCGGCCGCGTCCCTCCGCACGAAGTGGCTGATGCCCAGCACGTAGTGCGTCGCCGGCCAGCAGTGGGTGTGCACTGGCACCATGTCGCCCGGGGGGATACGGGTGTCGAGGACGCGGACGTGCGCGTTCTCGAACAAGAGCCGGTGGTGCGCTGGCGCGGCCACCAGCGCGTCGAGGGAGGGATCCCATGCGGCCGGCACGGTCGGTTCCATGGTCACCGCCTGGGCGGGAAGGTGGGTGCGGCTTCGTCCCGGATCACCACCACGACGTCGAACGACTGCTCCCAGGCCTGCGTGGTGATGGCGCCGGCGAGGCGTGAAGGGAGCGGGCCGAGCCGAGCCAGCTCGGCCGGGCCGAGCACCGCCACCTCGCCGTTGCTCCCGAGGGCACGGGCCTCGAGCGAGCCATCCGGCAGCGGCGGCAGCAATCGCGCGGGCCGCCCCGCCATCGACGACTGCCCGCCTAGCGCCGTGAACCCGACGGACACCATCCGCCCCGCGAGCGATCCCTGTCCGGTCCCCACCGTGGAACGGGGCATCACCCGGTGACCGCCATAGTCCTGCTCGAGCCGGAAGCCGAGTGGCGGCACCGGCCGGTCCCCCGTGGCCCGGGCCGCGTGCACCGTGGCCGTCCACACCGCGGCGCGCGCGCCGGCGGGCAACTGCCCAAGCTGCCAGCGCAAATTCCGGTAGAGGGCCTCGTCCCGGTCCGGGCCGCTCCATCCCTCCTGCTGCCGCTCGGCGTAGCCGGCGAAGCTCCGGAGCATCGCCAGCTCCATGACGCCCGGGTCGCGGTCGGCCTGGCTGGCCCACGCATCCGCCGCGCCACGCGCGCACCTGGCGAGGCGGTGCTGCTCCGCCGCATCGAACGGCAGGCTGTCGCTGTAGCGCCAGAAGAGGTGGCGGTCCACCGCCTGCTCGCACTCGGCCCGTTGCGCCGCGCCGATGGCCGCCCCGACCAGCCGCGGCAGCGTGGCGCGCGCGTACTCCGAGGTGACGCTGACCTGGTCGTCCATGCCGCCGAGGATGAGCTGCCGCGCCATCGCCTGCCGGAAGAGCCACGCCCGCCACGGCGCCAGCTCCTCCGCCATCCAGAAGCGGCCGATGGCGTTGTCCAGCTGCCCCTGCGTCGCCGTTCCCGCCGCCACGGCCTGCTGGAAGCCCACAAAGTCATAAAGCGGCGCCTCGAACACCACCGCCGTGACGCCGCAGCGCTCCACCAGCCGCTGCACCATCGCGGCCTTGAGCTGGAACGCCTTGAGCTCGCCGTGGCTCGGCAGCTCGCCGAGCAGCACCAGCGACGCGCCGCAGGTGGCGTCCTCCAGCCGCTGCTCCACGGTGAGCTGGGCGGCGGCGGCGCCGGGGATAACAAGGAGCGCCGAGGCGAGCAGCAAGCGTCGCCACTGGAGGCCGGGTGGATTCATGGCGGGAACGGGCACGGGTTGAAGCTACCGGGAGGGACGGACGCCGCAATGCGAGATCCGGCGAGCGAGCTCATCGCCGCGCCGTGCTGTCGTTCACCTCGCGCTGCGCCTCGGCGAGACGGCCCGCGTCCTCGCCGATCTGGCGGGCCGCCTCGAGCAGGGTGGTGAGCGGCGCCAGGTCGGCGCTGCCAGCGTGGAGCCGGAGCAGGTCCAGCCGCACCCCCTCGAGCGCGGCCACGCTGTCGGCCAGGTGCGCCTGCGCCGCCTTCTTGCGGGCGGCCAGCGTGGCGGCTTCGGCCGGGCCCGCGGTCGCGAGGGCGCCGAGCCGCTCCAGTTCCGCCCGCGCCTCGGCGGCCCGCGCTTCGAGCGCCTCGATGGTGGCGGGCAGCGCCGCCAGCTGCGCCCGGTAGGGCGCCGGCAACGCCGCAAACAGTTCCGATGCCGCCACGCCGAGCGCCACCTCCGTGGCGCGGAACACCCCGCCCCCCACGGCGGTGGTCCGCTCCGGCGCCCCGAGCTTCTTCGCCAGCCAGCCGCCGAGGCGGCTGTTCCAGAGGCGGTGGCGGATACCATCTTGCCACCAGGCGCGGAGCTTGCCCGGGATGAACTGCACATCGAGCGCATTGCTCACCGCGCCCAGCAGCATGGTGGTGAGGAGCGGCGTGAAGATCCACGGCGCCGCGCCGCGGTTCTCATGGATCGTCCCGGCCAGCAGGAAGCCGACGGTCACGGTGAACCAGGTGCCCGCGGCCACCGTGGCCGCGCGCAGCAGCCGGTGGCCCGCCGGCTCCACGGGATCGCGGGACAGGGCCTCGCTCTCCGCCCGTTCCCGCCGCGCCAGCTCGAGCGCCGCGCGCAGGTCGGCCAGCGTGTGCCCCGCGCGGAACTGCCGGCGTGCCTGGTTGAGGTGGAAACCCACGATCGGAAGCAGCGGCGCCGAGGCGATGCCGGCCAGCAGCGCGATGTCCGAGAAGCCGGCTGGCCGGTTGCCCGTAACCCACGCAATGAAGTTGACGAGCGTCAGCGTGCCGAAGCCGCCGGACCAGCCGAGATACGGCACCAGCAGCGGGTTCCGGGCACCGAGCCAGGCGCGGAGCGCGGGAGGCAGCGCGGGCTTGGTCTCCGCCGGCGGCACCAGCGCGGCCGCGAGCGCTTCCCCGTCCGCCGGCCGCTCGTCCGGGTCGCGTGCCAGGCAGGCGTCGATGGCCTGCGCCACGGAGCGTGGCAGCCCGGGCGCCACCGCCAGCACCCCGGGCGCCGGCTCGCTGGCCTGCCGCACGAGCAGCGCGGGGAGGTTGGCCGCCTCGAAGGGCAGCCGCCCGCTCACCGTCAGGTACCCCACCACGCCGAGCGCGTAGAGGTCGCTGCGGCCATCCACGGGGAGGCCGCTGGCCTGCTCGGGGCTCATGAAGTGCGCGGTCCCCATCAGCTTGCCAGGATCGGTATCCGGCCCGGGCGGGCCGCCACCGCTCGCAATCCCGAAGTCGGTCACCAGGGCGCGGCCCGTGCCGGCCTCGAGCAGGATGTTGTCCGGCTTCACGTCCCGGTGCACGATGCCGCGCCCGTGCGCGTAGGCCAGCGCCCACGCCACCTCACGCAGCACCCGCGCCGCCTCGGCCGGCGGCAGCGGGCCGCGGGCGCGCAGCCGCTGGCCCAGCGTCTCACCCTCGACGTAGGCCATGACGAAGAAGACGAACCCGCCGGCCTCGCCGACGCGATGGATGGGGACGATGTGCGGATGGGAGAGGCCGGCCGCCACCCGCGCCTCCCGCAGGAACCGCTCGCGGAACGACGCGCGCTCGGCGAGCGGGCCCGGCAGCACCTTGATGGCCACGTCGCGATCGAGCTGGACGTCGCGCGCCAGGTACACGATGCCCATCCCGCCGCGCCCCAGCTCGCGCTGCAGCGAGTACTCGCCGGCCAGCGCGGCCTGGAGGGCCAGGAACTCCGGGGATGGCTTCGTCGGTTCCACGCGGGGATTCTACCGGCGCGACGGCCCGCGGGGTACTGGGGCCCCGCACCATTTGGGTGCGCTGTCCGGCACCTCAGTCGGACCGGGGCCGGGCTGCCTGATCTCCACACACCCACGGGGCACAGGAGCGCGCCACCACGGCGCGCTCCGCCGGCGAGAGCCCGAGGGAGTCCACCGCCGCCTCCGCCTGGGCCACCGTCTGCACGTCGAAGTCGGAAGCAAAGAGGAAGCGGTCCACCCCGATCCGCCGCATCTCGGCGACGAGCTGGGCCGCGGCCGTGGGGTCCTCGCCCTTCGACACGAAGAACGAGAGGTCGAAGTAGAGACTGTCGGTGCCCGGCGCGTGGGCCACGATCTGGTCCGCGAAGGCCCGGAGCACCGCCACGTGCCGAGGGCCGTCCGTCGGCAGCCCGCCACCGGCACCATGCGCAACCTGCACCGGCCTCCCCCCGGCCCGCGGCAGCACCTCCCGCAGGAAGAGTCCCGCCTCCGCCGCCCCGAACGGCGCCCCGCCCACGTGCACCACAATCGGCATCCCGGCGTCACCCGCCGCCTGGAAGACGGCGCCGAGCGCCCGGCGCGACGCCGAGTCGCGCACGTCCACTCTGTTGGCGAAGAGGTGCAGCTTGAGGCCGCGCAGGACCGGGCTCCCCTTCCAGTGCGCGATCTCCGCCAGCGCCGCCGGCGCCAGCGGGTCCACCGACAGCATCCCCACCAGCCGGTCGGGTGCCGTCGCCACCTCGGCGGCCGTGAACTCGTTCTCGCGGCGCATCCAGTAGGCCACCGAGTCCGGCGGGAGCTTGAAGTCGGGCATGCCGTAGAGGTACGCCGCCGAGAACACCATGCCCTTCTCCACGTGCGCCACGTCGAGTGCGCGCACGACATCCTCGGCCAGCACGGACAGCGGCGTCCGGTACTTCCCGCAGGGCTCTTCCGCCGGCAGGCGGGCACAGAGATCGGCGGAGCCGAGGTGCATGTGGTGATCGGCCGCGTAGGCAAACGCGGCCGCGGGCGGCTCCTCGGCGCGCGCGGCCGGGCGGCAGCCGCCGGGGGCGAGCAGGAGGAGGACGGCGAGCGGCGGGAGACCACGCGTCAGGAGGGCCATGGTTCGTCGAGTTGAGGACGGCACAGGATTCACGACTGCCCAGTCAGGTCCGGCACATGACGACGCCCTTCACCCCTCCCCATCATCCCCCCGTCCTCGCAGCAGGTACCCCGCGATCACCCAATCCACCGCCGCACAGAAGAGCCCGTACGCCAGCGGGATCGGCGTCATCCAGGGTGGCACGCCGCCCGCGCCGAGCGTTGCGACCTCATGCCACAGGTCCCAGCCGCCGTGGAGCGCCCAGCCGGTGGCGGCCACGAGCGGCAACCGCATCCCCAGCACGCCGAGCAGGCCGATCACCACCACCTGGCCCATCACGAGCCGGAACGCCTCCGGCGCGTGGAAGTGACTTGCGAACGCCAGGTACACGCCGGCGACGGGGAGCAGGAGCAGCCCGAGATACATCCGCTCGGCCGGTGGGGTGAGCCAGCGCCGCCCGACGGTGATCACGCCGAGGCCGGTGAACACGCCGATGCCGAGGTACCACACCATGATGATGGTCAGGGCCATGTGGGGCGCCTCCCGCGCCGTCCCGAAGGTGCCGCGCGGAGCGGGAGCGCGGAAGGGTCGGCCTCCACCCTCATCCAATGGCGCGCGGCATGCTCCAATCCGCGCGGGAATCCTCCACCGTCGGCTCCCTCGGTCTGGTGGTGGTGACCCTGATCTAACGGGACCGACCCCACGTCCGCCCAGGCCAGTACGCCACGCCACAGGGCCCCAATCGGACCCCAACTGAACCGATGCAGACCCACATCCCCGCCACCGGGCCCGTGACCGGTGACGGGGATGTGCCGGTCGCGGGCGCGGTGGTCCCGATCCGACCTACCGCGCCGCGGCCAGCCCCTGCTCCGCCACCCGCCGCCCCGGCGCCTGCAGCAGCACCCGGGCAAAGTGGTCCCGCGCCTCCGCCCGCCGCCCCTGCCGCACCAGGAATTCCGCCAGTAACTCCTCCGACGGCTTGTCGATGGTGGGCGGCCCGAACGCCACCGGCAGCGCCGCCTCGCGCCGCGCCGCCTCACGGAAGGCGCGCTCGGCGTCCCCGCCGTGGCCGCGCGCCTCGGCCAGCAGGCCCTCCGCTTGAAGGAGCAGGATGCCCGGCCGCTCCCGGGACGTGGGGTCCTCGTCCGCGGCCGCGGTTGCGAGCGCCACCACGTCCTTCGCCGCGGCGGCGAGAGCGGCCTGCGCCGCCGCCGCTGCCGCGGGATCTCGGCGGCCAACCGCACGGAGCAGGTCCGCGAAGACAAAGTCGAGCCGGGCCAGCGGGCCGGCATTCACGGGGAGCGTCATCCGCGCCACCTCGCCGTCCCAGGCGCCCGTCTCCACCAGGTACCGGAGCCGCATGTTGGCGAGGGAGCTGGCGCGGCTGTCGTCGGTGTCGAGCGCCTGGCTCGGCGCGGCCTCCGGGGCCCGCGCGACGTGGGCGGCGCAGCCCTGCACCGCCCGCGTGGCGGACGCGGTGTCGCCGAGCTGCAGGTAGGCGTAGCTGAGCCAGGTCAGGTAGTGGCCGCAGCGGGGCTCGCTGCTGCCCCGCATCCGGTTGGCGGCGGCGATGCCGGCCAGGTTGGCCTCCACCGTCTCCTGCCACATGCCGAGGGCCAGGAAGATGTGCGAGGTCATGTGCGACGCATGGCCGGCGTCCGGCGCCACTTTCGCATAGAGGCGCGCGGCGCGCAGGCCGAGCGGGGCGTGGTCCGGGTCGTCGTAGCAGTGGATCAGGTAGTGGAGGACGCCGGGGTGCTCGCGGTTGGCGGGCCAGGCTTCCTCCAGCATGGCCGCGGCACGCATGTAGGTGGCCACGTCGCGGCCGCCGTGCGCGGTGCCGAGGACGGCGAGGGCGTGGAAGGCGATGGCCTCGACGTCGTCCGGGAAGGCGGCGTGCAGCGCGGCCATGGCGGCCTCGTAGGCGCGGTCGCGGTCCGGCTTGCTGCCCTGCCCGTAGAGGACCTCCACCGCCCCGAGGAAGGCCTGCTCCCGCGGGGTCTTCGCCTTGGCGCGGCGCTCGGCCGGCGTGGCGCCGAGCCGCGCCAGGACGGCGCGCGCCTGGGCGAGGTCCTGCTCCATCCAGATGGCGTGGTTGTGGGTCATGGCCTCGCCCCAGTAGGCCATGGCGAAGCCCGGGTCGATGGCCTGCGCGCGGCGGAAGGCGGCGGCCGCGGCCGGGTACTCGAAGTCGTGCAGCAGCGCCACGCCCGCCTGGAAGTCGGCCTGGGCGGCGGGGGCACCGGAGTTGGCGAACTGCACCGTGCCGTAGCGGGTGGCCTGCGCCGTGGCGGGCGGAGCCAGGAGGAGGAGGCCGAAGAGCACGGCGGCGGCCGCCGCGCGGGAAGTCAAGGTCATCGGGTGGATCCCGGGGAGGTCAGTTCACCTTCTCGACGATATACTGCTCGATCTTCCCGTCGGGCATGGTCATCGTGGTGAGGTTCAGGTTGCGGCCCCCCGCGGCGATGCGGTAGCCGCGGATCACCATCCCGCCGCGGAGGGACTCGCCGCCGCGGGTGAAGGCGGTGGGGGCGCCAAGGGGGCCGAGGCTCGCGGCGTAGTCGGCGAGAACCTCGTCGGTGAAGTAGCCGCTGGCGGAGACGGTGAGACGGGTGCGGTCGATGCGGCCCTGGGTCAGCGCGTCGTACATGGCGCGGGCGTCGGCGAGCGCCGCGGCGCCCGCAGTGTCCGCCGGGGCAAAGAGGAAGCTGGCGAGGCGGGCGCCGATCCGGCTCGAGGCGCCGCCGCCCCCGGGATAGATGTTGGTGAAGACCACCACCGCCACCTTGTCGTCGGGGAAGATCTGGTTGCTCGTGGTGTAGCCCGAGACGGCGCCGGTGTGGCTGATGCGGCGGCGCTCGCCAAGCTCGCCCACGTCCACGCCGAGGCCATAGCCGGTGGCCACGCCCGAGGTGAGCAGCATGTCGGTCTGCTGGGCGTGGTACGACGCGGGCTTCAGGATCTCCTGCTTCATGACGCCGATGTCCCAGCGGGCGAGGTCCTGCGCGGTCATGGCCAGCTGGCCGGCGGCGAAGAGCCAGCCCGGGCCTTCCTTGGGCGCCAGGCGGAGCGGGCCGAGGCCGTTCCGGAGCAGCGGGGCGGCGTCGGCGTCGGAGAGCGGGCCGGCGTCGTAGTTGGCCACGCTGGTCATGCCGAGCGGCGTGAAGATGCGCGCCTTGAGGAAGTCGAGGAACGGCATCCTCGCCACCTTCTCGACGATGGCGCCGGCCAGGACGTAGTTCGTGTTGCTGTACTGCCACTTCGACCCGGGCTCGAAGTCGAGCGGCTTCGCGGCCCAGCGCCGGAGGATCTCGTCGGTGGTCACCGGCCGCTGCATGTCCAGCATCACGTAGTCCTGTGGCCAGTAGTCCTGGTAGCCGGACGTCATGGACAGGAGCTGGCGGATGGTGACGTCCTTCGCGCGGGTGAGGCCGGGGAAGAAGCGGCTCACCTTGTCGTCCAGCTTGAGCTTCCCTTCCTCCGCCAGCAGCAGGATGGCCGTGGCCGTGAACTGCTTGCTGACCGACCCGATGGCGTAGCGCATGGCCGGCGACGCCGCGACATCGGGATTGATGCGCGCGGTGCCGTACGCCTGCGCATACGCCACCTCCCCGCCCCGCACGATGGCCACCGAGGCGCTCGGCGCGCCCGTCTCGGCCAGCACCCCGAGGGCGATGCTGTCCACCCTGGCCCGCTCCGTCTCATTCAGGGCCTGCGCCGCGGTGGCGGCCGGTACGACGAGCAGCAGCGCCACGGCGAGGAGCCGGCGCACCGGCCGGACGTGGAGGCGGGCAACAGGACCTGCAGACGGAAGGCGGGCGATCACGGGACCTCCGGGGCCGCCGAGGCGCCGGCGGACGGGGAATGGCGGTGGACATGGAAACGGAAGAGCAACCGTACTGCGGAAACTACGCCTTCGAACCCGGGAGGCGCCATGGGCGCGGGCGGGTGCGCGCGTCAGCGCGCGGTGAGGCGCGTGAGTTCGCCCAGGGCGTCCACGGTCGCGCGGTGCGCGCCGGAGCCGGGGTCGAGGAAGGCCATGTGGTCCACGCCGGCGAGGCAGTGGAGCCGCGCGGGATCCCCTGCCCCCTGGGCGGCAGCGACGTAGGCTTCACTCTGGGTGACGGGGACCGCCGTGTCGCGATCGCCGTGGAGCACCACCTGAGGCACGCCGAGCGGGAGGAGCGCACGGGGCGAGGCGGCGTAGTAGCGCTCGGGCACCTCGGCCGGCGTGCCGTCCAGGAACAGCGAGACGGCCCCGCGGCCAAGGAAGTCCTCGAAGGCAGCCTCCAGGTCGAGGATTGGCGCCAGGCCGAGGGCGCCGGCCACGTGGAAGCGGCTGCCCGCACGGGCGCGCCGCGCCGCGGCCCAGAAGGCGAGGTGGCCGCCGGCGGAGTGGCCGGCGAAGACCACGCGGCGCAGGTCCACAGCGGGATGGGCCTCGCCGAGGGTGCCGATGGTGGCGAGGATGGCATCCACGTCCTCGCGGGTGGCGGGCCACGGATGGCCGCCGGCGCCGACGCGGCGGTAGCCGAGGTTCCAGACGGCGTAGCCACGGCCCGCCAGGTCCCGCGCGATGGCCGTGCACTGGGTGCGGTCGTGGGGGACCCGCCAGAACCCGCCGTGGAAGAGGCAGACGAGCGGGCCGCCGGCGGGCGGCAGGTACAGCTCGCCGGCCTGCTCGGGCGCCGGGCCGTAGGACACCGTGACGGGCTCGCTCATGCGCGCCGCACCAGCGCGAGCCGGAGGCCCAGGGCCACGAGCACCGTGCCCGTGATCCGCTCCCGCCACGCGGCCCAGCGCGTGGAGCCGACGAGTCGGCGACGCGCGCGACCCGCGAGCATGGCGAGCAGGCTGTCCCCGGCCAGGCCGAGCATGGCGAAGAGGAGCCCGAGCGTCACGAACTGCAGCACCGCATGGCCGCGGGCCGGCGCCACGAACTGCGGCAGGAAGGCGAGGAAGAAGAGCGCCACCTTGGGATTCAGCAGGCCGGTCACGGCGGCCTTGAGCACCAGGTGGTGCGTCGGCGCCGGCGTCGCCGCCACGGACGACGTCCCGGGACGTCCGGCGTGGCGGAGTGCTTGCACGCCGAGCCACACCAGGTACGCGGCGCCGAGACCCTTCACCACGGCGAAGGCCGTGGCGGAGTGGGCGAGCACGGCGGAAAGGCCAAGCGCGGCCGCGAGGGTGTGAGCCAGCGTGCCGACCTCGAGGCCGAGCGCCGTGAGGATGCCGGCGCGGGTGCCGCCCTCCAGGGTGCGGGCGAGCACCAGCGCCTGGCCGGGGCCGGGAGCCGCGACGAGGGCGGAGGCGGCGAGGAGGTAGGTGGCGAGCGTCGCAGGATCGAACAGCGGCATCCGGCCGGGCTCCTGTAGGGGATGGCGTAGGGATTCGTCAGGGCGCCGGAAAGTTCCCGTGTCGTGCGGCACGCCGGACATGCGCATTCACACGTGTGCGCCGCGCCCGGGCGCGCCGGGGACGATGCCGGCCTCGTACCGCTTGCGGCGGACGCGCCAGGCAGACAGAATACCCGCGTGCCGCGCTCCCCACTCCGCAACCTGGTCCATCTCGTCCTCGCCCTGCTCGTCGGGGCGAATGCGCTGGCGCCGACGGCTTTCCACGCCTGCGGCGCCGAGCGCACCACGGCCTCCGCCGGGATGGCGGCGATGCCTGGCATGGCCGGGATGCATCACGGGCACGGGAGCCACGGGCCGCAGCCCCCGTCGCCGGATGGCGACTGCCATTGCATCGGCCACGCCTGCTGCAGCGCCTTACTCGCGCTCCCCTCGGCTGCGGGGGCGGCCCGGTTCGCCGTGCACAGCGCGCGCGCCACGCCTGCGACGCTCGCGCCCGCGCCCCAGGCCGCGGCGCCCGACCACCTGCATCCGCCGCCGCTGGGCCCCCCGATCCGCCCCGCCTGACGGCCGGCCCTCCGCGCCGCCGTCGCCTCCGCGAACTCCCTGTTATCTGCGCGCGGCCCCCCGGGCCCCGCGCCTGACTCTCTTCGGCGGCCCCGCCCCTCCGGCGCGGGGTGGCTCGGCCACCGGCGCATGCGCCGGCGGCCGGCCCCCTCGCCTGCGGCGCCGTCGGAAAGGACGTGCAGCAATGCGACGGATCCTTCTCCTGCTGATCCTGGCCCTCGCGGTGCCCCTCGCCGCGCAGCAGCCGGGCCGCCTGCAGGGCATCATCACCCTCCCTGGCGGCACGCCAGCCATCGGCGCCCGGGTGAGCCTCCGCGGCACCACCGTCGGCACCACGACCGACAGCGCGGGCAGGTACGCCCTCGACGCGGTCCCCGCCGGGAGCCACCTCCTCGTGGCGGTGCTCGAGGGCTGGAACCCCGGCACCCGGGCCGTGACCGTCCGGGCCGGCGAGACCACCTCGGCCGGCCTCCAGCTCGGCGCGGCCGTGGAACTGGCGGAACTCACGGCCACCGCGCGGCGGCGGGCGCCGGTGGCGGACACGCTGTCCCGCGTGGCCACGCGCACGGAGACGCCGCTGCTCGAGACGCCGCAAAGCGTGCAGACGCTGCCGCGCGCCGTGATCGATGAGCAGCGGATCACCACCGTGCAGGAGGCCACCCGGCAGATCACCGGCGTCATCGCGGCCACCAACCTGACGCAGTTCACCATCCGCGGCTTCGACACCTGGGAAGACGCGATCATGACGAACGGCTTCCGGGGCCAGGTGTTCACGTACCACCAGAACCCGGAGCTCGCCAATGTGGAGCGGGTGGAGGTGCTCAAGGGCCCCGCGTCCATCCTCTACAGCGCAGGCGGGCCGGGCGGCGCCATCAACCTGGTGACCAAGCAGCCGCTCGCCGAGGCCCGCTGGAGCGCCACGGTGGGCGTGGGCCGCTGGGGCCGCTACGAGCTGGAGACCGACCTCACGGGCCCCGTGAAGCCCGGCAGCCGCCTGCTCTATCGCCTGGTGGGGAGCTACACCACGCGCGACAGCTACCGCGACTTCCAGTGGCAGAAGAACCTGCTGCTGGCGCCGTCGCTGGCGCTCCAGCTGCCGCGGGACGGGCGGCTCACGCTCGAGGGGACGTACGTGTACCAGGATGCCCGCTTCGGCTACGATCGCGGCAGCCTCGTGCGGCAGCGGGCCGACAGCACCTTCGACTTCGACGGCGTGGACCTGACCTACAGCCACCAGTCCCCGCGCGACTACGCCCACGACCGCAATACCGCCATCTCCCTCACCTGGGACCAGCGGGTGGCCTCGCGGGTGCGCGTGACGGCGCTGGCGCGCTACATCCGCCAGTCCTTCGACAACGCCGAGCACTACGGCCCCTTCGGCGGGGATCCGGCCACGATCGACAGCCTGCCCCGGCGCTTCGACACCTGGAGCTGGCGGCCGTTCCACCTGCAGACCAGCGCCTACGCCACCGTGGGCCTCACCACCGGCGCGCTCGAGCACGTGATCCTCGCCGGGACCGACGTGAGCTACTACGGCAACACGCGCAACAACTACGAGGACGGCCCGGCCCCGACCTTTCTTGACGCCGACCACCCCGACTACTCGCAGGACGACTTCAGCAGCTACACCCCGGACTTCATCGAGCACGACATCCAGCGTTACCGGCTGGTGGGCGGCTACGTGCAGGACCAGGTGACGGTGGGGAACCTCCGCCTCATGGGCGCGCTCCGCTACGACCGCTACCGCGCGCTCAACTACCCGGCTGACACCCTCAACTACACCCAGCAGCCCGACACCTCCCTCGCGAGCGCCTGGCTGCCGCGGGCGGGCGCCGTCTACCTGCTCCGCCCCAACGTGTCGGTGTACGCCAGCTACTCGCAGTCCTTCATGCCGCAGTTCTCCAACAACCGCGCGGCCGGCGGGCCGTTCCCGCCGCAGAAGGGCGTGCAGTGGGAGGCCGGCGCCAAGGCGGAACTCGCGGGCGGGCACCTCACGGCCGCGGCGGCCGTCTATACGCTCGGCTACCAGAATGTGCTGGCGCCGGACCCCACCGACGCCACCGGCCTCCGCCAGATCCCCGTGCCCGGGGTCCGCAGCAAGGGCGTGGAGCTGTCGCTGCAGGGCACCGTGGACCGGCTCGCGGTGGTGGCGGGCTACGCCTACAATACCACCCGCCTGAGCGAGACGAGCGGCCTCGGCGCCAAGGGCGACTGGTACGCCAACGCGCCGCATCACATCGGCAACGCCTGGCTCTCCTACCAGGCCGTGGCCGAGCCCACGGTCGGCCTCACGCTCGGCGCCGGCGGCCGGGTGGTGAGCGAGCGGCTCGGCGTCATCCAGGACCAGCGCTGGTTCCGGCTGCCGGGCTACACGCTGGTGGACGCTGCCGCCAACCTCCGGGTGGGTGGCACCACGCTGTCGGCGACGGTGACCAACGCCCTCAACGCCCGCTGGTTCCCCGGCGGCTACTACTCCCGCGTGCTCGTGATCGTCGGCGACCCGCGGAGCTTCCGGCTCGCCCTCACCCGGCGGTTCTGATGACGACCGCGACCATTGCCCTCCGCGCCCAGGCGCGGTGGGGCCCCCGGGCCACCCGGCTCGCGTTCCAGGTGCACAGCTGGCTCGGGCTCGTCACGGGGGTGTTCATCCTGCTCGTGAGCCTCACGGGCTCGGCGCTGGTGTACGGCCTCGAGCTGGACCGGTGGTGGCACCGGGAGCAACTCACGGTGACTCCCGCGGGAGCGCCGCTCCCGCTCGACAGCCTGATCGGCCGGCTGCGCGAGCGCTATCCGCTGGCGGAGGGCGGCGCGGTGCTCTGGTTCCCGCGCGGGCCGGCCGAGTCCTATGGCTTCCGGCTGTACGGGACGGCACGCCCGCTCAACCATTTCCGCGGCTGGGACCTGTACGTGGTGGACATGGACCCGTACACCGGCCGCGTGCTCCGCGAGGGGAACCACCGCGATGTGTCCCTGCCCATCCAGTGGGTCCACACCTTCCACTACAGCCTGCACACCGGCACGTGGGGCATCGCCCTGCTCGCGGTGGTGGCCATCACGCTGCTCCTGTCGCTCGTGAGCGGGATCGTGGTGTTCCGGCGGCACCTGGTGGACGCGCTCCTCTTCCGGGTGCCGCTGCGCGGGCGCGGCTGGCGGGGCGTGCTCTCCGGGCTCCACCGGCTGGTGGGCGTGTGGGCGCTGGTGCTCACGGCGCTCATCTTCTACAGCGGGCTCGAGATGAACTGGGTGGCGCTGACGCCGGCGGGCTGGGCGCCGCTGCACGCGCCGGTGCGGGAGACCCGCACCCCGGCCTCGGTGGACCGGATGCTGGCGGAGACCCGCGCGCACTGGCCGGGCTTCCGGGTGCGCTACCTGCTCTTCCCCTTCACGGTGGGGGACAGCGTCCGCATCGCGGGGGATGTGCCGGGCACGCCCACGATCATCGCCCCCGGCGCCAGCAGCATGGCCTTCGACGCCCTCACGGGAGCCGGCATGGCGTACGACATCAACCTGCAGCCGCTCGCCACCCAGGCGGCGGCCTCCACCTACACCTTTCACGTGGGCACGTTCCTCGGCGAGTGGTCGCGGGCGGCCTACGTGGTGATCGGGCTGCTGCCGGGGCTCCTGTCGGTGACGGGGTTCTTGCTCTGGTGGCGGCGGACGCGGGGGCGGGGCGCGGCGTCAGCGAGGCGGGGTCGGGTGCGTGATCCCCAGGCGTTGTCTCCACCTCCGCTTGCCCAACCCGAGGCCTGACGAAGCGGCGCGGCCGGCGCGTTCACGCCGGGCCCGGACAACCCACCGCTCACCCCCGCCCGAACCGCCCATACCGCGCCGCCAGCACGGGAAGCACCACGAGGCTCAGCAGTGTCGAGGTGACGAGCCCGCCGAGGATGACGATGGCCATGGGGCCCTCGATTTCCCGGCCGGGGTCGCCGCTGCCGAGCGCCAGCGGGAGGAGGGCGAGGCCGGTGACCGCGGCCGTCATCAGGATGGGGCCGAGCCGCTCGCTCGCGCCACGGAGCGCCGTAGCGAGCGACCACTCGGCGCCTTCGACGGTGACCAGGTAGTCGTAATGGGAAATGAGCATCACCGCGTTCCGCGTCGCGATGCCAAAGAGCGTCACGAACCCCACCAGCGACCCGAGCGACACCGTGCCCCCGGTCAGCGCCACCGCCACCACCCCGCCCACCAGCGCGAACGGCAGGTTGGCCAGCACCAGCAGCAGGCGGCCCGGCTGCGCGAAGGCCAGCCACAGCAGCAGCAGGATCACGAGGCCCGCCAGCAGGCTGTGCACCAGCAGCTCGCGCTCGGCGTCGCGCTGGGCGGTGGCGGTGCCGGCCAGCTCGGCGTGGAGCCCGGCCGGGAGCGCGCCGGGCGCGCGGAGCCTGGCCTCGAGGTCGCGGGCGAAGTCGGGCACGTCCCGCCCCACGACGTTGGCGGTGACCGTCTGCACTCGGCGCGCCCCCTGGTGCATGATGACGTAGCGGCCGTTGGAGCGGCCCACCGTGGCCACGTCCCGGAGCTGGACCAGGCGGCCGTCGGGGGAGCGGAGCGGCAGGCGCTCCAGGTCCTCGGGGCGGCGGCGGGCCTGGTCGGCCAGGAGCACCACGATGTCGGTGCTCCGGCTCCCCTCGTACACCTGCCCCGCCCGCGCGCCGCGCGTGGCCGTCTCCACCTCGCGCAGCACATCGTCGGCCAGGAGGCCGTGGCGGGCCAGTCGCGCCTGGTCGAGGCGCACGGTCACGTTGGGGGAGACCGCCGGCGGCTCGTACTGCACGTCGGCGCTGCCTTCGATGGACCGGAGCAGCCCGGCCGCCTTCCGCGCCCCGGCATCGAGGGAGTCGAGGTCCTCCCCGAAGATCCGCAGCACCACCTGCGCCGTGGAGCCGGTGAGGGTCTCCTCGATCCGCTCCGCGAGGAACCCGCGGATGGCAAAGCTCACGCCGGGGAAGCCGGCGAGGTGGGCCCGGAGGCTGTCCTCCACGTCCTTGGCCTGCCCGATGGCGTCGGCGCGGAGCTCCACCTCGATCTCGCTGTAGTGCGTGCCCCAGGTGTCCTCGGACAGCTCGGCACGGCCGGCCCGCTGCCCCACGGCCAGGATGCGCGGGTCCCGCATCATGGCCTCGGTGACGAGCTTGCCCAGCCGCTTGGATTCCTCCAGGGAGGCGCCCGGGACCGTGGCCATGTGCACCACGTAGTGCCCCTCGCGGAACTCCGGCAGGAAGGCGCTGCCGAGGAACGGGAAGAGCGCCAGCGCGCCGGCGCAGACCAGCCCGGTGAGCGCCAGGATGGCGCGCGGATGCGGGAAGAGGCGCGCCAGCACCACCTCGAAGCCGCGCTTGAGGCGGGCCAGCAGCGCGGATTCGCGGGTGCGGTGCGCCTGCCGGGCCAGCAGCAGCAGCGTCAGCGCCGGCGTCACCGTGAGCGCCACGAGCAGCGAGGCCAGCGTGGCCAGGATGTACGCGATGCCGAGCGGCTGGAAGAGCGCGCCCTGCACCCCGCTCATGGTGAGCACGGGTGCAAAGACCAGCGCCACCACGAAGGTGGCATAGACGACGCTGTGGCGGACCTCGATGGAGGCGTCGCGGACGATACCCGCCACCCCGCCTGGGCCGAGCGGGGCTCCGCCACGCCGGGCCTCCCGCAGCCGCCGGGCGATGTTCTCCACGTCGATGATGGCGTCGTCCACCACCTCGCCGAGGGCAATGGCGAGGCCGCCAAGCGTGAGGGTGTTGAGGCTGAAGCCGAAGCGGTCGAGGACGATGAGCGCTGAGAGGAGCGACAGCGGGATGGCCGTCATGGAGATGGCCGCGGCGCGCCAGTCGGCCAGGAAGAGGAGCAGCACCACCGCCACCAGGACACCGCCCAGCAGGAGCGCCGTGACGATGTTCCGGATGGCCAGGTCAATGAACGTGGCCGGCCGGAAGATGTCCGGATGGAGCACCATCCCCTCGGCCGCGATCACCGGCCCCAGGTCCGCCAGCACCTGCTCGGCGCGGGCGGCCACGTCCTTGGTGTTGCTGCCGAGCTGGCCGCTCAGCACCACCACGATGCCCTCGCCGCCGTTGATGGTGCCGGCGCCGAAGGGGGTGGCGGGGCCCTCCTGCACGGAGGCCACGTCGCGGAGGCGGAGCATGCTGCCCGCCTGGGCGCGCACCAGGGAGCGGCCAAGGTCGGCCGCGGTGGTGAGCTGGCCCTCGGTGCGGACCACGATGCGCTGGTTGGGGTCGTCGATGACGCCGGCGCCGCGGACGCCGCTGGCGCGGCTCACCACCTCGGCCAGGTCGCCGAGCGTGAGGCCGTGCAGGCGGAGCGCCCGGGGATCGGCCAGCACCTGGAGCTGGCGCTCCTCGCCGCCGAAGACCGCCACCTTGGCGACGCCCGGCGTGGCGAGGAGCCGCGGCTTCACCACCCAGTCCACGAAGGTGCGCTGCTCCATGGCGGAGCGGCGCTCCGAGGTGAAGCCCACCATGAGCACGGTGCTCGAGCTGCTGGTGAGCGGGGAGAGCACCGGCGGATCGGCGCCGGCGGGCAGCCGCGCGGTGACCTCGCCGAGGCGTTCCGCGAGGAGCTGGCGGGCGGCGCGGACCTCGGTGCCCTCGGCCAGCACGGCGGTGATGACCGACAGGCCCTGGATGGACTGGGAGCGGATCACGTCCACGCCGTTGACGCCGTTGATGGCGTCCTCGATGGGCTTGGTGACCAGCACCTCCACCTGCTCGGGCGAGAAGCCTGGCGCCTCCGTCTGGATGGATACCTGCGGCGGCGCGAACTCGGGAAAGACGTCGAGCTTGGCGCGCGCCACCACCGTGGCCCCGTAGGCGATGAGCACCAGCGCCAGCCCGACGACGATGCCGGGCCGGCGGACGCTGGCGCCGACGAGCCAGGTGAGCATCAGCGGTTCACTCGCCGACTTCCTCGCCCACCACGATGCGGGCCCGGAACTCCTCGCTGAGGAGCAGGCCGGCGCCCGTGATCACCACGCGATCCCCGGGGGCGAGCCCGTCGCTGACGAGCCAGCCGCCCGGCACGGCCGTGGTGGTGGGCACCCGCACCCGCACGAAGGTGCCAGGTGCCCGCTCCACGTAGGCCCAGGTGAGCGCATCCCACTGCACCACCGCGGCGTCCGGCACCAGCACGCCGCGCTCGGGCGCGGCCGTGCTCGGCACGAAAACGGTGAGGGCCTGGCCCGGCCGCAGGCCGGCCCCGGCCACGCGGTAGAGCCAGGCGGCGGCGCCCGTGAGCGGGTCGGCCTCGGGGGCGGGGCCCGCGAGCGCCGCCGGCCGGCGTGAACCGCCGCCCGCCGGCTCCACGCTGGCCGCCGACGGCGGGGGCCCCTCGCCGCTCCACGGGACGCGGACCAGGGCCGCGGCATAGTCGGTGAGCTCGAGCAGCGGGTCGCCGGCCTGCACCACCTGGCCGGGATAGGCGTGCACGGCCACCACGGTCCCGCCGCGCGGGGCGGCGACCGGCAGCGCATCCCCCACCTGCGCCACCGACTGCCCGCCGGCGAGCGCCTGGCCCACGCGGGGCCACGTGGTTCCCTCGGCGGCCGCGAGGCGGCCGGTGACGTTGGCGCGGAGCGTGGCCGTGGCGCCGGGATCGGCCACCACCACGCCCGCCAGCTCCATTTCGGGGCGCGTGGTGGTGGCCACGAGCGGCGCCGTGCGCAGGCCGATGCGGGCCTGGGTGGCGCTGTCCACGGTGAGGCCGGCGTCCTGGCCCACCGCGGTGAGCGCGGGAGGCGGGGCGGCCTCGCGTTCCTCGTCGTCGTCGCCCTTGCCGCCGGCGCAGCCCGCGAGCGCCAGCGCGAGCAGGACGACCCCAGGTCGGTTCATCGGGTTCCTCCTACGGTGTCCACGAGGCCGTGGCGCGGTCGAGCGCCAGCCGGGCCAGCGCCAACCGGTGCTCCGCCAGCGCGATCCGCTGCTGCCAGCGGGCGCTCGCCAACCGGGCCTGGAGCAGCACCACGGGACTGGCCTCGCCCCGCTCCACCGCCGCCCGGGCCGCCTCCTCCTGCGCCCCCGCCCCTCGGGCCAGGAACTGCAGCTCCTGCTCGGCCCCCCGGGCCGAGGTGCAGCGCAGCAGCGCGCCGTCCACCTCGGCCAGGACGGCCACCTGCGTTTCGGCCACTCGGGTCGCTGCCACTTCGCGCGCGGCCAGGGCCTCACGCAGCGGGCCGCGGTAGTTGAAAGGCAGCGACGGGGACCCGAAGCCGATGGTCCACTTCCCCACCCCGTGGTCGTAGAAGAGGCCGGGGCCCAGTTGCAGGTCGGGCCAGCTCTCCGCCGCCGCGAGGCGCACCTGACCCTCGGCTTCCTGGTACTCCGCCAGCACCCGCGCCAGCTCGGGACGGCGGGTCAGCGCCGCCTCACGCGCCGACTCGGCGGGCTCCTCGTAGCCGCAGCGTGGCAGCGGCTCGACGTCCGCCAGGCCCGTCACCGGCGGCGCCAGGCCGAACAGTTCCCGGAGCGCCGCGTCGGCCTCCTCCACCCGCTGCCGCGCGTCGCCGAGGTCGGCCACGCTTGCGTCCCGCTCGGCGCTGGCGCGTACCAGCTCGGCCCGACCGATGCTGCCCTCGCGATACTGGCGCTCGGTGAGCGCGAGCACCTCACCCACCAGCTGCCCCACCGCTACCGCCGCATCATGCTCCCGCGCGGCGGCAATGCGATCAACGAGAAGCCGGCGCGCCTCGTGGAGGCGCGCCCACGCCACCTCGTCCCCGCGCGCCCGCGCCGTGAACACGCCGGCCTCCGCCAGCGCGATGCGCGCGCCGTTCTTCCCGCCGAGCTCCAGCGTGAAGAGGCCGGAGAGCTGGAGTGCCCACGGCGAGCTGCCGTCCTGCCCCGAGAAGGCGCGCTCCAGCTGGCCTTGCACGCCCGGCATGGGCCGCCCGCCGAACGCATCCACGTGCGCCTCCGCCACGCGCACCTCGGCCGCGAGGCGCGCGCGTTCCGGGCTCAGCACCCACGCCGCGTGCGCCAGGGACCAGGTGCTCCAGACGAGGCCGGTGTCCGCCGGCCCCGTGGTCGGGAGCGTGGGCCCCGCGCCCATCGAGTCCAGGGCCGCGACGAGCGCCGTGTCCCCGAGCGCGCGCGCCCGGTACGCCGCCGGCGCCGCCGCCACGTCCACCGGCTGGGGGGCGTAGCGGACGCAGGCGGCGCCGGCGAGGAGCGCCAGCAGGACCAGCGGAAGACGGCTCAGGAGGTTCCTCGGGTGCGGGTCCGCGTCAGCCGCGCGGATGGAACTGCCGGTGCACGCTCCGCAGGTACTCGCGGTCCACGTGGGTGTAGATCTGGGTCGTCGAGAGGTCGGCGTGACCGAGCATCTCCTGGACGGCGCGGAGGTCCGCGCCGCCCTCCAGCAGGTGCGTGGCGAACGAGTGCCGGAGCGTGTGCGTGGTGACACGCTTGGTGATCCCAGCCTTCCTGGCCGTGGCCTTCACCACGCCCCACGCGCCCACCCGGGAGAGCGGAGCGCCGCGCGCGTTGAGCAGCACGCGATTGCCGCTCTTCCCCCGGTCCAGCCCCGGCCGCACCTGGTGCAGGTACACCGAGAGCGCGCCGATCACCTGACGGCCCACCGGCACCAGTCGCTCCTTGCTGCCCTTGCCGAGCACCCGCACCAGGCCCTCGGAGAGGAGCAGGTTCTCGAGCGTGAGCCCGCACAGTTCGCTGACGCGCAGTCCTGCGCCGTAGGCCAGCTCCAGCAGCGCCCGGTCCCGCCACGCCAGCGGCTCGTCGGCGCTCGGCGTGGCCAGGAGCCTGAGGACCTCGTCCACGCTCAGCGTGTCGGGGAGCTTCCGGCCGCGCCGGGGCATCTCGAGGCGGTCGCTCGGGTCCGCGTCCACGCGGCCCTCGCCGATGAGGAACCCGTAGTAGGTGCGGAGCGCCGAGACCGTGCGCCGGATGCTCGCGGCCGAGAGCTCGAGGTCCTTGAGAGCGAAGATGAACTCGCGGAGCAGCCGGCGCGTCACCTTCCCGGGATCGCCGGCGCCCTTCCGGTCGGCCCATAGCACGAAGCGGTCGAGGTCGCGAAGGTAACTCTCCACCGTGTTGGCGCTATGGCCCGCCTCGAGGGCCAGGTAGTCCCGGAACTGCTCCAGCAGGTAGGCCCGGCGCGCGGCCTCCGCGCGGCTCATCCGGCCAGCGCCCGGGCGCGGGCCTCCACCTGGTCGGCCGGGAGGAGGCCGAGCAGCTGGGCGGCGCGTGCCATCAGGCGCTCCTGGTGCAGCGTCAGGGTCCCATGCCGCGCGCCCATCCGGTAAAGCAGCACGAGCAGCTCGAGGCGCCGCTCCCGGTCATAGTCGCTGGCAAAGAGCGACGCGAACTCGCGCGTGTCCTCGGGACTTGGGCCCGGGAAGGCGCCGGTCGGGCCCTGTCCCTGGCGCAGCCCCCAGCTCTCGCGCAGGAACCCCGCGATCTCCTCCCGCTCCTCGAGCGACAGCGCGGGATCGGCGTGGGTCAGCTCGAACAGCAGCGCCGCCGCGCCCTTCTCGGCCAGGTCGCCCTCGACGCCGCTCGGCGCCGCGTGGCGGGTGTCGCCGAGGGCGCGCCGGATGATGCGCACCAGGCGCGCCCGCTTGGGGCCCGCCTCCTTGCCGCGGCGCCAAAGCCAGAAGCCCACGAGGCCCGCCAGCGCCAGCGCCACCACGGCGAGGGTGCGATTGAGCGTGCCGAGGAAGCGGGTGATGGCCTCCCACTCCTGGCCCAGCCGCGCGCCCAGCCAGACGATGGCGGCGTACCAGATGGCGCTGGCGGTGGCCATCGGCAGCAGCGCCCGCAGCGGCGGCAGGTTCACCAGCCCCACGAACGGCGCCACGAACGAGCGAAACCCCGGCAGGAACCGGCTGATGAAGATGCCCGCCACGCCGAAGCGCAGGTACTCGCGCTCCATGGCGATGATGGCGTCGGCGGGGAGCAGCCGCTGCCCGAGCGGCGTCGCGAGGAAGTTCCGGCCGTAGCGCCGCGCCAGGAGGTACACCACCACCGCGCCCACCAGGTTGGCGAGCCACGCCACGAGGAACACCGTGACGCCGTCCACGCGGGTGCGCTTGGAGAGGAAGCCGCCGAGGGCGGCAAGGAGGTCCGAAGGGGTGGGCGGGAAGACGTTCTCGACGAAGGTCGAGAGCCCGGTGATGGCGTAGATGGTGAGGGGCTGCAGGCCGGCCAGCCACTCGAGGAAGCGCTCCATCAGGTTTCCTCGAGCGTCGCCACCGCGATGACCGCGATCCCCTCGCCCCGGCCCACGAAGCCCATCCCCTCGTTGGTCTTGGCCTTGAGCCCGATGGCCGACACCGGGATGCCGGTGGCCTCGCTCAGCGTCTCGGCCATGGCGGCGAAGTGGCTGCCGAGCTTGGGGCGCTCGAGGATCACGGTGATGTCGCACTGGCGCGGCGTGAAGCCGCGATAGCGCACCAGCTGGCAGGCCTCGAAGAGGAGCTTGATGCTGTCGGCCCCCCTCCACTGCGGGTCGGTGTCGGGAAACAGCTTGCCGATGTCCCCGGCCGCGGCGGCGCCAAGGATGGCGTCGGTGAGCGCGTGCGCCACCGCGTCCGCGTCCGAGTGGCCCAGCAGCCCCTTCTCGAACGGGATCCGCTGGCCACCCAGGATGAGCGGGCGGCCCTCGACGAGCCGGTGCGAGTCGTAGCCGATCCCCGTGCGAGTCATCGGCACGGGCTAGGCGGCCACCGTCTCGGCCGGCGCCTCGACGAGCGAGTAGTCCTGCCGGCGCCGCCGCGGGGTGAAGCCGGCGTCGGTGATGACGCGCTCCATCTCCGCGATCGTGGTGCGGTAGGTGGTGCCGGCGGCCGAGACCACGTTCTCCTCCATCATGAGAGAGCCGTAGTCGTTGGCGCCGAAGCGGAGCGCCACCTGCCCCACCTTGTGGCCCATCGTCACCCACGAGCTCTGCAGGCTCGGGATGTTGTCCAGGAGTATGCGCGCCGTCGCAAGCGTCCGGAGGTAGGTCACCGCGTCGGTCTTCGGCATGTGGGACAGCTCGGGCGTGCCCTCGGGCTGGAGCGGCCACGCGATGAAGGCCGTGAAGCCGCCAGTGCGCTTCTGGACCTCGCGCACGCGGAAGAGGTGCTCGATCCGGTCGGCGGGGCTCTCGCCCATGCCGTACATCATGCTCACCGAGGTGCGGAGGCCCTGGCGGTGCGCCTCCTCCTGCACGCCCAGCCACTCGTCGGTCTGCGCCTTCTTCGGGGCCACGCGCTGGCGGACGCTGTCCACCAGGATCTCGCCGCCGCCGCCCGGGATGCTGTCGAGGCCCGCTGCGCGGAGCTCGCGGATCACGTCCGTCACCGGCATCCGGAACCGCTCGGCGAAGAACACCACCTCGGACGGGGAGAAGCCGTGGATGTGGATCGGGTGATGCTGCTTGATGTAGCGCATCAGCTCCAGGTACCACTCGAACGGGATATAGGGGTTGTGGCCGCCCTGGATCAGGATCTGGACGCCGCCCAGCTCCTTGCACTCGTCGATCTTCCTGCCGATCTGCTCGTAGGAGAGCACGTAGCCCTCGCCGTGCTTCGGGCGCCGGTAGAAGGCGCAGAAGCCGCAGTCGGCCACGCAGACGTTGGTGTAGTTGATGTTCCGGTCGATGATGTACGTGACCACCGGGTCGGGATGCTTCCGCCACCGCACGGCGTCCGCCAACTGGCCCAGCTCGAGGAGCGGGGTCCGGGTGTAGAGCTCGAGGGCGTCCTTGAACTCGCCCGAGGTGCGATCGATCACGTCCATGCGTCAGTCCTCCCGGCCCGGGGGCCGCGGGGAGCGGGTCAGGCGGCGCTGATGAAGCTCAGGCTGCCGTCCGGCACCAGGCCGTCGGCGGCGAGGCGCCGGAAGAAATCGGTCAGGCCGGCGAGGTGCCGGTACGAGAAGCTGTAGTCCAGGTCGTCGAAATAGCTGCGGCAGGTCTCGCGCGGGAGGCCGGTGGTGAGGAACGCCTGCTCCGCGAGCTGGTCCAGGTGGGCCAGCCCCCACGCCCGGGACTCGAGCAGCTTCTCGTGCACCTCGCGCACGCGCGGCATGGACGCGTCACGCCGCGCGGCCCACACCGCAAAGACGAAGGGCAACCCCGTCCACTCCTTCCACGCCTCCCCTAGGTCCACCTCGAACGGGTAGTCGCCGTCGGTGGCCAGCAGGAGCGCCGCGTCGCCGATCACGAGCACCGCGTCGTGGGGCACCTGCTCCAGCTCCTTGAGGTCCCGCGGCTCGGCCCGCACCGTGGCGAAGCGCGGCTGCACCTTCCAGCAATGGCGGCAGAGGAGCTCGAGCAGCAGGATCGAGGTGCGGCTGGACGAGGTGCGCAGCACCGTGGCCACGTCGAGGTCCTCGACGGGCCGCTTGCTGAAGAGCTTGACGCTCCGCACCGGCCCGTCACAGCTGATGGCCAGGTCCGGCAGGAGGTGGTAGCTCGCCGCGTCGCGGGCGTACTCCACGGCGGAGATCACGCTCATGTCGAGCGCGCCGGCCGCGAGCAGGTCATTCAGGTCCGCCGCGGTGGCGCTGACGATTTCCGCGGGCAGCGTGACGATCCCCCGGTCCACGGCGCCGTAGATCGGGTAGCAGTTGATGTACGGGATCCTGCCCAGCTTCATGCCGCGTGCACCGATGGGGCACCCGCCCCGGCCAGCTCGCCGCCGGCCGTGAGGTCGTCGAAGGAATCGCGCACCACTTCGTACAGGCTGTTGCGCTCCACGGGGCGCTTGCGGGCGCCGCGGATCAGGTTCACAAGGTCCAGGTAGTGCATGCCGAGGTCGGTCTTGGCGCCGGCGTCGTGATAGATGCGCTCGAACACCACCGTCCCCTCCACGTCGTCGCACCCGAAACTGAGCGCCACCTGCGACAGGAACGGCGTCACCATCGGCCAGTGCGTCTTCACGTGCGGGATGTTGTCCAGGAAGAGCCGCCCGATGGCGATGTTCTTGAGGTCCTCGTACGCCGTGGTGGCGCTGCCCACACGGCCCAGCTCCTCGCCCAGTTCGTTGTTGTCCGGGTGATAGGCGAGCGGGATGTAGGTCAGGAAGCCGCCGGTCTCGTCCTGCAGGCCGCGGAGCGCGGCCAGGTGCTCAATCCGGTCGTCCGCCGTCTCCACGTGGCCGTAGAGCATGGTGCAGTTGGTGGGGATGCCGAGCTGGTGCGCCTCGCGGTGCACCGCCAGCCACTCCGCGCCCGTCAGCTTCCGCTCCGCGATGGTGGCCCGCACCGCCGTGGAGAACACCTCGGCGCCGCCGCCCGGGAGGCTGGTGAGGCCGGCCTCCTTCATGGCCACGAGCACCTCGCGGACGGAGCACTTCTCGATCCGCGCCAGGTGCGCGATCTCGACGGCCGTGAGCGCCTTGATGTGGACGTGCGGGTGCCGCTCCTTGAGGCCGCGGATCATGTCCGTGTAGTACGAGAGCGGCAGCTTGGGATGCAGCCCGCCCACGATGTGGAACTCCCGCGTGGGGGAGTTCCGTGCGGCTTCCGCCTCGGCGAACACTTCCTCGAGGGAGCGGGTGTAGTTCCCGTCTTCCTTCGGCATCCGCGCAAAGGAGCAGAACACGCAGGTGTTCCGCAGGATGCAGACGTTGGTGGGGTTGATGTGCTGGTTGGCGGAGAAGAAGACCCGGTCGCCGTTCTTCCGGTCGTTGGCGAAGTCGGCGAGCATGCCGAGGCCCAGGAGATCGTGCGTCGCGTAGAGCGCGCGGGCATCGTCGGCGTCGAGCCGGCGAGTCGCGAGGACCTTGTCCGCGATGGGCCGGAGCGCGGGGTCGGCGAGGCGGGCCGGATCGAGGGAGACGGGCATCCTATGTCCTTGGCAGGGTGCGACTTAGTTGGCAGGATAATCTACCCTGCCGACCCGGCAAGGTGCCAGTCGGTGTCGAGTGTTTTTCGGGCGGCCTGAAGGGGGGATGAAGCCGGGCGAAAGGCGGGGGCCGCGCCCTAGGGCAGCACGGAGAACTCGAAGACCGGGCTCGGGTCGCCGTTCCAGACCACGTAGAGGCGGTTCGGGCTGGTGTCGTAGACGAGCATGCCCTCCCACCCGCTGCTGGCGCACGTGGCGTCGCCGCGGCTCGTGGGCGGCCCTCGGAGGTCGCCGACCTGCGCCAGGGTGGCCAGGTCGTAGACCGCCACGGCGGGGTTGCAGCCGGTGTATTCCACCATCAGGAACACCCAGCGGCCTGCAGGATCCACCTCGAGGTTGGTGATGAACGCGCTGTCCGGCAGTGCCGCCGAGGCGAGGATGGTCCCGCTGGCGGCATCAATCCGTCGCAGCGAGTCGCGGGGCGGGTAGTAGCCGGCCGCGACGAATTGCGCCCCGTCCGCCGTGAAGCCGGCGGCCGCGAGGGTCCGCATCCGGGGGATGGTGTACGCGGTATCGGCGGTCAGGCTGTTGATTACCGGCACCCCGTCGTTGCTGCCCACCGACCGCAGCACCACCCGGTCCCCCCGTGGTGAGAGGTGGACATTCCAGATGTCCTCGGTGTCGAACGGACCATAGCCGCGGGCCGGGGACGTGGTGTCCACCGTCATCGTGCCATGGCTATAGGTGGAGAGAAAGGTGGTGGGTGACATCGCCGTCGGCTGCCGGCGGAACGACGTGCTGGGCCAGTCGCGCCGTCGAGCCGGGGCGGGCCACAACTCCCAGACGCCGATCGCCCCGCTCGAGTCCTCCAGGACGAACTCGTCCCCGCGGTAACTCTGCCCGATCCCGTAATAGCCGTAGGGCGCCCGGAGCCCGGTCACCCGCTCCGAACGCCCGAGGCTGGGATACAGCAGCGTGATGCCGACGGAGCCGTTGCCGAGCACCACGGGGACCCCGCCCCGCCGGGCCTGGATCATCATGCTGAAGTCGAAGCCCGGCGTGTACCAGCGGAGGGCCTGGTATCCCGCCCGCTGCACCGTCCCCACGTCGATGCGCTGCGCGCCCTCCTGTATACCGACCTGCACCGGGCCGGCGGGCCCGACGGGGATGCGGAGGGTGTACGTGGAGTCGCCGGTGCGCGTGGCGGCCAGCGTGTCGGCCCCGCTCACGAACACCGGCGCGTAGGTGAGTTCGGCGAAGCGCATCGCGGTGACCGCCACCGTGCCCCCGCTCCATGCCGAGTCGGCGCTGAGCGTGAACACGAGCGGCCCCTCGCTGCTGCCGACGCTGTCGTCCACCGCGCAGCCGGCGAGAAACAGGAGGAATCCGCGGAGGATGGGGCGTGCGCGCATGGTAGGCGGGTTGGGGACGGCCCTGCCGGCGGCCACCGGCAGGTGGGGCGACTAGAACGCCTCCGTCGCCCCGAACGTCACACCGGACTCCCCGAAGTTGGAGAGCGTGAAGTCCACCCGCAAGTTGAGCGGGTCCGCCGGGTTCACGTTGAACCGTAGCCCGGCACCATAGGTGAGCTTCAGGTTGTCTGTCAGGCGGGATCCCGGTGATCCAAAGACGTTCCCCGCGGCGCCGAACAGCACGTACCCGAACCGCCCCTTCAGGTGCCCCCGGTAGTCCACCTGTCCCACCACCTCGTGCCGATCCCGGTAGCGGCCGTAGTAAATGCCGCGCATGAGCTCCTGGGTGGTGGTGTTGGAGAGCATGGACATCGCCTGGATCGGCACCTCGGCGCCGTTGAATTCGCCGTACAGGTTGAGCGCCAGCACGTCGCGCCCGCGACGCACCGGCAGGTAGTAGCGGGCGTCCACCAGCAGGTAGCCGTAGTCGAAGTCGCTGCCCAGCACCCCCGTGTTCTGCAGCGCGTCCACCAGGATCAGGTGGCCGCGGGTGGGCGTGGTGAGGCTGTTCCGCGCGTCGAGGGAGAGCGAAAGACCGACGCCCGAGCTGACGCCGCCGTCTCCGCCCCGGAGCGCGGGGCTGATGGCCGCCGGGTCCTGCCAGTCGATGTCGAAGAAGGAATGCAGCCGATAGTACGGCCCCACGAAGAGGTTCCGCGCCACCTGCCGCAGCACCTTCACCTCGGCGCGGATCAGCCGGTTGTCCATCCGGTTGCTGTCGGCGCGGAGCGCCTCGGGCCCCACCCCGTAGTACACCAGGGGGTAGTACGCGGCGGCAATCCGGGCATCGAGCCACCAGCGGTTCCCCGGCGTGAAGAGGCTGGTGCCGAGGCTGGCCGTCCACTGGCCCTTGGTGGTGTAGGTCCCCGCCCCGAAGAAGAACGAGGGCCGCGTCCCCGGGTCGCGCTCGGCGCCCGGCCACTTGTACTGGAGCCCGCCGCCCGCGCCGAACTGCCACGCCGTCTCCGGCGAGTAGGTGATGAAGGGCAGGACAATCAGCTTCCGCTTGTAGGCGGGCACGGAGTCGGGTGCCTGTGCCACGGCACCCGATGCCAGGGCCAGGAGGAGGGCCCCCGTCACACACGATCGCATCAGCACGGACGGCAAATCCTCGTCAGGGAAACGGGTTTCGGGACGCCCCAAGATAAGGGGCCGTCGCGCCGCTCACAGCGGGGCCCCGAGGTCGAGGCTCGACAGGAACTCCGGCGCCTTCCGGTGCAGCGTGGCCTGCTCGTAGGCGTAGGCCATCCCGAGCAGCGCCCCCTCGCTCCACGCCCTCCCGAAGAACGAGAGCCCCACCGGCAGCCCGAAGCTCGATCCCATGGGCACCGTGATGTGGGGATAGCCCGCCACGGCCGCCGGCGTGGTCACCGACCCGGTGAAGTGATCCCCGTTCACAAGGTCGATGGGCCAGGCGGGGTTCCCGGTGGGAGCCACCAGCGCATCCAGCCGGTGCCGGGCCATCACCGCATCGATGCCGAGGGTGCGGGAGAGGCGGCGGCACTTGGCCAGCGCCGCCCGGTAGGCCGGCGTGGTGAGCGGCCCCTTGGACTGCGCCAGGTGGAAGATCTCCTGCCCGAAGTAGGGCATCACCCGCGCCGCATTTCGCTCGTTGAAGGCGATGGCCTCCTCGAGGCTGCGGATCGGGGCGCTCGGCCCCAGGGTGGCGAGGTAGGCGTTGAGGCCGGCCTTGAACTCATAGAGGAGGACCTCATACTCGGCCTCGTCGTACTCGCCGGCATGGGGGAGGTTGGCGGGGTCCACGATGACCGCACCGAGCTGGCGGAGAACGTCGAGGGCCTCGCCGAAGATCCGGTCGGTGTCGGGGTGGTACCCGGTGAACCGCTCCCGGGTGACCCCGATCCGCTTGCCCCTGAGGGCCTCCCGGTCCAGGAACCGGGTGTAGTCGGTCCCGGCATGGGGGCCGCTCGGCGCCGTGGCCGCGTCCCGCGGATCCACGCCGGTGATGGCGGAGAGCAGGATGGCCGCGTCGGCCACGGTCCGGGTCATGGGGCCGGCCGTGTCCTGGGTGGCCGAGATGGGGATGATGCCGCTCCGGCTTACCAGACCCACCGTGGGCTTGAGCCCCACCAGCCCGACCGTGGCGCTCGGGCAGGTCACCGACCCGTCCGTCTCGGTTCCGATCCCCACCGCCGCATAGCAGGCGGCGATCGCCCCGCCCGTCCCGGAGCTGGAGCCGCAGGGGGTCCGGTCGAGGCAGACCGGGTTCTTCCCCTGCCCGCCCCGGCTACTCCACCCGCTCGAGGCCCGGGTGGACCGGAAGTTGGCCCACTCGGTCAGGTTGGTCTTGCCCAGGATGATGGCGCCGGCGGCCCGGAGTCGCTCAACGAGGAAGGCGTCCCTTGGGGCATGGGAGCCGGCCAGCGCCAGCGACCCGGCCGTGGTGGTCATCCGGTCGCCGGTGTCGATGTTGTCCTTGATGACCACCGGTATGCCATGCAGCGGCCCCCGCACCCGGCCCGCCGTCCTCTCCCGATCGAGCCCCTCGGCGATGGACTCGGCGTCGGGGTTCCGGTCCAGCATGTGGCGGAGGGTAGGGCCGCGCTGGTCGAGGGCATCGATACGCTCCCCGTACAGGCGCACTAGATCCACGCTGGTCCACCGCCGGTTCCCCAAGCCCTCCTGCAGCTCGGCGATTGACGCCTCCGACAACTCGAACGGGTCAGGTCGGTGATCCCGCCGGGCTGTTGATAAGTTACTTTCGCGAACACTGCCATTTCTGGCAACGGGAATGACAGCTGCGGCCACCATCCCACCAACGGCGAGGAACCCGCGCCGGTCCATCTTTCCGTCGTTCGCCGCCTCGGCCATGCCAGCCTCCTGGTCGTGGATTCCGGTCAAATTGCGGCACTTCGCCGCCGCCAGCCCGCCCTTCGCTCCCGACATGAGGGGGATTTTGACCGCAGACTTCATGTGGATTGACATCGTTGAGTTATTTCTAACTCACTACCGCACAACGGTATTCATTGATGCATATGAACTGTTTTCTAGCCTATGTTCCTCGCCTGCATAAAATCGATGCTCCGTCAGGGGGTCCGCGGTCTCCCGGCACACAACGTGTACTAAGGATCGGAGAGGTCTTCTCTCCAGCAGCGAGGGCGCATGTTCCGGGTCAGGAATCCCAAGGGGGTTGAGCGGTCCTACGAGTCGAGCGCCGAGCTTGCCCAGGCCATCTCGCTGGGGGAGGTCGGTCGCGGATTCGAGGTTTTCCACACCCGGACTTCGGCGTGGCTCCCTGTCGAGACCCACCCCGCCTACCAGACATTCCTGGCTGCCACGGGCGCCGGCGTCATCGATACGGCGGGGCCAGCCCAGCCCGAACCGACCCAGCCAAGGGTCGAGCGGGAGGCCATCCAGAGCCGGGCCGGGAAACTGCGGACCATGCTGGCGCTGGCCGGTGCAGTGGCGGTCGTTGGGGTTGGCTCGCAGTTCTACCCTCCCCTCCGCACCCTGATCGGGCTGTCCGATGCGGTGGCCGTCGCCCAGCCGCCCACCCCGGCTGCGGCCGAGGAGGACCCCTGGAATGCCCCCGTCCGGCCGTCCGATCCGCTGCCGGTGGACCGACCTCCCGAGCCCGACACCCTGGCGGCACCCCTCGGGGCGGTCACCAGCCGGATGGCGGCCACCCGGGCGGCGATCTCGCCGGCCTACAGTGAGGGGTACGATGCCGCCCGGCGGGACCTCCGGGAAGGACTCGACTACGTGGCCTTGGCCGCCCTGTGGGAGCCCAGCCGGCTGAACGGTCCGGATAGCCTCCGGGCCACCCGCCGCCGGATCACGGCCGCCCAGAACCTGCTGGCGGCGTTCCGCGGGCAGGAGCTGATGCTGGAGGAGTCCTACCGCGCCAGCATCACCGATTCCGCCTCGTCGCTCCGCGAGCCCTTCGCCTCCGCCGAGGCCGGCCGGCAGCTGCTCGCGGCGGCGGACACCCTGGTGGGCCTGATGCTGGCTCAGGGCGACCGGGTTGGGGTCCGAGGCTCGACCCTTCGATTTGTCGATGGCCGCGCCGCGGCGGCTTACAGCGAGCTCCTGGCGGGGTATCTGGCCGCACTCGACGCCGCCGACGCCGCGGGGTCCACGTTCACGCTGGGCCTCCTCGTCCCCGCGCTCCGGAACCCGAGGCCACCGGCCCCCCAGCCCTGAGCCGTGCCGCGTTCGCCCGCTCCCCGTAGGCCGGGGAGCGGGCTACTATTGTGGCCATGTTCCGGGTCCGGCTCGCCTCCGGGGAGGAAGCCGTCTTTCGCTCAGTCGAGGAACTCGCGCTGGGGATCACCAGCGGGGTCGTGAGTGAGCAGGCGGAGATCTTCCACTCCAAGAATCAGCAGTGGCTGCCCATCGCGCGCCATCCCGAGTATGGGGCGGCCCAGGCGCGCGCGGCGGCGCTGGTGGCTGCCGCCGAGTCGGAGCCGTCGCCGCCCAGGCCGTCGGAGGTGGGGACCGGGGAGCCGGGCGGTCCGCAGGTGTACCAGATGTTCTCCTACAGCGCGCGCGAACTGGCGGAACGGCGCAAGCCCCGCTGGCGGCAGCACGCGATCACCGCCGCCGCCGCGCTGCTGTTCCTGGCCAGCCTCGCGATCGCGTTCCGGCCCGGCCGGTCCAGCTCCGACGGTGGCGTCTGGAAGAGCCGGGGCCAGGCGGATGCGCCCCGGGCCACCGGCGGCGGCGACGGGAGCCTGACCGCGCAGCAGTTGCGCGCCCCCTACAACCTGGCGCGCCGGCTCACGGCCGCGCAGGCCGCGGCCACGACCGACTTCGAGGACAGTGTGTCGCGCCTGGGGCTTCGGGACCTCATGAGCCCGGCCCGCCTGGCCTCGCCCGACAGCCTGCGGGACAACCTGGCCCGGCTGGCCCGCCTGCGGCCCGCCGTGGCCGCCTATCGCGGCAACCTCCGCCGGCTCTGGGCCGCCTACAAGGACACCTCGGAGACGCTCACCCGCAGCGGCGCCTGGGACCGGCTCGAGGCACAGGAGTGGCTGGTCCGCATCAGCACCCCCGAGCCCCGGGGCGACGCCTCCCACGCCGACCAGTTGCTCCTCGTGCTGGAACGGAGCTTCGGCCTGCTCGCCACCCAGGCCGAGCCCCCCCGGTTCAGCGCCGGCACCATCATGCTGGCGAGCGACACGGCGGGGCTCCTCTACGACCAGCTCCGGCTGGACCTCCGCCGCCTGCGAGAGGTGGACGCCCCCGGCAGTCGTCGCATCGGCCCGCCGCTCCGGACCCTGCTCGGCGTCATCGGCCGCGACTCGCTCCCGCCTCGCCGCGTCCGCTGATCACTCCGCCCCGCCTCCGGCGGGGTGCAGCGGCTGCGCCTTCCTCCCGCTCCGCTCCATGGGCCTGTCGGGTCCCGCCGCACGCGGCAGGGCCCGCCACAGCTCCACGGCGCGGCCGGCCAGCTCGCCGGCGGCGGTCCGCAGCGCCGCACTCTGCCGAACGTCCCGCACGTTGTTCTCCATGTCCTCCGCGTCCCAGCCGCGCGAGTGCGCGATGAAGGGGAACTGCGGGAAGACGAAGCCCAGCTCCGCCCAGAACGTCAGCAGCCCGCCCGCCACGCCCTGCACGTTGTCCTGGCCGCCCGTGATGATGAACCCCGCCACCTTGCCGTGGATGAGGCAGCGGTTGTGGATGGTCATCTGGTTCTGGATGCAGTTGAGCCGCTCCGCCATCCGGTGGTACAGGCTCGACGCCTGGCCCCAGCGGATGGGCGTGGCCACCAGCACCACGTCCGCCCACTGCACCAGCGCCTCGTAGACGGGGGTGAGCTGGTCGCCGGGATCCCGCTCGGTGATCGCGCAGGGCCAGGTGCAGGCGTGCGCGGCCTTGGAGTAGTTGCCCTCGCAGGCCCGGAAGGCCAGGTCGCGGAGCCGGAGCAGCCGGGTCTCGGCGCCGAGGCTGGCGCCGGCGTGCGCCAGCGCGGCCTCGAGCAGGAGGTCGGAGGTGGACACCCGCGGATTGTCCGCGTCCATGCCCGTGGTGGAGATGCCGACCACCCGCGGCGGCCCCTCGCCGCGAGGCGTGAGGACGGTGAGCGGATGCGGCTCGTGCTTGACGAGCCGGCGCGGCGAGCGCGGCTCGGTGTCGAGCCAGACGCCGTCAGCCCGCTCCTCCACGGCGAAGGTGGGCACGGCCTCCTCGTCGTAGCCCGGCGGCCCCTTGCCGGTGACCACGCTGTACTCCCACGCGTGCCAGGGGCACATCACGTACTCGCCCCGGACCTGCCCCTCGCAGAGCGGGCCGCCCTTGTGGTTGCAGCGGTTGCCGATGGCGCGGAAGGCGCCCCCGTGGTGGAAGAGGGCCACCTGCTGGCGATCGAGCTTCACCGCGAACGGGACCCGGGCGAGAAGCTCCTCGCGGGTGCCGAGTCGGTGCCAGGCGCACATGACGACTCCGGGGGACAGAAGAGGGAGGGCGGTGGGGCCCAGAAAGGGTGCGGCCCCGGGTGACGAACGTCAACCGGGGCCGGAAGGTTCCCTGCGCGGGGCCCTCGCTGCGGGCCTAGGCCTCGTACTTCCGGACGGCCAGGGTCACGTTGTGGCCGCCGAAGCCGAACGAGTTGGACAGCGCCACGCGGAGGTTCCGCTCGATCATGGTGTTGGGCACCGAGTACAGGTCGCACTCGGGGTCCGGGGTCACCTGGTTGATCGTGGGCGGGACCTTGCCCGTCTTCACGGCGAGGAGCGACGCGATGAACTCGAGCGCGCCGGCGCCGCCGAGGAGGTGCCCGGTCATGGACTTGGTGGAGGCGAAGATCAGCTTCTTCGCCTGCTCGCCGAAGACCGACTTGACCGCCTTGGTCTCCGCCACGTCGCCCTGCGGCGTGGAGGTGCCGTGGGCGTTGATGTAGTCCACCTCGTCCAGCTTGATGCCGCCGTCCTCGAGGCAGTGCACGATGGCCCGCGCGGCGCCGTTGCCGTCGTCCGGGGGCGAGGTGATGTGGTGCGCGTCGCCGCTCATGCCGTAGCCGACCACCTCGCCGAGGATGGTGGCGCCGCGCGCCAGCGCGTGCTCGAGGCTCTCCAGGACCACCACGGCGCCGCCGTCGCCGAGCACGAAGCCGTCCCGGTCCTTGTCGAACGGCCGGCTGGCCTGCTCGGGGGCGTCGTTGCGCCGCGACAGGGCCCGCATGTTGTCGAACGCCGCCACGGTGAGGCCCGTGATGGCCGCCTCGGCGCCGCCCGCCACCATGGCAACCGCGGTGCCGTGCTTGATCATCTTGTACGACTCGCCGATGGCGTGGGCCGACGACGCGCACGCCGAGACCGTGGCGAAGTTGGGGCCCTTGAGGCCGTACCGGATGGAAACGAGCCCTGCGGCGATGTCCGGGATGTACATCGGGACGAAGAACGGGGAGACCCGATCCGGTCCCTTCTGGACGTACGCGGTGCAGTTCTCCTCGTAGGTCTGCATGCCGCCGATGCCGCTGCCGATGACGACACCGGTGCGGTCAGGGTCGGGGAACTTCCCCTCGAGCCCGGCCATGGTCACCGCCTGGTGGGCGGCGCCAAGGGCGAACTGGGCGAAGAGGTCGTAGCGCCGGGACTCCTTCCGGTCCATGTACTGGAGCGGGTCGAAGCCCTTCACCTCGCAGGCAAAGCGGACGCCGAGGCGCGCCGGATCGAACTTGGTGATCGGCGCGGCGCCGGACCGGCCTGCAAGCAGGCCGGCCCAGGTGCTCTCGACGTCCGGCCCGAGGGGCGTGACGAGCCCAAGGCCGGTGACAACGACGCGATGCGCCAAGCTTACTTCCCGAGCTTCTCGTGGAGGTACTTGAGCGCGTCCCCGACGGTCCGGAGCTTCTCGGCTTCCTCGTCCGGGATGTCGATGTCGAACTCCTTCTCGAACGCCATGACGAGCTCGACGGTGTCGAGGCTGTCCGCGCCGAGGTCCTCCATGAAGCTGGCCTCGGGGGTCAGCTTCTCACGCTCCACGCCGAGCTCCTCGACGATGATGTCCTTGACCCGCTCTTCGACGTTGCTGCTCATGACGTTCCTCTTGGGGAGGGGGTAAAAGGAGACCAGGCCCGTCAGATGGCGGTACAGCCATCGACCACGAGCACCTGGCCGGTAATGTAGCCGGAAAGCTCCGACGCCAGAAAGAGGACGGCCCCGGCCACGTCCTCCGGCTTGCCGAGCCGGCCGAGGGCGATCCCGGCCAGCATGCCCTGCCGGAGGTCCTCGGGGAGGCCGGCGGTCATGTCGGTCTCGATGAAACCCGGGGCGATGGCGTTCACCAGGATCCCACGGCTGCCGTATTCCTTGGCCACCGACTTGGTGAAGCCGATGAGTCCGGCCTTGCTGGCGGCGTAGTTGGCCTGGCCCTTGTTGCCTTGGATCCCGACGATGCTGGTGATGTTGATGATGCGGCCGCCCTTCCGCTTCATCATGCCCTTGAGCACGGCCTGCACCGTGTAGAACGCGCCCTTGAGATTGGCGTCCAGCACCTCGGCCAGCTCCGCCTCGCTCATGCGCAGCAGGAGGTTGTCGCGGGTGAGGCCGGCATTGTTGACCAGGATGTCCACGGGGCCGAGCGCCTTCTCGGTCGCCGCGATGGCGGCGTCGATGGTGGCCTTGCGGGACACATCGCACGCCACGCCCACGGCCCGCTCGCCGAGTTCCCGGGCGACGGCCTCCGCCTTGGCCTGGTCGCGGCCCACGATGGCCACCTTGGCGCCGGCGGCATACAGCGCCCCGGCCACGGCGCGGCCGATGCCGCGGGTGGACCCGGTCACGAAGGCGGTCTTGCCGGTCAGGTCGATGGTGGTCATGGCCGGGATCAGGCGGAGAGGAACTTCTCGACTTCGTCGGCGGTGCCGAGCGTGACGGTGGCGCTGCCCGGCACGATGCGCTTGAGGAGCCCGCTCAGCACGTTGCCCGGGCCAATCTCGTACCAGGTGGCCCCGGGCACCAGCTGCGCCGCGCACTGCATGCACTCCACCCATCGCACCGGGGCGGTGAGCTGGTCGGCGAGGAGCTTTCGCGCGGTGGCCGCATCGGCCACGGGGGAGGCGCTGGCGTTGGCCACCACCGGCACCTGCGGCGCCGCGAAGGTGGCGCCGGCGAGCGCGGCGGCAAGCCCCTCGACCGCCGGCGCCATGAGCGGCGAGTGGAACGCGCCGCTCACCTTGAGCGCGATCACGCGCTTGGCGCCGCGCGCCTTGCAGCCCTCGCCCGCCTTCTCCACCGCGGCGGGATCGCCGGAGAGCACGGTCTGGTCGGGGGCGTTCAGGTTGGCGGCCACGGCGACGGTGTCGGGGCTGCTGGCCTCGCGGCACGCGGCTTCCACCTCGGCCGTGGCCAGTCCAAGCACGGCCGCCATGGCGCCGGGACGCCGGGTGCCCGCGTCGAACATCAGTTCGCCCCGCTTCCGCACCAGGCGGGCGGCCCCGGCCGCGTCGAGGGCGCCGGCCGCCACATAGGCGCTGTACTCGCCGAGGCTGTGGCCCGCGGCGGCCTTGAGCTGCGGGCGCAGCTTGTCCCCCACCACCGCCCAGACCGCGGCGCTGTGCGCCAGGATGGCCGGCTGGGTGTTCTTGGTGAGCGTGAGCTCATCGTCCGGCCCCTCCCACATGATGCGGGAGAGCGCCACCCCGAGCGCCTCGTCGATGGCGGCGAAGGTGTCGCGCGCGGCGGGGAAGCGCTCGGCGAGGTCCTTCCCCATCCCCACCTTCTGCGCGCCCTGCCCCGGGCAGAGGACGACGGCGCTCACCAGCGCACCACCGTGCTGCCCCAGGTGAAGCCCGCCCCGAACGCCACGAGCAGGACCAGCATCCCCGGCTTGAGCCGGCCGCTCGCCTCGGCGTCCGCGAGCGCCATGGGGATCGACGCGGCGGAGGTGTTGCCGTAGCGGTCCACCGTGACCATGACCTTTTCGGCGGGCACGTTGGCGTGCTTGGCGGTGGCGTCGATGATCCGGATGTTGGCCTGGTGCGGGACGAGGAGGTCGATTTCCTCGGGCTTCACGCCAGCGCGGCGGATGGCCTCGTCGCAGGCCTCGGCCATTTCCAGCACCGCGTGCTTGAAGACCTCCCGGCCCGCCATGCGCATGAAGTGCGAGCGCTCGGCCAGGACCTTCGGGCTGATCGGGTCGGCGGTGCCGCCGCCGGGGATGGTCAGGAGGTCGGCCAGGCGGCCATCGGACTTGATGAACGTCGAGAGGATGCCGCGGCCGTTGCGGGCGCCCTTGGAGACCACCGCCACACCCGCTCCGTCGCCGAAGAGGATGGCGGTGGAGCGGTCGGTCTGGTCGGTGATGGCGGTGAGCTTCTCGCCGCCGACCACCAGGATGTGGTCCCCGTGCCCGGTGGCGATGAGGCCCTCGGCGATGGTCAGGCCGTAGATGAAGCCCGAGCAGGCGGCCGAGATGTCGAAGGCCGCGGCGTTCTCGGCGCCGAGCTGGGCCTGCAGCAGGCAGGCGGTGCTCGGCAGCGGCCGGTCCGGCGAGGCGGTGGCCACGATGATGGCGCAGAGATCCTTGGGCGTGATGCCCGCGCGCGCGAGGGCGGCCGCCGTGGCGTCCCGGGCCATGGTGGACACCGTCTCGTGGGCCCCGGCGAAGCGGCGCTCCTTGATGCCGGTGCGCTCCACGATCCACTGGTCGCTGGTCTCGAGGCGCTCGGCGAAGTCGTGGTTGGTCACGACCCGGCTCGGGATGTACACCCCGAGCCCGGCGAGGTGGGCGAGCGGCCGCTGCATCAGGGCTTGGCCCCGGCCTCGCGCCGCGCGAACTGGGCGCCGATGTGCGCGCTCAGGTCGTGGGCCACCGACTGCACCGCGATGCGGATGGCGTTCTTGAAGGCGTTGGGCGAGGAGGAGCCGTGGCAGATGACGCTCACGCCCTTGACGCCGAGCAGCGGCCCGCCGCCATACTCGCTGTAGTCGAGGTGGCGGAAGACGCCCTGGACGTCCGGCCGCTCGAGAATGCCCGGCGCCTTGCCCTTGCAGAGCCGGACGATCAGGCGACCGACCGACTCGTAGAACTTGAGGACGATGTTGCCCACGAAGCCGTCGCAGACCACCACGTCCATCTGCCCGTGCACCGGGTGGCCGGCGACGATGTCGCGGCCCTCGATGTTGCCGACGTAGTTGAGGCCGGTGGCCTGCTTGAGGAGCTGGTGGGCTTCCTTGGCGGCGGCGTTCCCCTTCTCGTCTTCCTCGCCGACGTTGAGCAGCCCCACCTTGGCGGAGGGGCGGCCGAGGACGTCGGTCATGTAGATGGTGCCGAGCCAGGCGAAGCCGAGGAGTTCCCTGGGGGAGCAGTCGACGGTGGCGCCGGCATCGAGGACGAGCGTGGGCTCGGCGGCCGTGGGGAAGAGCGCGCCGACCGCGGCGCGGTCGACGCCCTCGTGGAGGCCGAGAATCATGGTGCTGCCGACGAGCACCGCCCCGGTGTTCCCGGCGGAGACGAATGCGTCCGAGGCCCCGGCCTTCTGCAGGCCGAGCCCGACGTGCAGGCTCGAGTTGGGCTTCTTGCGGACGGCGGCGAGGGGCTTCTCGTCCATGCCGATGACGTCCGGCGCCTCGTGGATCTCGATGCGGGCGCGATCGAGGTCGGGATGGCGCGCCAGCTCGGCCTCAATGGCCGCGCGGCGCCCCACCAGCTGGATGAGGAAGCCCGGGGGGAGCTCCTTCAGGGCCAGGGCCGCGCCGTCGACCTCCGCCTGCGGGTGGTGGTCGCCACCCATGGCGTCGAGCGCGATGCGGATCACGCTCAGGCGTCCTCGACCTCGACCATCTTCTTGCCGCGATAGTAC
>CAZRCT010000016.1:0-57611 GCA_964598655.1 uncultured Gemmatimonadaceae bacterium
CCGGCTACCCGTGGTTCACCGACTGGGGCCGCGACACGTTCATCGCCCTGCGCGGGCTCTGCCTGGCCACGGGCCGGCTCGCGGATGCGCGGGCCATCCTCCTCCAGTGGGCCGGCCTCGTGGACCAGGGCATGCTGCCCAACCGCTTCCTCGAGGCGGGCGACGCGCCCGAGTTCAACTCGGTGGACGCCTCCCTCTGGTACGTGATCGCGGTGCACGAGTACCTCGGCGCCATGGCGGCCGCGGGGCACGTGGTGCCGGCGGGGGAGCGGCGGGCGCTCGAGGACGCGGTGCTCGCCATCCTGTCCGGCTACGCCGCCGGCACCCGCTACGGCATTCGCATGGCGGAGAGCGGGCTGCTCGAGGCCGGCGTGCCCGGCGTGCAGCTCACCTGGATGGATGCCAAGGTGGGGGACTGGGTGGTGACCCCGCGCATCGGCAAGCCGGTGGAGGTGCAGGCCCTCTGGATCAACGCCCTCACCATCGGCGCGCAGTTCGCCCCCGAGTGGGGGCGCCACGCAGGCCGTGCCACGGCCGCCTTCGCCGCCGAGTTCTGGCTGCCCGACGGCTACCTCGCCGACGTGGCTGATGCCGACGGGCGGCCCGGCGAGCGCGATACCGCCTTCCGACCCAACCAGCTCCTCGCGATCGGCGGCCTGCCATATCCGGTGCTGGACCTGGAGCGCGGCAGGCGCATCGTGGCGCTGGCGGAAGAGCGCCTCTGGACCCCGATGGGTCCGCGGAGCCTTGCGCCGGGGCACCCGGCCTACGTCCCGCACTACGAGGGTGGGCCGGTGGAGCGGGACGGCGCGTACCACCAGGGCACCGTCTGGCCCTGGCTCGCGGGCCCGTTCATCGAGGCGTGGGTGCGGGTGCACGGGGGCACCGCGGAAGCCCGGGCGGCGGCGCGCGAACGGTTCTTCCTGCCTCTCCTAGGCCAGCTGGAGCGCGCCGGCCTCGGCCACTTGGCGGAGATCGCCAACGCCGAGCCACCGCATGCGCCGCGGGGCTGCCCCTTCCAGGCCTGGTCCATGGGGGAGCTGCTGCGCCTCGATCGGGTGGTGCTCGCGGCATCGCACCCGCGCGGGGGACGGGCGGCCCGCTCTCCCCGATGACGGCGTCCGGCACTCTGGCCCGTTGGCGCCGGCACTGGCCCGAGTACCTCGCGGAGGCGTTCGGGCTTGGGCTCTTCATGGTGTCGGCGTGCGGGTTCGCGGTGCTGCTGTTTGCGCCGGGGGCGCCGCTCGTGGTCACCGTGCCTTCGGTACTGGCTCGCAGCGCGCTGATGGGCCTCGCCATGGGCGGCACCCTGGTGTTGAACGTGTACTCACCCTGGGGCCGGCGCTCCGGCGCGCACCTGAACCCGGCGGTGACGCTCACCTTCTTCCGGCTGGGGAAGGTCGCGGGAGCGGACGTGGCCGGCTACGTCGCGGCGCAGTTCGCCGGGGGCGTGGCCGGGACCGCGGTGGCCGTCCTCCTCTTCCGGCCGGCGGTCGCCGACCCGGCCGTGAACTACGTGGCCACCCTGCCCGGGCCGCGCGGCCTGGCGGTGGCCTTCCTGGCCGAGCTCGCGATCGCCTTCCTCCTGATGCTCATGGTCCTCGTCGTCACGGGGCGCGAGCGCCTCGCGCCCTTCACCGGGGTGCTGGCCGGCCTGCTGGTGGCGCTCTACATCACCTTCGAGGCGCCACTGTCCGGCATGAGCATGAACCCGGCGCGGACCACCGGCTCGGCGGTCTTTGCGCACGCCTGGACCGGCCTCTGGATCTACTTCACCGCCCCCCTGCTCGGCATGCTCGGCGCGGCCGAGCTCACGCGGCTGGCGCCCGCCCTCCGGCGCGCCGGCTGCGCCAAGCTCCATCACGACCGCCGGGTGCGCTGCATCTTCTGCGGCCACGCGCCACGCTGACCGGGAACCTGCGCGACCCCCGCGGCATTGTCGGGGGCACAGCAGTCGTGGTGCCGGCGCGGGGCCGGCGCCTCACAACTCTCCCGGAGGCAACAATGCGCAGGATGCTCGCGATGGCGGCGGTGCTGGTCTCGATGGTGGCGGTGACCACGGCGGCGGCGCCGGCCGTGAAGTCCTTCACCAGCAAGCCCTTCATGGGCGCCAAGGCCAACACCGGCACGGTGACCGCCACGGTGGACGCCGGCAAGATCACGCTCAAGGTCTCGGACGACTTCCAGATCCCCGACACCCCGGCCCCGAGCTGGCAGGTGGTGGACTCGAAGGGCAACGTCTACCTGCTCAACCAGATGAAGATCAAGAGCGGCACCAACCGCCAGATCACCCTGCCGGCCTACGTCAAGGACGTGGCCAAGGTGCAGGTGTGGTGCTCCTGGGCCGAGGCGCTCCTCGGCGAGGCCAGCTTCGAGACCATCGTCAAGTAACCACCAACGTGCACACCGCCGGTCGGGCGCTCCCGGCCGGCGGTCGTGTTTCCGGGAGGATCCTCCGATGCGACGCACCAGCCTCATGGCCCTGCTGGCCGTCCTCGCCGCGACGCCGGCGGGGGCCCAGGTGGCCCAGCAGAAGACGCTCACCCTCGACGGGGCGCGGAACGTGATCGCCGCCGCCGTGGCCTTCGCCCGGACCAAGGCCGGCACCGGCGTGATCGCCGTGGTGGACGCGGGCGGCAACCTCATGGCGCTCGAGCGGCTCGACGGCACCTTCGCCGCCGGGGCCAACATCTCGATCGGCAAGGCGCGCACGGCCGCGCTGTTCAAGAAGCCCACCAGGGTCTTTGAGGACATCATCAAGAACGGGCGCACCAGCATGGTGGCGCTCAATGACTTCACCCCGCTCCAGGGCGGGGTGCCCATCACGGTGGACGGGGAGATCGTCGGCGCGGTGGGCGTGAGCGGCGCCGCGAGTGCGCAGGAGGACGAGGAGGTGGCGCTCGCCGGGGCCGCGGGCGTCCTGAGCCGGGTCACCGCCGCCGGCCCGCTCCATCCCATGGGCGTCAGCTACTTCCCGCGCGACACCGTGCGCGCCGCCTTCCAGCGCGGCAGCGTGCTCCTCGACGGGGAGGGGCGGAACTACATGGTCCACGCCAGCCGCCGCGATCGCGCCGGCCAGGCCGAGGTGCACGTCCTCGACACCGACGTGATCTACGTGCTCGACGGGTCGGCCACCCTCGTGACCGGGGGCAGCGTGGCCAACCCGCGCACCATCGAGCCCAACGAGATCCGGGGGGATGCCATCGAGGGCGGCGAGCGCCGCCAGCTGGCGCGCGGCGACGTGATCACGGTGCCGAACGGCACCCCGCACTGGTTTGAGCAGGTGAACGGCACCCTGCAGTACTACGTGGTGAAGGTCCGGTGAGCATGCGCCCCCTGACCCTCGCCCTGGCGGCCGCGCTCGCGCCCGCGGCGGTTCTGGCCCAGGCCACCGGCGATGCGCCCTACGGCAAGCCCGTGGCCGTCATCGACCTCGGCACCAGCGCCGGTGCGGCCCTGGCCGGCGCCACCTGGCGCTACCACGACGCGGACGTCGTGGACGTGGCACATCGTGAGCCGGGACCCGACCTCCGGGCCAGCGGCGCGCCCAACCGTACGCGCGACATCGCGCCGCACGCGCACCTCGCCGACTTCGACGACCGCGACTGGCCGGTGATCCCGGCGGAGTCGCTGCAGGCCCGCCGCGGGCATGGTCGGCTCTCGTTCAACTGGTACCGCACCACGGTGACCATCCCGCCCCGCGTCGGGGCGCTCGATCCCACCGGGATGACGGTGGTCCTCGAGCTCGTCGTGGACGACTACGCCGAGGTCTGGGTGAATGGCGCGCTGCCGCTGGTCCTGGGGCAGGCGGGCGGGCCGGTGGCCAAGGGCTTCAACGCGCCCAACCGCGTGGTGCTCACGCGCGACGCGCGCCCCGGGCAGCAGTTCCAGCTCGCGATCTTCGGCATGAACGGCCCGGTCTCCAACCCGCCGGCCAACTTCATCTGGATCCGCTCGGCCACGCTCGACTTCCATCCGGCAGCGTCCGCGACGCCCGCGAAGGCGGAACTGCGGGTCACGCGGCTCGATGCCGGGCTCGATGCCATCCTGCCGGCCCGGCCGGTGCTCGAGAAGCTCGCGGGCGGCTTCGAATTCACCGAGGGCCCCGTCTGGGTGCCGGAGGGCGGGTATCTCCTCTTCAGCGACCCGAACACCAACACCATCTGGCGCTGGAGCCCCGACGGGCAGGTGAGCGTGTACCGCACCAAGAGCGGCTACGCCGGCGTGGACATCGGTGCCTACCACCAGCCCGGCTCCAATGGGCTGACCCTCGACCGCGAGGGGCGCCTGGTCGTGGACCAGCACGGCAACCGCCGCGTGGTGCGGGTGGAGCGGACCGGCGCGGTGACGGTGCTCGCCGACCGCTACCAGGGCCGCCGGCTCAACTCGCCCAACGACCTGGTGTACCGCTCGGACGGCGCGCTCTACTTCACCGACCCGCCGTTCGGCCTGCCGAAGGTCTTTGCCGACCCCGGCAAGGAGACGCCGGGGAGCGGCGTGTACCTGCTCAAGGAGGGGCAGCTCACGCTCCTCACCAGCGAGCTCTCGGGCCCCAACGGCATCGCCTTCTCTCCCGACGAGAAGGTGCTCTACGTGGACAACTGGGACCCGGCGCGGAAGGTCATCATGCGCTATGACGTGGGGGCGGATGGCACGCTGGCCAACGGCCGGGTCTTCTTCGACATCACCACCACCGTTCCCGGGGACGACGCGTGGGACGGCATCAAGGTGGACCAGCAAGGCCACGTCTACGCCGCCGGGCCGGAGGGCATCTACGTCCTCGCGCCCGACGGCACGCACCTCGGCACCCTCACGCTGCCGGAGCACGTGGCCAACTTCGCCTGGGGCGACGCGGACCTGCGCACACTCTACATCACCGCCAGCACGGGGCTCTATCGCCTTCGCCTCGAGGTGCCGGGCACGGTGCCGTTCAGCGGCATGCAGGCCGCCGCACGCTAGCGAGGGGTCGCCGCACGGGAACCTCCTGTCCGCCGTGGCGTTCACGGGGGGCAGGAGGTTCACGCATGCAGACACCCGACGAGCAGTCCACCATCCTCGCGCATCCCGCCCTGGCCGGTCGCACGCTCTTCGTGCGCACCGGCCGCCACTGGGCCGCCCGCGAGATCCACCCCGAGGGCGCCCTCGGCGCGTGCCGCCCCATCGAGGGCGACCCCGCCGCGCACGGCTGGCGCGGAGGTCCCCGTCCATGAGCCTCACGCACTACGACGTCATCGTGATCGGCTCCGGCGCCGGCGGCGGCACGCTGGTCCACCGCCTGGCGCCCACCGGCAAGCGGATCCTGCTTCTGGAGCGCGGCGGCTACGTCCCGCGCGAGCGGGAGAACTGGAGCACCCGCGCCGTGAACGCCGAGGGGCGGTACAACACCAAGGAGGAGTGGCGGGACGCGGCCGGGAAGCCGCTCCACCCGCACACCAACTACTGGGTGGGCGGCAACACCAAGTTCTACGGTGCCGCGCTCTTCCGGCTGCGGCGCGAGGACTTCGGCGAGTTGCGCCACCACGGCGGCGTGTCCCCCGCCTGGCCCATCGGCTACGACGACCTCGAGCCGTACTACACCCAGGCCGAGCAGCTCTACCAGGTCCGCGGCACCCGCGGCGAGGACCCGACGGAGCCGGCCGCGAGCGGCCCCTACTGCCACCCCGCCGTGAGCCACGAGCCGCGCATCCAGCAGCTGGCCGAGGACTTCGCGCGCCAGGGCGTGCGGCCGTTCCACACCCCCCTCGGCGTCATGCTCGATGAGCGGAACCCGCGCACCAGTCCGTGCATCCGCTGCGCCACCTGCGACGGCCATCCGTGCCTGGTCAATGCCAAGGCGGACGCGCAGGTGGTGTGCGTGGACCCGGCGCTCCGGTACCCCAACGTCACGCTGCTCACTGGGGCCTACGTCGCCCGCCTCGAGACCGATGCGAGCGGTCGCACTGTCACCGAGGTCGTGGTGGAGCGGGAGGGCGCCACCGAGCGCTACCGCGCCGACATCGTGGTCGTCGCCGCCGGCGCCATCAACTCGGCCGCGCTCCTGCTCCGCTCCGCGAGCGACCGGCATCCGCGCGGCCTCGCCAACGGCTCGGACGTGGTGGGCCGCCACTACATGGGGCACATCAACTCCGTGCTCATGGCGCTCTCGCGCTGCCCCAATCCCACGATCTTCCAGAAGACGCTCTCGGTGAACGACTTCTACCTCGGGAGCGCGGACTTTTCGTACCCGATGGGGCACATCTCCTTCGTCGGCAAGCTCGACGCCGACACCCTCTCCGCGGGCGCCCCGGCCATCGCGCCGGGGTGGACGCTCGACCTGATGGCGCGCCACTCCCTCGACTTCTGGCTCACCTCCGAGGACCTGCCGGACCCGGACAACCGCGTCACCCTCGACCGCGACGGGCGCATCGTGCTGGCCTACCGGCCGAACAACGAGGAGGGCCACCGCCAGCTCACCCGCCGCCTGGAGAAGCTGGTGCAGGGCCAGGCGGCCTGCGGCCTCCACGGGCACGACTGTCACCAGGGCCTCTTCGCCCGGAGCCTGTTCCTGGGCCAGCGCATCCCGCTCGCGGGCGTGGCGCACCAGAACGGCACCATCCGCTTCGGCCACGACTCGCGGACCAGCGCCCTCGACGCGCACTGCCGGGCGCACGAGGTGGACAACCTCTACGTGGTGGACGGGAGCTTCTTCCCCTCGAGCGGTGCCGTGAACCCGGCGCTCACCATCATGGCCAACGCGCTGCGGGTGGCGGACCACCTGGCCGTGAGGCTCGCATGAGCCCGGCGGACGCCATGCGGGCCCTCGCCCTCCGGGCACTGGCGGCCGGCAGCCGCTACCTGGTCTGGGCGTACTTCTTCACGTTCGTGGCCGTGGCCGCGCCGGTCCGCGGGCAGGCGCCCTGGACCGGGCGCGGCGTCGGCCTGCCGGCCGCGGAGGCCGTCCCCGCGGTGGCGCTCACGGTGGGGGACATGGACCGCTCCCTTGCCTTCTACACCGGTGTGCTGCCCTTCGTGGTGGAAGCGGACACCGAGGTGGCGGGCCCGGAGTGGGAGCGGCGGACCGGCGTCTTCGGGGCCCGCCTCCGCGTGGTGCGCCTCCGGCTCGGCGCGGAGCGGCTGGAACTGACGGAATACCTCGCCGCCGCCACGCCGGGCCGGCCGGCGCCGCCCGACGCACGGAGCAACGACGGCTGGTTCCAGCACGTCGCCATCATCGTGAGCGACATGGACAGCGCGTACGCGCTCCTGCGCGCCCACCGGGTGCGGAGCGCCTCCACCGCGCCGCAGCTGCTGCCGAAGAGCATCCCCGGCGCAGCCGGGATCCGCGCCTTCTACTTCCGCGACCCCGACGGCCACCCGCTCGAGATCCTCCAGTTCCCGCCCGACAAGGGCGACGCCCGCTGGCATGCCCGCGGCGCGCTGTTCCTCGGCATCGATCACACCGCCATCGTGGTCCGGGACACCGAGCGGAGCCTTGCGTTCTACCGGGACCTTCTCGGCTTCCGCGTGGCGGGCGAGAGCCGCAACCAGGGCGTGGAGCAGGCCCACCTGAACAACGTCGAGGGCGCGGAGCTCCGCATCACGGGTATCCGCGCGCCGGAGGGGCCGGGCATCGAGCTCCTCGAGTACGTGCATCCCCGGGATGGACGGCCCTATCCGTCGGACGCCCGCTCCACCGACCTCATCCACTGGGAGACCGCCATCCAGGTGCGGGACCTCGCGGCGCTTGTCCCCGCGCTCGATTCCGCGGCGGCCCCGCGCCTTTCGCGCCCGGGCGCGGCCGTGCGGAACCCGTGGCAGGGCGGGGGCGTTGTGATCCGTGACCCCGATGGCCATGCCGTGCGGCTGGTGGACCCCTGAGGGAACGGAGGCAGCCATGGCGATCCAGTTCGAGCAGCTCGGCCCCGGCGACGGGGCGCGTCTCACGGCGGAGATGCAGCGCTGGCCGCTCCTCGCCGGGATGGGCCGGGCGGCCCTCCTCCGGGAGGCCGACCGGATCCTGGGCGACGCCGGGCAGTGGCAGGCCTGGCTCATCCGCCGCGGGGAGCGCGTGGTTGGCTACCTGATGCTCGAGTTCCGGGCCGGTGCGCTCTTCGAGGCGCCGCGTGCCCACGTGGCGGCCCTCTACGTGGAGCCGGCGTCCCGCTCGGGCGAGCTGGCCCGCGCCGCGCTCCGCTTCGCGAGCGAGGTGGCCCGATGGCTCCACGTCCGCTTCGACGCCGGGGAGGCCGCGCGCCTCGACCAGCATGCCGCGCCGTTGCTCGGCGCCGGCAGGCCAGCGCCCCGCTGGCTCCACGCCCAGACCCAGGTGGTGGCATGATCGGCACGCAAGGCGGCTCCACGATGCCGCGGATGACCATGAGCGAGCGCCCCCGCACCATGAAGGCCGTGGCCGTGCGCCCCGGCGTCGCCGGCTCGGCGCACCTTGCCGATGTGCCGCGCCCCGACCTCGCGGACATCCCGGGCGGCCGCGGCGTGCTGGTGCGCGTCCTCCGCGTGGGCGTGGACGGCACCGACCGGGAGATCAACGCCGCCGAGTACGGCATGGCGCCCCCGGGCAGCGACGTGCTGGTGCTCGGCCACGAGAGCTTCGGGGTCGTGGAGGCGGTGGGGCCCAACGTCCGGGAGCTGGTGCCCGGCGACTACGTGGTGGCCACGGTCCGTCGTCCCGGCCACAGCCTCTACGACGCCATCGGCACCAGCGACATGACCACCGACGACACCTACTACGAGCGCGGCATCAACCTCCGCCACGGCTTCCTGGCCGAGTACTACGCGGACGACGCCGACTTCCTGGTGAAGATCCCGGTGGGGCTCGCCGAGGTGGGCGTGCTGCTCGAACCCACCACGGTGGTGGAGAAGGGCATCGCGCAGGCCTTCGAGATCCAGCGGCGCCTGCGTGTCTGGCGGCCGCGGCGCGCGGCGGTGCTGGGGGCCGGCACCATCGGGCTGCTCGCGGCCATGGCGCTCCGGCTCCGCGGGCTCGAGGTAGTGGTCTTCGGGCTGGAGCGGAAGCCGTACCTCAACTCCGACCTCATCGAGGCCCTCGGGGCGCGCTACGAGTCCACCCGGGACCTCTCCGTCATGGCGGCGGCCACGATGGAGGCGCCCTTCGACCTGATCTTCGAGGCCACGGGCTACTCACCCATCGTCTTCGAGGCCATGCAGGCGCTGGCAAAGAACGGCGTGCTGGTCCTCTCGTCGGTGACCGGCGGCGACCGCCGCGTCGAGGTCCCCGCCGACCGGATCAACCTCGACTTCGTGCTCGGCAACAAGGTCATGGTGGGGACGGTCAACGCCAACCGGGAGTACTTCGAGCTCGGGGTGAAGGACCTGGCGCAGTGTGAGGCGCAGTTTCCCGGCTGGCTGGCGCGGCTCCTCACCCATCCGGTGACAGGTCTCGAGGCCTGGCCGGACTTGCTGGGGCACCTGACGACCGGCCGCGGCGTGATCAAGGCCTATTGCCAGGTGGCGACGGCATAACTGGCTGCGCAAAGTTGACTTAGCTCGTCGGCGATGGTAGAACTGAGGATGCCGACCGCGGTTCCCGCCGACCTCCCGAAAGACCTCACGCTTTTTCGCCCCGCCGACGGTCCGGGCGGGGACCCGGCGACGTCGGCGTCCCCCCTCTCCGCGGGATTGCCGCCGGACCTCCTGGAGCAGGTGCGGCAGCGCGTGCGGCTGCTCGCGGGGCTCTTCGCCTTCGCGTTCGGGTTTGACCTGCTGTTGTTCGGGGCGCACTGGGGGATCGCTGCCGTCCGGGGGCACCCGCTGGCCCTCGAGGTGGCCAGCAGCGAGCCTGTCCAGTGGGCCAACCTGCTCGCCGTGGCAGCCTCACTGGGGCTCTGGTGGGGGGCAGGGAGCCGGCGCCTCGCGCCGGGCCGCCTGCATACCATCGGGCTGGTCTACGAAGTCTGCATCTGTTTCGCCATCGCGTTCATCGCCTTCTGGCAGCAATACGCGGCGACCGCCACCCTGCCGACCCTGACCTGGGTGCCCGCGGTGGTCATCATGTTCCCCCTGGTGATGCCGGGGCCCCCTCGGCGGATGCTCGGCGCGGCCCTCGTGGCCGCCGGGATGTCCCCGACGGCGCTTGTCCTCCTCGCGCAGCTGGACCTGGTCCAGGTTGCCGACCCGAGTGCGTACGTGCAGGCCACCTTCGGCCCCGTCATGGGTGCCGTCTTTGCCTACGTGGCGGCCGGGGTGGTGTACGGCCTGGGCCGTGAGGTGGCGCGGGCGCGGGAACTCGGTAGCTACCGCCTCGGCGCGCTGCTTGGCAGGGGCGGCATGGGGGAGGTCTATCGCGCCACCCACCGGCTGCTCGCGCGCCCCGCCGCCATCAAGCTGATCCGCCCCGAGATGCTGGCGCACGGCGGGGCGGCGATGGCGGACCTCGCCGTGGCGCGCTTCCGCCGGGAGGCGGAGGCGGCGGCCTCACTCCGGTCGCCGCACACGGTCGAGCTGTACGACTTCGGGGTGGCTGAGGACCAGACGCTGTACTTCGTGATGGAACTGCTCGACGGGATGGACCTCGAGACCATGGTCCGGACCACGGGACCCCTCCCGGCCGCGCGGGTGATCCACGTGCTGCGGCAAGTCTGCGAGTCGCTCGCCGAGGCGCGCGCCCGCGGCCTCGTGCACCGCGACATCAATCCCGCCAACATCCACTGCGGCCGCCTCGGCCTCCGCCACGACTTCGTGAAGGTCCTCGACTTCGGCCTCGTGAAGACCGTGGAGGGGGAGGACGCGGGCTCGGCGCCGTCGCACGGCACCCTGGCCGGCATGGTCGCCGGCACGCCGGCCTACATGGCCCCGGAGGCGGCGCGGGGCGATCCGCTGGATGGGCGGGCCGACCTGTACGCGGTGGGGTGCGTGGGGTACTTCCTGCTCACGGGACAGGTGGTCTTCGAGGGACAGCACGGGATGCAGGTGCTGGCCCGGCACCTCACCGAGGCCCCGGTCCCGCCGTCGCGGCGCACGGAACTGCCGGTGCCGCCCGCGCTCGAGGCCGCGCTGCTTGCCTGCCTCGCCAAGCCGGTGGCGGACCGCCCCCGCGACGCCGAGGCCCTGGCCCACGCACTCGCCGCCGTGCCGCTCCCCGCCTGGACCGAGTCCCACGCCGCCGCCTGGTGGCTCGCACACGCCCCGCGCTCATGACCACCCCGGGCCTCCTCCGCCGCCGGACCACCACCCCCGTCCGTCTCCTAACAGGCGGCACCTCGAACACGAGCCTCCCCGGAGACCTGCTGCTCGAGACCTGCCGCCGGGTCCGCGCCCTCGGGGTGGTGGCGGCCGGCCTGTGGAGCTTCTCGATCCTCGTCAATGCGGTGCTGGCGCCGCTGCTCGGCGGGCCCCCCATCATCGCGGAGGTGTGGCCTTGGCCGGCCCTGCACATCGCCTTGTTCGGCCTGGTGCTCGCCATAGGCTTCACGGTCATGGCCGGGCGAATGGCGGCGCATCCGGAGCGCCTCCTCGACGCGAGCGCGGGACTCCTGCTGGTCAATTCCTTCCTGGCCGCCCTGCTCACCCAGTGGATCCCGCCGCCGATCACGCCCCGGGTATCCTGGCTGGCGGTGCTGGTCCTCATCTACCCGGCGATCGTCCCGCTCTCGCCCCGGCGGACCCTGGTGATCTCCCTCGCCGCGGCCAGCATGGACCCGCTGGCCCTCGGCATCGTTGCGCTGCGGGGGGTGACGTTCGACCACTCGCCCTTCTATTACATCTGGAGCTTCCTCCCGACCTACCTCTGCGCGGTGATCGCCGTGGTGCCGGCCAAGGTGATCCGCAGCCTCGGCCAGCAGGTGCGGCGGGCGCGCGAGCTCGGCAGCTACCGGCTCGAGGCCCTGCTCGGGCGCGGCGGCATGGGCGAGGTCTTCCGTGCCTCACACCAGATGCTGGCGCGGCCCGCGGCCGTGAAGATGATCCGGCCCGAGGTCATCGGGGAGCACGCCCCGGACAAGGCCCGGGTCATCCTCGAGCGCTTCCGGCGGGAGGCCGAGGCGTCCGCGACGTTGCGCTCGCCCCACACGATCAGCCTCTACGACTTCGGCATGGCGCAGGACGGCACGTTCTTCCTCGTCATGGAACTGCTCGAGGGACTCGACCTGGAACGCCTGGTGGAGCGCTTCGGGCCGTTGCCCCCCGAGCGGGCAGTCCACCTGCTGTGCCAGGTCTGCCACTCCCTCGAGGAGGCGCACCGCCGGGGCATGATCCACCGTGACATCAAGCCCTCGAACATCTTCACCTGTCGCATGGGGCTGGAGGTGGACTTCGTGAAGGTGCTGGACTTCGGCTTGGTGAAGCTGCCGGAGGACGGCGGTCCCGAGGCCGCGAAGCTGACGGCGCCAAACGCCACGGCCGGCACGCCCGCGTTCATCGCCCCCGAGGTGGTGCACGGCGAGCACTCGGTGGATGCCCGGGTGGACATCTATGCCCTTGGCTGCGTCGCCTACTGGCTGCTCACCGGCCAGCTCGTCTTCGAGGCGCGGCAGCCGCTGCAGCAGTTGCTCCGCCACCTGAACGAGGCGCCGGTGCCGCCGTCCCGGCGCGTCGAGCTCCCGATCCCCGGCCCGCTCGACGACGTGGTGCTGGCTTGCCTCGCCAAGGACCCCGCCGCCCGGCCCGCCACTGCCGCCGAGCTGGCCACGCGGCTCCAGGCGGCGCTTGGGCCGGCCCGGTGGGAGGCGGCGCAGGCCGCGGAGTGGTGGGAACGTCATCATCCGGAGATGGTCGAGGTCGCCGAGCCCGAGCCGCCCGGGCGCGCCGTGAGCAAGACCCTCATCGTGGAATCGGCGGGATGAGGGCGCCCGGGGCGGCGCCCCTCGACCGGATCCTCAGCCTGTTCACGCCCGTGCGGGACGGCGAGGCCCCCACGGCGCTCCTGCTCACCGGCAACGTCTTCCTGTTGCTCACCGCGTACTACGTCATCAAGCCGGTGCGGGAAGCCCTCATCCTCGCGGCCGATGGCGCGGAGGTGAAGGCCTACGCCGCCGCCGGGCAGGCCGTCCTGCTGCTTGGGCTGGTGCCGCTCTACGGCGCCCTCGCTGACCGCCTGCCGCGCCGGCGGCTGCTCAACGCGGTGACGGGCTTCTTCATGGCCTGCCTCGTCGCCTTCTACCTGCTGGCCGAGGCGGGCGTGCGGGTGGGGATCCCGTTCTTCCTCTGGGTGGGAATCTTCAACCTGATGATCGTGGCGCAGTTCTGGTCGTTCGCCAACGATCTCTACACCCGCGAGCAGGGTGAGCGGCTCTTCCCGATCGTGGCCTTCGGGGCGTCCCTGGGCGCCGTGCTCGGGAGCGGGGTGGCCGGGGTGCTCATCCCGCTCGTCGGGGTGCCCCAACTCCTGCCCGTGGCTGCGCTCCTGCTCGCCGTGGCCGCCATGCTCGGCAACCTCGCCGACCGGCGCGAGCGCCGCCGGTGCGAGGCCAACCTGCCGCCGCGCTTCACCACGGCGGAGATCCCCGCCGCCACCGGCGAGTACCTGGTCCAGGAGGCGGACGGGACGGCGCAGGTCACCGTCTCACTGGCCGGCGGGCCCGGGCGGCCGGGCACCTTCCGGCTCGTCTTCGGGAACCGGTACCTGCTCGGCATCGCGCTGCTGCTGCTCATGGTCAACTGGGTGAACACCACCGGCGAGTACGTCCTGGGGCGCACCGTGGCGCGGGCCGCCGAGGCCGCGGTCGCCAGCGGGACGGCGGGCGGCCTGGGCGTGGCGGAGTTCATCGGGCGGTTCTACTCGCGGTTCTTCCTCGGCGTGAACCTGGCGGGGCTGGCGCTGCAGCTGCTGGTCGTGCCCCGGCTGCTCCGCGTCGCGGGGGTGCGGGTGGCCGTCCTGGTCCTCCCGGCGGTGGCCCTGCTCGGGTACGCCCTGCTGGCGTTCGTCCCGCTGCTCGGCGTGGTGCGCTGGGTGAAGACGGCGGAGAACGCCACGGACTACTCGCTGCAGAACACCGTGCGCAATGTCCTCTTCCTGCCCACCACCCGTGAGCAGAAGTACAAGGCCAAGCAGGTCATCGACGGGGTCTTCGTGCGGGCAGGCGACGTCCTCGCGGCACTGTCCATCTACGCCGGGACCACCTTCCTGGCGCTTGGGCCCCGGGAGTTCGCCCTCGGAAACCTGGTGCTGGTGCTCGCCTGGCTCGGCCTCGCGCTGGCCACGGGGCAGGGGTACGCGCGCCGGACGGGGGCCGCCTGATGCGCGCCGCGGCGGTGCTCCTCCTCGCGCTGGCGGTCCCGCCGGCGGCCGCGCAGGTGGCGTCGCCACCCGCGCCCGCGGACTCCGTGGTGGTGCGGCCGATCGGGGATCGCTATGCCGCGGGGTGGATCCGCCGCTTCTTCCTCGGCAGCGCGTACCGCGACCTGTGGGCCGTGCCCGTCACCATCCCCATCCTCGACCTCGCCACCTTCGGCGGCGGCCTCACCGTGGTCTCGCGCGGCGGCGGGCAGCAGACCACGAGCCTCCGCCTCCGCGCCGCCGACGGCCGGGAGTTCTACTTCCGCTCGGTGGACAAGGATCCCTCGCCCAACCTCCCGCCCGAGCTCCGCGGCACCGTCGTGGCCGCGGTGGTGCAGGACCAGATCAGCAGCGCGCACCCGACCGCGCCGCTCGTGGTCGGCCCGCTCCTGGCCGCGGCCGGCGTGCTGCACGGGGAACCGGCGCTGTACATCCTCCCGGATGATCCCCGGCTCGGCGAGCATCGCGCGCTTGCGGGGCTCATCGGCATGCTCGAGCCCCGGATCGCCACGGGCTGGGGCGGCGCCGCCGAGGTGATCCAGGGGGATGAACTCTTCCGGCGCGTGGAGGCAAGTCCCGATGACCGGGTGGACGCGCGCGCGTTCCTCACGGCCCGGCTGGTGGACATCCTGGTCGGCGATTGGGACCGGCACCGCGACCAGTGGTCCTGGGCCCGCTTCGGGGAGGACCGCCCGCACCGCTGGCAACCCGTCCCGCGCGATCGCGACTTCGCCCTGATCCGCTACGACGGGCTGTTCCTGCACCTGGGCCGCGTCCGGCTGCCGCAACTCATCGACTTCGGGCCCGCATACCCGGACATCCTCGGCCTCACGTGGAACGGGCGGGAGCTGGACCGCGCCTTCCTCCCCGAGCTCGAGCGGCCGACCTGGGACTCGGTGGTGGCCGAGGTGCAGGCCGCGATCACCGATTCGGTCATCGAGGCGGCGGTCCGGCGCATGCCGCCCGAGCACCTCGCCATGAATGGTGCCGCCACGGCGGCCGCCCTCCGCCGCCGGCGCGACGCCCTGCCCGAGGTGGCGGGGCGGTTCTACCGCATGCTGCTCGAGCAGGTGGATCTCTTTGCCACGGACGCGGACGAGGTGGCGGAGGTGCGGGAGGCCGGGACCGGCGCCGTCGACGTCAGCTTCCGGCGCCCGGGGCAGGCACCCTACCTGCGGCGGCGCTTCAGCCGCGCCGAGTCGCGCGAGGTCCGGCTCTTCCTGCGCGGGGGCGCGGACAGCCTGCGGCTGGACAGCCTCGTGGCGCTGCCCCTCGAGGTGCGGGCCATCGGCGGGGATGGCCGCGATGTGCTGGTGGCCCCGGCGGCTCCACGCCTGCACCTGTACGATGCCGACTCCGGGACCGTCGTGGCGCCGGGCGCCCGACTGGACCGCCGTCGGTTCGTCCCGCCCCCGCGGCGTACGCCGACCGAGATCCCCGCCCGGGACTGGGGCCACCGGTGGGAACCGGCGGGGCTCATCAGCGCCGGCCCGGACGTCGGCGTGCTGCTGGGCGCCGGGCGGATGCTGACGACTTACGGCTTTCGCCGCCTTCCCTTCGCCAGCCGGCACCGCTTCCGGGCCGGCATCGCCACCGGCCCCTGGACCTACAGTGCCGACTATCAGGGCGCCTTCCGCCCGGGCGCGGCCCCGGGCTGGGTGGAGCTGACGGCGCGGGCATCGGGGATCGACGTCCTCCGCTTCCACGGCTTCGGGAACGAGCGGCCGGCGCCGCGGCATTCCGAATTCTACCGGGTGACGCAGCATGCGCTCGGCGGGGGCGTGGCGCTGGTGCAGCCCCTCGGCGCGCACCTCGAGGTGACGGGGGGCGCCGGGGCGCGCTACGTGGTTACCGACGAGCGGGCCGACCGGTTCCTCACCACTCTGGACCCCTACGGGGATGGTCACTTTGGTGTGGTCGGCTTCCACGGCGGCGTGACGCTCGACTCGCGCCGCGCCCCGAGCCCGGCCCGCGGCGGGGTGCACCTGAACCTCGGGGGCAGCCTCACGCCGGGGTGGTGGGACGCGGCCGAGGCGTATGGCGAGGCGCACGGGGACGTGACGGGCGTCGTCACGTTCCGCGCGCCGCTCGCGCCCGCACTGCACGTTCGTGCGGGCGCGCGAAAGCTGTGGGGCCGCTATCCCTACTTCGATGCGGCCTTCATCGGGGACCCGGCCACGGTGCGGCTTGGCCGCGAGAACCGCTACGCGGGCGACGCGGCGGCATGGGGCGGGAGCGAGCTCTATCTCGCCTTCGGCCGGCTCTTCGTCGGCGCGCCCGCCGATTTCGGGGTGCTTGGGCTCGCCGAGGCGGGGCGGGTGTTCCTCGAGGGCGAGTCGTCGGACCGCTGGCACGGCGCGGTGGGCGGCGGGCTTTGGCTTGCGATCCTCGACCGCGGCAACCTCGTGAGCGTCTCGGTGGCGCGGAGCGAGGAACGCACCGCCGTCTACTTCCGGGCCGGGCTCGGCTTCTGAGATCGTGAGCGGGCCGGCCGCCGACCGCCGCGCCACCGTGCTCGCCGCCCTCGCGAGCGGGCTGATGGTAGCCTTCCAGCTCGCCGGCAAGGCCACCCGCGAGGCGCTCTTCCTCGGCACCTTCCAGGTGGCCGAGCTGCCGCGGATGACGATCGCCGCGGCCATCATGTCGGCCGCCACCGTGCTGGGCCTCTCGCACCTGCTCCTGCGGACCGGGCCGGCGCGCCTGGTCCCGCGACTCTTCCTCGGCAGCGCGGTGCTCCTCGTGGCCGAGTGGCTGGCCATGCCCCGGCTGCCGCGGGGGGCCGTGGTCGCCTACTACCTGCACTTCTCGGCGCTCGGGGCGCTCCTCGTCTCCGGGTTCTGGGCCTTGGTGGCCGAGCGCTTTGACCCGCGCGCCGCGCGCGCGAGCATCGCCCGGATCACCACGGGGGCCTCGCTCGGTGGCCTCCTGGGCGGGCTCCTCACCCTGCCGCTCGGCTCGCGCGTGTCGGTGGCGGGCCTCCTGCCGCTGCTCGCCGGCCTCCATGCCATCACCGCCCTGCTGCTGCGGGGCCTCCGCGTCGCGGAGCCGGCCACGGCGGCCGGGCGCGCACCCCGCGCCACCGAGGCGCTCGAGGTCTTCCGGGGCTCCCGCTACCTCCGGCTGCTCGCGCTGCTCGTGGTCCTCACCGCGGTGGCCGAGGGGTTGCTGGACTGGGTCTTCAAGGCGCGCGCGCTGGCCGTGGCGCCCAGCGCGGCCGAACTGCTCCGGTTCTTCGTGCTGTTCTATTGCGCCACCGCGGCGCTCGGCTTGGTGCTCCAGGCGGTGGTGCTGCCGGTGCTCCTCGCCCGCTACGGCTCGGCACGGACCGCGGCCCTGCTGCCCGCCGGTGTGGTGCTTGGCGCCGCCGGGGGGATCGTGCTGCCGGGCGTACTCCCGCTGCTCGGGGCACGCGCCACCGAAGCCGTGGTCCGTGGCGGCGTGTTCCGGGGGGCGTACGAACTCCTGTTCACGCCGCTGCTTCCCATGGAACGCCGGGCCACCAAGCTCCTGGTGGACGTCGGGGCCACCCGGCTCGGGGACCTACTGGGTGCCGCGCTGGCCCAGGGGCTCCTGCTGGGGGCGGCGAGTCCGGGCACCTGGGCGCTCGCCGCCACGGTGGCCGTGTCCATGGGCGCGCTGGCGGTGGCCCGCCAGCTCCATCGCGGCTACCCCGGTGCGCTGGCGCGGAACCTGACGGTTCGCACCGGCGGGCTCGACCCCGTCATGGAGGACACGGGCGGCCTGCTGCAGACCCTCACGGAACTCCGGACCCAGGCGGACCCCGCGCAGGAGCGGCCCGCGGCCGCCGTGGGCGCCGCGCGGCCGCCGGACCGGGCGGCCGCGCTCGCGAGCCGGGATCCCGGGGCCGTCCGCACCGCGCTCCGCGCGGGGCCACTGCCCCCCGCGCTGCTGGGACGGGTCGTCACCTTGCTCGCCTGGGACGCCGTCGCCGCCGAGGCGCTCGAGGCGCTCGCGGCCGATGCCGAGGCCGTGGCGCCCCTCCTGGTGGAGCGGCTGCTCGACCCCGGGGAGGAGTTCGCGGTGCGCCGGCGCGTCATTCGCGTGCTGGCGGCGGTGTCAACGCCCGCCGTCTTCGCCGCGCTGCAGCGCGCGCTCGGGGACCGGCGCTTTGAGGTCCGCTACCTGGCGGGGCGCGCCCTGTACCGGCAGAAGGTGGCGCGTCCGGAGCTGGTGGTGGACGACGCCCTCGTCCGTGACGTGGTGCTGACGGAGGTGAGCGTGGGTCAAGGCCTCTGGGCGGGTCGGCGGCTGCTCGATGCCACCGACGACGCGGAGGACCCCATGGCAACGGCCCTCCTCCGGGACCGTGCCGACCGGAGCCTCGAGCACGTCTTCACGCTGCTGGCGCTCGTGCTGCCGGAAGAACCTCTCCGGATTGCCTATCACGGCCTCCACACCGCCGACCGGCACCTGCGGGGTACGGCGCTCGAATACCTCGAACGGGTGCTGCCCTCCAACGTGCGCGACCACCTCTGGCCCTACCTCGAGCCGGAACAGGCGCCCCGGCCCGCAGCGGGCGACGCGGAGGGCGCGCTGGCGCGCCTGCTGGAGTCCCGGCAGTCCATCATCCTGGCGCTGGAGGCGGCGAACCGGCGTCGAGAGGACGCGGAGTGAGCCCCCAGCCGTCCCCAGGCCGCCCCGGGTTCAGGGCCGCCCGGTGCTGTCCCGCAGGCGCAGCCAGTTGGCGTCGGCTTTGCGAACGTAGCCCGCGACATCCTTGCTCCAGCGGTCGCGTACCTCGAGCGAGTAGTTCAGGTAGAGCCGGCCATCCACGATGGTGAAGGCCCGGGGGTCGATTTTCGCGCGATACCCACGGGCCATGCCGTACGCACAGAACCCGCCATACGCGGGGAGGTAGCGGGTCGGGTCGGCCAGGAAGGCCTCGCGGTTGGCGGCGCTCGCGAAGCGATACACCGCACCGTCGTGCGTGGCGGTGAGGGCGGGCGAGCCCGGCGTGGCGCGCTGGTCAGCCTGATAGGCCACGGGATCATAGCCGTCGAGCGCGAGGCCATCGCGCAGGTTCACGGCCTGGGCTTCGAGCCCGGTCGCGGTGAGGAGCAACGCCAGCAGGGCAGGGCGGAGACGCATCGGGACTCCATCGGTGCGGGTCGGGTGCCCGCAGGTGGGTCCCCGGGCGCCTGGGGAAGACGCCGCACGGCACCGGGAGGTTCCCGGCGGGAGGGCGCGCTCAGCGCGCGGTGGCCACGGCCGGGCATCCCGGCGTCCCTGGGAACACGCAGCGGAAGGTGGCGCGGAATCCGGCACGGTCGCGCGCACGCCAGTCCGCATAGGGCTGGTACTTCCCCGCCGCCTCCCGCCGCAATGGCGTGGGCAGGGCGGCATAGTAGTCGAGCGCCGTCTCCCAGGCTTCGACCTCCTCCTGCCCGATGCCCCACGATCCGGGCAGCGCGCCGCCGCGGATGTGGATGAGCTCGTGCACCAGTCCCACGGCGAGCGCCGCCGGCGGCAGGCTGTCGCCCAGGATCAGGACCCGGCCAAAGGTGTGGTCGGTGAGGAAATCGGGGGCCCGGCCCGCCGCCTGCGCCAGGCCGCTCGTGGTATTGGCCGCCCGCTCCGCGGGACGGGCAAGGCGCACCTCGTACCCGGCGGCGTCGTACTGCGCCAGCGCCGCGCGCCCCGTCTCGGAGAGCGCCAGCACCTGCGCCGCCCGCGCCAGGCCCGGCTCGGGAGCCCAGCCGCGCGGCTCCGGCGGCGCCGTGGTGCGGAGCACCGTGGCGAGCATGGTGGTGGTGACGAAGCCGAAGGGGAGCATGCCCCAAGATACGGCGCATGCCCCCCGGGGAAAGCGGCCAGGCCGCTACGCGGCCTCGGAGATCACGGCGACCGGGTGCTCGGCCGTCTCCTCCCGCACGTCCGCGTAGCGCATGCTCCACCGCTCCACCGTGGCATACAGGGTGGGCAGCACCAGCAGCGTCAGCGCCGTTGCCGTGATCAGCCCGCCGATCACGACCACCGCGAGCGGCCGCTGCAGTTCCGCGCCCGGCGAGGTACTGATCGCCATCGGCACGAAGCCGAAGCCGGCCACGAGCGCGGTCATGAGCACCGGCCGCAGCCGCGTGGCCGCTCCCTCGAGCACCGCCTCCTCGAGCGATTTCCCCTCGGCGCGGAGCTCGTTGATGCAACTGACCATCACCACGCCATTCAGCACCGCGATGCCGAAGAGCGCGATGAAGCCCACGGCCGCCGAGATGCTCAGGTTGAGCTGCGCCAGCCCGAGCGCCCCCACCCCGCCCACCAGCGCGAAGGGCACGTTGCTCATGATGAGCGCCGCGTGCCGCACCGTGCGGAAGGCCAGGAAGAGCAGCAGGTAGATCCCCACGATGGCGAGCGGCACCAGGATGCCGAGCCGCTGCATGGCCGTCTGCTGGTGCTTGTACTGGCCGCCCCACTCGTAGCGGTAGCCCTCCGGCGCCGGCACCTGCGCCGCGAGCCGCTGCGACGCGTCGGTGACGAAGCCGCCCACGTCCCGCCCGCGCACGTTGGCGCCCACCACGACCATCCGCTGCGCCCCCTCGTGCGCGAACGCCTCCGGCGCCTGCGTGACCGCCAGGCGGGCCACCGCCGAGAGCGGCACCCGCGCCCCCGTCGGGGTGGGGATCGGGAGCTCCCGGAGGCGCTCCGGCGCCTGGCTGGTGGCGCCGGGAATCCGCACCGCCACCCCGATGCGCCGCGGCCCGTCCACCACCGTGGTGGCCACCGAGGCGCCGAGCGCCCGCTCCACCTCCCGGCCCACGTCCGCGGCCGCGATGCCGTAGCGCGAGAGGGCGACCCGGTCCAGGTCGAGCCGGAACTGGTTCACCCGCGCTGCGGCGGTCGCCTTCACCTCGGCCGCGCCGGGGACGGTGGCCAGCACCTGCTCCACCCGCGCGGCGAGGCCGGCCAGCCTCTCGGGGTCGTTCCCGATGATCTTCACGCCGACGTCGGTGGTGATGCCGCTCTCCGCCTCGTCGAGGCGCATCTGGATCGGCTGGGTGAAGGCGTAGCTGATGCCCGGGATGGCCCCCAGCGCGCTGTCCATCCGCGCGAGCAGCGCCTCCTTGCCGCCGGGCCGCCACTCCTCCCGCGGCGTGAGGATCACGTACGTGTCCGACTCATAGGTGCCCATGGCCTCGGTGGCGAGGTCGGGCCGGCCGAGCTTCGAGACGACCGTGCGCACCTCGGGCAGGGTGCGGAGCGCGCGCTCGATCTGCAGCGAGAAGTCGGTGCCCTGGCCCAGGGCGGTGGATGGCAGCCGCCGGGTCTGCACCAGCACGCTGCCCTCATCCAGCCGCGGCATGAACTCGCGGCCGAGGAGCGCCACGCCGGCCACCGCCCCGCCCACCAGCAGCACCGCCGCGCCAATGATGGCGGTGCGGTAGCGCAGCGTGCCCTCGAGCACGGTGCGGTAGCGGTCCTTGAGCCGCTCGAACCCCTCCGAGTGCGGCTCCACGGCCCGGGCCAGCCAGGTCCGGGCCGCCGCCGGCACCACCGTGAGCGCGATGACCAGTGACCCGAGCACGGCGGCCACCACGGTGAACGCCATCGGGACGAACATCTTCCGCTCGGTGCCCTCGAGCGCGAACAGCGGCAGGTACACCGCGATGATGATGGCGATGCCGAACACCACCGGCCGCGCCACCTCGATCGCGGAATGCCGCATCCGCTCCGTGATGTGGTGGTCGTCCTCGCCCGGCTGGGCGCCGCGGCGCAGGATGTTCTCCACCATCACCACCGACCCGTCCACGAGGAGGCCGAAGTCGAGCGCGCCGAGGCTCATGAGGTTGGCGCTGAACCCGAACCACTTCATGGCCACGAAGGCCCACAGCATGGAGAGCGGGATCACCGCCGCCACGATCAGGCTGGCCGCGATGTTCCGGAGGAACAGCCACAGGAGCGCGATCACCAGCGCCCCGCCCAGCAGCAGGTTCTTCTGGATGGTGTGCGTGGTGCGGGAGACCAGCTCCGTCTGGTCGTAGAACGGCACCAGCTGCACCCCCGGGGGCAGGGTGGTGACGGCCTCCGCCACCCGCGCCTTGATCCGGGCGATGACCTGCTGGGCGTTTTCCCCCTTCCGCATGATCACCATGCCCCCGACCACCTCGCGGCGGCCGTCCCAGGTCACCGCGCCCTGCCGCGGCAGCGCGCCCACCTCCACGGTGGCGATGTCGCGCACCAGGATCGGGGCCCCACCCCGCGTCGCGAGCGGCACCTGCGCGATGTCCGCGGCGCTCGTGAGCCGGCCGCGGCCGAAAATCGTGAACCGCTCGCTCCGGTCCTCGGTGTAGGCGCCGCCGAAGTTCTCGTTGTTCCGCGCCAGCGCGGCCTCCACCTCCGAGAGCGTGAGCCCGGCGGCCGCCAGCCGGCGCGGGTCCACCGTGACGTGGAACTGCTCCGTCTCGCCGCCCCAGCTGTTCACCTCCGCCACTCCCTCCACGGTCCGGAGCATCGGCGCCAGGGTGAACTCCTGCAGCGTCTTGAGCTGGCGCACGTTCCACTCGGCGCTGCCGGAGGTCAGCACGTACTGGTACACCTCGCCCATCGCGGTGGAGATCGGGCCGAGCACGGGCGTCACCCCGGCGGGGAGCACGCTCGCCACGTCCCCGAGGCGCTGCGACACGAGCTGCCGGGCGAAGTACGCGTCCACCTTGTCCTTGAAGACCACCTGCGTGATCACCAGGCCAAACTTGGTGGTGGACCGCACGGCCTCGGCGTCCGGCAGGCCGAGCAGTGCCCGCTCGATGGGGAACGTGACGAGCTGCTCCACCTCCTGCGGCGCCAGCCCCGGCGCCTCCGCGATGACGCTCACCGAGTTGGCGGTGATGTCGGGGAACGCCTCGAACGGGATCGTCGAGAGCGCCCAGATGCCCACGGCCAGGAGCGTCGCGGCGCCCCCCGCGATGAAGGCGCGCTGGGTCAGCGCGAACTGGATCAGGCGACGCAGCATCTCAGTCCCCCGCCGCCGGCGTGTCGAGCGCGGACTTGAGGGCATAGGCCCCCTTCGTCACCACCGGGAGGCCGGCGGGCAGGTCGGCGACGGCCATCTGGCCGCCGTCCAGGGCTTCCGCCTTCACCGGCCGCAGGTGGTAGGAGCCGGGCGCATCCTGCACGAAGATGACGTCCCCGTCGGCGGTGCGCTGCACCGCCTCCGCCGGCAGCACCACCCGCTCGGCGGGCTCGCCCGCCGGGAGCACCAGCGAGGCGAACATGCCCGGCCGGATCCCCGCCGGCACGTGCGACAGCTCCACGCGCAGGTCCACCGCACGCCGCAGCGAGTCCACCACCCCGCCCAGCCGCACCACACGGCCGGTCACGCTGGCCTCGGGCATTGCTTCGAAGCGGACGGTCAGGAGCGCGCCCGGCCGCACCGCCACCGCGGCGTTCTCGGGAATGAAGCCCGTGACCCAGAGCTGGCTCGCGTCCCCGAGCTCGAGGAGCGCGGTGCCCACCACCACCGCCTCGCCCGGCCGGACCTTCACGTCGAAGATGGTCCCGGCGCGCGGGGCGCGCACCACGACGTCGCCCTCGGGGGAGGGACTCAGGTGCAGGACCATGTCCCGGCTCCGCTTGAGCTCGGCCTCCGCCTCGTCGAGCTGGGCCTGGCGGCGCTCCACTTCCTCGCGCGATACCGCCTCGGCCGCCAGCAGCCGGCTCGAGCGCTCGAGCGCCGCGCGGGCCACGCGGACCTGCGCCTCCGCGGTGGTGAGGTCCCGCTGCGCGGTGGCCACCTCGTGCGAGTGGATGTGGATGAGCGCCTCGCCCGCCCGCACCACGTCTCCCGGGAGCACCGCGACGCGCTCCACCCGGCCCTCCACGATGGAGCCGAGGTGGGCGGTGAGCGGGTCCGGGGTCACCACGGTCCCGGGCACGGTGAGCGGCAGCGTGGCGCGGACGATCCGCGTCGTGTCCACCACGATCCCCGCGGTGCGGACCTGCTCTGGCGTGAGCCGGACGGTGCCGGGCGGCGGCGGGGCCACCTCGGGCGCGGCGGTGTGTCCGCCACAGGCGGTGAGGAAGACGGCGCCCGCCAGGGCGGCGCCGGACAGGAAGACTCGGGTCATCATTCGCTCCGGGATTCGTCGTCGCACAGGGAAGTGGCTTCGGGCGCGGCGCCCGTCAGGCGGGCGGCACGCACCCGCGCCAGGCGGCGCTCGGCGCGCCAGGCCTGATACTCATCGAGGACGGCGATGCGCGCCTTCCGCGCATCGAGCAGTTCCGCGATGGTGGCCTCGCCCGCCTCATAGCGGGCGATGGCCGAGGCAAGGGTCCGCTCGAGGTCGCCGCGCCAGGCGGGGCCGAAGCGCTCACGCGCCGCCTCCAGTCGCGCCAGCGCGGCCTCGGCGCCCCGCCGCTCGGCGGCGAGCCGCGTGCTGACGTCGGCCAGGTCCGCCCGGGCGGCCGCGGCGCTGGCCTGGGCCGCAGCGAGCTGGGACCGCCCGGTGGTCAGGAGGGGGAGGTCGAGCGAGACGCCGAGCAACAGCCCCGTGTACCCCGCCGATCGGCGCAGGCCCAACTGGGGAAAGAGGTCCGGGATCCGCCGGGCCCGCTCCAGGGCCACCGTGGCCTCGGCGGAGCGCCGCAGGGCCTCGGCCAGCCCCAGTTCCGGCGCGCTCCCCGCGCCGGGGGGAACGGCGGCGCACGACGCGGGTTCCACCACGATCACGGAGTCACCTCCGGCACCGAGGAGGCGGGTCAGCTCGGCATAGGAGCGCGCCGCCTCCGCGGCGCGGCGGGCGGCGCGGCTCACCGCGAGGTCGGCTTCGAGGCGCGCGCGGGCCGCCTCGCCCCCCGCCGTGCGGCCCTCGGCGGCGCGGAGTGTCATGCTGGTGGCAAAGCGCTGGAGCGCGTCGGCCTCCTCGCCCGCGTGGGCGGCCATGGCCGCATCCCGCTCGGCGAGCGCGATGGCATCGAGCGCGGCCGCGCGGAGCACGTACTCGGTGAGCCGGCGGCCGGCGGCGGCACCCTCCGCCCGCGCGCGCGCCTCGGCGAGGCTCGCGCCACGGTCGCCGCCCAGGGGAAGCCAGGCGCCGAGCGTGGCCTGGCCCTCCGTGCCGCGCAGGCCCGGATACCCCGTCACGTCGCGCTGGCTGCCCAGGTTCTCGGCGACGATGCTGAGCGTGGGATTCCGCCACGCGCCGGCCACCTGGACGCCAGCAGTGGCCGCCCGTGCGCGCGCGTCGGCGGCCACGAGCGCCTGTGAGGCGGCCAAGGCCCGCCCCAGGGCGGCGTCCGGTGTCAGGCGAAGGGTGTCCTGCGGGGCACTCGAGTTGAACAAGGCAGTCAGGAACAGCGAAAGCAGCACGATCGCATCCTTGCGTATTGGAAGTGCGACCAAGCTAGTTCCGTTCGATGAATCGGCCGTGAACCGCCGTCCACTTCCGGCGGGTGGTCGCGGCCAGCATCCGGCGGGGTTTCCTCCCCCTTTCGCGGAGTCTTCATGTGCCCAGGTGAGTGATATTGCGGAGTAAGGACGTCCCTATTGGCCGGCGGGACCTAGTAGTGTATCATCCATATAGTTGTTGGTGAGAACCATTCTCAACTAGCTGAGCCGACCGAATGCGCGAACCGACCATGCCCACGCCGAGCGCCGCCCAGCAGGTGGTGATCGCGACCTGCCCGCTCGCGAATTGCGCGCCGGGCAGTCAGGCCACGGTCGTCGGGCTCGGCTGTTCCCTCGATGAGGGCTGCCGCCTCCGGGCGCTCGGCCTATATGAAGGAAGCCAGGTCTGCGTGGTCGAGGCCCGGCACTGCATGCTCGTGGACGTCCGCGGAACCCGCCTTGCCCTGGGGAACGACCTCACCGCCGGCATCACCGTCCAGCTCGAGCGCCGGTCGGCCTGACGGCCCCCGGATCGCCGCGCGCGATCCCCGCCCATGACTTCCGTCCGGCCGCCCCACTCCACTCCCGCCAGCGGGGGCGCCGCCCCCACACCCAGTCCTGACGCCGATGCCACGCTTCGCGTGGCCATCATCGGCAACCCGAACACCGGCAAGACGACGCTCTTCAACGCGCTGACGGGCCTCCGCCAGCGGGTGGGCAACTTTGCCGGCGTCACCGTGGAGCGGGTGGAGGGCAGCTACCGGAGCCTCGACGGGCGCAAGGTGGCGGTGCTCGACCTGCCAGGCAGCTATTCGCTGAGCGCCGGCTCCCCGGATGAGCGGGTGGCGCTCGAGGTGCTGCTCAACCGCGACCGGCAGCACTGGCGCCCGGACGTGGTGGTGGTGGTGGCCGACGCCGTGCACCTGGAGCGGAACCTCTTCCTTGCCAGCCAGGTGTGTGAGCTCGGGCTGCCGGTGGTGCTGGCGCTCAACCAGTTCGACCGCGCCCAGGCCGAGGGCTACCAGATCGACGTGCCGGAGCTGATCCATGAGCTCGGCACGTTCGTGGTGCCCACGGTGGCCAACCGTGGCGAGGGACTCGACCCGCTGAAGCGCGCCGTGGAGCTGGCGGTGGGTGCGCCGCTCCCGGGGCGGAAGTTCGGGTTGCCGGCCCCCGTCGACGCGGCGCTCGCCCCCCTCGTGGCGTGCCTGGTGGCGGGCGGGCTGGCGCCATCGGCTGCGGGGATGGAGGCCCTCCGGCTGCTCGGGGTCGAGCAGGCCGAGGCGCACCTGGCGGACGTGCCCGGGCTCCGGGACGAGCTGGCGGCCACGCGGCTCCGCCTCACGGGCGCGGGGTACCAGCCGGGCCGGGTGGAGTCGGACGTGCGCTATGGGTGGATCGCGCAGGTGATGGGCCGGACGGTGCGCCGCACGCACTCGGTGGGCGCGGACCAGAGCCACCGCATCGACCGCCTGGTGCTCCACCGGGTCCTCGGCCCGGTCCTCTTCCTGCTGCTCATGGCGGTGATGTTCCAGGCGGTGTTTGCCTGGGCGGAGCCGCTGATCGGAGGCATCGAGTCGGGCATCGCCGCCGCCGGCGCGTGGGCCGGGCGACTGCTCCCCGAGGGGGACCTGCGGAGCCTGGTGGTGGATGGGGTCTTCGCGGGCGTGGGGTCGGTGCTGGTCTTCCTGCCCCAGATCGCCATCCTGTTCCTTTTCATCGGGGTGCTGGAGCAGTCGGGGTACATGGCGCGTGCCGCGTTCATCATGGATCGCGTCATGCGCAAGGTGGGCCTCCACGGCAAGAGCTTCATCCCGATGCTGTCGGGCTACGCCTGCGCGGTGCCCGGTATCATGGCCACGCGCACCATCGAGGACCCGAAGGACCGGCTGGCCACCATCCTGGTGGTGCCGCTCATGAGCTGCTCGGCGCGGCTGCCGGTGTATGCGCTCCTCATCGGCGCCTTCGTGCCGGCGGTGACGCTGGGGTGGGGCGTCGGCCTTCAGGGCCTCACCATGCTGGCGATGTACCTCATCGGCACCATCGCGGCGCTGCTCGCGGCGCTGGCCTTCAAGAAGACGCTGCTCAAGGGCCCGGTGCGGCCCATGATCCTGGAGCTGCCGGCCTACCGGTGGCCGAGCCTCCGGTCGCTCGGGGTGTCGGTGGCGCAGCGCTGCAAGCTCTTCCTGCAGCGCGCGGGGACGGTGATCCTGGCGCTCTCGGTGGTGCTCTGGGCACTGGCGACGTACCCGCGTGTGGCGGTGGACCCCACGCTCCCCGAGACGGTGCAGCAGGAGCTCCGGCTGGAAGGGTCGGCGCTCGGGCACATCGGGCACGGCATCGAGCCGCTGGTGCGGCCGCTGGGATATGACTGGAAGATCGGGGTGTCCATCGCGGCCAGCTTTGCGGCGCGCGAGGTGTTCGTCTCCACCATGGGGACCATCTACGGCGTCGGCAGCGGTGACGAGGACGTCGCGGCCCTGGGCGAGCGCCTCCGCACGGAACGGAACCCGGCCACGGGCGCGCTGGTGTACACGCCGCTCCTGGCGGTGAGCCTGATGGTCTTCTACGTCTTTGCCCTGATGTGCATCAGCACCGTGGCGGTGACGGTGCGGGAGGCGGGCGGGGGCCGGGAGGGATGGAAGTGGGCGGGGATCCAGTTCGCCTACATGCTGGCGCTCGCGTACCTTGGGGCATGGCTGGTGCAGGTGGGCGGGCGCGCCCTGGGCTACGGAGGCTGACGATGGCAACCGATCAGGTGGTGGTGCTCGCGGTGGTGGCCGTGGCGGCGGGGTTCCTCGCGCGGCGCCTGCTGCGCTCGCTCCGCTCAGCGCGCGACACGGCGGCTGGCTGCGCCAGCGACTGCGGCTGCTCGACGGCGGGTGAGGACAAGGCGCGGCGAGTCTAGGCCGTTACGCCAGGCAGTGCGGAGGCTCCCCGGCCGGCGGCCGGGGAGCCTTTCTCGTCCCGGGCGTCAGGCGCCCGGGAGGGCGTAGTCGAAGGTGTAGGCGTGCCGGCCGCCACTCGCGTCGATGGTCATGCTGCCGGTGAGCCCGGTGAGCTCGTCGGTGCCGGAGTCCGCGATGACGGTGATGGTGAGGCTCGGCGCGCCGCGCACCATGAGGCCGGTGTGCTGGAGGAGGAAGCTGCCGCGCCGGCCCGCCAGGGCGCCGGTGACGCGCTCGATGGCCACGTAGCCGGCCGAGCCCTTGGTGGCGGTCATGCCGGTCAGCATCTGGCCCTTGCTCGCGCCCTCGAGCCCGCCGTGGAAGGCCTTGTCGATGGTCATGCGGCCAAGCGTGGCGCCATCGGCGAAGGCGTCGGCGGGCTGGGGGGTGATGGTGACGTCGAAGCTGCCGGTGGCGCGCGGCATCACTGCTCCTTGGAGACGAGGGCGATGGCGAGCCCCGCCCGGCGCCGTGTGAGGGCGGTGGGGCGACCGTGGCCCGCCGCTGGTGGTCACCGCAGGATCGGCAGCACCACGTGGGACGGATAGCGCGCCGTGTGCCACACCCGGTGCACCTGCGCCCGGTAGTCGCCCGCCCGTGCCTGGAAGATGCTCGGCACGAAGGTCTGCGGGTTGCGGTCGTAGAGCGGGAACCAGGTGGACTGCACCTGCACCATCAGCCGGTGGCCCTTGCGGAACCGGTAGAGCTGCTGCTGCAGGCGCACGGTGAAGGGCGTCACGGTGTTGGCCGGAATCGGCGCCGCGGTGGTGAAGCTGCGCCAGTAGCGGCCGCGCAGGATGTCGGCGTTCACCATGAGCTGGTAGCCGCCCCACCCCGGCATGCTCGGCATGGTGTCCGGATAGACGTCGATGAGCTTCACCACCCAGTCGGCGTCGGTGCCGGTGGTGGAGGCAAAGAGCTGCGCCGAGACGTCGCCGGCGATGACGAGGTCCTCGGTGAGCGGGTCGGAGGTGAACGTGAGCACGTCGGGGCGGCCGTCCACGAAGCGCTGGTCCTGCTGCAGCCAGGTGCGCCAGCGGCTGCCGTCATCCGGGCGCGGGACGTACGGGACCGGATGCGCCGGGTCGCTCAGGTAGGCGTCGAAGGCCGCGGTGCGGCCCGGCAGGCGCGCCGGCGGGACCACGCCGGGGGACGCGGCCGGCGGCGCGAAGGCGAGGCGGCCGTCCTCCCGCAGGTAGAGCCTGGTGGCCACCGCCTCCCTCGGCGGCCAGGCGGCGAACGTCCGCCAGGCATTCCCGCCGGTCTCGAAGGCCCACGCCTCGGGGAAGCCGCCGTCCCCGGTGCCGTGCAGGTAGTGCGCAAACCACGGCCGCTGGATGCTGGCCCGGAAGTAGGTGCCGGTGGCGCTGCCAAGCGGGAGCGGGCCAATTGAGTCGCCCGGGGTGGCCATCCAGCCGCCGTGCCACCAGGGCCCCAGCACGATGTGGTGCCAGCCCGCGGAGTCCCGCGGCTCGAGCGCGCGGTAGAGCGCCTGCGGGCCGTACATGTCCTCCTGGTCCCACCAGCCGCCCACCAGCAGCGTCGGCACCGCCGGGCGCGTGAGCACGGTGGTGAGCGCGCGCTCCTGCCACCAGTGGTCGTAGCTCGGGTGCGCCACGAGGGCCTGCCACGAGGGGAGGCCCGTCACCCCCATGCCGCGCGCCATCGAGTCGAGCGTGGGGAAGCTCAGGTAGTAGGCGTAGTCGTCCTCCATCGGGGAGGCGCCGAAGGTGAAGCCCTTGGGGTCGGTCTCCATGATCCGCGGGAAGACCACGCCCTGCGTCTGCCGGAAGGCGCCCTGGTGGAAGAAGTCGTCCCCCATCCAGGTGTCGCTCATCGGGGCCTGGGGCGAGATGGCCTTGAGCGCGGGGTGCGGATCCACGCCGGCGAGCGCGGCGAGCCAGCCCGGGTAGGAGATGCCCAGCGCGCCGACGCGGCCGTTGTTGCCCGGCAGGTGCGTCACCAGCCAGTCGATCGTGTCCCAGGTGTCGGTGGACTCGTTGATGCCCCTCGGGCTCCGCGGGTCGGCCTGGGCGCGCACGGTCACGTACTCCCCGCCCGAGCCGAAGCGCCCGCGGATGTCTTCGGCCACGAAGAGGTAGCCGTCCTCCGCCAGCTCCCGGTAGCCGTAGGGCACCAGGGTGTCCGGGAAGACCCCCGCGGCGTTGTACGGCGTGCGGACCAGGAGGATGGGGAGCGGCCGCGTCTCGCCGATGGGGAGCAGGGCCACGGCGTGCAGGGTGACTCCGTCGCGCACCGGGATGGCGAGGTCACGCCGCTCGTAGCGGCGCGGCGCCTGGGCGCCGAGGGACGGGACCAGCAGCGACAGGAGGGCGAGCGACAGCAGCCGGCGCATGGAGCCTCGGGACGGGGGAACGGGCAAGATGGAGCCGGCGTGCGCGCGTCGCTAGACGGTGGTGCCGAACAGCCGGCCGATGAGTGCCGTGGCCCCCATGGCGATCGCTCCCCAGAAGGCCACCCGGAGCGCGCCGCGCCCCATCGGCGCCCCGCCGAGGCGCGCGGCGAGCGCGCCGAGCAGGAGGAGCAGGACCAGCGTGGCGGCCACGACCGCGCGGCTCAGCGCCGGGCCCACGACGGCGAGCACCAGCACCAGCGGCAGTGCCGCGCCTACCGCGAACGATCCCGCCGAGGCGAGCGCCGCCTGAATGGGCCGCGCCATGGTGAACTCCGACATGCCGAGCTCGTCGCGTGCGTGCGCGGCGAGCACGTCGTGGGCCGTGAGCTGGTCCGCCACCTGCGCGGCGAGGTCGCTGCTGAGGCCACGCTGCACGTAGATGCCGATCAGCTCCGCGCGCTCGCTGGCGGGGTTGGCCGCGAGCTCGGCCTTCTCCCGCGCGAGGTCCGCCTGTTCGGTGTCGGCCTGGGAGCTGACCGAGACGTATTCCCCGGCGGCCATGCTGAGGGCGCCGGCCACGAGCCCCGCGGTGGCGGCCAGGAGGATGGCCGGCTGGCCGGGATCGGCGGCGGCCACCCCGACCACCAGGCTGCTGGTGGAGATGAGCCCGTCGTTGGCGCCGAGCACGGCGGCGCGGAGCCAGCCGATGTGGGCGGTGCGGTGGAGTTCGGCGTGCGGCATGGGAGACCGACCGGTTGGGGACGCCCAATATTCTCGATACATGCCCCGCGCGCACAAGGCGGTGAGCAAGCGTTCATGAGGATCACCGCAAGCGCCGTTCATTCACGGCCGATTCACTCCCGCCGCCTAGGTTCGGCTGGTCACCTGGGGAGGTCGCATGCTGGCCCTGTCGCGTCGTCATCCACTCACGAGTCCCGCCGGCCCGCCGCTGCCGAATGACGCGGAGCGGGTCCGGCTGCTGGCCCGCGGCATCGTGGTGGCGGAGCCGGGGCGGTGCGTGCAGTGCGGCACCTGCTCGCACAGCTGCCCGAGCGGCATCGATGTGCGGGCCGTGGCGCGGGAGGGTGGGGCGGTCACCGACCGGCGCTGCCTGTTGTGCGGCAGTTGTGTCTCCCGGTGTCCCCGCGGCGTGCTGTCCTTCCGGCTGATGGACGGTGCCGCATGAGCCGCCGCCACGTCATCGTCGGGTCGGGGATTGCGGCCCTCGCCGCGGCCGAGGCGATCCGCCAGGCCGAGCCCCGGGCCACGATCACGGTGGTGGGCCAGGAGCCGGGCGGGTTCTATTCGCGCCCGGGCCTGGCGTACTACCTCACCGAGGAACTGCCGGCGGCGCAGCTCACGCTCCGCACCGACCGCGAGCTGGCCGGCCTCCGGCTGGAGCGGATCGTGGCGCGCGCCACCTCGCTCGTGCCGGGCCGGCACCTCCTCTACCTCGAGGACGGCCGTGCGCTCCGGTACGACCGGCTGCTCCTGGCCACCGGTGCGGCGTCGATCCCGCCCGATTTCCCCGGCGCCGGGCTCGACGGCGTCGTGCACCTGGATGGGCTGGCCGACGCGGAGCGGCTGGTGCAGCGCATGGGGACGGCGCGCTCCGCGGTGGTGGTGGGCGGCGGCAGCACGGCGCTCGAGCTGGTCGAGGGCCTCGCGGCGCGCGGGCTCGACACCCACTACCTGATGCGCGGGGAGCGCTACTGGGCCAAGGTGCTCGACCGGGTCGAGTCGGCGATCGTCGAGGCGCGGCTGCTCGCGGCCGGGGTGCACCTGCACCGGCACACCAGCATCCGCGAGGTGCTCGGCGAGGACGGCCGGGTGGCCGGCGTCAGCACCTCCACCGGCCGCCACCTGCCGGCCGAGATCGTGGCCGTGGCGGTGGGGGTGCGGCCGCGGCTGGCCCTGGCGCAGGGCGCGGGGCTGACGCTGGACCGCGGGATCGTCACGTCCGAGTGCCTCGAGACCTCCGCGGAGGATGTCTATGCGGCCGGCGACGTGGCGCAGGTGTACGACCCGGTCACCCGCACCGCACAGCTCGACACCCTCTGGGCCAGCGCCCAGGCCCAGGGCCGGATCGCGGGACTCAACATGGCCGGCCTGCGGCTGGCGTACCGCACCCGGCCCGCGCTCAACGTCACGCGCCTCGGCGGCATCACCACCACCATCGTGGGCACGGTCGGGGCCAGTGAGGATCCCGACCTCCTCACCCTCACCCGCGGCCAGAGCGAGCGCTGGCTCACCGATCCCGCGGCCTGGAGCGTGGCCGGCGCCCGCCGCGGCGACCGGCTCCGCGTGGTGGTGAGCGGCCGGGCCATCGTGGGCGCGGTCATCATGGGAGACCAGGCGCTCTCCGCCCCGCTCGCCCACCTGATCGGCGAGCAGGTGGACATCTCGGCCCTCCGGCCGGCACTCGAGGCGGAGCCGGAAGCCGCCCTCGATATCCTCCTCGCCTTCTGCCACGCCCATGTCGGCAACCGAACCGCGGCGCACGGCTGAACTGTTCGCGGCCGTGCTGACGGCGGCCGGCGCGATCCTCGCCTACCTGGTGGCGCGGCCGGGCGTGGTCCGCTGGGCCGCTGCGCCGACGGGTCATCTGCTCGGCGTGCTCGGGATCGGGCTCATGCTGTGGGCCGGCTTCGGCTACACCTGGCGGAAGCGAAGCACCGCGCCAGGGGCCACCGCCATGCGCGCCGCCATGTACACCCACGTGATGGCGGGGCTGCTGGGGCCGCTGCTCGTGATCCTCCACTCGGGGTTCGCCTTCCATGGCGTTGCCGGCGTCCTGTCGCTGGCGATGGTGCTCGTGGTGGTGAGCGGGATCGTGGGCCGCGCGCTCTTCGGCGCGGTGCCGCGCGAGGTGACCGTGGCCGACCCGATCCGCCTCGCCATGCTCGACGCGGAGCTGGCCCGGCTCGAGGTGCAGCTTGCGGACGCAGCCCGGGCGCCTACCCCGGATGCGGCCCTCGAGGCGCAGCTCCGCCGCGCCATGACGGACCTCCAGCACGAGCAGGAGGTGCTTCGCACCAGCTGGCGCGCGGCGGGCGGGGCGGTGGCGTGGCGCAAGGTGCTGAGCGGATGGTGGTTCCTGCACGTGCCGGTCAGCATGGCCCTGTGGCTGCTGGCCCTCGCGCACGTGGCCGGCGCGCTCTGGTACGGAACCCTCTCCCGGTAGGGCCCCATGCACGGACCGCTGTTCTCCCGGGTGACCCTCCTGGCCATGGCGGCGACGCTCGCCGGCCTGGCGCTCGCGGCCGCCGTGGGCGGTGGGGCGATGTTCTCGCCCGGCCAGCTCCACGCCGGCGACAGCACCGTCACCACGCTCGGCGGCGTCACCTCCCACGCCGCGCTCGGCCGGGACTGCGGGGCCTGCCACGCCGCCCCCTGGGGCCGGGAGCGCATGGCCGACCGCTGCCTCGCCTGCCACGAGGACACCCGCGCCGAGCTGGGCGACAGCACCTCGCTCCACGGCGCGCTCGACGACGCCCGGACCTGCCTGGCCTGCCACGGCGAGCACCTCGGCGCCACCGCCCGCCTCACCCGGTTCACCGGCTTCACGGTGGCCCACGGCAAGCTCGGCTTCCCGCTCGATGCCCACCAGACCACCGCCGGCGGTCGCCCCTTCGGCTGCGGCGACTGCCACGGGGGCGAGAGCTTCCGCTGGAACCCGGCCCGCTGTGAGGGCTGCCATCGCGACTACCAGCCGGCCTTCGTGACCGCCCACGTCCGCGACTGGGGCACCGACTGCCGCAGCTGCCACGACGGCGCCGACCGATTCTCCCGCGGCCGCTTCCGCCACGACAGCACCGGCCTCCGGCTCGACGGGGCGCACGGCCGGACGGCCTGCGCCGACTGCCACACTGGGGTCACCACGCTCCAGGGCTTTGCCCGCGCGCCGTCCGACTGCGCCGGCTGCCACGCCCGGGATGACGAGCACCGGGGCGAGTTCGGCCGCGACTGCGGCGCCTGCCACGACACCCGGAGCTGGGAGGGCGCGCGCATCCGCCACGACGTCTTCCCGATCAACCACGGCAGCCGTCGGCCCTCCCCGTGCAGCACCTGCCACGAGAACCGGGCCAACTACAAGCAGTACACCTGTTACGGCTGCCACGAACACTCCCGCGACCGCGTGCTCCGCCAGCATCGCGGCGAGGTCCGCACCACCAACCTCGACGACTGCATCCGGTGCCATCAGGGCGGCCGCGAGCACGGGGAGGGCGGCGGGGACGACGACTAGGCGGGCGCGAGGGCAGCGGGACGTGGGGTGGCCGGAGCGGGTGCTGCCCCACCCGGGGAGCATGCCGCTGGAGGTGTGCGCATCGTCGGTACGGCGGAGCGTACGCTCCACGAAGCGGGTGCAGCTCAGTCTGGCGGCGCGTGCCGTCGCATCCTGGCGCCCGGAGTGGCGCACCGCCCAGGACCCCTCCGATTGCCGCCCGCTCGTTGGGTCCGGCCCCCGGTCACTCCTCCCGGAGCGCCGCCGCCGGGTCCATCCGCGAGGCCCGCCACGCCGGCACCGCCCCCGCCGTCCCCGCCACGAGCAGCACCAGCCCGGTGACCACCGCGAGCGTCCCGGGGTCATTCGGCGTGACGCCATAGAGGAAGCCCTGCACCAGCCGGCCCGCCGCCAGCGCCACCGCCACGCCCACCACCACCCCGCCGGCCACCAGCCGGCCCACCTCGCCCACGATCATGGACACCACCCGGCCCCGCGCCGCGCCGAGCGCGAGCCGGATGCCGATCTCGTTGCGGCGCCGGGCCACGTTGTAGGCCATGAGCCCGTAGAGCCCGATCAGCGCCAGCAGCAGCGCCAGCCCTCCGAAGAAGCCTGACAGGAGCGCCAGCAGCCGCTCGCGCGCCAGCGAGCGGTCCACCACCTCCTCGACCAGCGCGGCCCGGAAGGCGATCCCCGGGTCCACCTCCGCCACCGCCGCGCTCAGGGACGGCAGCAGGGCCATCGGCGGGCCATCCGCCTGCAGCACGTAGCTCACCGACCACGCGGGCGACGTGGCCTGGGCGTGGGCCAGGTACACGGTGGGCTGGGCGGTCTCCCGCAGGGTCCGGTATTTCGCCGTCTCCACCACCCCCACGACCGAGACCACCTTCCGTGGCCCCGGGCCCACGTCGAGCGCCAGGGTGCGGCCAACCGGCGAGTCGCCGCCGAAAAACTTGGTGGCCAGGGCCTCGTTGACGATCACCACCGGCGGGCTCCCGGGCCCGTCGGTGGGCCCGAAGTCGCGGCCGGCGAGGAGGCGGGTACCCGCGGCGGCGAAGTACTGGTCACTCACCTGGTTGAACATGCTCACCTTGTCCTCCCACCGCTCGGGCTCGGGCTTCCCGGGAAGGAAGACGCCGCCGTTCCAGCCCATGCCCGAGACCGGGAGCACCATCACCGCGCCCGCGCGCCGGACCCCCGGCACCGCGCGCAGCCGCGTGATCAGCTCACGCTCGATGGCCATGCGGCGCGCGTCGCTGAAGCCGGCGGTGGAGAGGTCCATGGTCAGCGCCAGCCGGCCCGCCTGCTCGAAGCCGGGGTTCACGGTGGCCAGGTTCCGGAAGGTGCCGAGGAGCAGCGCCGCGGCGGCCACCAGCACCAGCGCGAGCGCCACCTGCGCCAGCGCCAGCCCCTTGCCCAGCGTGAACCTGGCAGAGCCGCCCTGCACGATGGTCCGCCCGCCGGCCCGCATGGCGCCCTGCGGGTCCACCCGGGTGGCGCGCCATGCGGGCACCAGGCCGAAGAGCACCCCGGTCGCCACCGCCACGAGCACCGTGAAGGCCAGGAGCCGCCGGTCCAGCGACAGGTCGAGCCAGAGGATGCCGCCGCGCGTGCCGAGCAGGCGAAGCAGGAGGACGCTGCTCCAGCGCGCGAAGAGCACGCCGAGCCCGGCGCCGAGGCCGGCCAGCAGGAGGCTCTCCGTGAGCATCTGCCGGACGATCCGCCCGCGGCTCGCGCCGAGGGCGAGCCGCATGGCCACCTCGTGCTGCCGGGTGGTGGCGCGGGCCAGCAGCAGGTTGGCCACGTTGGCGCACGCGATGAGCAGCACCAGCGCCACCACGCCGAGCAGCATCAGCAGCGCGGGGCGGTAGGTCAGGCGCACCTCGGAGACCCCGGTGCCCGCGGGCGCCGCCGCGAGGCGGGTGCCGAGGTACTGCCGCTGGCCCTCCGCGTCCCAGTCGGGCGGGAGCGTGCTCTCGAAGATGCCGGGCGAGAGCGCCGCGAGCCGCGCGGTGACCGCCTCCGCGCGCAGGCCGTCCCGCGGTCGCCCGAGGATGCTGAGCCACCAGTGGGCCCGGCCGTCGAGCGTGCTGTTGCTGCCCTGGACCACCGCCTCGGCGCAGAGCGGCAGGTACACGTCCACCTGGCGCCCCACCTCCACCCCGAAGAAGCCGCGCGGGGCCACGCCGATGATCTCGAAGGGATGCCCATTCACCGGCAGCGATTGCCCCACGGCGGAACTCGCGCCGCCGTACTCGCGCTGCCAGAAGCCGTGGCCGAGCACCGCCACCGGCGGGCAGCCGCGGTGGTCGTCCTGGCCGGTGAGCAGGCGGCCGGCCGCGGGGTGCACGCCCAGCGTGGGGAAGAAGTCGCCGCCCACATAGGCGCCGGCCGCAAAGCGGGCCGGGCCGCCGCTCGCCAGGTTCACCGAGGTGGTGCCCACGGCGAAGACGCCGCCGAAGACGTCCTGCCGCTCGCGGAGCGCCTCCCAGATCGGGTTGGTCCACTCCCCGCCGCCGTCCTCGGCGCGCACCACCTGCACCAGCTCCTGCGGCCGCTCCACGGGCAGCGAGCGGAGGAGGAGCGCGTTGAAGAGCGAGAAGATGGCGCTGTTGGCGCCGATGCCGAGCGCGAGCGACACCACCACCGTGGCGGTGAACCCCGGCGAGGCGCGGAGGCCGCGCCAGGCATACCGCAGGTCCTGCCCCACCGACTCGATCCACCCGGGGATGCCCGCCGCCCGCGTCTCCTCCTTGAGCCCCTGCAGGTGACCGAACCGGAGCCGAGCCTGCCGCTCCGCCTCGGCCCGCGGCAGCCCCTCGGCGACGAGCCGGTCGGCCAGCTCAGCCACGTGGAAGTCGAGCTCCCGCGCCACGTCGGCCGCGTGCCGCGCGCCTGGCAGGAGGTTCCGCACCCGTGTCAGCCACCCCATGCCGCCCTCCCCGTGTCTCAGGCGAACCGCAGCACGCGGTTGACGCCGGTGGTGAGCCGCTGCCACTGCTCCTGCTCCGCCGCGAGCTGCTTGCGGCCGAGCGCGGTGAGGCTGTAGAAGCGCGCCTCGCGGTTCTTCTCGGTGGTGCCCCACTCCGCCTTGATCCAGCCGGCCTGCTCCATCCGGTGCAGGGCGGGGTAGAGCGAGCCCTCCTCCACCCGGAGCAACTCGTCGGACACCCGCTGGATGTGGGAGGTGATGCCGTAGCCGTGCAGCTTGCCCTGCGCGGCCAGCGTCCGCAGCACGAGCAGGGCCAGGGTGCCCTGCAGGATGTCGTTCTTGGGGCGGGTCATGGCGTGGTCCTCACGTAGCTATGCATAGCTAGATAGGTGTACGGGGCGGGCCGTGCCGGGGTTTCGGCCACGCGGGCGGAGGGCCGGAAATGGGGCGCCCCGGCACCCGCGAGGGGAGCCGGGGCGCACGGTGCCGAGCCGGGAGCTAGCGCGCGGGCGCGGCCTCCGCCGCCAGCAGCGCCCGCACCGCCGGGATCACCTCCCGCCCGTAGCGGGTGATGCTCTCGAGCAGCCGCTCGTGCGCCAGCGGGCCGGAGCTGTACTTCATCTGGAAGCGCGACAGCCCGAGGGCCTGCGCCGTGGCCGCGATCTTCCGGGCCACCGTCTCCGCCGAGCCCACGTAGAGCGAGCCGGACTCGACCTCCCGCTCGAACTGCTCCCGCGTCACCGGCGGCCACCCGCGCTCGCGGCCGATCCGGCCCATGAGTTCGCGGTACCCCGGCCAGTAGGTCTCCCGCGCCTCCGCATCCGTCGCCCCCACGTAGCCGGGGGAGTGGACGCCCACCGCGAGGGGCGCGCGGCCCAGCTTGGCGAGCGACTCGTGGTAGAGCATCACGTACGGCGCGAAGCGGCGCGGGTCCCCGCCGATGATGGCCAGCATGAGCGGGAAGCCGTGGCGCGCCGCGCGCACCACCGACTGCGGGCTTCCGCCGACTCCTACCCAGGTGCGGAGCGCGCCCGTCTCGGTATGCGGATACACCCGCTGTCCCTGCAGCGCGGCCCGCGTCCGCCCCTGCCACGTGAGCGGCTCGCCGGTGCGGTCCTGCTGCAGGATCCGCGCGTACAGGTCGAGGCGCTCCTCGAAGAGCGTCTCGTAGTCGTCGAGCGGGAAGCCGAACAGCGGGAACGACTCCGTGAAGCTCCCCCGCCCGAGGATCACCTCCGCCCGCCCGCCCGACACCGCGTCGAGGGTCGAGAACCGCTGGAAGACGCGCACCGGGTCATCGCTGCCCAGGACCGTGACCGCCGAGCCGAGCCGGATGCGGCGCGTCTGTCCCGCGATGGCGGCGAGCACCACCTCCGGCGAGGAGATGGCGAAGTCCGGGCGATGGTGCTCCCCCAGGCCGATGAAGTCCACGCCCACCTCGTCGGCGAGGACCGCCTCCCGCACCACGTTTCGGAGGACCTGGGCATGGGCGAGGGACTGGCCGGCCGGGTCGTGGGTCACGTCGCCGAAGGTATCGAGGCCGAATTCGAGGGGCTGGTTCATCGGGCGGAGGCGAGCCTGCCGGAAACGGGGACGTCGTGGCGGGGGGTGCCCGCCGGGGTCACCGAAGATAGCGGGCGGGCTGCGCGGCGGTTCCAGCACCGCCGGGCGGCGGGCGGTCGGGTGGGCTGTCGAAGGTTGGCGGGGACGCGGCTACGGCAGCCGCGCCCCGGCCCGCCGCAGTTCCTCCGCCGTCATGGTGATCACCTCCACCTTGAGCGTCATGGGGCGGTGCGGCTGGTCGGTGCTGTCGCGCGGCAGGTGCACGATGCGCTCGGCCACGTCCATGCCCTGGAACACCTGCCCGAAGACGGTGAACTTGCCGTCGAGGCGCTTGAGCCCGTCCTGGTTCACCACGATGTAGAACTGGCAGCCGGGGTCGATGCTCTGCGTGTTGCCGTCGTGCCCGGCGCCCACGGCGCCGTAGCCGTGCTTCAGGCTGTCGTTGAACTCCGGCTGCAGCAGGTCCGGGTACTTCGCGAAGCCCTCCGGCACGTCGGGGCAGCCGCCCTGGGCCACGAAGTGGGGGATCACGCGATTGAACGTGAGGGTGTCGAAGTAGCCCGCGGCCGCGAACCGCATGAACGCGGCCTTGTGCTTCGGGGTGCGGTTGTCGAGGAGGAACCGGATCTCGCCGAGCGGCGTGGTGATGCGGGCCACCTGGTAGGACTGGGCCGCGAGCGGCGTGGCCAGGCCGAGCGCGACGGCTACGACGGAGAGCAGGGGGACCGGTCGGCGCATGCGGGTCGAGCTCGGGAAGTTGGGGTGGGGCGGGTGGCGACGCCACCTGCGGTCCCCGAATGTAGCCCCGGCCCCCGCCTCCGCCAGCCGCCCGCGGGCGCGCCCGGATTCAGGCGCGCCGCAGGGACGACCACACCGCGACCCCCGCCACCAGCACATTGGCCGCGATCACCGGCGGCGCCCCGATGGCCACGCCGTAGGCCATCCACACCACGGCGGCCACCGCCTGCACCCGGCGCAGCACCCGCGCATCGCGGCAGTAGTACGAACCGATGGTCAGCGCGGTGGCGGCCCAGCCGATGAGCTGGAGGGAGTCGAAGGTCATGGCAGTCCGGAAATGGTGGGAGAATGGCTCGGAATGTAGCAGACTCGCGCTCCTGATACTTCCCTGATGTCCCGGCGTGCGCTCCAGATCCAGCGCTGATCCCTTCCTCCTTACCTTGGCTGCCGTCCCCAACAGGGTACGCAGCATGGCCGACCTGGCCTACCTCCTCCTCACCCTCGCCTTCTTTGCCGGCATGATGGGCCTGGCCCGCGGCCTCGTGCGGCTCGGCGCCCGAGGCGCCGCGGGAGACTCCCGTGGGCGCTGACCTGCTCCTGGGCCTCGGGCTCGCCCTCGCCATCGCGGGCTACCTGCTCTACGCGCTCCTCAACCCGGAGCGGTTCTAGCCATGACCACCGCCGGCTGGCTCCAGATCGTCGCCTACTTCCTGGTCCTCGCGCTGCTCACCAAGCCGATGGGCTGGTATCTCCGCCGCGTGTACGACGGCACCTTCCAGTGGCTCCGCCCGGTGGAGCGGCTCCTCTACCGCGCCGCCGGGGTGGACCCCGCCGAGGACCAGCCCTGGACCACGTACGCACTGGGGATGCTGGCCTTCAGCGTCGTCTCGATGCTGTTCACCTACGCCGGGCTCCGGCTCCAGCATCTCCTGCCGCTCAATCCGGCGGGCCTCCCGGCCGTCGCCGCGCGCCAGGCCTTCGAGACCACCGCCAGCTTCACCACCAACACCAACTGGCAGTCGTACGCGGGCGAGACGACGATGTCGTACCTCTCGCAGATGCTGCAGCTCGCCTTCCACAACTTCGTCTCGTCGGCGGTCGGGATGGGCGTGGCCATGGCGCTGGTGCGGGGGATCGCGGGCCACACCGGCGGCCGGGTGGGGAACTTCTGGGCCGACCTGGTGCGCGGCACCCTCTACGTGCTGCTGCCGCTCTCGCTGGTGCTGGCGCTGGTGTTCGTGCAGCAGGGGGTCATCCAGAACCTCGACCCCTACGCCCACGTGACGACGCTCGAGGGCGCCGGGCAGGTGATCGCGATGGGGCCGGTGGCGAGCCAGGAGGCCATCAAGCAGCTCGGCACCAACGGCGGCGGTTTCTTCAACGCCAACGCCGCGCATCCGTTCGAGAATCCCACGCCGCTCACCAACTTCCTCTCCATGCTGGCCATCCTGGTGATCCCGGCCGGCCTGTTCTGGACCTTCGGGGACATGGTGGGGAACCGCCGCCACGGCTGGACGCTCTGGGGGGCCATGACCGTGCTGCTCCTGGCCGGCGTAGCCACCACCTACTGGGCGGAGGCCCGGGGCAACCCGATCCACGCGGCCCGCGGCCTCGCGGTGGTCCCCACCGCCCTCCAGCCCGGCGGCAACATGGAAGGCAAGGAGGTCCGCTTCGGCCTCGCCAACTCGGCGCTGTACGCTGTGCTCACCACCGCGGCGAGCTGTGGCGCCGTCAACAGCATGCACGACAGCTTCACGCCGCTCGGCGGCCTGGTGCCGCTGGTCAACATGCAGCTCGGCGAGGTGATCTTCGGCGGCGTCGGCGCGGGCCTCTACGGCGCGCTGGTGATGGTGGTCCTCACCGTGTTCCTCGCCGGCCTCATGGTGGGCCGCACCCCGACCTACCTCGGCAAGCGCCTGCGGAGCCGCGAGGTGCAGGCGGTGATGATCTACGTGCTCGCCTTCCCGGCGGTGGTGCTGCCGCTCACGGCGCTCTCGGTGCTGGTGGCGCCGGGCCTGGCCGGCCTGAACAACGCCGGTCCCCACGGCCTCTCCGAGATCCTCTACGCCTTCACCTCCACGGCGGCCAACAACGGCAGCGCCTTCGCCGGGCTCACCGGCGCCAACCCCTGGTACAACACCCTCCTCGGGCTGGCCACGCTGGCCGGGCGCTTCGTGCTGATCGTGCCGGTGCTGGCGCTGGCGGGCTTCCTGGGCGAGCAGAAGCCGGCGGCCGAGGACGCCGGGACCTTCCCGGTCTCGGGGCCGCTCTTCGCCACGCTCCTCCTCGGCGTCATCGTGATCGTCGGCGCCCTCACCTACTTCCCGGCGCTGGCTCTCGGGCCGGTGGTGGAGCACCTCGTGATGCAGGCGGGAGGCCTCTTCTGATGCCCACGCACGCCCCGCGGCCCCTGTTCGAGCGCGCGCTGGTGCGCCGGGCCCTCCGCGAGTCGTTCCACAAGCTCGACCCCCGGCTGCAGGCGCGGAACCCGGTGATGTTCGTGGTGCTCGCCGGGAGCGTCGCCACCACGCTCATCCTGCTGCTCAACCTGGCGCGCGGCGCCGGGCATTGGGGGTTCGAGCTGCAGCTGGCGCTCTGGCTCTGGTTCACGGTGCTCTTCGCCAACTTCGCCGAGGCCATGGCGGAGGGGCGCGGGAAGGCGCAGGCGGCGGCGCTCCGCGGCACCCGCGAGGCCATGCGCGCCAAGCGCCTGCGGCACCCGGACGACATGCTCACCAGCGAGTTCGTCTTTGCCACCGACCTCCGCGCCGGGGACGTGGTGGTGGTCAAGGCCGATGAGCTCATCCCCGCCGACGGCGAGGTGATCCGCGGGGTGGCCTCCGTCAACGAGGCCGCCATCACCGGCGAGAGCGCGCCCGTCATCCGCGAGTCCGGCGGGGATCGTTCGGCCGTCACCGGCGGCACCAAGGTGCTCTCCGACTGGCTCGTCATCCGCGTCACCGCCAACCCGGGGGAGACGTTCATCGACCGGATGATCGCGCTCGTCGAGGGCGCCAGCCGGCAGAAGACGCCCAACGAGATCGCCCTGACCATCCTGCTGGCCGGGCTCACGCTGGTGTTCCTCCTGGCCGTGGCGACGCTGCTCCCCTTTGCGCGCTACAGCGGCGGCGACGTGTCGCTCCCGGTGCTCATCGCGCTCCTCGTCTGCCTGATCCCCACCACCATCGGCGGGCTGCTCTCCGCCATCGGCATCGCGGGGATGGACCGGCTGCTGCAGCAGAATGTCATCGCCACGAGCGGGCGCGCGGTCGAGGCGGCCGGCGACGTCAACACGCTGCTCCTCGACAAGACGGGCACCATCACCCTGGGCAACCGCCAGGCGGTGGCCTTCCTGCCGGCGCCCGGCATCACCGAGCAGGAGCTGGCGGACCGGGCGCAGCTCGCCTCCCTGCCCGACGAGACGCCCGAGGGCCGGAGCATCGTGGTGCTCGCCAAGACCCGCTTCGGCCTCCGCGAGCGCGTCACCCAGGGGGACGGCGACGCGCCCTCGCTCCACTTCATCCCCTTCTCGGCCGCCACGCGGATGAGCGGGGTGGACCAGGACGGCCTCCAGGTCCGGAAGGGTGCGGCGGACGCCATCCTCGCGTGGGTGGGCACGCACGGCGGCCAGCACCAGGCGGAGGTGAAGGACCTCGTGGCCGGCGTGGCGCGCGGCGGCGGCACGCCGCTCGTGGTGGCCACCCTGCACGACGGTCACGCGCGGCTCCTCGGCGTGGTCCACCTCAAGGACGTGGTGAAGGGCGGCATCAAGGAGCGCTTTGGCCGGCTCCGCGCCATGGGGATCCGCACCGTCATGATCACCGGCGACAACCCGCTCACCGCCGCCGCCATCGCCGCCGAGGCGGGGGTGGACGATTACCTGGCGGAAGCCACGCCGGAACAGAAGCTGGCGCTCATCCGGCAGGAGCAGTCGGGCGGCCGGCTGGTGGCCATGACCGGCGACGGCACCAACGACGCGCCGGCGCTGGCGCAGGCGGACGTCGGCGTGGCCATGAACACCGGCACCCAGGCCGCGCGCGAGGCCGGCAACATGGTGGACCTCGACAGCAATCCCACCAAGCTCATCGAGGTCGTGGAAATCGGGAAGCAGCTCCTCATGACCCGCGGCGCCCTCACCACCTTCAGCGTCGCCAACGACGTGGCCAAGTACTTCGCCATCATCCCGGCGATGTTCGTGGCCACCTACCCGCCGCTCGCCGCCCTCAATATCATGCGACTCGCGAGCCCCGAGTCGGCCATCCTGAGCAGCGTCATCTTCAATGCGCTCATCATCGTGGCGCTGATCCCGCTGGCGCTCCGCGGGGTGGCCTACCGGCCCGCGCCCGCCGTGGTGATCCTGCGCCGGAACCTGGTGGTCTACGGGCTCGGCGGGCTGCTCGTGCCCTTCCTTGGCATCAAGCTCATCGACCTCCTGGTCACCGCGCTGAGGCTCGCCTGACATGCTGCGCCACCTTCGCCCCGCCGTGGTCCTGACGCTCCTGCTGGCGCTGCTCACCGGCCTCGCCTACCCGGGGGCGGTGACGGCGCTCGCCACGCTGCTCTTCCCGCGCCAGGCGCGCGGCTCGCTGCTGGTGCGCGACGGGCAGGTGGCCGGCAGCGCGCTGATCGGGCAGGCGTTCAGCCGTCCCGGCTACTTCCACGGCCGCCCGTCCGCCGCGGGCGCCGGCTACGACGCCACCGCCTCCGGCGGCCGCAACAAGGGCCCCACCGACCGGAAGCTCGCCGACACGCTGCTCCCCGCCGCCATCGAGGAGGCGGTGCAGCAAGACGGGGCGGTGCGCGGCCAGGTGCCCGCCGACCTGGTCACCGCCTCGGCGTCGGGCCTCGACCCGCACCTCTCGCCGGCCAGCGCGTACCTGCAGGTGGCGCGCGTGGCCCGGGCGCGCGGGCTCGACAGCGCACGGGTACACGCCCTCGTGGCGGCGCACGTGGAGGGCCGGCAGCTGGGCTTCCTCGGCGACCCGCGCGTCAACGTGCTCCTCCTCAACCTGGCCCTCGACAGCCTCGCACCCCCGGCCCTCCCTAGTGCGGCAGGGGCGGGGCATTAGGTTCCGGGCCGTGGCCCAGCGCCGCCCCATCCCGGACTACCCGTGACCGACCCGCGCCCCGATCCCGACCGCCTCCTCCGCCTGCTGCAGGCCGAGGAGGCGCGCGCAGCGCGCGGGCGGCTCAAGATCTTCTTCGGCGCCACGCCGGGCGTCGGGAAGACCTACGCCATGCTGCAGGCGGGCCGCGCCGCCGTGAGCCAGGGACTCGACGTGGCGGTGGGGATCGTGGAGACCCACGGCCGGGCCGAGACCTCCCGGCTCGTCGAGGGCCTCGAGGTGCTGCCGCGCCGCGCGGTGGCGTATCGCGGCGCCACGCTGGAGGAACTGGACCTCGACGCCGCCCTCGCCCGCCATCCCGCGCTGCTCCTCGTGGACGAGCTGGCGCACAGCAACGCCCCCGGCTCCCGCCACGCCAAGCGCTGGCAGGACGTGGAGGAACTCCGCGCCGCCGGCATCGACGTTTATACCACCGTCAACGTCCAGCACCTCGAGAGCCTGAACGACGTCGTGGCGCAGATCACCGGCGTCCGCGTCCGCGAGACCATCCCCGACGCGGTGCTCGAGGGCGCCGACGAGATCGAGGTGGTGGACGTCTCCGCCGACGTGCTGCAGCAGCGGCTCCGGGAGGGGAAGGTGTACGTCCCGGAGCAGGCCGAGCGCGCGCTCGAGGGGTTCTTCCGCCGCGGCAACCTCATCGCGCTCCGGGAGCTGGCGCTGCGGCGCACCGCGGAGCGGGTGGACGCGCAGATGCGCGGGTACATGGTGGAGCGGGGGATCACGGGCACCTGGGCCGCGGGGGAGCGGGTCCTCACCTGCCTGGGCCCCGGCGGCGACCCCGCGCGGCTGGTGCGCGCTGGCTGGCGCATCGCCGACCGGCTCGGGGCGCCGCACGTGGTGCTCCACGTGGAGCTGCCGGGGCGCCCGGAGCGCGCCGACGAGCGCGAGCGGATCCTGCGCGCCCTGTCGCTGGCCGAGCAGCTGGGGGCGCAGTCGGTGGTGGTGACGGGGGAGCGGCCGGAGGAGGAGATCCTGGCCTACGCCCGCGCCCACAACGTCACCCGCCTGGTGCTCGGCAGCCCGCGCGCCCGCCCCTGGTGGTGGCCCGGCGGCTCCCCGGTGGAGCGGCTGCTGGGGCACGCGGCCGGGATCGACCTGCACGTCATCTCGGCGCCCGGCGCCGAGCCCGCCGGGGCGGGCCTCCCCCTGCCCGTGCCGAGCGCCCGGCCCCGCGACTATGTGATCGCCGCCCTGGTCCCCGTGTTCATCACGGCCGTGCTGCTCCCGCTGCGCAACGTGATGACCGCCGTGGACGTGGCCATGATCTACCTGCTCGGCGTGGTGCTGGTGTCGTCGCGGGTGTCGCGCGCGCCGAGCGGGGTGGCGTCGGTGCTCGGGATCGTGCTGTTCGACGTGCTCTTCGTGCCGCCGTACGGCACGCTGGCGGTGGCGGACGCCCGGTTCGTCCTCACCTTCACGGTGATGCTGGTGGTCGCCCTCGTGATGGGCAGCCTCACGGGGCGGGTGCGGCGGCAGGCCGAGGCGGCGCGCCTCCGCGAACGCACCACGGCGACGCTCTACGCCCTGAGCCGCGACCTCGCGGCGGCGCGGCAGCGGGGCGGGCTGGCGCGCGTGCTGCTCCGGCACCTGCACGACCTCTTCGGCGGCGCCGTGATGCTCTACCTGCCGGACGACCGCAACGTCCTCGAACTCGTGGCCCGACTCCCCGACCAGCACCTCGGCGACCTCGCCAAGGAGCACGCGGTGGCCACCTGGTCCTTCGAGCAGGGGCAGGCGGCGGGCCTCGGCACCGCCACGCTGCCCGGGGCGGACGCCCTCTACCTCCCCCTCGCCACGCCGGGCCTCAAGCTCGGCGCCGTGGGCATCCGGCCGGAGCCGCCGGGCCGCTTCACCGATCCCGACCAGCGTCACCTCCTCGAGGCCATGATCGGCCAGGCAGCGGTGGCCCTCGAGCGCACCGACATCGCCGACCAGGCGCGGCGCGTGCACCTGCTGGCCGAGACGGAGCACCTGCGCACCGCACTCCTCTCCTCCCTCTCCCACGACCTCCGCACCCCCCTCGGCGTCATCGAGGGCGCCGCCAGCGCCCTGCTCGAGCGGGACGACCAGCCCGCCGCCGTCCGCCGCGAGCTCGCGGCCTCGGTGCTCGAGGAATCCCTCCGCATGAACCGTCTCGTGGCCGACCTCCTGGCCATGGTGCGGCTCGAGAGCGGCGAGCTCAACGTGACGCGGGAATGGCACGTGCTGCGCGAACTCGTGGGCGTGGCGCTCGAGCGCACGGCCACCGCGCTCGAGGGTCGCCCGGTCCACGTGGAGCTGCCGAACGACCTGCCCCTGGTGCCGGTGGACGAGGTGCTGGTGGAGCAGGTGCTGGTGAACCTGCTCGAGAACGCGGCCAAGCACACGCCGGCCGGCACCCCGGTGGCGATCACGGCGCGCGCCGCGGCGGGGCAGGTGGAGGTGCAGGTGGCGGACCGGGGACCCGGCCTGCCGGCGGGGATGGAGGGGCGTATCTTCGAGAAGTTCGAGCGCGCGGGATCGCAGGCGGCGGGGGCGGGACTGGGCCTGACCATCGCGCGCGGCATGATCATGGCGCACGGCGGGCGCATCCGCGCCGACAACCGGCCGGGGGGTGGGGCGGTCTTCTCCTTCACGCTGCCCCTCGTCGGGACGCCGCCCGCCATGCCCCCCGAGAGCGAGAGCGTGTCCACCCCGGAGCCGGCCGCATGAGCGACCCGTCGGGCGCCCCGCACGTCACGGTGCTGCTGATCGAGGACGAGCCGCAGATCCGGCGCTTCCTCCGCTCGGCGCTCGCCACCGGACCGCTCACGCTCATCGAGGCCGAGACGGCGCGCGAGGGCCTGGCGCAGGCGGCGGGCCGGAAACCGGACGTGGTGCTGCTGGATCTGGGACTCCCCGACCAGGACGGCCTCGCCGTCACCCGGCAGCTCCGCGAGTGGAGCGCCGTGCCGATCATCGTGATCTCGGCCCGCGGCCGCGAGCAGGACAAGATCGACGCCCTCGACGCCGGCGCGGACGATTACCTCACCAAGCCCTTCTCCATCGGCGAGCTACAGGCGCGGATCCGCGTGGCCCTCCGCCACGCCGCCGCCCGCGCCAGCGGCGCCGGCAACCCGGTGTACGAGGCCCACGGCCTCCGCGTGGACCTGGCGAAGCGCGAGGTGACCCGCGCCGGCGCCATCGTCCACCTGACGCCGACGGAGTACCGCCTGCTCACCGCGCTGGTGAAGCACGCCGGCCGGGTGCTGACCCACCGCCAGCTGCTGCGTGAGGTATGGGGACCGGGGGCGCAGGAGCAGAGCCACTACCTGCGGGTTTACGTCAACCAGCTGCGCCAGAAGCTCGAGGCCGATGCCACCCGGCCCCAGCTCCTGAAAACGGAGCCGGGCGTCGGCTACCGCTTCGCCGAGGGGTGAGCCACCCGCCGGTGAGGCGCATTCCTGTCAGGCGCGTCCTGATTGGCTTCCGGTCGCATGAGGCAGGCTTCATGCACGGCTCGGGAGGCGGCGCTAGCTTGGACTTTCCCAGTCAGGCAGGCGACCATGTCTGCATTGGTCAGGTGGCGGCGGACGGTGGCGGCGGTGCAGCTGGCGGTGGCGGTGCTCGCGATGCTCGAGTGCAGCAGTTGGCAGGTGCAGGCCGGCAACCCGGTGGTGGTGCTCGCGGAGCGCCACCCGTCCCAGGTGCGGGTGACGCGGAGTAACGGCGAGCCGATGGTGATCAAGCTGCCGGCAGTGGTCGGCGACAGCATCATCGGCCGGGCGGGAGCGGTGGCGGTCGCGGATGTGACCGCCACCGCTCCGGAAGTTCAGCCTCTCCCGGACGCTCGGCTTGGTGGCCGGGACGGTGGCCGTGACCGGGTTGATCTGCGCCCTCTCGGATTGCTTTGACTTTGACCTCGGCGGCATGAACCTCGGGGACTAGGCCCGGGCTCCGCGGGCCGTCCGTACCGCGCGGCGTCGGGTGGAGGGGCCGCCATTAGCTCGCCCCCACCCGCACCACGATCTTGCCCACACTCGCCCGCGACTCCATGTAGCGGTGCGCCTCCGCCATCTCCCCGAACGCAAACGTCCGTCCCACCACCGGCCGGATCCCGTGCCGCGTCCCGAACGCACGCAGGTCCTCCCAGAGGCGCGCCAGCCGCGGCCCATCGCCAACGAGGTAGCCGAGGTGGGTGGCGAGGAAGCCGTGCGAGCCGGTGGCGAGGGCGGAGATGCCGGCGCGCGGGATGTCGCGGAGGGTGCGGACCCAGGAGAGGGGATTCCACCAGGAGTAGTTGAGGCTCGCGAAGCCCGCCACCACCACCCGGCCGAACGGCGCCAGCACCGGCCACGCCGAGCGGAACACGTCGCCGCCCACGAGTTCGAGCACCACGTCGAACTGCTCCGCGCCGGCCCCGGCGGCGAGCCGCGCGCGGTAGTCCGGCGCGCGGTAGTTGATCGCCTGTTCCGCGCCAAGCTCGCGGATGAGCGGGAGCTTCGCGTCACTCCCCGCGAGCCCCACCACCCGGCAGCCGAAGCGCGAGGCGATCTGGATGGCGGCCGTCCCCACACCGCCGGCCGCGGCCGTGACGAGCACGCGATCGCTGGGCCGGAGCCGCGCCATCTCCATCAGCGCCACCCACGCCGTGGCGTAGTTCACGGCCACCGCGGCGTTCTCCTCCACCGAATAGCCGGGCAGGGCGGGGAGCGCCTGCCGCTCGGGCACCACCACTTGCTCCGCGTAGCACCCATACTGCGCCGCCACGATCACCCGCTCGCCGACCGACCGGCCGGTCACCCCCGGCCCGAGGGCCTCGACGAGTCCCGTCGCCTCCATGCCCGGGATGTACGGCCGCTTCGGCGCCCAGCCATACAGCCCCTTCCGCGACAGCACCTCCGCCCAGTTGAGGCCGATGGCGTCGACGCGCACGCGCACCTGGCCCGGGCCGGGCACTGGCTCGCGCCGCTCGGTGAGCTGGAGGACGTCGGGGCCGCCGGAGCGGCGGAGGAGGAAGGCTTTCACGGCACGATGGGCTCGGTGTGCCCGCGCTACGCCGTCTTCCGCCCAAAGGCGGGATCCACGCTGACCCGCGCCGCCACCACGAACGACGGCAGCGTGGCCACGGCGCACCACCAGAAGAAGTGGAGGTACCCGAGCTGGTCCTGCAGCCACCCCGCCCACATCCCCGGGATCATCATGCCGAGCGCCATGATGCCGGTACAGAGGGCGTAGTGCGCGGTCTTGTGCGGCCGGTCGCCGGCGGGGCCGCCGGCGATCAGGAGCATGTACACGAGGTAGGCCGTGAAGCCGAAGCCGTAGCCGAACTGCTCCACGGCGATGCCGGCGCTGATCACGGTGAGCGAGGCGGGCTTGAGCGCCGCCAGCGCCACGAACACGAGCGTGGGCAGGTGCATGCAGATCATGAGCGGCCAGAGCGCCCGCCGGAGCCCCACCCGCGAGATGAACCACCCGCCGAGCAGGCCCCCGCACACCAATGCCGTGACACCGATGGTGCCGTAGGCGAGCCCCACGTCCTGCGTCTTGAGCCCGAGCCCGCCCACCTCCGGCGCGTCGAGCAGGAAGGGGGTCAGCAGCTTGAGGAGCTGCGCCTCGGCGAACCTATATAGTAGAAGGAACGCGAGGATTGTCCCGATCCCCGGCTGCCGGAAGAAGTCGGCGAACACCCGCCCGAACTCCGCCCAGAAGTCCGCGCCCCGCGCCGTCGGCGCGTCCTCGGCGGGGCGGGGCAGCATCATCCCGTGCCACGCCGCGAGCGCCAGGTACGTCCCGGCCGCGAGGTAGAAGACCATCGCCCAGCCGCGCGCCGGGCCGCCCAGCCGCTCCGCCCACGTCCCCGCCAGGTACACGAGCCCGCCCTGCCCGGCGATCATCGCCAGGCGATAGAACGTGCCCCGTACCCCCACGAACGCCGCCTGCGCATGCGCCGGCAGCGCCAGCATGTAGAAGCCGTCCGCCGCGATGTCGTGCGTGGCGCTGGCGAAGGCCATGAGCCAGAACACCGCCAGCGAGGCGATGAGCCAGTGCGGCCCCGGCAGCGTGAGGCCGACGAGCGCCAGCGCCACGCCGAGCGCCGCCTGCAGCACCACCACCCAGCGGCGCTTCCGGCCCAGCAGGTCCACCAGCGGGCTCCACAGGGGCTTGATGACCCACGGGAGGTAGAGCCAGCTGGTGTAGAGCGCGATGTCGGTGTTGGAGAGGCCCAGGTTCTTGTAGAGCACCACCGCCACGGTCATCACGACCACGTACGGCAGGCCCTGGGCGAAGTACAGCGTGGGGACCCAGCGCCACGGCGCGCCGGCGGGCGGCGATTCGGTCACGCGCGGAATCGCCTCATCCGGTCTTGGCCTTGATGGCAGCGAGGCGGCGCTTGGCTTCCTGCACCTGCGGCTGGAGCTCGGGGTCGGCCTTCTCCCACTGCTCCACGAAGCGGGCATAGTGCTCGGCGGCCTTCGGGAGGTTGCCTTTCGCCTCGTAGAGCTCGCCGAGACGCTCGTGGGCCTGGGCCCAGAAGGCCGTGCCGGTTGAGGGCACCGGCACCGGCGCGTCGAGTCCCCGTTCGTAGTAGGCGATGGCCGAGTCCACCTGTCCCGCGCCATCGAACGCGCGGCCGTAGAGGAACGCCTGGACGAAGGGTGAGAACTCGTACCGCGCGTCCCCCTCCCGCAGCGCCGCGACGGCGTCCGTCCAGCGGTGCTCGGTCATCGCCAGGTAGGCCTGGAAGCGCGCCCGCTTGGCGAGGGAGTCCGGGACGGCGGTGCGCTGGTCGCGCTCCCACCCCTGGACGGCCTGGCGGATGAGGGCCGGATCCTCGAGCACCATCCCGAGGTGCGCGAGGAGCTGCCACGGCCGGTCGGTCGCCGGGAGGACCGTCATCGGGGCGGCGGCGAGGCCGCGGGCAAGGGTGGCCCGGGCCCGCGCCCGGTCGGTGCCATACTGGCCCAGGATCAGGGCGGAGTCGAGCGCCCGGTAGAGGCGATCCCCCGGGGTGGGATCGACGCGCTCCTCTTCGTTGGCGGTGAGCGTGAGCCAGCGCAGCGTCTCCGCCAGCTGGCCCCGCCGTTCCGCCGTGAGGGAGAGGGACCGCGTGCTCCGGATCTTCTGCCGCGGGGTGCGGGCGATGGCGCGGGTGGCCTGCGCGACCGAGTCCGCCCGCGCGATGTTCCCGAGCCCCCACGCCGCGAACCAATCCACCTCCCAGCCGTCGTTGTTGGTGGGGAACCGCGCGTGAAACTGGGCCACGGTGGAGTCGATAGCGGCCGCCGGGCGCCGGTTCATCATCTGGCTGTGGACCAGGTTGAAGAACCCCCCGCTGTAGGCGTTCGGCAGCCCCACGACGCGGCGGAACATCGCCTCGGCCCGCGCATGATCCCGCTTCGCCGCGTAGATCAGCGCCACGTTGTTGAGGGCCGACACGCTGGTGGAGTCCAGCCGGATCACGTCCTCGTAGGCGGCAATGGCGCGCTCGCGGTCGGGCGTCGGGCCGTTCTGGTAGTAGTATCCCTCGGTGAGCAGCCGCTCCCGCTCCGTGAGGCGGTCGCGGTGACGGTAGGCCGTCTGGAGCGCCTGGAGCTGGCGGGGGCGCTCCCGGCCCTCGTTGCCGAGGAGCACGGCAATCTTCCGCCACGCCATGGCGAAGCCGGAGTCGAGGGTCACCGCCTCCTGCAGCAGCGCCAGGCCGCGCTCGCTGTCCCCCAGGTCGTCCGCCACGTGGAGCCCTTCCACGTACTTCCGGAGCGCCGGCAGCGACGCGGTGGTGACCCGCTCCAGCTCCTCGCTGGCGTGGATGGTCTTGAGCGACTCGCCGGCCTTGGTGCGGACGGCGCGGCTCAGCTTCCCGACGGCCTCGATGAGGCCGTCCTCGTCGGGGGCCGTCTCGCGGAAGGCGGCGAGCTCGCTGCCGTCCTGGGCGGCCACGAGGCGCGCCGACACCACGAAGGAGCGGCCGAGCTGCACCACGTCGCCGTCGAGCACGGCCTTGGCGCCCTCGCGGGTGGCGATCTCCCGGGCCAGCTCGAAGGGCACCGCGCTCTCGGTGGGCCGGCGCATCAGGGCCAGGATGTCCCGGACGTTGCTGCGCGTCAGCACCTTGATCTGCGACGACTGCGCCAGGTCGGTGCGGAGCGCCTCGGCCACCGTGCCGCCGAGCGTGGAGTCGGAGGGCGGGCTCCGGAAGTCGGCCACCAGGATGGTCTCCTGCGCCCCGAACGCGCCCGAGCCCTTGAGCGAGCCCATGGGCCCGATGCCGAGGGCCCGGAGCACCATGAAGCCCACCACGAGCGCCGCGAAGCCGCCCACCGCGATGGCGCCGCCGAGCCAGGTGCGCCGCCACGACACGTGGGGGCTCGCCTTGACCGCCAGCGTGGCCATGGTGCTCTGCGGCGCCATGGTGCCCCCCGGCGTCCACTGCGGCGTGGCGGTGAACACCTTGTGGGTGACGCGCTGCACGTACGCCGTGAAGCCGATGATCGGGAGCCCCGCCAGCATGAGGCCGACGGCGCCGGGGAACGCCCACTCGGGGAGGCCGATGGACGCGGTGGCGGCCCACGCGGTGAGCGCCACCAGCGCCGTGGCCGCGGCCCAGAGCGCCAGCGCCCGGCCGAGCCGCATGCGCGGGCCCTGCAGCGCCTCCGGGAGCACGGCGGCGCTGCCGCTCGTGGTCACGGTCTCCAGCACCCGTACCAGTTCGCTCGCCTGCTGCGGGCGGCCGGCCGGCTCCTTGGTGAGGCATTGCATGACCACCGCCGCGAGCGCGGGCGGGGTGTCGGGGCGGAGGGTGCGGACGTCCTTCGGTGGCTCGCCGAGGTGCGCCGCGAGCATCTTGGCGGAGTTGGTGGCGGTGAAGGGCGGCTGGCCGGCCAGCAGCTCGTACGCCATGGCGCCAAAGGAATACAGGTCGGCGCGATGGTCGGTGTCGGGATCGCCGAGGGCCTGCTCGGGCGCCATGTACGTGGGCGTCCCGATGGCGGTGCCGGCCTGCGTCAGCGTCATGTTGCCGTCGGCGCCGGTGGTCCGGGCCATGGTGATGGCCTTGGCGATGCCGAAGTCGGTGACGGTGGCGCTGCCGCCGGAGAGGAGGACGTTGTCCGGCTTGATGTCGCGGTGGACGATGCCGTGGCCGTGCGCGTAGGCCAGCGCGCGCGCCACGTCGCGCAGGATGCTCACCGCCTCCCCCACGCTCACGGGGCCGTGCTCCAGCCGGCGGCGGAGGCTGTCGCCCTCCACGTAGGGCATGGTGAACCAGGGCAGCCCCTCGATCTCGCCGGTGGCCAGCACCGGCACCACGTGCGGGTGCTGCAGCTTGGCCGCCATGAGGACTTCGCGCCGGAAGCGCTCCACCGAGATCCCGGCCAGGAGTTCGGGCGCCAGCACCTTGATCACCACGTGGCGGCGGAGCGCCTCCTCGGTGGCGAGGTAGGTGCGGGACATGCCGCCCCCGCCCAGTTCACGCTCGATGACATAGCCGGTGCCCAGGGCCTGGGCGAGGCGGGCGCGCAGGTCGTTCATGCGCGGCGGGCCGGGGCGGGGGAGAAGCGCAGGGGTGAGGTCCGGAGTTCGGGGCGCGGCCGAGGAGGTGCGGAACGAACCGGAATCTATGGAAAGGGGGGCGCGGCGCCAGACGCCTGCGGGCCCGCCGGGGCGCCGGGCGCCCGAGGGACCGGAGCGCCCGCGCCGGGGAATCGGCTGGGGCGGGACGGACCCTCAGTTCACGGGGGAATAACGGCTGAATAATCCGCCCGGGGTATGGATGGCGCACCTCGGGTCCCCGGCTCCCGGCCCGCCAGCCATGCTGGCCTCGGCCGATCCCGCCGGGCCCCCCCTCCGCCACCGACTCCTGGAGCCCGTCCATGCGTCCCGTCCAGGCCGCCACCCGTCGCGCCGCCGTTGCCCTGGCCCTCCTCCTCGCGGCCTGCGGCGGCGGGGGCGACGGCAATGGGGGCACCGGTCCCGGCCCCACCGAGACCACCCTCGCCGGCATCCTCTCGGCCACCAACGGGGCGGTCGGCACCCTCGAGCTCACCGTGGCGGGCGACATCACGGCGCCGCGGGTGGCGGCCGCGGGCGGCCGGCTGCCGGCGGCCCGCGTGGTCCTCAACCTCTCCGGCACGCTCAGCCTGGCCACCGGCGGCACGGTGAACGTGACCGGCACCTGGGACACCGGCACCGGCGCCGTCAGCTTCACCGGCGGCGGCTACAGCTTCACGGGCAGCTACGCCACCGGCGCCCTGAGCGGCACCTTCACCGGTCCCGCGATCGACGGCGTGTTCACCATGACGGTGAGCTCCGGCACGGCCGGCGTCACCACGTACTGCGGCACCTTCACCGGCACCGACGGCAACGGCGACCCGGAGAACGGCCTCCTCAGCCTGGCCGTGAGCGGCGGTCAGGTGTACGCGCTGCTCGTGATCAGCACCAGCTCCTACGCGCTCACCGGCACGGTGAGCGGCAGCATCGTGACCTTGAGCATCCCCAGCGGCTCGGCCACGGGCACCATCAGCGGCAGCAGCGTGAGCGGCAGCTACACCGCGGGCGGCAGCAGCGGGAGCTGGCAGGCGAGCGTCAACGGCTGCACCGGCGCCACCGGCGGCACCGTGGCCACCGTGACGCTCAACCCCGCCACCTGGACCCTCAATGGCACGGGCGACAGCGTGCTGGTCTTCGCCACCGCCACCGACGCGGGCGGGGGCTACGTGGCCAACGCCGCCTTTGCCTGGAGCGTGCTGCCGGCCGGCATCGTGGCCGTGCACCCCGTCCCCGGCCGCACGGACGCGGCCTGGGTGGTGGGGCTCGCCGGCACCGGCACCGCCACGGTGAGCGCCACCGTGGGCGCCGTGGCGGGCACCGGCAGCTTCACTATCCCGGCGGCCGGGCGGATCTGGTCGTCGGTGAGCACCGGCGCGCTCACCACCTGCGGCCTCACCAGCGACCCCGTGACCAACGCCGGCCTGGCCTGGTGCTGGGGCGACAACAGCCAGGGCCAGCTCGGCGACGGCACCAACAACCCGTACTACGCGCCCCATCCCGTCTCCGCCCCCGCCGGCCAGCCCATGCCCGACTGGCGCGCCATCCAGACCAGCGGCTCCTTCACCTGCGGCCTCGACGCCGCCGGCAAGATCTGGTGCTGGGGCAGCAACGCCGACGGACGCCTCGGCCACGGCCCGGGCGGCAACGCCCTGCTGCCAACCGCCGTCACCCTGCCGGCCGGCGTGACCATCTGGGACGAGCTCAGCGTGGGGAACAGCCACGCCTGCGCCCGGGCCGGCACCGCCCTCTACTGCTGGGGCTACAACGGCTACGGCAAGCTCGGCGACCACTCCTCCGCGTCCCGCGACGTTCCCACCCGTGTCGCCGATCCCGCGGCCGGCGCCGTGACCTGGGAAGGCGTCTCGGCCGGCGTGAGCCACACCTGTGCCGTGAGCAGCAGCTTCGAGGCCTACTGCTGGGGCTACGGCGGCAACCTCGGCACCGGCAACACCAACCCCGATTCCATCCCGGTGAAGGTGGCCATGCCGGTTGGGGTCAGCTTCCTGACGGTGAACGCGGGGCAGATCACCTGCGCGGTGAGCACCACCAATGCCGGCTACTGCTGGGGCGTCAACGCCGGCCACCCGATGACCGGCGACCCCGCCATCGGCGCCAACAGCACGGCGCTCAGCCCCAACCTCATCCCCGGTGGGCGGAGCTGGCTGGCCTTTGCCCAGGGCATGTACAACACCTGCGGCCTCGAGGTGGGTGTGCCCGATCCCTCGCCGTACTGCTGGGGCAGCAACTTCACCGGCCAGCTCGGTGACAACTCCGCCAACACCGCCACCGCGCCCGTGGCGCCGGCGGGCGGGCACCACTTCATCCAGGTGGACGCCTTCTACACCCACACCTGCGGCGTCGAGGCCACCGGCCAGCTCTACTGCTGGGGCCAGAACATCTCGGGGCAACTCGGCCTCGGCAGCACCGGCGCCGACGTGCTCGTGCCGACCCTGGTGCCGTAGCGGGTGGGGGACTCCGGTCGTGCACCGGTTGTGAGCCGGTAGTAATCGCTCGCTGAAGCGAGCGGTTAATAACACAAGTCCTGAATGACTCGCGTCCCGGACCCCGTTGAGGGGCTCGGAACGCGAGTCCTTCAGGACTTGTGGTGCCGAGCGCTCGCTTCAGCGAGCGATCGGGTTCGGGCGGCT
>CAZRCT010000017.1:0-23539 GCA_964598655.1 uncultured Gemmatimonadaceae bacterium
CGGCGATCCTCTATGGGGGGAATCAGCGTCCGAGGGACGCGGGGAGTCTAATGCCCTTGCCGGATGCGGGCTACCGGCGTGACAGGGCGCGAGAGGCGTCGTCGGGGAAAGGTGGTCCGGTCCGCGCCGGCGGTGTTGCGGGGGCGACCCCCCGACCACTCTACCCCGCCCACACCACCTCACCGCCCACGACCGTGAGGCGCGGCTGGGCGGTCAGGATGGCGGCGCCCTCCCCGTGGCCCAACGCCGGGTCCCACTCCCAGGCCACGAAGTCGGCGGCAAAACCGGGGGCCACTCGGCCCTGGGTGCGCGCCGTGCCCGCGGCGAGGGCATTGCCCAGGGTGTAGGCGGAGAGCGCCTCGTCAAAGGAGAGCACTTCCTCGGACTGCCAGCCGGCGGGGTGACGGCCGTCGTTCGGCAGCCGGGTCATGGCTGCGGCGAGGCCGAGGCGCGGGTCCAGGCTGGTGACCGGCGCGTCGCTCCCGAAGGCCAGAATGGTCCCCCGTTCCAGCAGCGAGCGGAAGGCATACGCCCCCGCCGCCCGCCGCCCCCACCGCTCCTCCGCCAGCGCCACATCCCCCGGGAGGTGGGACGGCTGCATGGAGGCTACCACCCCGAGTTCCGCCGCCCGCCCGAGGTCCGACGGGTGCACGCACTGCAGGTGCTCGATCCGGTGCGGCAGGCCCACCATCGGCGCCTCGGCCAGCAGGTCCAGCGCCCGGCGCACGGCCGCATCCCCGATGGCGTGGATGGCCAGCGCAATGCCACCCCGTGCCGCCGCCTGCACCGCCGAGCGGGCCTCGGCCTCGGTCGCGAGCGGCATGCCCCGGTCGCGGCCGTCCTCATATGGCTCGAGCATCCAGGCCGTGCGACTCCCGAGCGTGCCATCGAAGAAGAGCTTCACCCCGCCCAGCCGGAGCCAGGGTCCGCCCTGTCCGCTCCGCACCCCGGCCTCGAGCAGGAGTGGCAGCTGGGCCACCGGGGGATGGAAGAGGACCCGGAGCCGGAGCCGGTTCTGGGCGTCCAGCTCGCGGAAGGCACGGAGGGCGTCCGGCCCCTCCACGTTGTGGATCCCGGTGATGCCCAGCTTGTGGGCCTCGGCCTGGGCGGCCTCGATGCTGGTGCGGAGGCGGTCCGGCTCGGTGGGAGGGAGGAACTGCCGGACCAGCTCGACGGCCCGCTCCAACAGGAGCCCGGTGGGCTCCCCGGCGGCATCCCGGACGATGCGGCCTCCGGCCGGATCGGGGGTGGTGCGGGTGATGCCGGCCAGGGCCAGCGCCGCCGAGTTGACCCAGGCGGCGTGAACGTCGGCGGACTCGAGGAACGCGGGAATCTGGGCAGTGATCCGATCCAGCACCCAGCGGTGGGGCTGCGCCTCCCAGCGGTTGGCGTCCCACCCGAAGCCGCGGATCCAGCCCTGTTCCGGCCGTCCAGCCTCCACCCGCCGGAGCGCTTCCGCCCGGGTCCCCGCGCCGCCCAGATGCACCCGCTGGCGGCCCAGCGCCCACATCCCGAAGTGGGTGTGACCATCTACCAATCCGGGTGTCACGGTGGTTCTCAGCAGGTCGATCCGGGGCACCGAGCTCGGTACCAGCCGTTCCATTTCCCGGGCCTTCCCGACCAGCCGGACCCACCCGTCCTGCCACCAGACGGCATCGCCCTCGACCCCCGGCTGGAGGCTGAGGACGCGCTTGGCGCGCAGGAATCCGGAGGTGCCGAGGATTGCGGGGGCCATGGGGTGGTGTGGAAAAATAGCGCTCGCGTGGCGTTACCGCTCAGGAAGTGCACTCGGCCACGGAGAGGCTGCTGCCGTGGGAACCGAGCGGCGCCCCGGCAGAAGGCGTGGGTACCAGACGATGCCGGTCCCCATCCGGGAGGGGCCCTCCCTGCCTAGCCGGCCCGATGGTAAGAGGTCGAGCGGCGTCCATCTGGAAAAGTGACCATCGCCTGATTCTCGCAACTTTTCCACAACGAGATTCTGGGCCGTCTCCATGGCCGGTCCGGCTGCTCACCGAGTATCCCACGCATGTGGATCTCCACATTTGTCCACATGTGGAGTGGGGAAGATCGTGGATGCATAGCCCCAACACGTTGATCCCGAAGCTTCTGGAGCTCGGCCTTATTTTCCACTTGAAGTCAATGAGCTAACCACAATTCCCACAATGCGAAAAAGGACATGGGAAATGTTGAAAAGAGGGTGGCGACAGTGTCGGCTCTGGCCAGAATTCTATGCACAGAGTGTGCATATACAATCGGACCAACGACAAAGGGCCGCTTCCCGGGAGGAGAAGCGGCCCTTTGTAACGACAGCGGCGACTCAGCTCTTCTTGGCCAGCGTCACCGCGTCCTGAAGGTCCTTGTAGGCCTTGGGATCCAGGGCGCCGAACTGCCGGTTGGTGTAGGTGACTTTTCCACGCCGGTCGATCACGAACACCGTCCGCTTGTTGTAGCCATTGGCCCCGTCCGATCCCCACGCTTTGGCCACTTGCTGAGTGGGGTCGGACAGGAGCCGGAAGGGGAGCCCCAGCGACTGCGCGAAGCGGACGTGGGTTTCCACAGAGTCCGCGCTGATCCCCACCACCTCCACCCCGTCCCCGAACATCGTGCTGTACTGGTCCCGGAAGGTCTGCATCTCCGCGGTGCAGCCGGAGGTGAAGTCCTTGGGGTAGAAGGCCAGCACCACGACCTTGCCCCGCTGGCCCGTGAGGGACCACCACTGGGCCCCGCCGGGCCCGTCGACGCTGGCCCAGGGGAGGCTGAAGTCGGGGGCGCGGTCACCCATCATTGGACCGGACACGAAGCCGGCGGTCGGCTCCCCGACGCCCGCCGGGGCTGGCGGGGGCGTGCCGGTGGCTTGCGCGGCGAGCGGGGCGGCGGGGGCCGCCGCGAGCGTCAGGAGGGCCAGGGCCCGGGTCAGCTTGGTCATCGAGGCTCCACTAGTTGGACAGGCCGGCCACGCGCCGGAGGGCCGGTTCAAACTGCTGGTCGCCGCCCACCCCGGTGTAGACCACCGTGCCGGCGGCATCGAGGATTACCACGAAGGACGTGGCGGGGGCCAGGTAAGCCCGGGTGCTGGTGGCGTCGGAATCGTACAGGACCCGGAACGGGACCCCGTGCTCGTCCATGTACCGCCGGACACGGGCCGGGGACTGGTTCACGGTAACGTTGATGCCCACGAACTCCACCTTGTCGCCCACCAGCTGGCGGGCGGCCTGGAAGCGGGGCATGAGGGCTTCGCAGTTCTCGCACCAGGTGGCCCACCACTCGAACACCACCGGCTTCTTGCCGATCCACTGGCCCAGGCTCACCAGCTTCCCGTCCAGGTCCTTGACCGAGACCACGGGGGCCTTGGACCCCACCGCGATCCCCGTCTCCTGAGCCCGGAGCGCCCCCGGGAGGGCGAGGGCCCCCGCCAGGAGCAGGACGCCGAGCCGCGTTGATCCAGCCGTCATAGCACCGACCCCACCTTCACGAAGTAGTACTCCGCCATGGCGATGAGCAGGACGCCCGCCGCCCGCTTGATCCAGACCGTCCACCGGCCGCCCCGGGGCAGCCGCGCCCCGAGCCCTGCCCCGAGCCCGACGGCGATCAGGAGCGCCGTCATGCCCAGGGAGAAGACAAACAGGTAGAGAAAGCCGAGTCCAGCGCTCCGGGTGGTGGCCACGAACGTGAGGGCGGCGGCGAAGGCCGGGGCCCCGCAGGGGGCCGCCACGAGCCCGGAGGTGGCCCCCATCATGAACGCCCCCGCCAGCGACCCGCCGCCGAACTTGCCCGCCCAGTCGGCCAGGCGGCCGGGGATGTTCACCGGGATCACGTCCAGCATGGCCAGGGCGAAGATCAGCAGCAGGTTCCCCATGGCCAGGTAGGCCCAGGGGTTGGAGCTGATGGTCCCGAAGAGCGATCCCGTGAGCCCCGCCGCGAGCCCGAGGCTGGCGTACACCAGCGCCAGGCCCAGCGCATAGGTGAGGGTATACCCCACCGTGGCCCGCCTGCTCCGCCCCGCCGCCCCCGCCCCGCCCAGCACCCCCGCCACCACCGGGATCATGGGATAGACGCAGGGCGTGAGGCTCGTGACGAGCCCCGCCCCGAACATCGCGGCCATGCCGGCAATCGGGTTGGTGCCGAGGTCGGTCAAGTTGGTCTGCAGGTCAGCGGGAAGCCGTCGTGGGAGCCGGCCCTGGCCGGCCCCTGCAACGTGGCCTGGCTAGACGCCGGCGCCGACGCGGCCGGCGCCGTAGCGGGACTCCACGTAGTCGTCGAGGATCTTGAGGAAATCCGCCACGATCGCGTCCCCCTTGAGGGTCACGAAGAGGCGGCCATCGACGTACACCGGGGCCTTGGGCTCCTCGAACGTGCCGGGGAGCGAGATGCCGATGTTGGCGTGCTTGGACTCGCCCGGACCGTTCACCACACAGCCCATGACGGCCAGCTTGAGCTCCTCGACGCCCGGATACTTCTCCCGCCACGTCGGCATCTGCTCCCGGAGGTAACCCTGGATGTCCTCGGCCATCTGCTGGAAAAAGGTGCTGGTGGTGCGGCCGCAGCCGGGACAGGCGGTGACCTGCGGCGCGAAGCTCCGGATGCCGAGGGACTGGAGGATCTGCTGCGCCACCAGCACTTCCTCGGTGCGGTCCCCGCCCGGCTTGGGCGTGAGCGACACGCGGATGGTGTCGCCGATGCCCTCCTGCAGCAGGATGGAAAGCCCGGCCGCGCTCGCCACGATGCCCTTCATGCCCATGCCGGCCTCGGTGAGGCCCAGGTGGAACGGGTAGTCGCAGCGGCCCGCGAGGAGGCGGTAGACGTCCACCAGGTCCTGCACCCCCGACACCTTGGCGGAGAGGATGATCCGGTCGTGCGGCATCCCGATCTGCTCGGCCAGGGCGGCGGAGCGGAGCGCGGACTCGAGCATGGCCTCCATCATGACGTCGCGCGCGTCGCGCGGCGCCGCACTCCGGGCGTTGGCGTCCATGAGCTCGGTGAGGAGGATCTGGTCCAGGCTGCCCCAGTTCACCCCGATGCGCACCGGCTTCTCGTTCCGGAGGGCCACCTCGATGATGCTGCGGAAGTTCTCGTCGGCTCGCTTCCCGCCCACGTTCCCGGGATTGATGCGGTACTTGGCGAGCGCCTGCGCCGTGGCGGGGTAGCGGGTGAGGAGGAGGTGGCCATTGTAGTGGAAGTCGCCGATGATCGGCACCGTGATGCCCTGCCGGTCCAGCCCCTCGACGATGGCGGGGACGGCGGCGGCGGCCTCGTCGTTGTTCACGGTGACGCGGACCAGCTGGCTGCCGGCCTTGGCAAGCGCCGCCACCTGCCGGATCGTCGCGGCGACGTCGGCGGTGTCGGTGTTGGTCATGGACTGCACGACGATCGGGTGCGCGCTCCCGACGGGCACCTGGCCCACGCGCACCGTCACGGTCTGGCGGCGATTGAGGGGTGGCATGGTCCGGAATATAGCCGCAGACTGTGGTCCGGGGAGACGGACGGACTACGGCAGATTGAACATGCGCCCCACTCCGCCATGACCGCATTCCGCTGGGCCCGACGACCGGAGGCCTCGGTCCGCGGTCCGGTCGGGGTGCGCGGACGCCCGGCGGTCAGGGCGCCGGCGGCTCGATGGTGAGCTGGATGCGCTCCACCAGCTGGGCCCGTTCGCGCTCGCAGAGCGGCGGCTGCCGCGAGGCGAGCTGGGTGGGCGCCACCCACTGGGTGACCCAAGTGAAGCCGGTGCTGTCGCCCATCGGGGTGAGGCGGAGGTCGAGCAGGATGTGGCAGCGCTCGAGCGCCGTCGGCTCGGCCGTGACCTTGGGCATGCGGCGGGCCTGCAGGATCCCCTGCACCGAGTCCACCAGCTGGATGCTCATCACCTCGGCGCTCACCCCGCGGCGCAGGCGGTTCCAGGCGGAGTCGGGCTGCACCGGCACGGTGGCCGAGAACTGGGTGGTGGGGCCGGCCACGAGGCCGGTGCACGCGGGCAGGAGGGTGGTGCCCACGCCAAGGAGGAGGCCGGCGCGGAGGAGGCGTGACCGGATCATGCGGCACTCGTGATGGAGGTCGAAGGTGTCCCGTGCCACGGCTGTGACCGGGCGGGCGTGAGCCTTCGTCAAACCTGCGTGGACGGGTATAGGTCCGCGCACGGCCGTGTCACGATCCGGTGACGGGTGGGTCCGGGGGCCCGGGGCGCCGCCCCGGCGGCCCTCAATCGAGGTTTTCCTGGATGAACTCCGGGCTCACGTGCACGTCGAGCTGGACCAGCGGGGTGTCCCCGGTGTTGGTGAACATGTGGACCTGGCCGGCCTTCACCACGAGAATGTCGCCGGCGCCGGCCTCGCATTCCTCGTCGCCGACGCGCCAGCGGCCGCGGCCCTCGCGGACGAAGACGATCTCGTCGTAGGGGTGGCGGTGCAGCCGGGTGCGCCGGCCAGGCGCGGAAGTGACCAGGTAGGCCGAGACCTGGACGCCGTGCTCGCGGCCGATGAAGTGGTGCGACATCCCCGCGAAGGGGAGGTCCTGCTGGCGGACGAGGTGCAGCCGGGGCCCGGCGTTGGTGTCCGGCGCGCAGGCCCGGCCCAATTCCGCCAGCTCCACGAAATAGCCCGCCACCTCGTCCGGCATCTGCGGGATGACGCGGGCCAGTTCGGCGCGGAGCCGCGCCAGCAGGGTCGTCGCCGCCGGGTCGAGCGCCGCGCCGCCCGCCACCCGCGCGGCGAGGGCGGTGAGGTCGGCGTCGAGGCGCTCGAGGTCCACGCCGACCAGCTCCACGCGGGTGGCCTCGGGCGGGAACGGGGCGGCGCGGTGGGCGGCCAGGCGGTCGGCGAGGGTCATGGGGCCCGGGGTGAGCGTGGCGGCGGGAGCGTCAGGGCCGGGTGATGAGCCAGAGCCCCACGAGGCAGAGGCCGATACCGGCGACGCGCCCCAGCGGGACCGGTTCCTTGAACGCGAGCGCACCCACGAGGAGGAGGAGCACGGCGACGGCGGCGTTGGCGGTGATCGAGGCGGTGCTGATCAGGAGCCCGGCGCGGTACGCCAGCAGGAACCCCAGCTCGATGGCCACGATGCCGGTGCCGACGGCCAGGGTGCTGGCGTTGAGCGTGCGCCACGCAGTGCCGAGCGGGACACCGCGCGCGAGCGCCGGCACCATGGCCAGGGTGGCGACGAGGGCCACCACGTAGGCCGCGAGGGTGGCCACGACCGCGTTGGCGTCCCGCGGGATGGCGCGCTGGCCCAGGTGATAGAGGATGTTGCCGAGGACGACGAGGGCGATTGCGAAGAAGGCCATCGGGGCGGAATGTCGGTGAGGGAAGCCGGCGGCGGACTCAGACCTTGCGCATCCAGACCGCCTGGCGCGGTGAGCTGCGGCCCACGAGGACGGCGGCGCCGATGAACCCGAAGCCCACCAGGTAGCGACCGGCCATGAGGACGAGGAGTCCGATGATCGAGAGGCCGAGGATGGCGATGCCGCGCAGGTAGCCCGCCCGCGCCTGCAGCACCTTGGTGGCCCCGCAGGCCTTGCAGACGACCGCGTCGGGATGATTCTCGGTGATGCAGAGGGAGCAGGTGTTCACGGGCGCCTCGCGGAGAGAGGTCGGGCGGTGGCGAGCACCGGCAAAGGTACGCCCGGGACTGTGGTGCGCCAGCCGGGCGCGGGTCAGTCCACCTGCATGGGCCGGACCATGCCGAGGTCCACGTGCTGGCGGCCCGACGCGGGATCGGCGACGAGGCAGTACAGGACGTACGCGCCGCGCGCCAGCTGCACGTCGAGGAAGGCGGTGGTGCCGGGCCCCATCCGGGCCATGCCCACCTCGGTGAGCGCCACGTCGCCGGGATCATCGGCGTGCAGCCAGTCGCGGATGCTGACCCCCTCCTTGAGGTGCGCAATGCGCACCTGGTGATCCTGGCGGCCGAGGTTCACGATCTCGAGCCGGGCGGGGCCGGCGGGCCAGCGATCGGGACCGCCGTAGGCGAAGTCGCGCAGCTCGAGCCGCACCGTGCCGCTGGGCGCCGGCGCCGGGGGCGCGGCGGTGGCGACCAGCAGGCGCGCCTCCCCGGCGGCGAGGTGGCGGTGCCCGTCCTCGCCGCGGCTCACGCAGGCGAGGAGATAGCGCCCCGGGGTGAAGTCGAGAATGGCCTCGCCGGTATCACCCACCTCGGGGCCGCCGATGGCGAGGGCCACCGAGGGATCGGCCCCGGTGCCGTCGAGCGCGGCGAGCACGGCGGGGAGCTGGCCGTCGGCCACCGCGCGGCCCAGGCGAAAGGCCACCAGGATGTGGCTGCCTCCGGCCTCCGTCACCCGGAGCGCGTGCCAGCCGGCGGCGATGGAATCGGGGGCCGTGACGTGCCCGCTATCCACGTGGACGCCGAGCGTCGGCGGTGGCGCGGCGGCTGGGCGCTCGGCGGGCGCGGCGCAGGCCAGGAGGAGCGCGCCGGCGAGGACAGGCAGGCGGGGGCGGCAAGACATGACGGACGGCACTCGCGTGGGGACAACCAAGCATACCGCCGCCCCCGTTCCCGGCGCGACGGGGCCTTCAGATGAACTCGTACACCACGGCGAAGCCCGAGAAGACGATGAGGGTGAGGGCCCCGAGGAAGACGGCGTCGATGCCGCGCAGCAGGCGGGGCGCCCAGCGGGCATCGAGGTGGCGCATGGCGAAGAAGATGAGGTAGCAATCGAGCAGGAAGCCGAGGGCGGAGCACAGCAGGAACTCGTCCGCCAGGGTGGCGGAGCGGCCGCCGGCGCGGGAGTTGACGATGCCGGCGAGCCCCACGCCGATGCCGGCCAGCGTCCCGCAGGTGGGGAGGAGGGCCAGCAGGGCGGCGCGGGTGTCACGCGGATCATCGAGGCGGGCGAGCATGGGTCCGGTCGGTGGGTCTCCCGGGGCGATGCGCGGGCCGGGCGGAGCGTCGCGGACGACGCCTCGACCTGCCACGGACCTTCACCACGGTGGACGACGGGCGGCGCTACTGGACGAGGCCCAGCTGCTTCAGGAACCCGTAGGCGTCGTAGTAGTCCCCCTGATAGGCAATCTTGTCGCCGCGCAGGCGGATGATGCTGGCGCCCCTGAAGGTGAAGGGCTTCCCGGTGGCCCGGGTGCCGTCGGCGAAGGGGCCGGTGTGGGTGCCGCTGAAGGTCCACTGGAAGGCGATCGCGCCCTCGCCGACGATGGGCGGGGTGGAATCGCGGACCCAGCGGGCGTCGGGGGCGGCGGTGAGGAAGGCCTCGATCACGTTCTTTCGCGCCGAGTCGCGGCCCACCTGCGGGGTGCCCACCGTGGCGTCGTAGTACACCACGTCGTCCGTGAAGGCGCTCGCCGCCCGGGCGGCATCGTGGGCGTTCCAGCTCGCCAGGTAGGCGTCCACCACCGCGACCGGGTCCACCGCCGGCGGCGCCGGAGGCGGCGGGGGCGCGGCCGCCTTGCACGCGGCGAGCAGCACGACGAGCAGGGCGGCCGGGCGAAGCGGCGAGGCCATGGGAGCTCCAGCGAGGTTGGTGGGGAGGGCGGCGACGGAGGGGAAGGTGCAGCAGGACGATTCGTCACGCCAGACCGGGAGGGATCGTCCCGACCGGGCGACCCGTCCGCCGGGGGCGCCCAGGTCTGTGCGCCACAGGGGCCCCCCGCCGATGCGCGGGCGTCAGGCGCCGGCGAGGATTGCGAGCACCTCCGCGTGGAGCCGACGGTCGTTCATCATGAAGGTGTGCGCCACCGGGAGCAGCAGCTCGCGGCCGCCGGTGAGGCGGGTCTCGCTCACCGATACGAAGCCGTCGTGCGGCTCGGCGCCGAAGGGGCGGCCGAGGAGGCGGGGGCTCGCGGTCCCCGCGATGACGGTGGTGGGCACGGCGGGCGCAGGGATGCGGGCATAGGCCTCGGGCGAGGCGAGGAGGTCGCCGCTGGAGCGGGCGAACAGGCGGAACGGGAGCCAGCGGACCGCCAGGCGCGCGCGGCGCGGGGACTGGTTGGGCGTGCCGAGCATGACGAGGTGATGGACGGCAAGCTGGCGCGCGTCCGGCAGTGCGTGCCGCAGCAGCAAGCCCCCGAGCGAGTGGCCCACGAGAGCCACGGGCGCGCCTTCCCGCGCCAGCTCGAGGAGCCGCGCCACCAGCCGGAGGCGGATTCGCTCGTACGGTTCCGCGAAGGCGAGGTAGGCGAAGAACAGCGGCTCGTGCCCCGCCCCGCGCAGGGCCGCGCCGAGCCGCGCCAGGCTCAGCGGCGTGCGGCCGAGGCCGTGGATCAGGAGGACGCGCATGGGCGGAAGGTAATGCGGCGCGCCCGCGGGGGGCGCGCCGTCGCCGCGGCCCCGGGCCGGGCTCAGTCCCCGAGGGCGAAGTCGTTGAGGATCCAGCCGTCAGCGGTGGAGCCCGGCAGGTCTCGCTCGAAGTGGAGCCGCTGGGCGGGGAAGTTGATCCGCTGGTACGCCATCCGGGTGGCACCGGCCAGCGGGCCCTCCTGGCCGCGCGCCAGGGCGCGCTCCAGCGCCGTCTCGAAGGAGCACTCCACCCAGAGGGCCAGGTCGTAGATCTCGCGCAGGTCGCGGCGGAAGAGGAAGGGCCCTTCCGCCAGGATCACGTCCACGTCCTGATGCACGATGCGCTCGAGACGGAAATTCTCCGCGGCCTCGTCGGCGTGGTGCATCACCAGGTCCACCTGCCGCCGCGCCCGGAGCGGCAGCAGCAGGTCCCGCACGAACGGCTCGAGCCGGAACGCGTGCGCGTAGTAGTGGCCGCCGGGGTCGCGCCGGTTGAAGCGGGTGCCGGGCAGGTTGAGCCACCCGGCCAGGCCGCAGACCGCCACCTGAAGGCCGGCCGCGCGGAGCTGGTCGGCCAGCGCCGCGGCGACCCAGCCCTTCCCCGCCGCATCGATCCCGCTCACACCCACGAGCAGCGCCGCCGCCGGGTCGAACCCGGCGCGCCGGGCCTGGATGAGCCCGGCGGCGGCGGGCAGCGTGAGGAGCGGCGGCAGCTTCGCGTCCCCGACACCGCCCGCGGGGCTCGGCGTCCCGACGGTCACAGGGCCCCCAGGTCGCCGGCGGCGCGCTCGCCCAGGGCGGTGCGCGGCGGGATCGGCGCGGGGACGGGGTTGTCGATGGGCGGCAGCGACTGGAGGTACGCGAAGATGGCGCGGAGGTCCTCGTCCTTGAGCGTCGAGTAGTTCTGCCACGGCATGGGCGGCAGCAGCGGACGGCCGGTACCGGCGTGCTTCCCATTCCGGATGGTGGCGATGAACATCTCGGTGGTCCACCCCTTCAAGCCGCTGGCGCTCGGCGTGAGGTTGGCCGTGAAGCTGACGCCCCAGGGACCGGTCCAGGCGGTGAGGCTGGCATTGGTGGCGGCGGTCCACTGGCTCGGGCTCAGGGTGCCGGCGGGGAGGTCGGTGGGGACCGGCTCGCTCGCGGGGTGCCCGGAGAGGAGGCGCGCCGGGTCGGGCATGGGACCGGTGGCGGTCATGATCTTGGGCGAGTGGCAGTCGTGGCAGGCGCCCGCCTCCACCATGTAGCGGCCCCGGTCAACGAGGTCCTTGTCGCTGAGCGTCACGCTCGCGGGCTTGCCGCAAGCGGCCAGGGTGGTGAGGCCCATCAAGGCGACGGGGCCAAGGACGGTGCGGATCGGGGTGCGGGACATGGTGAGCCTCCCTGCTCAGTGAGGTTGCCGTCTGCGACGGGCAGGAGGCCCATCGCTGTGCTGACGGGCGGCAACCTACGGGGGAGGGTTCACCCGTTCATCAATTCGGGATCACCCCGCCATCTCCCAACCTTACAAGGGGTTAGCGAGAGGGTCGGGCTGCCCGAAAGCGAGACCTTAATGGGGGTGCCGGGGGCGGGACGGGAGGGCTGGCTCGCCGGTCTGGCCTGGTGGCCGGCCGGATGAGGCGCGCAGGGCAGCAGTAGCGGGGATGGCGGCCGTGGGCGCCGGGCAGCGGGCGTCCCACATGGTGCTGGTGACGCCGCCGGGACGGGGCGACCGGGGGCCGCGCCGTCCCGGCGGCGCGAGGATCAGGGGCGCATGCCGAGCTGGGCGAGGAGGCGGAACTGCTCCTTCTCGGTGATGTCGCCGGCGTCGAGCAGGGGCTTGAGCGCGGCGACGATTTCCTCACGAGTGCCGTCGAGACGGCGGCCGCGCAGCTCCTGGATGATGCGGGCGAAGCGCTGGTCGTAGGCCGCGGGGTCAACTTCCCCGTTGCGGCGGGACAGGCTCAGCTTGGAGATCTCCTGCGCCAGGCGGGCAGGCTTGATGGGAGTGAGGTCGCCGGCGTTCTCGCTCATCGGGATGCCCTGGATACGGGGTGGAAGGATGCGCCCAAGGTAGCCGCAACCCGACCCGCGCACCAGTTGCCCGGCGGGCGCTCAGCGCCGGCCGAGGTACAGCTGCAGGCCCCCGCTCCCGCCGCCCACCAGCAGGTCCGGCACGTGGTCACCGGTCAGGTCGCCAAGGGCGGGGGCGCTGAAGGCGGGCCAGTCCGGCGCGGAGGGGACGAGCTCGAAGGCCCAGGCGGTTCGGGTGCCGCGGTTCAGGTAGATGGCCGGCGGACCGGCCTCGGTGCCGACCATGAGGTCGAGGTCGCCGTCGGCGTCGAAGTCGGCGAGGCGCGGGACGCTCCGGCGGCCGGGGCGGATCCCCTCCCACTCGTCGCTCACCAGGGTGAAACGCGGGGCGGACGGGGTGCCGTCGTTGCGGTAGAGGTTGAGCGTCCCGGACGATTCGCCGACGACGAGGTCGAGGTCGCCGTCGCCGTCGAGGTCGCCGACGGTGGGGGTGGTGTGGCTGCCGCGGGTGATGCGGACGAGGACGCTGTCAGCGAGAGTGAAGGTGCCGGCGTCGTTCCGGTAGTACTGGATGGCGTCGCGCCAGGTGCCAAGGAGGAGGTCGGGATCGCCGTCGCCGTCGAGGTCGGCGAGGGCGGGGGCGTACTGGTAGCCGGGCCGCACGGACAGCCGGCCGGCGTCCTGGAAGGCGGGGGCGGTGGCGCTGCCGGTGTTGCGGAACAGCGTGAGCGTGGCGGTGCTCCGGTCGCCCGGGGCGATCCGGTTGCCGACGAGCAGGTCCAGGTCGCCGTCACCGTCGATGTCGCCCAGGGCCGGGCTCGACTCGCTGCCGACGTCGAGACCGTCGAGGAAACGGGCGCTCCGGATGCGCCACTGGCCGGGAGCCACCTGCTCCAGGTGGTAGAGGTTGTCGGCGCTGGTCCGGTTGGGATCGTAGGCGCCACCGATGACGCCGACCAGCATGTCGAGGTCGCCGTCGCCATCGAGGTCGGCGACGGTTGGGGCATTGTAGCCGCTGGTGCGGAGCGGCGCGCCCACGGGGAACGGCTCCGGCTTCTCCTTCATTGCCGGCGCGGCGCAGGTGCCGGTGTTCCGGATCCAGAGGAGGCCGGGCTCGAAGAAGTCGCCCCAGAGGAGGTCGGGGTCGCCGTCCTGGTCCACGTCGCTCACCGCCATGGTGTTGGCGCCGTGGAGACTGGGCCGGGAGACGGGGCCGGCCGTCGGCAGGGTATCGGCGGCCTCACCGCCGATGATCAGGATGTTCTCGAACCGCTCGGTACGCAGTTCAAAGCGTGGGCCGGCGGCGGGATCGAACGACGCCATCTCGTAGCGGGCCACCGAGCCGTCCACCCGGCCCAGGAGCAGGTCCAGCTTTCCGTTGCAGTCGAGGTCGGCGAGCTGGGGGATGTTCTGGCGGTCGGCGAAGACCGGGGCGCCGCCGACGTCCCGGAGCGAGTCGGCGGCCAGCACCAGCCTCGGCGCCTTGGGGCCCCCGTCGTTCCGGTACCAGCGGATGTAGCTGAACGGCGACTCGGCGAGGAGGTCGAGGTCGCCGTCGCCGTCCACGTCCACCAGCCGGCTCCACTCCCCCACGTCGAGGTCCTGCCAGCGGTCGGTGCGCCAGACCCAGCGGGCGCCGACACGCTCGAGGAAGATCATCCGGCCGGGGCGGTCCTGGACGAAGAGATCGAGGTCGCCGTCGCCATCGATGTCGGCGAGCTGGGGACGGGGGCGCTCGAGGCCGCCGAGGAAGGGCAGCGCGTGGGCGTGCCCGGTGCTGTCCCGCACGGGCACGCCGTCCACGCTCCGCATGAAGCCGGCGAGGGGAGCGGCGGCGGCCGCCGGCTGCTGCGCAGTGAGGGAGGCGGGCGCGCAGCCGGCGGCGCCGAGCAGCAGCGCCGCCAGCGCGAGGGGACGGCTCACGGCCGCCCGGCTCCCCCGAGCCCGAGCGCGGTGGCGAAGCGCCCGACGGGAATCACCTGCCGGAGCGCGCCGGTGCGCGCGTCGAGGAGCACCAGCGTGCCGGTGGCGCGGGTGGCGCCCTCGCCGGCGTGCATGCCGTGGTGCATGGTGTCGGCCACGGTGGGCGCGCGGGCCGCGAGCTGGCGGCCGTGGCTGGAGACGAAGACGGTGCGGCCGTCCCGGCTCACGCGGACCCCGTGCGGTTCGGCGAAGGCGGAGTCCTTGAGCTCGGCGGCCACGGTCCAGGTGCCGGCGTCAACCCGGGTCACCGCCCCGCTCCGCTGGTTGCCGAGCCAGACGCTCCGGCCGTCGGGGCTCCAGGCCAGCTGGTACCCGAACGGCAGCACCGGCGCGGCATGCCGGAGGACCGGGAGCGGGCCGGTGACGTCGAAGTCGAGGAGCTGCGCCGTGAGCTGCGTGGAGGCGGCGAGCCGGCGGCCGTCCGGGGCCAGCTCGAGGGTGACGTAGGCGTGGAGCGGCCCGGGGACCTCCGCCAGGTCCACGCGGCCGGCGGTGTCCACCACCGCCAGGCGGTTGTCGCCGAGGCCCGAGACGTAGAGGCGGCCGCTGAGGGAATCGACGGCGATGCCGTGGGGGCGCGGCAGCAGCACGTCGAGCTCGTCCACGAGCGCCATGGTGGAGCGGCGGATGATGCCCACGCTCGACGGGGGGCTGACCGCCGTCATGGAGCGGCTGGCGTAGAGCCGGTCGTGCCGAGGGTCTATGGCCAGCATCCCCGGCGTCTCCATGCGCGCCTGCCCGAGGAGCCGGTTGTCGCGGGAGAACTTGGCCACGGCGCCGTCGCCGATGAGCGAGACGTACCAGGCCGAGCCATCCGGCTCCGCTACCACGGCGTGCGGCTTGGCGTTGGGGGTGAAGCCGAAGTCCTGCAGGTTGACCGTTGTCACCACCGTGCCCGCGAGGGGCTCGATGATGGTGACGGTGGCCTCGTCCTGGTTGGGGACGTAGAGGTGGGGCGCGCCCGCCGGGCGCATGGCCTCGGCGGGCGCCGCGCCCCCCGCCCCGCCCGCCGGCGGCGCCGCACACGCGGCGCCGAGGGCGAGCAGGACGAGGAGCGAAGGGCGGAGGGCCCGGGTCATGGCGTCAGCGGGGCGCTCTGGTCGCGGAGGAGGAACAGCCCCTCATAGGCGCTCGACACCAGGATGGTGCCGCTCTTGAAGTAAGGATAGTTGTTCCAGGTGCCGCCGAAGCCGGGGCCGTTGTCGCCCACGGGGACCACGTCGAAGAAGCCGACTTCCTTGGGGTTCAGGCGGTCGGAGATGTCGATGACGCGGAGGCCGGCCTGGTAGTTGGACTCGTACATCCGGTCGCCCCGGATGTAGAGGTTGTGGTCGGTGGCCTTGGTCTCGCCGATGTACTCCCCCACCACCACTGGGTCGTCGAGCTTGCTCACGTCGAAGATGATGGTGCGGGTGCCCTTGGTGGCCTTGCCCTGCACCTCGTCGAGCTCGTCATTGACGTAGAAGTACTTGTGGTCCTCGGTGAGCCAGCCCTGGTGGATGTAGCCGAAGTCGGGGTAGCTGGCGCGGCCCACCGCCACCGGCTTCGACTTGTCGGTGACGTCGCCGATGGAAAGGTGGGTCTCGTTGCCGCCGAAGCAGATCTCGTGGCCGCTGTAGCGGGTGTCCGGCCCGTGATACATGACGCACTGCACGTCATGGCTGTACCCGGTGCCGGCAAACCCGGTGCCCATGTCCTGGAAGCAGCCGAGGAACACGGGGTTCCTCGGATCCTTGGCGTCCACCATGTGGAGGCCGCCGCCACAGGTCTCACCGCCGGCATTGGCGCCGGTGATGAACACGGTGTTGGTGGCCGGATTGGTAGCCACGTTGTGGGCGGCGCTCACCCGGTCGTAGGTGACGTCGGGGGTGAACAGCTGCGGGGTCCGCACGCTGCGAAGCCGGGTCAGGTCGAAGACCTGCATGCCGTGCTTCGGGGCGCCGTCGGAGACGATGTACACCCAGTTGCCCATCACCTTGAACTCGCGCCACACCGTGGCCGGCGCGGCCTCGGTCTTGGGCAGGTTGCCGAGGTAGCGGGGCCGCGTGGGATTGCTGACGTCGAGGAAGCTGGTGCCGTCCGCGCGGCCCACGATCGCGTATTCCTTGCCGGTCTCGGGGTCGGTCCAGCCCCAGACCGTGTTGAGCCGCGCGGTGCCGCCGCCCATCTCGGCGGTGGGCACCAGGGCCAGCAGGTTGGTCTGGCGGCAGTCGAACTCGCCCACCTTGCCGTCGGTGCACTGCGCTTCCGTGCCCGCGATGGCGGCCGGGCGGAACACCTGGCCGCGAAGCGTGGTCTGCGTCAGGCGGCCGGCCGGGCCCTTCGCCACGATGACGGCGCGGCCTTCGGCGAAGTCGGCCTGGCCCATGCCCGCCACCAGGAAGTCGGCGCCGGCGGCCAGTGTGCCGCCGAAGCCGCCCTGGATCTTGGTGCTGTCGTACACCATCCGGGTGACGGCGGTGGCCACGCCCGCGGTGTCGAGCGTGAAGCGGAAGACGGCCCCCCGGAACTGGTTGGCCCCCTGCGCCCCCACCACGACGTCCTTCCCCGCCGAGGCCAGCGCGCCACCGAACTGCGTGTTCGGGGTGCTCACAAAGGGGAAGAGGCTGCCGCCCTGGTTCCACCGCTTCTGCGCGGTGTCGTAGGTGAAGCGGGCCACCCGGCCCTGCCCCTGCGCGAAGCCGGGAGCGCCAATGTAGGCCGCGCCCTCGTGGAGCAGCACCGCCGCGCCGAACTGCGCATTGGCGCGCTGGGCCGCCGGCGCGCCCTGCCCGCCGCCAATTGGCAGTTGCAGGGCCCCGCCCTCCTGCTTCCAGCTGCCGTCGGCGTCACGCCGGAAGACGTAGGCGGCGCCAGCGTTGGAGTCGGCCTGCAGTGCGCCGACGAGGATCAGGTCCTTCTGCAGCGACAGCGCCGCGCCGAAGCCCGTGGCCGGCTTGATGCCGACGGGCCGGAGCTTGGCCTCCTGGGTCCAGGCCCCGTTGCTCCGCCGGAAGATGAAGACGGCGCCGAGCATGCTGTCGCTGCGGGTGGCGCCGACGGCGGCCACGTCGCCCACGAGCGCCAGGGTGCGGCCCACGCGGTCGCCGTTGACGGCGCCCTGCGGGTTGAGCGTGGTGACGTAGCGCCAGGCCGCGGCGGCCGAGGCGCGCTCGTAGACGTGCACGCGGCCCGGGGCACTCGAGTCACTCGGGCTCTCGGAGACGAGCAGCGTGTTGCCGTCCACCGCGATCCGCCGGCCGAAGCCGTTGAAGCGGGTGGAATCGGGCCCGGCAAGCCGGGCCGCCTCACGCCACGCCCCGCGGGCGTCGGGCTTGAACTGGTACACGAAGCCGGTGGCGTACTGGTTTGCCGGCTGACCAATGAAGACCTCACGCCCGGCCACCGCGGCGGCGGTGCCGAAGTTCGGTTCCTGGGCGGTGAGGGAGGCAAGCGGAAGGAGCGCCACGGCGAGCGGGACGAGCCGGGTCATGCGCGGGCGGGACAGCGCCATCAGGGACTCCAGGGTTGGATTGGGACCGGGACGACGCGCAACAAGAAAGCAGCGACCCGCTCCAAACGGGAGGGAGCCGCCTCGGGTTTCGGCATGCACCCGGGCGGTGCGGCGGGGAGCCGGGCCATGTTGCAGGTGCGGACGTCGGGGGCGCGGGGCTCAGGCGTGGCCGGCCCAGCTGGTCTCCCCCGGGGAGTAGGGGACGCAGGGGTCGAAGCGCCCGGGCGCCTCGACGTAGCGCAGGGCCTGCGTCATCCCGATCTCCGAGGTGAAGTACCCGGAGAGGGTGAGTTCCTTGACGAGGCGGAAGTAGTGCGGCGGGGCGCCGCTGGCGCGGGTGTCCATGTAGCGCTTCTGCTCGCCGTCGAGCTGCGCGAGCAGCTCGTGCCGCTCCGCCGGGGTGAGTGCCAGGAAGCCGCGGCGGAACCGGGCCTTGGCCCTCCCCTCGAGCTGGCCCATGCCGTCACGGAAGATCCGCTGCTGTTCCGGGGTGTAGCAGTCAGTGACCGTCACGGCCATGTAGGCCCCCACCTGGGCCGCCTTGGCGCCCGGGGTCGCCGTGGCCGGCAGGATGGTCTCGGCCACTTCGTCGAGCCACGCGATCTCGTCCCGCGGGAAGGGCGTGGCCGCCGGCTCGGCGAGCGCCACGCCGCGCGGACGGCAGGCGCCGAGGAGGGCGGTCTCCGAGGCGAGCGCCATGCCGCCGAGGAGGAGCCCGACGCGACGGAGCATCTCGCGCCGGTCGATGGCGGGGAGCGGGGCGTCCATGCGGGCTCCTAGAGGTTCCGGCGCTGCAGCTCGGCCACGGCGAAGTGCGCCGCCCGCGCGGTGAGCGCCATGTAGGTGAGCGAGGGGTTCTGGCAGGCGCTGCTCGCCATGCAGGCCCCGTCGGTGACGAAGACGTTCGGGGCGTCCCAGACCTGGTTGTTGCCGTTCAGCACCGATGTCTTCGGGTCGCGACCCATGCGCGCGGTCCCCATCTCGTGGATGCCCATGCCGGGGGCGTAGCCGCTGTCATAGGTGCTGACGTTGCGCACGCCCGCCGCCTCCAGCGACTCGGCCATGTCGTTCATCATGTCCTGGCGCATCAGCCGCTCGTTCTCGCCCGTGGCACAGTCGATGGCGAGGACCGGCAAGCCCCACCGGTCTTTCCGCGTCTCGTCGATCCAGACCCGGTTGTCGGGGCTGGGCAGCATCTCCCCGAAGGCGGTGGCGCCGACGCTCCACCCGCCCGGCAGGGCCGCCGCATCCTTGAACGCCCCGCCAATGCCCAACTCGGCGACGGCGCGGCCCCAGCCGCTCCGTGAGGCGCTCCCCTGATAGCCGAAGCCGCGCAGGTAGGCGCGCTTGTCGCCGAAGAGGTTCCGGTAGCGGGGGATGTAGAAGCCGGTGGGGCGGCGGCCGTAGTAGTACCGGTCCTCGAGCCCCTCCAGGGTGCCGCTCGCGCCGCAGCGGAAGTGGTGGTCCATGAGGTTCCGGCCGAGCTGCCCCGAGCTGGAGCCCAGCCCGCCGGGCCACAGGTCGGTGGCTGAGCGGAGGAGGAGCCAGGTGGTGTTGAGGGTCGAGGCGCAGAGGAAGACGAGGCGCGCGGTGTACTCGGTGGTGGCCCCGCTCACCGCATCCATGACGCGGACCCCGGTGGCGCGCCGGGCGTCCCGGTCGTAGGTGACTTCGGTGACGAGGGCGAAGGTGCGCAGCGTCAGGCGCCCCGTGGCCAGCGCCGCCGGCAGCGTCGAGGCCTGGGTGCTGAAGTAGGCCCCGAAGGGACAGCCGAGCCAGCAGGCATTGCGGTACATGCAGGGAGTGCGGCCGGGGCGCGGGGCGGTGAGGTTGGCGGTGCGGCCGGGGATGATGCGGCGCGCCCCGCCGAACTGCCGGCGCAGGCGGTCGGCCACCAGCACCTCACCGCAGTTGAGCGGCATGGCGGGCTGGAACTCCCCATCGGGCAGCTGGGCCAGCCCCTCGCGCGAGCCGGCGATGCCGGCGTGCCGCTCCACGTGGTCGTACCAGGGCGCCACGTCGGCGTAGCGGATGGGCCAGTCGGTGCCCACGCCGTCCTGGGCGTTGGCCGCGAAGTCGAACTCGCTCCAGCGATAGCTCTGGCGCCCCCACAGGAGCGAGCGGCCACCGAGCTGGTAGCCGCGGTACCAGTCGAAGCGCTTGACCTCGGTGTAGGGCGCATCCTTGTCGGAGGCCCACCAGTCGAGGTTTTTCTCGTTGAGCGGGTAGTCGCGCTTGAGGACCGGGTAGTCGTGCTCCATGGCCTGGGTGCGGCCGCCGCGGTGCGGGTACTCCCAGGGGCCCTTGGTGGCGTTCACGTAGTCCTTCACGTGCTCCACGTGCCGGCCGCGCTCGAGCAGGAGCACGGACAGGCCAAGCTCCGTCAGCTCCTTGGCCGCCCACCCGCCCGAGATGCCGGAACCCACCACGATGGCGTCGAAATGCTGCGGAGGCACGTCAGGGCTCCTGTTCTGGCATCAGGGTGCCGGCGAGGTACTCGAAGGTGCGGAGGCGGTGGCCGATGCGCCAGTTGCCCGTGAGGCGGGCCGGTGCGACGCCGCAGCGGCCCACCAGGCGGCGCACGGCGCGCCCGCTCAGGCGTCGGCCGCCCGGGCGGCGGCCAGGGCGCGACTCACGTTGGCGAGGCCCTCCGCCAGCTCCACCTCGGTGGGCCAGCCGAAGCCCAGGCGCATGTGGCGGCGGTCCTGCTCAAACCAGTGCCCCGGCCCCACGAAGGTAGCGAACTCGCTGGTGAGCGTGCGATGGAACCGCTCCACGTCCACGCCCGCCGCGGCCCGGATGCGCGGGAAACAGACGACCCCGCCCTCCGGGGCCACCCACTCCAGGGCCGCTTCGCCCGCGATCCAGGCGGCGACGGTGGCGAGCCCGCGCCGCGCGCCGGCGACGATCGCCGGCAGCAGTTCCGCGCGGCGGCGATACACCTGCCAGCCGATCTCCTCGTCGAGGACCGGGCCCCCGATCATCACCTGCTCCTTGGCCGCGAGGAAGGTGGTGGCCAGCGCCGCATCGCGGGTCAGGAGCCAGCCAAGCCGGAGGCCCGGCAGGCCGTACGCCTTGGAGAGTGAGGCCACGCTGAGCACATGCTCGCCCAGCCGAGTGGCGAGCGGCGGCGCGCCGGCGAAGCTCAGGTCGCGGTATGTCTCGTCCACCAGCAGCCGGCAGCCGTGGCGGGCGCAGAGCTCCGCGATACGGGCCAGCTCCGGCGGCGGCAGCACCACGCCGGTCGGGTTGTGCGGCGTGGTGAGGCTCACGAGCCGGGTGTTGGGCCGGAGCAGGGCGGCGATGTCGTCGGCGGTGTAGCGCCAGCCGCGCTCGAAGGTGAGGTCGAGGTGGCTCACCTCGCAGCCGATGGCCCGCGGCGTCTCGAGGTTGGTGGCGTAGTTGGGCCGGAGCACCACCAGGTGATCGCCCGGGGCGAGCAGCGTGGTGTGGACGAGGAAGAGGGCGCCGGCCGCGCCGGCCGTCAGGAGCACCTCCTCGGGCCGGCACCCCGACTCCGCCGCGAGCGCCGCGCGGAAGGCGGGGTGCCCACGGTGGTCGCCGTACTGGAGCACACAGGCGGCGAGATCCACCTCGAGCGCCAGGTCGCCGAGGCGGCGGTCGCGGATGGAGCTCTCGGCCAGGTTGCAGCGGATCGTGCCGTACCCCACCTCCTCGGGGGATTCGACCTCGATGGGCATGCGGCGGTAACGCATCGGGCTCCGGTCAGTCGACGGGAAGGCCGTGCACCTCGAGCACCAGCTCGCGGGAGGCGTGGCGGTCGTGCACGTGGATGACGCCCGCCGCGAGGGGTCGGCCATCCTCGGTCACGAGGCTGAGCCTGAGCCCGGCGCGTGCCCGGCGGGCGCGCTCGAGGGCGGCCGCACGGGCGGCCGGGGACGGCACCGCCTCGGCGTCCGCGAACAGGCGGAAGATGGGGCAGATGAGGTCGTAGGCATCGGTCGGGGAGAGGCGACCGCTGCGGGCGCCGCTGCGCGGATCGGGCGGGTCGAGCCGGGCCCGGCCCAGCCTCACGCCCCCGAGGCGGAGCTCGACGGTCACCGGCCGGGCGGCTCGCGCACCAGCCGCACCGTGGAGCGGAGCCCGCCGGTGAGCCGGAGGCCGCGCACCATGCCGCCCTGCCCCGCCAGGTTCATGACGGTGGTGCTGGCATGGAGCTGGCCGTTCCGCACGTCGAACCACGCGGTGTCGGCCACGGGACCCATCACCTGCTGGTACCAGCTCTGGGTCTGCGAGGCGTCAGACCAGCCGCCGTGACGGAGCTCCAGTTCCCCGGTGCCCGTGATGAGCGCCAGCGTGGTGCCGAGCGTGTCCGCCAGGCGGACCACGGTGTAGGTGCGGGTGGCGTGGTAGAACGTGAGGCCGTAGGGCGCGGCGCCCCCGGCGCGGAGCGTGTCGGCCCAGGTGAGCCCCTGCACCAGCGCTTGACCCGCGGGCAGGCGCGGCACCAGGTCCACGCGCGCCCCGGCCAGGTTCTCCACCGGGGCCCCATTGACGGCCACCACCCGGCCGGTCGGCTCCATGGTGAACGTGTCCTCGGACGTGAAGGGCGGGTCGTCGAGGCCCTCGAGGCGCACCCACAGCTCGAGGCGGTCGCCCGCGGGGCGGGCCACGCGCAGTTCGCGGGTCCGGAGCGTCACCGGCGACCCCGCGGTATCCCCGCGGTTCACGAAGTAGAGGAACTGGTCGTTGGTGGAGAGGTAGCGGAGCGTGTCGCGGGTGGGCTGGTAGCGTGCGGGCGCCTGTGCCGCCGCCGGCGCCGCGGCCAGCATGGCCACCATCGGGGCGGCCATGAATCGGAAATGGGAAGGCATGTTCATCAACTAACGGCCGCCCGGCAGCGGGCGCAAGCGGGTGGCGCTCAGGTGCCGGGGGGCAGCCGTACCTCGGCCAGGTCCCCGACGACGGTCGTCCACTCGCGGACCCACCAGCGACGGACGAGTCCCTCCTTCACATACGGATCGGCTTCGGCGAAGCGTTCGGCCACGGCGGGGGAGTCGCCCTTGAAGAGGAGGATCGCGGCGTCGGCCGGGTTGGCCAGGGCGCCGCCGAGCACCAGCTCGCCCCGCGCCAGCGCCTCACGACCCAGAGCCAGGTGTGCGCTCCGCAGGGGAGCCCGGCGCTCCACGTAGTCGGGGACCACGTCGTAGAACAAGAGGTAGTGCATCAGGGCTCCTCCGGCGCGGGGCCGGTGGCGGGATCGTGGGCGTGGAAGACGCACGCGGCGTAGCCGAGGACCGCGGGACCGGCCTTGAGCCCGGAGGGCGTGGGCCGCCAGCCGCGCGCCAGCCGGGCGTCGAGCATCGCGCGGTGCGAGGGGTGCATGGGCCAGACGGCGACCGCCGTCACGGCGCCGAGTCAGGTGGTGTCGAAGACCAGCCAGCGGTCGGCGGCGAGCTCGAGGACAACGTCATGGGTGTACTCATCCTGCGTCAGGATCTCGGCGGGGCCACGCGGCGGCACGAGGCCGCGGCCCCAGCCCAGCACCTCTCCGAGCGACGTGAAGCTCCCGAGCGTGGCCAGCAGCGCCTGGCGCTCGGCGGGCGCGAGGTTAGCGTGATCGTGCAGGGGAAGGGTCATCCGGAACCTCCGAGCATGCGCATGCATCGGCTCCGTGCGGGGGCTGCCTCAACATACCGCGATCCTGCAGGCGCGTCAGCCCGGTCGAGGCGATGCCGCGATTCGTCCCTCCCGGCCGCGACTGGCCCCGCGGCCGAATCGCGTACGCACGGCGCGCCGTACCCTCCCCCGTGCCCGCACCGGCGGGCGCGGACCCCGTTGCCCGGAGCC
>CAZRCT010000017.1:23639-57445 GCA_964598655.1 uncultured Gemmatimonadaceae bacterium
GCCGTACCCTCCCCCGTGCCCGCACCGGCGGGCGCGGACCCCGTTGCCCGGAGCCAGCATGCCAGCGCCGATGCCCCACCGCCGATCCTTGACCGTTGCTGCCCTCGTGTTCCTCGCCGCCGTGCCACTCCACGCCCAGGCCTGGCCTGGCCGCGACCGCCTCGAGCCCGAGACCTGCCGTCCCCTGCAGGGCGATGGAGCCGGCTGGCTCGAGCGCGCCGGGCGAGCCACCGGCCTCGCCACGCTCGCGTCGCCGCTCCGCTTCACCGCCAGCGAGAGCGACGCGCAGTTCTTCCAGTCCGACCGGATGTACCCGCCCTACATCGCCAGCAGCACCGCGCTCGAGTACACCTTCGACCCGGCGAGCGGTGCGGAGCGTGGCCGGGTGCTGGTGCCGGGCGGCGGGAAGGGGCGAGACCTCGTCCTCACCGCCCGCGCCCTGCTCGTGGTGCGGGACACCGCGCTGGCACCCGCCGCCAGCGGCTACCGCTTCTTTGCCTCCTCCCGCGCCCTCAACCCGCTGGCCGTGCTGGCGGACTGGCGCGGCACGCCCGTGGTGGTGGAGGCGCGCTGCCGCTTCCGGGACTACCCGCGCGTGGTGCTCTCCCACGGCGTGCCGGGCGAGCGGCTCTACCTCGACGAGAAGACCGGCGTGCCCGTCAAGTTCGAGCGCCTGGAGCCGCACGTCCTCTGGGGTCAGGTGCGCGCCGAGTACGTGTACACCACCTGGACGGAGCGCGCGTCGGTCATCCTCCCCGTGGTGGCCGTGCGCTACATCGACGGCGTCGAGCAATTGCGGCGCGACCTTGCCCTGCCCCAGTCCCGCAACGAGGTCCTCGCCCGGCTGGTCACCGCCGCGGAGGCGTGGCCCGCGGCCCTCCCCTCGCCGCTGCCGGACCACACCAGCGCCCCGGACCTCTCCCGCCGCGAGATGCCGGTGGACACGGTGCGCGTCGATGCCCGCACCATGCTGCTCCGCACCCCGATGTACTCCCACGCGGTGACGCAGGTCGGCGACACCGTGTACCTCTTCGACGCCACCACGGCCGAGTGGCGGAGCCGGGCGGACTCGGCCTGGATCGCGCGGCTCTTCCCCACCCACAAGGCGGTGACACTGGTGGTGACCGACCTGGCCTGGCCCCACATCAGCGGCGTGCGCTACTGGGCGGCGCGCGGGGCCACGGTCGTCACCCACCGCCTGTCGCAGCCCATGCTGCGCCAGGTCCTCGAGCGCCGCTGGACCCTCGAGCCGGACGTGCTCGAGACCAGCCGCGTCCGCACCGCACGCCCACGCTGGCTCCTCGTGGACTCCACCGCGAGCCTGGCCGGCGGCGCCATCCGGCTCGGTGCCATCGACGGCGTGGCCAGCGAGGGCGCGCTCTACGCCATGCTGCCGGGGGCCGGGTTCCTCTGGGCCGGGGACTATATTCAGACCATCGATGCGCCCTCGCTGTACGCCCGCGAGGTGATGGCCGCGGTGCGGCGTGCCGGCTTCACGCCGGAGCGCGTCGCGGCCCAGCACCTGCCCCTCGCCCCATGGACCCAGGTCACCAGCGCCAATCCTCCGTCCTGAGCGGCGCCCCGCGCGGCCCGCAGCGCACCGCCACCCGCATCGCGGTGGTGGCGTGCCTGGGGCTCGCGGTGGTGAGTGCCCTCCAGCTCTGGGTGGCCCGCCGCGCGGCCGAGGAACCCACCTCGGCCGCCAGCGTGCTGCTGTACGGGGCGGTGGCGTGGCTGCCGTGGGCCGTCGTGGCGCCGCTCATCCTGGCGATGGGGCGGCGCTTCGACTTCGGCCCGGGGCGGCGCCTCGCCTCGCTCGCCGCGCACGCCCCCGTGTTCCTGCTGTGCCACGTGCCGGCCGCCACCGGCCTCGTCCTCGTGGCCATGCGGCTCTTCGGCACGATGGGCCGGGAGGTCACCCGGGCGGAGATCATGGGACAGGTGTTCGCCGGCACGCGCCTGCAGCTCGGCCTCCTCGTCTACGCCGGCATCGTGGGGCTTGGCCACGCGGTGGCCACGTGGGAGGCACTCCGGGCGCGCGAGCTCCAGGCCGCGCGCCTCGAGGGCCAGGCCACCCGGGCCCGCCTCGAAGCGCTGGCGGCGCGCCTCCAGCCGCACTTCCTCTTCAATACCCTCGCCGCCATCGGCGCCCTGATCGAGGAGGACCCCGCCAAGGCCCGCACCATGCTCACCCTCCTCGGCGACCTGCTGCGCGAGGTGATCCCCGCCGCCGACGAGGGGGACATCCCGCTCCGCGAGGAGCTCGCGCTGCTCGAGCGCTACCTCGCCATCGAGCAGCTGCGCTTCGCCGACCGGCTGCGCGTGGCCATCGAGGCGGCGCCCGACACCCTCGCATTCCGCGTGCCCCGCCTCCTCCTGCAGCCGCTCGCGGAGAATGCGATCCGCCATGGGCTGGCACCCCGGATCGCCGGCGGCACCCTCCGCGTGCGCACCTGCCGCGACGCGGGCCGCCTCCTCCTCGCGGTGGAAAACGACGGCCAGCCGCTGCCCACCGCCGTGCCGGAGGGCGTGGGCCTCGCCACCACCCGCGAGCGCCTGGCCACGCGCCAGCCCGCCGGGACCCTGAGCCTCACGCAGCGCGGTGCGCTCGTGGTGGCCGAGGTGACCCTGCCAGATCCGTCCCCGGCCTCATGACGACCGACTTCACCGCCCTGGTCGTGGACGATGAGCCGCTGCTGCGCCGCGACCTCGCACGCCTCCTCGCCGCGCTCCCCGGCGTCACCGTTCTGGGCGAGGCCGCGCACGGCGTCGCTGCGCTCGAGGAGATCGAGCGCCTTGCCCCCGACGTGGTCTTCCTGGACGTCCAGATGCCGGAGCTCGATGGGCTTGGCGTCGTCGCCGCACTCGACCCGGCGCGCGCGCCCCTCATCGTCTTCGTGACCGCCTACGACCGCTACGCCCTCCAGGCCTTCGAGGCGCAGGCGGTGGACTACCTCCTCAAGCCGTTCGATCCCGCCCGCCTCGGCCAGACCGTGGGCCGCGTGCGCGAACGCCTCGCGGGCTCCCGCGCCCTGGAGCTGGCGCGGGTGACCGGCGCGCTCCACGCCCCCGCCGGCGGCTCCCCACGCTACCTCGACCGCATCGCCGCCCGCGGCGCCCGGGCCACGGTGGTGGTGCCGCTCGTCGAGGTGCACTGGATCGAGGCCGCCGACAATTACGTCCGCCTGCACACCCCCGGCGGCATCCACGCCACCCGCCGCACCATGCGCGACCTCGAGCAGCTGCTCGACCCCGCTACCTTCGCCCGGATCCACCGCTCCACCATCGTCCGCCTGGACCAGGTCCGGGACCTCCGCCCGCTCGGCGACGGCGACTGGGAGGTCCGCCTCAAGGACGGCACGCCCCTCACCCTGACGCGCTCCTACAAGGATGGCTTCGAGGCCCGCCTCGGCGGCATCGCCTGACGTCGCGCCCGAAAAGGAAGAGAGGCCGCCCCCCGGCCAAGAGGACGACCTCCCTGTTGTGGAGTGCACCGCGCCTGGCTCAGCGGCCGCCGAGCGCCTTGTACAGGGCCGCGTAGGCGGTGGCGGCATCGGTGCGGGCCACCACCAGCAGCTGCTCCGACTCGAGCTGCGTACGCTCGGCGTCGAGCACCTGCAGGAAATCCGCGATCCCCTCCGCATACCGCATCCGGGCCAGCTCGGCCGCCCGGCTGCTTGCGTCGCTCGCCGCCTCAAGTTCAGCCGCCCGCTCGCGCGAGGCGTGATAGCGGGTCAGCGCGTTCTGCACCTCCTCGAGCGCGGCCAGCGTGGCCTGCCGGTGCTCCACCCGCGCGGCATCCTCTTCCGCACGCGCCTGCGACACCGCGGCACCGATGCGCCCGAAGCTGAAGAGCGGCCAGCTCAGCACCGGACCCACGGCGTAGCGGAAGCTCCCGTTGTCCCCAAGGCCACTCGCATCCTGCGCCAGCAGGCCGGCCTGCCCGCCGATGGACAGCCGAGGCAGGTACTCCGCCTTGGCCGCGCTCACGAAGGCGGACTGCGCCGCCGCGTAGCGATCCGCCGCCTGCACGTCGGGGCGCTGGCGCACGATCACCTCCGCATCGGTGACCACGACGGAATCGGGGAACGCGGGCGTGATGCCTGCCGTGGCCAGCTCGCCCGCGAGCACGGTGGGGGCGCGCCCCAGCAGCACGCTGATCCGGTAGGTCGCCGCGTCGGCCTGGGCCTGCACGGCCGGGATCTGCGACCGCGTCACGGCCAGCTGGGCGCGGGCCCGCTCGGTGTCGAAGGCGGTACCCCGCCCGGCGTCCAGCCGCTCCCGCGTCAGGTCCAGCGTGCGCTGCTGGTTCTCGGCATTGCGTCGCGCCACGGCCAGCTGCTCCTGCGCGCCGCGCAGGTCGAAGTAGGCCCGCGCCATCTCGGCGGCGAGCGCCACCCGCACGCCGCGGAGGTCGGCCTCACTCACCTGCACCAGCGCGCCCTGCGCGCGCACGTTGGACCGGAGCCGCCCGAAGACGTCCACTTCCCACGATGCATCGAGCCCGGCGTCCCACAGGTCCTCGTTGGGCAGCCGGCCACTCACCCCCGGGAAACTCCCGCCCGCCAGCCGGCGACGCGTGTAGCCGCCGGTGGCCTGCCCCTCGGGCAGGAGCTGGAAGGTGGCGCGGCTCCGCGCCGCGCGCACCGACCGCACGCGCGCCTCGGCGGCCCGCACGTCCAGGTTGGCGCTCAACGCCTCGGCGAGGAGACGGGAGAGGGTGCTGTCCCCCAGGCGGTGCCAGTACTCGAGGCCCACCTCGCCCGGGTCCGCGGCTGGCGCCACGATCACGGCCGAGGCCGCCGGGGCGGCGAACGCGACAGCCTGCTGGGCCGTCGCCGGGACGGCCACGGCCGCAAGGAGCGCGGCCAGGCCTGGCAAGAATGGATTACGCATGAGCCGGTTCCTCCGACGTGAAGCCGGCCGCCGGGAGGGTCGCGACCGCCTCGGCCGACTGGGCCTGGTGATCCGCAGCGATGAGCGCGTAGAACACCGGCACGACGAACAAGGTGAAGACCGTGCCGACCACCATGCCGGTCACCAGCACGATGCCGATCGAGTTCCGGGCCTCGGAGCCCGGGCCGGTCACGAACACCAGCGGCAAGTGGCCGAAGACCGTCGCCACCGAGGTCATGAGCACCGGCCGGAGCCGGGTGCCCGCCGCCTCCCGCAGCGCGTCGAGCTTGGCCTTGCCCTGCTCCTGCAGCTTGTTGGCGAACTCCACGATCAGGATGCCGTTCTTGGCGATCAGCCCCACCAGCGTGATCAGGCCCACCTGCGAGTAGATGTTGATGGTGGTCAGGTCCAGGTAGCTGAAGACCAGCGCCCCGGAGATGGCCAGTGGCACCGAGCCCAGGAGCACGATCAGCGGGTCGCGGAAGCTCTGGAACTGCGCCGCCAGCACCAGGTAGATGAGCACCAGCGCGAACGCGAGCGTCACCGTGAGCGCCGCCCCTTCGCGGCGGATCTGCCGCGACTCGCCGGCGTAGTCCAGGATGATGCCCGGATCCCCGGTGGCGGCAGCCGCCTGCTCCAGCACCCGGAGGCCTTCCTCCTTGGTGACCCCAGGCTTCACGCCGCCGAACACCCGCACGGCGTTCCGCTGCTGGAAGCGCTGCAGCGTCCGCGGCGCGGTGCCGGATTCGATCCGGGTGAACGTGCTCACCGGCACCAGCGCCCCGCTCGGCGTCTTGATCTTGAGGTCCAGCAGCGGGCCCACCGTGGCCCGGTCCGCCTCCCCGATCTGCGGGATGACCTTGTAGCTCCGGTCGAAATAGTTGAACCGGTTCACGTAGCCGCCGCCGAGGAGCGTGCCGAGCTCGCGCCCCACGCTGGCCAGGTCGAGCCCGAGGTCGGCCACCTTCTCGCGGTCGATGACGACGCGCGCCTCGGGCAGGTCGATCTTCAGGTCGGTGTCCACGTACAGGAACTTCCCGCTCTGCCAGCCGGCGCCCACGATCTGCCCGATGGTCTGCAGCAGCTGCTCGGGCGGCGCGTCACTCTGGACCACGAGCTCCACGTCGTACTGGCCCGGCGTCGGCAGGGGCGGGTCGAGGCGCGGGAACACCTGCACCCCGGGGATCTGCGACACCGCCCCGTAGATCTCGGGCAGCATCTGCTCGGTGGAGCGGCCGCGCTCGCGCCAGTCCTTGGCCAGCATGCCGCCGAACGCCCCCCAGTTGGCCGTCAGCGACCACATGAACTTCGCCTCGGGGAACGCCTGCACCGTGCGCACCACGTCGAGCGTCGCGCGGTTGGTGGCCACCAGGGACGCGTCGGGCGCCGCCTGCATGAAGAAGCTGATGTGGCTCTGGTCCTCGACCGGGGCGAGCTCGCTCTTGCTGTGCTGGTAGAGCGGCACCGCGGCCACCATCACGAGCAGTGCCGTCACCACCACGGCCCAGCGGATGCCGAGCGCGCCGTCGAGCGCGCGCGAATACTGCGCCCGCACCCAGTCGAAGCCGTGGTTCACCCGGCGCGTCAGCCAGGTCTCCTGCCCATGCTCGTTGACGAACCGGCTGCTCATCACCGGCGACAGCGTCACCGCCACGATGCCGGAGACCACCACCGCGGCCGCCAGCGTGATCGCAAACTCGAGGAACAGCGTGCCCGTGAGCCCGCCCTGGAAGCCGATGGGCGTGTACACCGCGGCGAGCGTCACCGTCATGGCGAGCACGGGCCCCACCAGCTCCCGGGCCCCGATCAGCGCCGCCTGGATCCGCGTCCGCCCCTCCCGCACGTGGCGCTCGACGTTTTCCACCACCACGATCGCGTCGTCCACCACGAGGCCCACCGAGAGGACGATGGCCAGGATGGTGAGCAGGTTGAGGCTGAAGCCCGCCGCCCACATCACGATCGCCGCCCCCACCAGCGAGATGGGCATGGCCACGAGCGGCACCAGCGCCGTCCGGATGGAGCCCATGAAGAGGAACACCACCACCGCCACGATCAGGATGGTCTCGGTGAGCGTCTTCGAGATCTCCTCGAGGGCGTTCTCCATGAACATCGTGCCGTTGTAGGCCATCTGCATGTCGATGTCCGGCGGCAGCGTGGGACGGATGCGCTCCATCTCGGCCTTGAGCCGGTGCGACACGTCGATCTCGTTGACGCCGACCTGGGTCCAGATGCCCAGGTACACGCCCTCCTTCTCGCCGTACTTGGCGATGAAGTCGGCCTCCTCCGCGCCCAGCTCCACCCGGGCCACGTCGTGCAGGTGCACCACGGCGCCGTGCCGTTCCGCGACGATCAGGTCGCTGAACTCCTGCACGGTGCGCAGGTCGGTGTTGGCCAGCAAGTTGACCTGCACCAGGTCGCCCTTGGTCTGGCCCACGGCCGCGAGGTAGTTGTTGCGCTGGAGCGCCGCGTACACGTCGCCCGGCGCCAGGCCCACGGCGGCGAGCCGCTGGGGGTCGATCCAGACGCGCATGGCCAGCTGGCGGCCGCCCTCGATGGTGACCCGCTGCACCCCCGCCACCGTGGCCAGCTGCGGCTGGAGGGTCCGCACCAGCCAGTCCGTGACCTGCGGCACCGAGCGCTCGGTCGAGGTGAAGCTCAGGTAGAACGTGGCGTAGGGCCGGTCGGCCCGCTGCACCTCCACCCCCGGCGGCTCCGCCTCCTGCGGCAGCTCGGCCCGCACCTGCTGCAGGCGCGCCGTCACCTCGGCCAGCGCCGTGGTGCTCGGGTGGTTGAGCTTGAGGTGCACCGTGACGGTCGAAACGCCGGCCCGGCTGGTGGACTCCACGTAGTCCACCCCGCTGATGGCCGACACGGCCCGCTCGATGGGCGTGGTGAGGAAGCCGCGCACGGTCTCGGCGCTGGCGCCGTAGTAGACCGTGGTGATGACCACCGACGACTGCTCGATCTTGGGGTACTGCTGCACCGGCAGGTTGGCCAGCGCGCGCCAGCCCACCAGCACCAGCACCAGGTTCACCACGATGGCGAGGACCGGGTGCTTGATGAACACGTCCGTGAATGAGCGCATGGGATCCGTCCCCTCGCCTTACTTGGTGCCGGCCGCCGAGGCGGTCGGCGTGGGCTGGGCCTCGACCCGGACGGACTCGCGCAGCTTGAAGCTGCCGGAGGCGGCCACCTGCTCGCCCGCCTCGAGGCCGTCCAGGATGAGCACCGTGTCACCGAGCACCGGTCCCGCCTGCACCAGCCGGGCGTGCGCGCGCCGCTGGCCGGCGCTGTCGCTGGCCACCACCCACACGTGGTCGCCGCCGGGGCCCTTGCGGAGGGCGCTCACCGGCAGCGCCAGGGCGCGCACCGGGCCGCCCACCGGCACCTCGACGCGCACCGAGGCGCCCGGGCTGAGCGGCGTCCGGCCGCCGTGGAGACGCGCCCGCACCGTCGCGTTCCGGGTGGCCGGGTCCACGCGGGAGTCGATGGCCACCACCTTGGCGGGGCGCGGCTCGGCATCCTCCGCGGTCCGCACCTCGACCGTGCTGCCCACCTGGATCCCCGCCGCCACGTCCTGCGACACCGCGAAGTCCACGTGCACCGCCTCCGCCACGCCCTGCAGGGTGGTCAGCACCACGCCCTCGTTCAGGTACTGGCCGGGATGGACGTCCGCGATGCCCACCCGCGCCCGGAACGGCGCCCGGATGGTCTTCTTGGCGATGGTGGCCTCGATCCGCGCGATGCGGGCCTGGGCGATGTCGCGTTGCGCGCGGGCCTGGTCCACTTCCTCCTGGCTCGTGGCCTGGTGCTGCCGCAACCGCTCCAGTCGCTCCAGCGTGGTCTGCGCCAGCTGCGCCTCCGCCTGCTGGGCGGCGAGCTCGGCGCGCTCCACCGAGACGTCGAGCGCCACGAGCACCGTGCCGGGCTCGACGATGGCGCCCGGCGTGAGGGCCACCGAGCGCACCGTGCCGGCGAGCTCGTTCCGGAGCGTGATCGATTCGAGTGCGAGGACGGTGCCGATGGCGGTGGTGGTGCTGCGGTGCTCCGCCCGGGTCGCCGTGGCCAGGGTCACGAGTTCCACCGGTTCGGGATAGCCGGCGGCCGCCTTGGCCGCGCTGGCATTGGCGTTCCGCTTCCAGGCCACGAGGAGCACGCCGATCAGCACCACCGACGCGACGAGGGCGACTGAGGCCACACCGCGACGGCGGGCAGCGAAGGACGAGGGGGACATCCGGGGCGCTCCTTTCAGGTTTCCAAACCTGTGCAACAGTTTTATAACTATCAAACTCAAAGGCGTAAGACGGGCTCTCGAGACGACATCGTACGCTACGCCGCGCCGACGTGCGCCACCCGTCGCAGCAACTCGGCGGTGTACGCCGCCAGGACCTCGCGGCGCACTTCATAGAAGCGGTACGGGCCTTCCTTCCGTGCCGTAATCAGCCCGGCCCGTACCAGTTCCTTCATGTGGTGCGAGATGGTCCCCTTGGTGACCGGGAACTGCTCACACAGCCGCTGGCAGGAGTATTCCCGGGCAGTCCCGATGGCTTCCAGGATGGCCATCCGCCGCGGATCAGCGAGGGCCTTCCCCACCAGGTCGAACTGCTTGGACGACAGGACGCCCGCCTTTGTGTCACTCTTCATGGTTTGATACTCGTTGAACTCTGAATGCGGGTCAAGGGGGAATGGTTCCCGCCCATTCCCCCGGACCCCACCGCTAGCGGGCAAACCAGTAGGACAGCTTCACCAGGAAGGTGTCGTCCGCGCGGCGGTCGAAGAGGTCGCCGACGTCCCCGCCGAAGGACCGGTCTCCCTCGAGCGGGGCGAAGTGCTCGCGGCCCTGGCTCCAGACCAGGAAGAGGGTGGACCCCGGCCGGTACTCCCAGCGGAACACCACGTTGGAGCGGAACTGCTGGAAGTTGAAGCCGCCCGGGTTGGCGCTCACCACCGGATCCCCGTAGGGCTGGTAGCGGTCGCCGTAGGCGGTGGCCCGCGGGTCGTCGAACTCGCGGACGTCGGAGTAGGTCCCCTTGGTGATGAACGGAGAGGCATACACCTGCAGCGTCGCGGTGGGCGTGAAGGTGTAGTCCAGCCGCCAGGTGACGCCAAGGGTCTTCTGCTCCAGGTGCGCAAAGGTGTAGTGCTCCGCCCCCGCATTGTCGGTGAAGGTGTCGTAGTACTGCAGGTCGTCCGTGGCGCGGGCGTAGTTCACCGAAAGCGCGGTGTTGAAGCGGCTGTTGACCTTCACCGCCACCTCGGGCGAGAGGCTCACGCGGTGCGACCGGCCGCCGTCGCTGCGGCTGAAGTTTGCCCAGAGGTACGGGACCACGGCCTTCCGCCCGTCGCCCTCGATGCCCATCCAGGGGGAGAGGTAGGGATCCTGCCGCACCGCCGGGCCGCCGCGCGCGCAGCGGTCGCAGTAGGTGGCGCCGAGCTGGCCCACGGTGCCGCCGGCGTGGAGCCACCAGCGGTTGGTGAACTGCACGTGCACGTTGGTGTTGAAGGCCCGGTCGGTGGGCAGGCCGTCGGCGGTCCAGTACTCCCAGTTGTTGAAGTTCCAGCGCAGCTGCTGGAACACCGCGTTGGGCGTGCGGAAGGCCAGGTTGGCCCAGCTGGTCCAGGCCATGAAGTCGGCCTGGCGCAGGAAGCCCACGTCGTTGATCTCGAAGCCGGGGGTACGCCGCTGGAACGCCGTCTCGAAAACCAGCCGTCGCCCTCCGACCTTCGCGAAGCGGACTTCCGTGTTGGTGCCCGCGAGGGAGGTGCGGGTGGAGTCGAACGTGGCGCGACCGTCGGGTCGCTGGAAGAGGTGCACCGGGTCCCGCTGGGTACGGGCCATGGCCTCCGCGCTCCCGGACACCCGGCTGACCGCAAACGACCCCGAGACCTCGAACCGCCCGGCGAAGCGCCGCCGCGCGTCGAGGCCGCCGCTGTAGGCGTTGCGCCGCAAGTAGGCCTCACTCTCGCTGTCGAGGAAGCGGTTGACCCCGGTCACGATCACGCCGAGGGAGCCGTTGCCGCCGTCCCAGTCCTGGTTGCCTCGGACCACCGCGTAGTTGGTGGCCGGCTCCACCGTCTTGCGACCGGTGCCCTCGGCGTGGCTCGTCACCGCGTCGAAGACCCCGAGCGAGAGCCCGCCCGGCAGGCGCCCGGTGACCTTGGCGGCGCCCAGGATCCGGCTCACCGCGTTGCTCTGGTCCTGGTACACCCCGGCCAGTTGCGGGGCCCGCCCGATGCGGCGCGAGTAGAAGAGTCCCTCGCCGGTGCTGCAGTCCACCACCACCACGCAGTTCACGTTGAAGGTGAAGAGTCCCTTCCCCTCCACGAAGAACGGCCGCTGCTCTGAGAAGAAGGTCTCGAAGGCGCTCAGGTTGAGCTCCGACGGGTCGGCTTCCACCTGGCCGAAGTCCGGGTTCACGGTGGCGTTGAGCACCAGGTTGGACGCCACGCGGTACTTCACGTCCATCCCCGCCGTCACCTCCTGGTCGCGGGCAAAGTCGGCGCTCGCCGGCCCCTCGACGTTCTTGGTGACCAGATACGGCGTAAGTTCGGCCCGGCCCGGGCTCGCCAGTCCCTCGAGGCCCTTGAGCTCCCCGAACTGCGAGGTGAACCCGGAGCGCGACGGCCGGAAGAGCGGCCAGGTGATGGCCGAGGTATGACGCTGCACCGTGCGCCAGATCATGAACCCGAAGGTCCCGTCTCCCTGGGTGGCGTAGTGGAGCTGGGAGAGCGGGATCCGGAACTCCGCCGTCCAGCCCAGCGAGTCGGTCCGCGTGGCCACGTCCCAGACCGCGTCCCACGCCTGGTCCTCCTCCCCGTCGTTGTAGATCGCGAAATCCGCCTTGACGCCGGCCGGCGTCACCACGAACTCGTAGCCCGAGCGACGGTCGTGGTACGAGTCGATCATGATCGACACCCGGTCGGACGCGGGCAGGTCGTCACGGCGGGAGAGCAGGCTGATGATGCTGTCCGGATGGGCATCGAAGTTCCGGACAAAGATGTAGAGATGCTGGGGGTCGTAGAGCACCCGTGCCTCGGTGCGCACCTTGGGGTCCGCCCCCTCGCTCGGCCGGGCCTCCAGGAACTGGCTGATCGGGGCCGCCAGCCGCCACGCGGGCTCATCATCCCGGCCGTCGAGCGTCGGCGGGGTGTCGGTGCGCGCGGCGCGGACCTCGGTGGAGGTGGCCGGCGGCACCGCCACCGGCGGCGCCACCATCGCCACGGATTGCACCTGCAGCGCGAACAGCATGCCGAGCACGGTCATGGCCTCTGGCCCTCAGGGTTGGGATGACGGTTGGACAGCTCCCAACCTGCAATGGTTGAGTGTTTCACCGAGGGAACGGTCGTGGCCGGGGTTGAGGCCAGGGCCACGGGTCCACGCCGCGGCGTCCCGCGAGCCCACGAACGGCAGCCTGACGGATTTCCGGGTCCGGGGATTCGAGCAGCCGGGTGAGTTCCTCGGTGCGCTCGCCCGCCTTGATGAGGGCCCGCACCTGGGCGCGCCGCACCTTGGCGTCCTGCTCCTTACCGAGCGCGGCGCGGAGCGCCGGCAGTGCCGTCGCATCCGCGATCTCCGAGAGTGCCCAGGCGGCGCGGAGGCGGACATCGGCGTCGCCATCGGTGAGCGCGGCGACGAGCCCGCGCGGTGCGCTCGTGAGTTCGAGCTGGCCCAGCGCCCACGCCGCGGTGCCGCGCACACCGGCATCGTGGTCGGTCGCGAGCACCTGCCCCAGGCCGTCGGCGGCGCTCGGATCCTCGAGCTGGCCCAGTGCCCACACGGCGACCTCCCGGACGTCTGGGTCAGCGTCACCCCGCGCGGCCGCAAGAAGGGTGGCGCTGGCGCCGCGGACTTCGATCTCGCCGAGCGCCCACGCGCACATCTCCCGCACGTCGGCCGACCTGTCGGTGCGGAGCGCGGCCGCCAGCCCGTCTGCCGCGCTCCGTGCCTCAAGCTGGGCCAGCGCCCAGGCGGCGGTGCGGCGCACCGCCGGGGCGGCATCGTCCTTGAGCGCACGGAGGAGCGCCGGCACGGCTGCGGCCGAGTCGAGCTGCCCCAAGGCACCCGCCGCGGTCTCCCGGACGAGCGCAGCGTCGTCGCCCAGCGCCCCCATGGCGGGACGCACGGCACGGCCATCCCCGATCCGGCCCAGCGCCCACAGCGCGTTGGCCCGCACACCCGTCACGCGGTCACGCACGGCACGCGTGAGGACTTCCACGGCCCGGCTCGGCTCCATGAGCCCGAGTCCGAGCGTGGCGGCGATGCGGGTGCCCGAGTCCGCAGCGCCGAGCCGCTCCAGGAGTCCGGTCGTCACCACCTCCCCGTCCTCCTCGGCGAGCAGGCGCACGGCCAGCTCACGGGCGCAGGGGTCGGCATCCGCCACGGTCTCGAGCAGGAACTGGACGTCGGCCGGGGGGAGGGCCATGCGCCGGCTGCGGCGATCCTCGATGGCCGGCAGCAGCGTGGCCGGCGCGTCGGCGCCGCCACCCCAGCTCCCGATGGCACGCGCCGCGTAGGCGCAGAGCGCAGGCGCGGCACCCCGCGCGGAGGCGATCAACGCCCGCACATCGCGCGGGGCAGCCACGGCCGCCATCCCGGCCGGCACCTCGACGGCGGCGGGGACCGCGAGCCCCGGCGGCAGCATGGCATCGGGCAGGAGTGCACCGTCGGCCTCGGCCGTCCGGATGGAACCGGCGGGCCAGGCGGCCACGGTGGTGACCAGGGCAAGCAGGGTTAGGCGCGGCATCACGGCTTCTCCGATGGAGGGACAGCAGCGCTGCTGATTTTTCAGCACATCAGGACAAACGAATGGGGCGCCGCGGGAGTTTCAGGGCCGCGCGGCGCCCCGCCCTGCACCAGCTCAGGGATACGGCCTCGGCCAGGGCCACGGCCAGGGCCACGGTCCGGCGGCGTTGCCGCCCGCCAGCGCGGTGACGGCGGTGGCGCGCACCCGGGGGTCGCTCGAGCCGAGCATCTTCTCGAGGACGGGCACCGCCACCTCCCCCGCCTCTGCCAGCGCCTTCAGGATGCCCTCCTGCACGTCGGCGTCCTGCTCCTTGCGGAAGGCAGCGTCCAGGGCGCTCACCGCCTCGGGATCGCGGATGCTGTAGAGCGCCCACGCCGCGGCGAGCCGCACGTCCTTCGACTCGTCGCCGAGCACGGTGAGGACGCCGGCGGGGGCCCGCTCGGGGCGGAGACTGCCGATGGCCCAGAGCGTGACCTCGCGCGCGTCCGCGTCGCCCCGCGCGAGGCTGGCGGTGAGGGCGTCGAGCGCCCCCTCCGCCCGCACCGAGCCGATGGCCCAGGTGATGGTGGTCCGGACCTCCGGGTCGCGCTCATCCTTGAGGGCACGGGCCAGTGTCGCGGCCACGGCCGGGTTGCGCCGGGCGCTGCCGAGCGACCAGGCGGCCATCTCGCGCACCGTCGAGTCGCGGTCGCTGGTGAGGGCGGACGCGAGGGCCTCGGCCACCGCGTCGGTGCGCGCGTAGCGCGACAGGCCCCACGCCGCCACCCGGCGCACTTCCGCGCTGGTGTCGGTGCGGAGGAGCCGCGCCAGCACGGTGGGACGATCATCGTCCCCGCCCTGCGCGGCGAGGAGCGCATCGATCCGCTGCTCGGCCCGGCTCTCGGAGGCCTGCTCCACCCGCTCGGTGCGGGTGTCGGTGTGCGTCTCCTGACGCGCGGCCGGCGCCGGGGCCACGGGCGTGGCGGGCATCACCGGCGTAGCCAGCCCCGCAGTAGGGTTCTGCGCCGTGTCGGCCAGCGACGCCTGGGCCGGGGGCACCGGGAGTACGGTCGGCACGTCGCGGGCAGCCTGGGGCACGGGCACGGCCGCGCCCACGAGCAGCGCCACTCCGGCCAGCGCGCCCACCAGCGATGCGGACTGCCGGCGGCTGGGCCCGCGGCGCGAGAGATCGGGGTTCAGGATGGCGAGCATGCGGCCCTCGAATTCCTTGGGGTGCGCCATCGCGAGTGCGACGGCCGGGGTGGTGGACTGGCGGACCGCAGTGACGATGTCGAGCAGGTGCTCCGCGTACGCACTGGGCCGGGCGCCGAAGGTGAGTGCCAGGTCGTCACAGGCGCGCTCGCTCTCGGCGCGGAGGCCGCGGGCGGCGGTCCACACCAGGGGGTGGAACCAGTAGAGCGCGCAGGCCACGCGGCCCAGGGCGTGGCCCAGGAGGTCGCGCCGGCGCACGTGGGCCAGTTCGTGGATCAGCACGGCGGTGCGGCGCTCCGCGCTCCATGCCTCGCTCTCCACGGGCAGCACCACCACCGGGCGGCGGAGCCCGGCCGCAAAGGGCATCTGCACGTCCGCGCTCCGCACCAGCCGCGGGGAATCCGCCAGCCCCATGCGGTCCGCGATCTCATAGAGCGGCGCTTCCCACGACGGGTCGGTGAGCGGCGTGGCCCGGGCCACGATCCGGCGCACGGCCAGCGCACCGAGGCCGAGGCGCGCGAGCAGCGCGAGCGCCACCAGGGCCCAGAGCCCGGTGAGCAGCGCGCCAGGCCCCGGAATGGACACGCCGTCGGCCGGGCTCACTCTGGGCTGTGGCGCGTCCGGCAATGCCGACGCCTCGGGGCGCGCCTGCCCGCCGAGCGGCCCGGGGGCGCCGTTGTTCGGCGCCTCCAGCGCCGTCACGGTGCCGGTCGCCACCGCACGCGCGGGGAGGATCGGCACCTCGAGCGGTCCCCACAGGGCGAGGACCGGGAGCACCATCATGGCGCCGAGCGCCACGAGCCATACCAGGTGACGGACCCCGGCCGAGGCCCGCTCGAGGGCCAGCGTCGCGAGGCGCGCCAGCAGGAGGAGGAGCGTCGCCTTCAGGACGAAGAGCGCGGCGGGCAGCGCGGCCGGGGCCAGGCGATCCACGTCGTGCAGCAGCTGCGTCAGCGGGGCGGTCATTGGGCCTCCGTCACTGCTCGGTGGCGCGCGCCCGGCGGATCTTCTCCCGCAGGCGCGCGATCTCGGCGTCCGTCATGTCGGCGTCGGAGAGGCGGAGGAGCGCCGTCACCGCCTCCTCGGGCGACCCCGCGAAGTAGGTGCGCACCACGTGCTCCAGCGCATCCTCGCGGGCGCGGTCGGTGGGGCGCGCCGGGAAGTACACGTAGCGCGGGCCGTCCTCGCGGTGCCCCACCAGCTTCTTCTCGTCGAGGATCCGGAGCACCGAGCGCACCGCCGAATAGGTGGGCGGGTCCGGCATGGCCTGCATGATCTCGGCGACGGTGGACTCGCCCTTCCGGTAGAGGATTTCCATGACCTGCCGCTCACGGCGGCTCAGGTCATCGGTGGGGGCGCGCTTGGCCATCACGGGGCTCCAGGAAAACCGGCACACGGTATCGACCACGGGCGGAGGCTGCGGTGCTGATATTTCAGCATACGGTGACAAATGTCAAGAGTTTCAGGCACGAAACGCCCGAACTCGGGCCAGCCTGCGCGAAATCCGGTCGCGACAGCGGCCTGACGCGGGTGCGTGAGCGGCGGGATCCCTGCCCCGAAAGACCGCGGCCCCGGATGTAGTGTCCGGGGCCGCGCGTGGGTGCTGCCGATCAGGGGCGCTGAGGCGCCCTGGTCAGGCGCTCACCCACATTCCGAGAAGCCGCAGACGTGACACTTGTTGCAGCCCTCGGCAAACTCGAGCTGCGAGCCGCAGTCCGGGCAGGCGCCGGCGAGGACGGGCTCATTCTTGTGGGAGAAGAACTCCACCTGCGCCGCCGCCTCCCCCGAGGGGCGCACCACCATGGGCGCCGGCTGCGCGGTCAGCGTACCGAGCGTCGGCAGCTGCTGGCCGGGCAGGAGTTCCTGCTGGATGCCCTGCTTGTCCTGCATCCAGCGCTCGATGGCGATGCCCACCGCATCGGGGACCGAGAGCACCTTGTTGGGGCCGAGGCCGATGGCGCGGTCGGAGCTGATGCCGCGGATCTGGCGGTGGAGCTCCTTCATGGGGATGCCGGAGCGGAGCGCCAAGGAGATGAGGCGGCCCATCGCTTCCACGTCCGCCATGATGGCGCCGCCGGCCTTGCCGAGGCTCATGAAGACCTCGAACGGCTGGCCCTTCTCGTCTTCCGTGATGGTGACGTAGAGGGTGCCGAGCGGGGTCTCGATGCGGCGGGTGGTGCCGCGCAGGGACTCGGGGCGCGAGCGCTTCTGGCGACGCTGCAGGCTCTCGGCCTCGAGCTCGAGGACCATCTTGCGGAGCCGCTCGTTCTCGGCGCGCACCTCGGCCAGTTCACCGTGCAGGTCGGCGGCATCCATCCGCTCGCCGCTCGGCGTGAGGGCGAGGTCGGCCCGGGCCTCGGCCTTACCGGTGCTGGTGGCCTGCTCCGCCACCTTCTTGGCGGTGGAGCCGGTGGAGAGCACCTGCATGTCGCGGCTGCCGTCCCGGTACACCGTGACGCCCTTGCAGCCGAGGTGGAAGGCGAGGCGGTAGATCTCCTCGACGTACTCCTCGGTGGCGTCGTTGGCGAAGTTGCAGGTCTTGGAGATGGCCGAGTCGTTGTGGGCCTGGAACGCGGCCTGCATCCGGATGTGCCACTCCGGCTTGATGTTGTTGGCCGTGGCGAAGCAGCGCTGCCACTTCTCCGGCACCGCCGGGAAGTTGATGTGGCCGGCCTCGGCGATCTGGCGCATGAGGTCGTCGGAGAACCAGCCCTCGCGCTTGGCGATGGCCACGAAGTCCTCGTTGACGTCCGGCATGAGGACGCCGGCCTGGTTGCGCATGAAGGCCACCGCGAAGAGCGGCTCGATGCCCGAGCTGCAGCCCGCGATGATCGAGATGGTGCCGGTGGGCGCCACGGTGGTGACGTTGCAGTTGCGGAGCCGGCGCATGGGGCGGATGCGGTTGCCCCGGGCGTCGCGGGCGCAGGTGGCGTCCGGGCCCCAGATGCTCTTTTCCCATTCGGGGAAGACGCCGCGCTGGGCGGCCAGGCGCTCCGACTCGACCTTGGACTCCTCGTCCACGAAGGCCATGACCTGCCGGCCCAGCTCCACCCCCTCCTCGCTGTCGTACGCGATGCCGAGGCGGATGAGCAGGTCGGCGAGGCCCATGACGCCAAGCCCGATGCGGCGGATGCGCTTGGAGAGCGCGTCGATCTCCGGCAGCGGGTAGTTGTTGGCGTCGATGACGTTCTCGAGGAAGTGCGTGGACAGGTGGATGACCTGACGCATCCCCTCCCAGTCCACCTGCCCATCCTTGATGAAGTAGCCGACGTTGATGGAGCCGAGGTTGCAGACGTCGTACGGGAGCAGGGGCTGCTCGCCGCACGGGTTGGTGGCCTCGTACGCACCAAGGTGGGGCACCGGGTTGTACTGATTGGCGCGGTCGATGAAGAACACGCCGGGCTCACCGGTCTTCCAGGCCCCGTGGATGATCTTGCTCCAGACCTCCCGGGCCTTGAGCTGGCCCACCACCTGTTTGGTCTTCGGGTGGATGAGGTCGTACTCGCCATCGGCCTCCACCGCGGCCATGAAGGCGTCGGTGACGGCGACGGAGATGTTGAAGTTGGTGATCTTCGTGATGTCGTCCTTGCAGGTCACGAAGTCCATGATGTCGGGATGGTCCACCCGGAGGATGCCCATGTTGGCGCCCCGGCGGGTCCCGCCCTGCTTCACGACGTCCGTGGAGGCGTCATAGAGGCTCATGAACGACACGGGGCCGCTCGCCACGCCCATGGTGGAGCGGACGATGGCGTTCTTGGGCCGCAGCCGCGAGAACGAGAAGCCCGTGCCGCCGCCCGACTGGTGCACCAGCGCCATGGAGCGCAGGGTGTCGTAGATGCCGTTCTGGCCGTTGGAGAGGGTGTCCTCCACCGGCAGCACGAAGCACGCCGACAGCTGGCCCAGGGGCCGGCCCGCGTTCATCAGGGTGGGGCTGTTGGGCATGAACTTCCGCTGCGCCATGAGCCCGAAGAACGCCTCGGCCAGGGCCTCCACCGCCCCCGCCGACGCGCCGTAGCGGCGGTCCGGGTCCGCGATGGTGCGCGCCACGCGCCAGAAGAGGTCGGCCGCCTGCTCGGTCGGCTTCCCCTGCTCGTCCTTGATGAGGTAGCGCTTCTCCAGCACCGTGATGGCGTTGGCGGAGAGCTCGAGCGCGGAGTTGTCGTGCGAAGAAGTCGCCATGGCCCATCCCTCAAATGCGAGGCGAGAGGTTCGTAACAGCCGGATCTACTGTTGGTGACGGAAGACCCACGAGAAGTGAAACGGGAGACAAAAGTAGGACCGGGCAGGGGTGGCGACAATACGCCGAAAAGTCACGCAGCCACGCGGAAATTCGATGTTCACATCACAAACTTGCTCCACCGCTCGCGGCCACGGCCACCGCGGCATTCGCCGAGGCGCACAAGCCCATTGACATTGCCCTGTCGCGGGTGCAGGCGCGTTCGCATCGCGCCCTGACGCGGCAGGTCGTGCTGCGGCCAACGCGACTCCCGTCGGCGGCGCCACTGTTGCGACACGGCGCGGGTCCGCAAAGCCGAACGCGACGCCTGGCGGCGTCGCGAGGGGGGGACTCCACGAACGAACGACCCGGGACCCACGGACCGACGTCCGCCTCAGCCAGACACCAGCGGAAATCGCCCCGCCCGGTGGGCCCGGGCCTGCTCGACGTAGTGTCGCCAGGTGTGCTCGATCCGGCGGGTGAGTTCGGCGGTCACGGGGCGCACCACCCGCGCCGGCATCCCCATCACCAGCGAGCCGGGCGGAACCACCATGCCCTCGGGGAGCAGCGCCCCGGCCGCCACGAGGCTGCCCTTCCCCACCACCACGTGGTTGAGCAGGATGGCCCCCATGCCCACGAGGCTGTCTTCCTCGACCGTGCACCCGTGCAGGATCACCCGGTGCCCGACCCCCACCCGCGGGCCGATGGTGCACGGCACCCCTTCATCGACGTGGACGATCGTGGCGTCCTGCAGGCAGGTTTGCGCCCCGATGGTGATGGGTGCCGTGTCGCCCCGGACCACCGAGGTGTACCAGACGCTCGCTTCCTCGCCGAGGGTCACGTCCCCCATGACGCAGGCGCCCGGCGCGATGAACGCCGTGGGGTGAATCCGGGGACCGCTCACGGCGCCTCGGGACCGAAGGCCACCTGGGTCCAGCCATCCACGGGCTGGCCGCCGCGCTTGGCCGGTGTCCACTTCATGGCGTTGGCGTAGAGCTCCACCGCGTTGGTGAACTCGAGGCTGCTCGACGGCCGGAGGGTGCGCATGGCCATCGTCTTGCCGGCGCCCGAGACCTTCACGATGAGCACGACCTGGTCCGGGGTGCCCGTGACACCGGCGGGAACCGGCACCCGGAGGGAGCCCACCGGCAGCGGCGGCGAGTCGTAGCAGCTCCGCCCGAACTTGTTGAGGGGACGGGGGTTGTCGCAGTCGAGCGCCGCGAGCCGCGCGCGCCAGCGCTGGGCGGGCGTCAGGTTCGCATCATCAGAGCCCGGCGGCGCGGCGGCCTCCGGCTGGCTGCCGAGGTTGGGCCGGTAGACGAGCGTGTCGTTGGCCCGGATCTGCACGCTCTCGCGGAAGAACGGATAGCCGCGGGCGGAGATGGCCACCTCATGCCAGCGCGCGGGCAGCTTGATGGCGGACCCGGGCTGCGGCGGGGTGGCCCCATCGATCATGACCTGGGACCCGGCCGGCAGGTCCCGGAGCCGGAGGACGCCGCTGTCCGGCACCGCCTCACTGCCGGGATTGCCGAGCGTGGCCTGCGCGGCCGCGGACAGGCTCGCGAGCGCTTGCGCGGCGGAATCGATGTGGCTGGTGTCACCGGCGAGAGGGGTCACCGGCTCAGCGGGCGGCGCCGCCGCGGGGGCCGCGGCGGCCGCACTGTCGGCCACGTTCCCCGGCGGCGCGTCGTTCCGGCCCCCCAGGTACCCCTTCCTATATAGGGATATGGCGCCGAGCGCGATCCCGACCAGCACCACGATGGCGATGGCCCACGGCACCCAGCGGCCGTTCACGGTGGGTTCCGTGGCGGCCACCGACCGTCGCATCACCGGTCGGCTCGGCGTATCCGGGCCCACGCTGCTCGCCATCTGGCTGGGGCGTGGGGCGGAGACGCTCGGGCGCGGCAGAGGGATCGGTGCGCGCTCCGGCCGGACCGGCGGGGGGGAATTGGCGGGCAGGGGCGTCGTGGACTGATTGGCGAGAACCGCCTGGGCGGTACTCAGACGCCGGCCCGCGGGAGTCTGCGGCCCGCCGAACATCGGCGCCAGCGGCTGCCCCGAGAGCGCCGTCACCAGTTCGTCGGCGGTCTGGTAGCGGTCGTGCGGATCCTTGGCCATCAGGCGCTTGATGACCTCGAACAGCCGCCGCTCGTCCGGGGTGTCGAGGAGCGGCACCGGGATCGGCTCCATGATGTGCTTGTAGCCGATCGCGAAGCTGTCCTCGCCGTCGTACGGGAGCTCGCCGGTGAGCGCCTGGTAGGCCACGATGCCGAGGCTGTAGAGGTCGCTTCGGCCGTCGATGCTCTGGGCGCGGGCCTGCTCGGGCGACATGTAGTGCGGCGTCCCGATGGCCATCCCCGTCCCGGTGAGCCGGGACTTGGAGACGGCCCGCGCGATGCCGAAGTCGGTCACCACGCAGACGCCGTGCTCGTCGAACATGATGTTGTCGGGCTTGACGTCGCGATGCACCACGTCGGCGCGATGCGCGTGGCCGAGGGCGCTGCCCACGTCCATCATGAGCTTGCGGAGCTCGGCCGGCTCCAGCCGCTTGCGCTCCCCGATGACCCGCGACAGCGAGCCCCCGCGCAGGTACTTCATGGCGAAGTACGTGACCCGGCCGGACCTCCCGACGCGGTAGACGGGGATGATGTTGGGGTGCTCGAGGCGGGCGGCGGTGCGCGCCTCGCGGAGGAAGCGCTCCACGAAGTCGGCGTCGAAGCCCAGGGAGAAGGGCAGCACCTTGACGGCCACCTCGCGCTCGAGCTGCACCTCGCGCGCGCGGTAGACGATGGCCATGCCGCCCCGCCCCAGCTCCTCGATGAGCTCGTACTCACCCGCGAGCGCCTCGCGGGTCATCTCCCGCTCGTTGACCTCGAGGGCGTTCAGGGACGCGACCGGTGCCGCGGCGCGCTGGTCGAGGCCGCAGGTGGGGCAGAACGTGGTGGTCTGCTGGACTTCGGTTCCACAGCGGGAACAGAACATGGCCGAACCTAGGCGATCCGGCGGGGGGCGGTCAAGATGTGACGGGACCGGGAGTTAGGCTCGCGGTCAGGGCCGGACCTCGAGACTGGTCACGCTGTGCCGCTCGGCGCCCTCGGGATTCCGCACCAGCACGTCCACCCGGTACCGCCCGGGCGCGAGGTCGGCCAGCGACACGGTGCGGTGGATGCGAGTGGCCTGCCCCTCCGACTGCTCCTCGAAGCCCAGGCGGATGGCCGGCTTCTTCGACCCGAACAGGCCGAGGAACCCGCCGCCGCCTTCCTTGGTGACCGTCAGCTCCGTCCGGATCGGTGCCCCCGCCGCCACGCCGTACACCTCGTAATACACCTCCAGCTCGGTCTTCCGGGCGAAGCGGGCCAGGGGGTTGAACCACACCGTGTCCCCGGCGGCAGGCCGCCAGCTCAGGTTGGCCTCCCGCGAGCCGAGGACCAGCCCGCTCAGCGCAAACGCCTGCCCGGAGAAGTCACCCGCATTCACCGTGTCCACCGGGAAGACGATGCCGTTGTCGTCCCCCTGCTCGATGGCCAAGCGGTAGCGCAGCGGTCCGGCGATCACGGGGACGGCGATGCGCCCCACCAAGTGCTCGCGGGGCGGCACCGGGTCGTGGGCGACGAAGAGCCGGGTGGTGTCGAGCGTTGCGACGGTCTTGCCGACGGCGTCGGTGACGCTCAGGCGCAGGCGCACCGGATAGAGGTGCCCGCGCTCGCTCGGCACGGCGTGGAGCGCGGCGCCGGGGATGGCGTAGGTGACGTGGAGCAGGGCCCGCCCGGAGTCGCGCCCGGCCACCACCACGCCGGTCTCCACCCGCAGGCGGGAAGCGTAGGTGAGCTCATAGCTGTCGGTGCGCGTGCCGAGCCGGATGCTCCGCTGCCCGATGGCCCGCTCGTCGGTGAAGTACTTCTGCGAGCCGGTGGTGCCGGCGGTGAGCAGCTGGCTGTAGATGGGCGAGAAGGGCTCGCGCGTGAGGATCAGCTCGTTGGCGTAGCGGCTCTCCGCGAGGTTGTCCCGGTCGCCGCGGAGGGCCACGGTGGTGCTGAAGCCGAGGATGTCGAAGACGCTCTCCACCAGCTTGTAGTCCTGCACGTCCTCGTTGGCCACGAAGTGGAAGATGAGGTCGCCGCCGGCGCGCGCGTACTGCCAGGACTCGTTGAGCTTCATGCCCGGCGCGTTGTAGGTGGCGCGGCGGGTGGGCTCCCCGTGGCGGATGTAGATGATGCCGCGGTCGTCGTACTCCTTGCTGCCGGAGCGGAACCGCTCGACGATGTCGTAGTGGCGGTTGAGGCTGACGAGGCGGAAGTTCTTGCGGGCGTAGAACAGGCGGCGGTAGTGCTCGCGCAGCCGCTCGCCGTCGGCGAGGAGCGCGTCGTGGTCGCGCTGGGCCCAGAAGCGGCGCAGGAAGGCGGCCCGGCGCTCGCCGGCGCTGTAGTCGAACTCCGCCAGCGCGCTGTCGTTGGCCACGGTGGCCAGGTCGGCGCGGTACATCGCCACGGTGAGCGAGTCGTCGAGGGCGGCGCCCTCGTAGTACGGCATCTGCCCGTCGAGGGTGCCGCGGACGAAGCGGGTGCGCGCGAGCTCGAGCAGGCCAACGCCCCGCTGCCCGCCGAGGGCCAGGTATTGCGTGAAAGCCACGTGGGCGGAGTCGATGTCGCCCACCTCCCGCTCTACCCGGCCGCGGAACAGCAGCACCTCGGGGTTCTTCGCGGCGGTGGTCTGCGCCGCCACCCGCAGCGCCTCGCGGGCCAGGTCGGTCTTGATGTTCACTCGCTGGCGGAGCGCGGTGGAGGCCAGCTCCACGAGCCCGAGGACAAACGACGGGTCCACCTGCACCGAGCGCGCGTAGGCGTTGGCGGCGCGCGTCAGGTGGTCCTTGCCGAACATGGCCTGCAGTCCCGAGACCAGCGAGATCCGCGAGTCCCCGACCCGATCCTCCGCGAGCCCGAGGCCGTACCAGGCCCACGGCCACTCCGGCTGCAGGTCGGTGGCCCACTCGAACTCCCCCGCCCCGTCGTCGTAGCGCTTCTTGCTGCCGAGGTCTCCGAGCCGGAGGGCGACGAAGCCGAGGCGGAGGTGATGCAGCGCGTTGTTGCGGTCGCCCTTGGCCACGTCGATGAGGCGCTGCTCCAGCGCGGCCAGGCCCGCGCTGTCCCGCACTCCATCGAGGGAGTCACGGAAGGCCTGGATCGCGGCGCGGTCGGCGGGTGCCTGGGCGGCGAGGGGGGCCGGCACCGTGGCCGCGGCCAGAAACGAGGCCGCGGCCAGCGCCCGGAGGGGGCGCGCCACGGCACGGCGCAGGAGTGGCGGGAGCCACGACGGCATCGCGTCAGGAACCTCGGGAAGTCGGGGTACGGCCGGGCCGGTGGCCCGGAGGGAACACTGGCATGTCTCCCGCTAGGGGACGTCCGGCGTGGCGGCGGCCACACCGCGGAGCCATGCCTCGAGCCCCTCGCGCACGGCGAGCGCATACCGGCGCTGGCCATCGGGCTGCCGGAGCGCGGCCTCCTGCTCCGGGATCATCATGAACAAGCCTTCCGTCAGCACGCTCGGCATCCAGGTGGGACGGACGAGGGCCAGGTCGCCGCGCCCCACGCCGAGATCGCGCAGCCCGAGCCGGCGGACCAGGGCGCGCTGGATGGCCGTGGCCAGCGGCTGGCTCCGGGGCGTGTTGTAGAAGACGCTGGTGCCGTTGTTGGTGAACGGGTTCACCCCGTCGGGCAGGGCATTGTTGTGGATCGAAACGAGCAGTTCGGCCCCGAGCGAATCGGCCAGGCGCACCCGCGGCCAGAGGTCCAGGGGCACGTCGCTGCTCCGGGTCAGGAGGACGCGCGCGCCGGCCTGCGCCAGCAGGTCGCGCAGCTCGAGCGCCACCGCGAGGTTGGCCTCCGCCTCACGAAATCCCGTGGGCCCGGTGGCACCGAGCGGCGGGTGCCCCGGGTCCACGAGGATGGTCCGGCCCGCGAGGGGATGGGCGCGGTCGATCACCGGCGGCCGGCGGATTTCCAGCAGGAGGTCGGTGCGGGACCAGCGCGTGCGGTAGCCCCAGACCGGCCCGGCCAGGTCCACGGTGATGGTGACCTCGTCACTGCTGGCCTGCAGCCAGCGGATGTCGCGGACGTAGCGGTCCGGGATTCCGTAGCGGGTCCAGTTGATGTCCGCCACCGCCGAATAGAGCCGCAGGGTGAGCCGGCCAGGCTCCTCCTCGATCCGGAACGGGACGCGGCTGCCCGCGGGAATGCGCAGGGTCAGGCGGTCGGCCGCGGGGGTGAGGGTGATCGAGCCGATGGTGGTCCGGAGGGCCGGCAGCCCGCCCGGCAGCGGCTGGGCGTCGGCCGCGGGGACCCAGGCCTCCGCGGTGCGCGAGAGGCGGACGCGCAGGTCCTCCCCGAGCCGGGCCGTGGCCACGGTGCGGGTGCCCGTCGGGAAGAACCAGTGGTAGGTGGCCCCCGGCCTGGCCCGGCCAACGGTCAGGCTGTCGGTGGTCCCGGCGCCGGCCGTGTCATCGTTGAAGGCGACGAGGGCCGGGGTGGAATCGAGGAGCGTCACCCGGAGCGGCCAGCTGGCGCGCGCCGTGTCCGTGCCGGCGACCGCCTCGACGACAACCTCGCGCGGCGCTGAGGACGACGCCGCCCCCGCCACGCCACGCAGCGTCACGGCGGTGTCCCGCGTGGCCGGTCCCACCATGGGACCGAGCGGCTCGCCAATCCCGATCCCGGTGAGGGTGCCAGCGTAGCGGTCGGCACGAGTGGGGGTCGCGAGGTTGGTGGTGTCCCGGTCGAAGGCACGGATGCCCGCCGGCACCTCGGCGGGGGCGAGGTCGGCGGTCAGCGGGACGCTCCGCCCATCCGGCAGGATCAGGCGGACCTGCGCCCCTTCGCTGGCCCGGACGCTGAGCGGCAGCGGCTCGTTGGCGGGCCACCAGACCCGTCGGCCCGGGGCAAACGACAGCGAGTCGATCCAGACCGGCGCCCTCGGCGGCACGAACCGCACGGCCCGGCGGACCACGTGGGTCAAGGCAGCGGAATCGTCCGCCGTCCGGGCCACCAGATTGAAGGTCAGGAGTGAATCGGCGGGCACCGCCACCCACGCCAGCCACGCCCCGTTGGGGGCCACCGGGACCGGCTGCCCGTTCAGGGTCAGGGTCGCCTGGCCCGTGGCGGTGGAGCCGAAGATGAAAGCCGAATCGCCGGTGCTGATCCGCTCGCCGGCGGGGGGATAGGCGACCGTGAGGCGAATCGGGCCGTCCACGGGAGGGACCGGCGGGAGCCTCGGCTGGGGAACCTCGGCCTGACCGGGCGGGGCATCGGGCCGGGGGGAAACGCCACCCGACGCGGGGGGCGTGGCGGAGCGACAGGCGGCGAGGGTCAGGGCTGCAAGGAGACGCCGGCGGGCACGGGCCGAGGGCATGGGCTGCAAGGTACACGGCCACCGACACTTACGCCAAATGGTCCGTTGACGCTCCCCGGGGGGATTCCTAGATTGATACAAGTTCTTCATTGCGGCACCCCCCCGACGCCGAGGACAACCGGTTATCGCCATGGATCTGGCGCGCGTCTGCAGGTCCCCCGCGCGGCCCTCGGGCCGGGGTCGTGGCGCATGACGCCTCCCCCCGAACCCCCGCAGGGCGTCGCCGACGCGGGCGCGGGCCTGCGCTGCCCCACCTGCAACACGCCGGTTGGCGCCGACCTGCCCTTCTGCGGCCAGTGCGGCCAGCGCCTGACGCAGGTGCGTGCCGCCCATGCGTGCACGCGCTGTGGCCGGCAGAACGAGCAGGGCTTCAAGTTCTGCCCCGCCTGCGGCGCGGGCTTCGCCGACACCGGGCCACAGCCCAAGGTGCCCTCGGCGCCGGGGGCGCGACCGTCGCCCACGGGGACGCGGGCGCACCTCGCGCTGCTCGACCGGGCCGGGCAGGTGGCGCATCGCTTCCCGCTCCAGAATGCGGTCACCACGGTGGGCCGGCAGGGCGCGGACATCAGCTTCGGCGACGACGAGTACCTCTCGCCGCTGCACGCGCAATTCCTCTTCCTGGACGGCATCCTCACCGTCCGCGACCTCGGCTCCAAGAACGGCACCTGGCTGTACCTCGAGGAGCCCCATCGGCTGACCGACGGGGACCTGATGCTGCTCGGCAGCCAGATCCTCCGGTTCCGCCGGCTGGGCTACCCCGGGCCCCGGCCGCCGGAACAGGACCAGACCCGCCGCCTCGGGAGCCTGGCCCCCGCGGCGGACATCGCCAACATCGCGCAGATCCGGGCCGACGGCTCGGCGCGCGACATCATTCACCTTTCGCCGGGCCGCAGCGTGCGGATCGGGCGGGAGCAGGGGGACTGGCAGTTCCCCTACGATTCCTCCATGAGCGCGCTGCACGCCATGATCCGCAGCGAGGACGCCGACTTCGTCCTGGTGGACGCGGCGAGCCGGAACGGGGTCGCCATCTCGGTCCGCGGCGAGCGCCGGGTGGCCACGGGGGCGCGGATCCTGGTCGGGGACCAGATGCTGCGGGCGGAGCTCTGATGAAAGTCTGCACCGCCTGCAACGCCCAGTACGACGACAACACCGTCTTCTGCCCGGTGGATGGCACGCCGCTCCGGAAGCTGGCGGGCGGCGGGGACCTCGTCGGCGAGGTGGTGGCCGACCGGTACCACATCAAGAAGAAGCTGGGCGAGGGCGGCATGGGCCAGGTGTACCTGGCCGAGCATGTGAAGATGGGGCGGCGCTGCGCCATCAAGATCATGTCGCCGGGCTCCATGAACGACGCCGACGCGATCAGCCGCTTCAACCGCGAGGCCGCCAACGCCAGCCGGATCAACCACCCCCACGTCTGCGCCATCTACGACTTCGGCGAGACGCAGGACGGGCTGATCTACCTGGCCATGGAGTTCATCGAGGGCCAGAGCCTGACGGCGATCATCGAGGAGCACGGCACCCTGCCCCTCCCCCGCGCGGCGGAGATGATCCAGCAGGCCGCCGATGCGCTGCAGGCCGCGCACGATCTCGGCATCGTCCACCGCGACTTGAAGCCCGACAACATCATGGTCACCACCACCCGCGGGAAGGACACCGTGAAGGTGGTGGACTTCGGCATCGCCAAGGCGGCGGGCGGCGGGGAGAGCAACCAGAAGGTGACCAAGACCGGCTTCGTGGTGGGGACGCCGGAATACATGAGCCCGGAGCAGCTCGCCGGCGACGCCGTCGATGGCCGGAGCGACATCTACTCGCTCGGCCTCGTCTTCTACCGGATGATCACGGGGACGACACCGTTCCCCGCGGACAGCCAGCAGGAGACGATGATCAAGCGGCTCACCGACGACCCGATCCCGCTGGCGACGGTGCGGCCCGACCTCAAGTTCCCGGCCGAGCTGCAGCGCGTCCTGGACCGGGTGCTCGCGCGCAACCCGTCCATGCGCTACCCGAGCTCGGCCGACTTCGGGCGGGACCTGCGCAACGTGGTCCAGTCGAGCACCGGCATGATCGCCGTGGATGTCGAGGCCGGCACCCAGGTGGTCAAGTCGGAAGACCTGAAGCAGGCGGTGCCCGCCACGCGGGTGGATCCGGCGGCCAAGGCCGCGGCCCGGGGCGGTGCAACCCGCCCCCAGCCCGCCGTGGCCGCGGCGCCGGTCCCGGCCAAGGGCGGGTTCCCGGTCGTGCCGGTGGCGGTGGGGGTGGTGGCGGTGGCCATCGGCGTCGGCGCGTGGGCCATCAAGGGCGGGCTGGGCGGCAGCGGCGCTCCCGAACCGCCCGGCACGCAGGCGGTGCAGGAGACCACGGCCACGGTCCCCGAAACCGGCAAGGACACCGGCTCGTCGGCGCAGCCCAACCCGCCCGCGCCGCCACCGGCGACCCCCGCAGGGGGCCCCGGCACCACCCCCGGCGGGACGACGGTGCAGCCGCTCTCGAAGCCGACCAACCCGGGGACCGCCGCCGATCCGCGGACGCGTCGGGACTCCGCCATCCCCCCGAAGCTGCCGAACTACGCCCAGCTCAACCGGCAGATCGACGCCTTCGAGGGCGACCCGGATTTCGTGGACGACCCGGCCCGGCTGGCGGAGGGCAAGCGCCTGGGCACGCAGATCTTCGACATGCGCGACGCGCCGGACACCCTGCGCGCCAAGGCCGCGTTCGTCGTGGGATCGGCCTTGCTGAAGGAACTGGACCGCGAAGGCGCGCGCGCGTGGATCAAGGACGCGACCGACCTGTGGCCCTCCAAGCGCGTCTGGAAGAACATCCTTGCCGGCATCTAGTCACCCCAGGGGCCCGTGACCGTCCACGTCTCCGTCTTCGGCAAGACCGACCTCGGCCGCACCCGCGACCACAACGAGGACACGTTCCTCGTGGCGGACCTCACGCGGAAGGTGGCGAGCCTGCAGCCCGACGTGCGCGAGCACGAGGTGGGGCCGCGCGGAACGCTGTTCGTGGTGGCCGACGGCATGGGCGGCGCGGCCGCGGGCGAGGTGGCCAGCCGCATGGCCGCGGACGCCATCTTCTCGCACATGACCACGGTGTGGACCAGCGACGGCGACACGAGCGCCAACCGCTTCGCCTACCGGATGAAGGAGGCGGTGGAGCTGGCCAACAACCGCATCCACGCGCACGCCCGCGAGCACCCGGAGGTCCGCGGCATGGGCACCACCGCCACCGTGGCGGGCGTGCTCGGCGCCAACCTCTACCTGGCCCAGGTGGGCGACAGCCGCGCCTACCTGGTGCGTCGCGGCACCTGCACCCAGATCACCAAGGACCAGTCGCTGATGCAGCGGCTGGTGGAGGCCGGTGAGATCACCGAGGAAGAGGCCGAGCAGAGCGAGCGGCGCAACATCATCCTGCAGGCCCTCGGCCCCGACCCGCGCGTGAAGGTGGACCTCACCTGGCAGCCGATCCAGAAGGACGACGTGCTGGTGCTCTGCAGCGACGGGCTGTCCGGCCAGGTCAAGCGGGAGGAGATCGGGCAGCTGGCCACCGAAACCCCGGACCTGATGGAGCTCTGCAGCAAGCTCGTGGAGATGGCCAACGAGCGGGGCGGCCCCGACAACATCACCGCCGTGGCGGCCCGCTTCGGCGGCGCGGCGCTGCCCGAGGCCTCGAGCGACGCCGGCGTCGGCCACCAGGTGTACCCTCTGGCCGAGGGCGAGGCCACCACCGAGCCGGTGCCGGTGTACACCGGCAGCCCGCCGCCCGTCCCACTCAGCGAGCAGCCGCCGGCCCAGGCCCACAAGGGCGCCATCGGCGCCTTCGCCCTGCTGGCCCTGGCCGTGGTCCTCTACCTGCTCTTCGGCCGGTGAGATGAAGGCGCAGTTCACCTTCCTCTCGGGTCCCCGGACCGGGCAGGTGGCCATCTTCAGCCAGCCCTACGTCGGCCTTGGGCGGCATCCCCAGAACGAGCTGCAATTCGACCCGGACGAGGACCTCGACGTCTCCGCCCGGCACGCGGGCGTGACGCGCGAGGGCGATCTCTACGTGCTCCGCGACCTGGGAAGCACCAACGGGACCTACGTCAACAACCGCCGCCTGACCGACCAGCACGTGCTGGCCACCAAGGACGTCATCCGGCTTGGCCCCAAGGGCCCGGAGCTCGAGTTCACGGCCATCGGCAGCGCGCCCCGGCAGGCCGTGCCCCCCACGGCGGGCGGGGCCCCGGTCCAGGGCACCCAGGTCTTCGGCAGCCAGGCGGAGCTGCCGCCGCTGCCCCCCAAGCCGCCGGCCGTGCCACCGCGCATGCGGCCCACGCCCGGACCAGGCACCCAGACCAAGATCCAGGCCGCCGTGGCCGCCGAGACGAGGAAGCACCGCCGCACCACGTGGGTGCTGGTGGCGCTGCTCGTGGTGCTCTCGGGGGCGTACGTGTGGCAGTCGCGCGTGGCGAGCCAGGCGCTGGCCGCGCAGCGCGCCCTGCTGGTGGCCCAGGTGGACAGCCTCATGGCGCAGATGACGGATCTGTCCTCGCGCAGCGAGGGACTCCGCACCGCCCTCGACTCCGCCCGCGGCGACGCCCAGCTGCTGCGCCAGCAGCTCGCCGCCGCGCCCGATGACGAGAAGACCATCTCGGAGCTGCGGCACCGGCTCGAGACGGCCGTGCAGCAGCAGCGGACGCTGGCCGGCGCCGCCACCCTCGACGCCACCGGCATCGCGGCCCGCAACCGCGACGCCATCGCCATGATCTTCGTGCAGTATGCCGACGGCCGGGTGTTCACCGGCACCGGCTTCGTGGTGAAGACCGACCCCTTGGGCGGCTACCTGGTCACCAACAAGCACGTGGTGACCGACTCCACCACGGGCCAGAACGCCGTGCGCCTCGGCGTGGTGCCGGAAGGGAGCGACCAGAACTTCAAGGGCGACATCGTGGCCGTGCACCCAACCGCGGACGTGGCCCTGGTCCGGGTCTCGGTGCACCGCGGCTTCCCGGGCGCCGTGACGCTGGCCGACAGCCTTCCCCTCCCGTCCATGGGCGCGCCGAGCGCCACGATCGGCTTTCCGATGGGCCTCGACCTCAAGGGTGGCGAGGACTGGAAGACGGTGGGCGTGGCCGCCACGCTCTCGCTCGGCACCGTGTCCCGGGTGCTGCCGGACCTCCTCCAGCTCGACAGCTACGGCGCCCAGGGGTCGAGCGGGAGCCCCATCTTCGACCGGCAGGGCCGGGTCATCGGCGTCCTGTTCGGTGGCCAACCCGGCTCCAACGGGCGGATCATCTACGCGGTGCCCGTGCGGGCCGTGCACCAGCTCCTCGCTGCATCGCCGTGATACATATGGGGTGATGCGGCGCTGCTGCGGCACCTCCCTGTGGCCTGAGTCACCGTCTCACCCCCCTGCCGCTCGGCATGTTGCGGCATGGCTCCCGCCAGCCTCACTCGTCTTCGCTTCGTCACGGACCGCTTCGCCTCGGGGATCGCCCTTGGGGGGACGTTGCTGTTCGTGTTTGGGGTGGGTGCCGGGGCGTGGTGGACCCTGGGGCAGATCCAGACCGCCGTCCGTGACTCGGCGCGGCGGAACCTGACCACATCGCTGGCCACAGCGCGTGAGGGGGCCCGCCACTGGGCCACGCGCCAGCAGGCGCTGGCCGCGGCCATGGCCTCGGGGCGCGACGTGGTGGAGGCCACCACCCGGCTGCTCGCGGCGCCCGCCGGCAGCCGGGCTGCAGCGCGGGCGGCGGCCGCCTTCGAAGCCGGGCTCTCGGAGCCGCTGCGGACCTCGGGCCTGAGCGGCTACTGGCTGGTCCGGGCCGATGAGCGGGTGGTGCTGCGCTCGCCGTCGTCCCTCCCGGCGTCGCTGCCGGAGGGCACGGAGTCGGTGCTGGCGCGTGGCCTCGACGGCCTCCCCGGGATCACTCCGCTGCTGAACCCGGCGGACGGGCCCCGACTCGCCGCCTACGCCCCGATCCGGGACGAGCGCGGCATCCCCATCGCGGTGCTGGTCCTGCCGCTGCCGGCCGAGCGCGAATTCACCCGGCTGGCCGAGCTTGGGGCGTTCCGCTCCCAGGGCCGCACCCTCTACTTCGACACTGACGGGCAGATCCTGGGCGGGAGCCGGCTGAGCCCGGCCAGCGCCGCGCGCCGGCTCGAGGAGCCGGGCACCGGCGCCCTCACCCGCATGGCCGCCACGGCCGTCACCGGGCGCGGCGGCGTGGACCTCGATGGCTACGTCGATCACCTGGGGCACCAGGTGGTGGGCGCCTGGGCGTGGGACGAGCAACTGGGGCTCGGCATCGCCACCGAGGCGGAGGTGCGGGAGGCGTACCACGTGGTGGACGTGGCCCGCCAGACGCTGCTCGTGGCCTGCCTCCTCACCATGGTCCTCTTCCTCGGCGTGGTGGTGACCCTGCTCCACGCACGCCGGCGCACCGTGGCGCTCTCGGCCATGCAGCGCCGGCTCGCCGCCGTGCTCGAGTCCACCACCGACCCGGTGTGCTTCGCCGATGCCACCGGGCAGGCGTTCTACCTGAACGACGCCGGGCGCGCGCTGATCGGCGGCCCGGGGCAGGAGCGCGGCGTGCCGGACGCGCCGCCGCCCTCGTGGTCCCGCCTGCTGCTCAACGACGCGGCCCTGGCCACGGCGGCCCGTTCCGGCACCTGGAGCGGGGAGCTGTCGATCCTCACCGCTGACGGCCGGGAACTGACCCTGTCGCAGGTCATGCTCTGTCACCGCGATGACGGCGGCCAGGTGCAGTTCTACAGCACCGTGGCCCGCGACATCACCGAGCGCAAGCGCCTCGAGGCGCGCCTGGCCGAGGAGAAGGACCGGGCCGAGGTCACCCTGGGATCCATCGGCGACGCGGTGCTCCGGACCGACGCGGACGGGCGCATCGAGTACCTGAACCCGGTGGCGGAGGAACTGCTGGGCCAGCCGGCCGCGGACCTGGCCCGGCGGCCGAGCGGCGAGGTGCTGCGGCTGGTGCACGAGAGCACGCGGGAGCCGCTCGAGAACCCGGTGGACACCTGCCTCCGCGAGGGCCGGGTGGTGGGGCGCACCAACCTCTCGCTGCTGCTCCGCGCCGACGGGCGCGAGCTGTCGATCGACGACAGCGTCTCCCCGATCTTCTCCGCCGACGGGGCCATCATGGGCACCGTGGTGGTGTTCCACGACGTGAGCCGCGCGCGCACCCTGGCCCGCCAGCTGGCGCACCAGGCCAGCCACGACTTCCTGACGGGGCTCACCAACCGGCACGAGTTCGAGCGCCGCGTGGGACGCGCGCTGGCGCGCGCGCGCAAGGAGGGAATGGCCCACGCCCTCTGCTTCCTGGACCTGGACCAGTTCAAGGTGGTGAACGACACCTGCGG
>CAZRCT010000018.1:0-52299 GCA_964598655.1 uncultured Gemmatimonadaceae bacterium
CCTGCTGGACCACCTGCTCACCGACCCCGCGCCGTTCGTCCGCGCCCGCATCGCGGGCGCGCTCGGGCAGTTCGACGATCCCGAGGTGGTGGCCCGCCTGGTGCGCGCCCTCGGCGACCCGGCCTGGTGGGTGCGCATGCGGAGCGTCGAGGCGCTGGAGCAGATCGGCGGCAAGGCCGAGGCCCCGCTCCTCGTGGCGCTCGACGACCCCGATCCCGAGATCCGCATCCGCGCCGCCGTGGCCCTCGAGCGGCTGGGCGTGCCGGCCCGCATCGTGGGCCAGATCGAGCGCGGCGAGGCCGACGCCGACACCGAGGCGATGCTCACCAAGTTCGGCGTGGCGGGAGCGCGCGAGCTGCTGGCCGAGCTGCTGCACCACCCCTCGGACCGGGTGCGCCGCGCCGTGCTCCGCGCCATCCGGGACGCGGGCCGCGCCGACCTCGTCACCGAACTCGTGGAGTCCGCCCGCACCACCACCGACGCCCCCGCGCGCGCCGCCGCCCTCGAGGCGCTGCGCGCCCTCCGCCTGGCGGAGGGCGTCCCCATGGCGCTCGACCTCCTCGGCGACGCCGACGACGACGTGCGCGCCGCGGCCACCCAGCTCATCGGCGAGCTCGGCGGCAGCGAGCTGGCCGGCGTCATCCAGCCGCGCACCGCCGACCGCGAGCCCACCGTCCGCGCCGCCGCCGCCCGCGCCCTCGGCCTGGTGCACGCCACCACCGCCGAGCGCGAGTTCACCCGCCTGCTCCGCGATCCCGAGCCCGCCGTCCGCATCGCCGCCGCCGACGGCGTGGCCGAGGCCGGCTGGAGCGGTGCGGTCCCGGTGCTGCTGGACCTGCTCGGCGACCCCGAGGCCGAGGTGCGCGCCGCCGTGGCGCGGGCGCTGGGCCGCCTGGGCGACGCGGAGGCGCTCCCCGGCCTCCTCAAGGCGTTCCAGACCGCCGAGGGGCCGGTGGCCGACGCGCTCATGCGCGCGGTGGCCCAGCTCGATCGTGAGGCGCTCGCCGAGATCGCCGCCGCGCTCATCGCGCGCGGGGATGCCGCCAGCCGCGTGAAGCTGGTGGAGACGCTCGGCACGCTCCGCCCGCCGTACCCGGTGACCCTCCTCAGCACGCTGGCCCGCGACGCGAGCCCGGCCGTCCGCGCCGCCGCCGTCCAGGTGCTGAGCCGCGCCCCCGAACCCGTGGCCAGCACCCTGCTCGGCGCCGCGCTCGAGGACGCCGCGAGCGAGGTGCGCGCCGCCGCGGTGGACGCCCTGGTCCGCCAGGGGCACGGCGAGACCGCCGGCCGCATGCTCACGCTGCTCCGCGAGGATCCCGACCCGGCCGTCCGCGAGCGCGCCGCCCTCGCCGTGGGCCTCTTCCGCCCCCTCGGCGGCGAGGTGGCGCTGCTGGCCCTCTGCACCGCCGAGCAGCCGCTGGCCGTGCGCGCGGCGGCGGTGCTCGCGCTGGGCGGGTACGACCAGGAGTCGCTGGTGGCCCGCGTGCTGGAGATGGCGGACGAGGGCGCGCTCCGCGACCTGCTGCGCGAGCGGCTCAAGCACGATGCCGAGTTCCGGCTGCTGGGCCTGCGGCTCCGCGATGCCCGCCACGTGGAGCTCCGCGCGCTCGGCAGCACCAGCCGCGAGCAGATGGAGGCCACCATGGCGGAGGGGATGCGCGGCGTCCTCTCGCCCATGGAGCGCGTGCGCCTGGTGGCCGGCCTCCGCGCCTTCCAGGGCGAGCGGAGCCGCGGCGCGCTCCTCAGCGTGGTCCGGAGCGACCCGGATCCCGTGGTGCGCGCCACCGCGCTCACCGCCGTGAGCGGCATGCTGGACGCCGCGGAACTCAAGCTGGCCGCCACCCGCGCCCTGGCCGACCCGCACCAGACGGTGCGCCACGCGGCCGTGGCGCTGTTCCAGCGCATCGCGCCGGAGCAGGGGCTGCCGGGCCTCCTCACCATGCTCAAGGCCGACGAGGACCCGCTGGTGCTGCAGGCGGTGGCGGAGCAGGCGGAGGCGGCGTTCCCCGCGTTCATGGACCTGGCGCTTGGCCTGGACCACACCGGGCACGAGGTGGTGCTGCTCACCCGGGTGGCGCGCTACATCCACCACCCGGAGCTGGCGCGCGTCTGCGCGGTGATCGGCCGGAGCCAGGTCACGGCGGTGCGTGAGGCGGTGGCCACGCTCTGGAGCCACCGCCCCGACCTGCGGGACGAGGCCGCGCTCGTGGAGCTGGCGGAAGACCCGGCGGTGGAGGTGCGGCAGGCGGCGGTGCGGGCCTGGGCGGCCGCGCGCCAGTGGCCCCGCGCCGCCGCCATGCTCGGCGATCCCGACCCGGGCGTCCGGCGCGAGCTCGCGCGCGCCTGGCTGGATGCGCCCGACACCCAGGCGATCGAGCCGCTCTTCCTGGACCCGGACCCGGCGGTGCGCGGGGCGCTCTATGCGGTGCGCCTGCTGCGCGGCGAGTGGAGCGAGCCCCCGGCGCGCTACGGCGTGCCGCCCGAGGACGCGATGGCCGCCCTCCGCGACACGCTGCCGGTGGAGACCCTCCGGGAGATCGCCCGGAACGACCGCGAGGGCGCGCGCCGCCAGCCCGCCGCGCTGGCGCTGGCCGTGCTCCGCGACGAGGCCGCCTGGACCGTCATGCGCACCGACCCCGTCTGGGCCATCCGCGACAAGGTGAGCCGCATGCTCGCCGACGGCCAGGATGCCGGCGAGGGCCGGCAGCCCGCCTGATGCTCGAGACGCTCGCCTGGATCCTGAGCACCATCGGCCTGGTGCTGCAGCCCGTCTTCCTCGGCTACTTCGTCCTGTACAACGCGTACATGCTCACCCTGATCGGCCTCTCGGCGCGGCAGGTGCGGCGGCGCGTGGCCGGGCACTTCATCGAGGACCTCGACCTCATCGACGAGAGCGACTACACCAAGCCGCTCACCATGGTGGTCCCGGCCTACAACGAGGAAGTGACCATCGTGGACAGCGTCACCAACCTCATCCAGTGCGACTACCCGCGCTTCGAGGTAGTGGTGGTCAACGACGGCTCGAGCGACCAGACGCTCGAGGTGCTCAAGCAGGCCTTCCGCCTCCGCCGCACCGACCTGCCCTACCGCGACGCCATCGGCACCGCCAAGGTGCGCGCCATGTACCAGGCCACCGTGCCGCTGCCGCCGAACGTCTCGCAGCTGGTGGTCATCGACAAGGACAACGCCGGCAAGGCCGACGCCCTCAACGCCGGCATCAACGCCTCCACCGCCCCGTACTTCGTCTCCCTCGACGCCGACAGCATCCTGGACCAGCGCGCGCTCAAGGAGCTGATGCGCATGGTGCAGGAGGACCCGCGCATCGTGGCCGTGGGCGGCCAGGTGGCCATCGCCAACGGCTGCACCATCCGCGCGGGCCGCGTCGTCAGCGTCGGGCTGCCGAGCCATCCCTGGGCCCGCTTCCAGATGGTGGAGTACTTGCGGAGCTTCACCACCGGCCGCACCGGGCTCGACCGGCTCGACTCCATCCTGATCCTCTCCGGCGTCTTCGCCGTGTTCGAGAAGGAGACCGTGATCCGCGCCGGCGGCTACCTGACGCCGCTGGTGCAGCACCGCCTCATGGGCGAGTACGTGGGCGGCCGCGTGGGCACCGTGTGCGAGGACATGGAAATCATCGTCCGGCTCCACCGCTTTGTCCGCGACAAGCTCCGGCCCCGCCGCGTGGCCTTCCTGCCGCACCCCGTGGCCTGGACCGAGGTGCCCGAGAACCTCGACAGCCTCCGCAAGCAGCGGGGCCGCTGGTATCGCGGGCTCCGCGAGTCGCTGCTCTACCACCGCGACATGCTCTTCCGGCGGAAGTACGGGCGCATCGGGTGGTTTGCGCTGCCCACCTTCTGGCTGTTCGAGTACTGGGGGCCGGTCATCGAGGTCATCGGCTACGTCTTCGTGGCCGCGTTCTTCGCCGTGGACTACCTGATCGGCGGGCGCATCCTGAACGAGCAGTACTTCGTGGCGTTCCTGCTGGCCTCGCTCGGCTGGGGGACGCTGGTGAACGTCTTCGCGGTGCTGGTCGGCGCCTGGCGCTTCCGCTACGGCCTGGTGGACCGGCTGCAGCGCGGCCTGCTCCCCTTCGACCGCAAGCGCGACGTGCTCATCCTGCTCGGCTACGCCGTGCTGGAGAACTTCTTCTGGCGCCCGCTCACGCTCTACTGGCGGCTCCGCGGGCTGGTGGATGCGTGGCGCGGCAAGAGCGGGTGGGAGAAATTCGCGCGGCAGGGGTTCCAGAAGCACCCGGAGGCACAACGTGCGGCGTGAGCTTGCCAAGATCCGCGTCCTCATCGTCGAGGACGACGTGGCCACCGGGCGCCTGCTCGCCGGCATGGTGGAGGAGGCGGGCTATCCCCCGCCCGTGGTGGTGGAGACCGGCTCCGCGGCCCTCCTCGCCGCGGGCAACGCCGACCTGATCCTGCTGGACCAGGCCCTGCCCGACACCACCGGCCTCGAGCTCCTCACCGCCTTCCGGGCGCTGCCCGACCCGCCGAGCGTCATCCTGGTGACGGCCAACCCGGACGCCTCGCTCGCCGCGCAGGCGCTCCGGGCCGGCGTGGACGATTACCTGGTCAAGGACGACGCCCTCGCCCGCCTCCTCCCCGAGGTGATGGAGCGGGTGCGCCGCCTCCGCGCGCTGAGCGCCGCCCTGGCCGCCGCCGAGCGCGACCTGGTGCACGCCGAGCGGCGCGCCGCCATCGGCCAGCTCAACGTGACGCTCCACCACACCATCAACAACCCGCTCATGGCCGCCTTCGCGGAGCTCGAGCTGGTCCTCGGCGCGGGCGGCCTCACCCCGGAGCAGCAGCGGGGCCTCGAGGCCGTGCGGGCGGCGCTGCTCCGCGTCCGCGACATCCTCACCCGCGTGGGCACCCTGCGGCACGACCACACCACGGAGTACCTCGAGGGCGTCGAGATGATCGACCTCTCCCGCCGCACCCGGCAGACGCCGGTGATGCAGGGCGAGGCGGTGCTGCTCATCGCGGACGAGGACCTGGCCCGCGTGGTGGCCATGCTGCTCAAGCACGCCGGCTTTGCGCCGAACCGCGTGGCCGACCCCCGCGAGCTCCACGCGCGCGCGGGGCTCGTGGGCGTGTCGCTGGTGGTGGTGCAGGGCGGCTACGGCATCGGCACCGACCCGCTGGCCGGGTTCCGGCCCGCCGCCGACCGCCACTACACGCTGGTGGCCCTCAGCACCGACGACGGCGCCCCCGCGCGCGCCCTCGGCGCGGACCACGTGGTCCCGCTGCCCTTCGATCCCGGCACCTTCGCCGGCGAGATCCTCGCGGCCCGGCGGGACTAGCGGCACCAGTCGTCCGGGCGGGGGGCGTCGTGACCCGTCCGTTGCGTCGTGTGGCTATCCTGCCGCCATCCTCGACCCGGTCCACCCCGCATGCCGCTGATCCTCTCCCGCCGCCGCTTCGTCAGCTCCACGCTCGCCACCGGCGCCGGCCTCCTGCTGGCCGAGCGCCTCCTGGCCGACCCGTACCACCCGCTCCCGCGCACGCCGCGCCTCCTTGGCGCCCCGGTCCGGGTCCGCGGCCGCGTCACCGTGGACGGGCGCCCGCGCGCGCGCGTGGCCGTGAGCGACGGGCGCCAGGTGGTCGCCACCGGCCGGGACGGCCGCTACACCCTCGTCACCACCAGCGACCGCCCCTGGCTCTCCCTCAGCCTGCCGGCCGGCGCGCGGATCCCCGTCACCGCCACCGGCACCTCCGCGCTCCACCGGCCCCTGGCCCCCGACGCGCGCGGCGAGATGACCGCCGACTTCGCCCTCGCCGCGTCCCCCACCGACGACACGGTGCACGGCTTCGTGCTCCTGGCGGACCCCCAGACCCAGAACGCCTTCGAGATGGGCCGGCTCCACGCCGAGACCGTCCCCGACGTCCGCGCCACCGTCGGGATGCTCGGTGCCGGCCAGTGCTTCGGCCTGGCCTGCGGCGACATCATGTTCGACGACCCCTCGCTCTACCCCGAGTACGAGCGCGCCGTGGCCGCCATGGGCGTGCCCTTCTTCCAGGTCACCGGCAACCACGACCTCGACTACGCCAGCCGCACCGCCGAGGGCGCCACCGCCACCTTTGAGCGGCACTTCGGCCCCGCGCACTACTCCTTCAACGTGGGCGCGGTGCACTACATCGTGCTGCAGGACGTGCTCTGGTACGGCGACGGCTACGTGGGCTACCTCCCGGCCGGGCAGCTCGAGTGGGTGGCCGCGGACCTGGCGCTGGTGGAGCCGGGGCGGCCCGTGGTGGTGGCGCTCCACATCCCGCTCGCCAGCACCCAGCCCGCCCGCACCGGCGACCAGGGCGGCCGCCACGGCACGCTGGTCAACAACCGTGAGGCATTGTACCGGCTGCTCGAGGGCTACCGCGCCAACGTCCTCTCCGGCCACACCCACGAGAACGAGCACGTCTTCGAGGGCGGGCTGCACGAGCAGGTGGTGGGCACCACCTGCGGCGCCTGGTGGAGCGGGGACATCTGCTGGGACGGGACCCCGAACGGCTACGCGGTGCTGGAGGTGGCGGGGGAGGAGGTGCGCTGGCGCTACAAGGCCACGGGCCGGCCCGCCGCGCACCAGATGCGGCTGTATCCGCCGGGCAGCGACCCGACCGCACCCGGGGACGTCATCGCCAACGTCTGGGACTGGACCCCCGGCTGGTCGGTCACCTGGTGGGAGGACGGCACCCGGCGCGGGCTCATGTCCCGCCGCACGGGCACGGACCCCCGCGCCGTGCGCGAGCAGGCTGGCGCCGACCGCCCCGCGCGCCGCGGCTGGGTGGAGCCGATGAGCACCAGCCACCTCTTCTTCGCCGCGCCCTCCCCGGGCACCCGGGCCGTCACCGTCGAGGCGGTCGACCCCTTCGGCCGGACCTACCGGGAGACGCTTCCGCTCGGCTAGGGCCCCCGACCCGCGCCTCTCTTGCCGGGCGGGCACGGCGCGCTTTCCATTCGGGCATGCTCCTGCCCCTCCTCCTCGCGCTCCAGGCCGTGCCCTCGCCCATCGCCGGTGCGGAGCGCCTGCTCGTGGTGACCACCGCCGGCTGGGACAGCGCTCCCGGCATCCTCCTCCGCTTCGAGCGTGGAGCCGACGGATCGTGGGTCCCCGTCGGGGACAGCATCCGCGTGGTGGTGGGCGAGCACGGCCTCGGCTGGGGCGTGGGCCTGCACCCGGGCGATGCCGGCGCCGGCCCCGTGAAGCACGAGGGCGACGGCCGCGCCCCCGCCGGCGTCTTCCGCCTCGGCACCGCCTTCGGCTACGCCCCCGAGGACTCGGCCGCCTGGGTCCCGCTCGAGTACCACCGCGCCACCCCCACCTACGAGTGCGTGGACGACGCCGGCTCCCGCTACTACAACCAGACGCTCGAGCGCGGCACCGTCTTCGCCGACTGGTCGAGCAGCGAGATCATGCGCCGCCCCGACGTCCTCTACCGCTGGGGCGTCATCGTGGCCCACAACATGCCCGCCACCCCCGGCCGCGGCTCCTGCATCTTCCTCCATATCTGGAGCGGCCCCGCCGACGACGGCACCGCCGGCTGCACCGCCATGGCGGAGCCGGCACTCCTCGAGGTGATGCGCTGGCTGGATCCACGGAAGCAACCGCTGCTGGTGCAGCTCACGCGCGCGGAGTACGCCCGACTTCGGGAGGCCTGGCAGATGCCCTGAGCGGCAGCGCTCAGCAGCCGGCCGGCCCGAGCGCCACGATCGCCCGGAACGCGGGGAGGCCGGCAAGCGGCCGGAACGCCGCGTCGCAGCGAAGGTGCAGCAGGAAGTGCAGGTCGCGCTGCGGGTGATAGCGCCGGAGCCACTCGAGCGCTCCGGCGGTGTCGCCCACGGCCGCGTGGGCCTCGGCGATCCAGACGGCCGTGTGGAGGGACACCGGCTGGTACAGGACGGCGAGCGAGTCCACCTCGGCCAGCCGATGGCGCGCCTCGGCGCGCTCCCCGGCACGCGCCAGCGCGAGGACGATGCCCGCGGTGGCATTCACGATCTCCACGTCTCCCGCCAGCCGGCGCGCCGCCTCGAATGCGGCGATGGCCCGGGCATGCTGGCCGAGTTCCACGGCGGTGAACCCCTGGGTCATGCGGCCCAGCAGGTAGGTGGGATCGCGGGCCACGGCGGAGTCGGCCCACACGAGTGAACTGTCGAAGGCCCCGCGCCAGTAGTGCCCGATGCCCAGGAAGGCCACCCCCTCCAGATAGCCAGGATCCACCCGCACGCTGGTGCGCCAGGCCACCAGCGCGCTCTCGGGCTGGCCCGCCTCGATCTGGTTGAGCGCGTGGAGGTGCCAGGCCGGCCCGAGCCTCGGATCCAGTGCGAGGGCGCGGCGGATGGCGCGGTCGGCGGGGGCGATGTCGGTCGGATCCACGCTCCGGCTCACCTGCGCGGTGGCGACCCAGGCATCCGCCCGCAGGGAATCGGCGAGGAGGGCGCGGCCCACGGCCCAGACGGCGAGTTGCAGGACGCTGTCGCGCGGAATCCCCGGGAGGGCGAACTGGCGCAGGTGGGCGCGCTGATAGGCCTCGGCGAGCCCCGTCCAGGCGGGACCGAACGCCGAGTCACGCGCCACCACGGCGCTGAAGTCGCGGATCGCCTCGAGCGTCCCGGTCGGGGTGCGGCGCGCGTACGCCGCCTGGCCCCGCCGGTACAGGGCCACCAGCGCCGGGTCCTCGCCCCCGCCCCGCCCCCGACGGAGCATCGCCACGCCGAAGGCCAGCGCAGCGAGCACCAGCACGCCGAGCAGGGCCGCCAGCGGCACCACCCGGCGCGGCCGGGCCGGCGTCGGCACCGCCGGGCGCTCGCCGCCGGTCTCCGGTCCCGCGAGCGCCGCCAGGAACGCCCGCGCGTCGGGAAAGCGGTCCGCCGGCAGCTTGGCCAGCGCGCGGGCCACGGCCGACTCCACGTGTGGCGCCACGGCCGGCCGCAGCACCCGCAGCGGTGTCGGGACCGTCATCATGACCTTGGCGAGCAGGGCCTGGGGCGTCGGGGCACTGTGCGGCGCCTCGCCCGCCAGCATCTCGTACGTGACGGCAGCGAGGCTGTAGAGGTCACTCCGGCCGTCCAGCGCGCGGTCGCCGGCCGCCTGCTCGGGGCTCATGTACTGCGGCGTGCCCAGGGAGAGGCCGGTCTCGGTGAGGCGCGAGCCCCCCGCCTCGCGCACCGCGACCGCGATGCCGAAGTCGGCGAGCACCGCCTCCCCCTCGTGCAGCAGGATGTTCTCCGGCTTGACGTCGCGATGCACCACGCCCCGCGCATGGGCATAGGCGAGCGCCGCCGCGATGGCGCCCGTGATGGCCAGGGCGTCGGCCACGGGGAGCTGCCGCTCGCGCGTGAGGCGCGCCCGGAGCGACTCGCCCCGCACATAGGGCAGCGTGTACCAGAGGTACCCGTCCGCCTCCCCGGAGTCGAGCAGCGGCAGGATGTGGGGGTGGTCCAGCTGCGCGGTCAGGCGGATCTCGGCGAGAAACCGGTCCCGGCCCAGGACCCGCGCCAGCTCGGGCCGGAGCACCTTGAGCGCCACCGCCCGGCCGTGGCGGAGGTCGTGGGCCAAGTACACGGTCGCCATGCCCCCCTCCCCGAGACGCCCCTCGAGGCGATAGCGGTCGGCTACGGCGGCAGCGAGCGGGGCAGGGAGGCTGTCCATGACCTTCCCAATCTGGGGGCCGATCCCGTGGAGGGCCAGCGGGGGAGCGCCCGGTTACATTGTCCACGGCCAGTGCATCTCACCATCCTTGCCCAGGGGTTCCGTGTCCTCGTTCGCGTCTCTCAAGCTCCACCCCACGCTCCTGCAGGCCGTCCACGAGCTCGGCTGGCCCAAGCCCACGCCCATCCAGGCCGACGCCATCCCGCCGGCGCTCGAAGGGAAGGACCTGCTGGCCTGCGCCAGCACGGGGAGCGGCAAGACGGCGGCGTTCCTGCTGCCCATCCTGCACCAGCTGATGAGCACCCCGCGCGGGCAGACCAAGGTCCTCGTGCTCACCCCCACGCGCGAGCTCGCCGCCCAGATCCTCGAGGACCTGAACGACCTCGCCGTGCACACGCCCATCACCGGGGCGGCGATCATCGGCGGCGTCAGCATGGGCCCGCAGGAGCACGCCTTCCGGAGCGGCGCCACCGTCCTCGTGGCCACCCCGGGCCGCCTCCTCGACCACTTCCAGCATCCCTATGCGAAGCTCCCGCACCTCGAGTACCTGGTGCTGGACGAGGCCGACCGGATGCTCGACATGGGCTTCCTCCCCGACATCCGGAAGGTGCTTCGCCACCTCCCGGTGAAGCGGCAGACGCTCTTCTTCAGCGCCACCATGCCGGACCCCATCGTGGCACTCTCGCGCGAGATGCTGAAGCAGCCGGTGACGCTCAACCTCGAGCGGAAGGCGGCACCGGCCAAGGGCATCACGCAGGCGGTGTACCCGGTGTCGCAGGAGCTCAAGGCGTCCCTGCTGGTGCACCTGCTCAACAAGGGGGAGATGGCGGAGGCGCTGGTGTTCACCCGCACCAAGCACCGCACCAACCGGCTGGCGGAATTCCTCGAGAAGTCGGGCATCCCGGTGGCGCGCATCCACGGCAACCGCTCCCAGGGCCAGCGTACCGACGCACTCGATGGCTTCAAGGAAGGCCGCTACCGCGTCCTCGCCGCCACCGACATCGTGGCACGCGGCATTGACGTCACCGAGCTCGGCCACGTGGTGAACTTCGACGTGCCCGCCATGCCCGAGGACTACATCCATCGCGTGGGCCGCACCGCCCGCGCGGAGGCCACCGGTGACGCCTTCACCTTCGTCTGCCCCGAGGAAGAGGCCGACCTCCGCGCCATCGAGAAGGCCATCGGCCGCCGCCTGCCGCGGGTCACCGTGCCCGACTTCGACTACAAGGCGAAGCCGGTGCAGCGCTTCGAGATCCCCATCGCCGAGCGGATCGCGGCCATCCGGGCCCGAAAGGCGGAGGAGCGGGCACGCGCCAAGGCCAAGCTGGAGCGGAAGACGCAGCTCGCCTCCGAGGAGGCCGACCGGCGCGCGCGGAAGGACGCCGAGCGCCCGGCCCGCTCGCACCACCCGGGGCGCCCCGCGCAGCCGGGGGGCGGCCAGCACGGGGGCGGCGCCCGCCCGGCGGGCCAGGGCGGCGGACGTCCCGGCCGGGGCCGCCGCCGCGGGCCGCGGCGGGGTCCCGGCAACGGTCCCCCGCGCTAGCGCGACGCGCGTCCCCCCGGCCATCCGCGCCGGCCGGGGGTAGGAATGAAGCTGCCGGGCCCCGCCCGCGCGTGGCGCGACGTTGAACACGCGCCGCGCATGTCACGACCTCCTCAAGTTTCCCTCTTCGACTCCGATGGTAGGAATACCCGCGGCTACGTCCCGCCGCGGGATTGTCCCATCGCACACAATCGTGGCGGCACGGAGGGCCACACGGCGGTGCACCACGCACCGCCGTCCCCGAGGGTCCGCCCGCATCCCCGCACGGGGTCCAGGAGAGGAACAGCAATGTCCAAGGATGGAGCGCAGGGGGCCTACGCCGGCGCACCCACGCACGGCAACGTGGAGCACGCCGCGTGGGTCGCGGCGATTGACCGGGTGCAGGCCGTCATCGAGTTCAACCTCGACGGCACCGTGATCACCGCCAACGCGAATTTCCTCGCCGCGCTCGGCTACGAGCTCGGCGAGGTGCGCGGCCGCCACCACCGGATGTTTTGCGAGCCGGAGGACGCCGCCAGCCCGGAGTACCAGGCCTTCTGGGCGCGCCTCAAGCGCGGCGAGGCCGAGGCCGGGGTCTTTCGCCGCCTGGGCCGGGGCGGGCGGGAGGTCTGGATCCAGGCCTCCTACAACCCGATCCTCGGTCCCGACGGGCGCCCCACCAAGGTGGTCAAGTTCGCCACCGACATCACGGCGCAGAAGCACGCGCAGCTCGAGCTGGAGCGCCTGACACAGGAGTGCCAGGAGACCCTCGGCGCCCTGGCGGGTGGCGACCTCACCCGCCGCATCCAGGGCCGCTACACCGGCGCCATGGCGGGCATCAAGACCAGCTACAACGCCGCCACCGAGCGCCTCGCGGGCACCATCCGGCGGCTGGCCGGGACCTCCAGCGCGCTGGCCACCACCTCCGCCCGGCTGGCCAGCCTCGGCACCCAGCTCGACGGCGCGGCGGCCCAGACCAGTGCGCAGGCCCAGGCCGTGGCCGCGGCCTCCGAGCAGATCGCCGCCAACGTCGGCACCGTCGCGGCCGGGACCGAGGAGATGAGCGCCTCGATCCGCGAGATCGCGCGGAACGCCATGGAGGCGGCCAAGGTGGCCGGCCAGGCCGTGACGCTCGCCGAGGACACCGACGGCACGGTGCGGCAGCTCGGCTCGTCCTCGGCCGAGATCGGCAAGGTGCTCAAGGTGATCACCTCGATCGCCCAGCAGACCAACCTGCTGGCCCTCAACGCCACCATCGAGGCCGCGCGCGCGGGGGCGGCGGGCAAGGGCTTCGCCGTGGTGGCGGGCGAGGTGAAGGAGCTGGCCAAGGAGACGGCCCGCGCCACCGAGGACATCAGCCGGAAGATCGACGCCATCCAGCAGGACACCGACGGCGCCGTGACGGCGATCCGCGAGATCGGCGCGGTCATCCGCCGCATCAACGACCTCCAGGGCGCCATCGCCAGCGCGGTGGAGGAGCAGACCGCCACCACCGCCGAGATGAGCCGCAACGTGGCCGAGGCGGCCCGCGGGGCCGCGGAGATCACCCGGAGCGTGGACGGCGTGGCCGGCGCCGCCCGCGAGACCAGCACCGCCGCCGAGCAGGGCGGCGCGGCCGCGAAGGAGCTCTCGGTCATGTCCGGCGAGCTGGAGCGCCTGGTGGGTGGGTTCCGGTACGACGAGGTGGCGGAACCCGCCGCGCGACCGCAGGCCCTGCGGGAGCCGGCCCTCGCGCATTGAGGCCCGGGATCCCGGAACGCAGACGGGCCGCCTTGCAGGCGGCCCGTCGTCGTTCCGGCACCGGGTGCGCTAGTCCCTGGCCCAGCGCGCCAGCTTGGGCAGCACGCCGCCCATGAGCTTCCGGGCCTCGGGCGCCGGCATGATGCCCTGGGTGGACATCACCTGCACGCAGCACTCGAGCATCCCCTCCATGGTGACGTCGGGGGCGGTGAAGCTGCCCTGGTCAAAGCAGTAATGGCAAAACTCGCCGTTGGGCGACGCATCGGCGTTGGTGCCGAAGTCCTGCGGCTTCTCGAGGGGCATCCCGCAGCTCTGGCAGCAGGGGAGGTGCGCGGCGGGCGGGGCGGCGGGGGCGGGAGCGGCCTTGCGGGACATGGGGACCATCCTGAGGGAGGGGCGGCGCGATCGCGCCACGCCCACCCTAGCGGGCGGCCCAGTAAGACGGCGTGAAGCCGGGGTGAGTCGGGGCGCGGGACGCGCCTAGTGGCAAGTGCCGGTCCCCTGGTCGGTGAACGACGCGCCCGCCACCGGCACGAACTCCCAGGCGTAGGTGCCGGCGCCGAGCGTGAGCTGGAGGATGCCGTACGTGCCGGTGTGGAGGACCTGGCTGTTGGGCTGCACCGTGCCCACCGGCACCAGCGTCCGCCCGCCGGTCCCCACCGTGAACTGCCGGATCCCGGCCGCCGCATCCGCCCCTTGGGCCGGTGTCTGCGGCGCGAAGCGCTCGTAGAGGTGCTCGTGGCCGTTGAGCACCAGCTCGGCGCCGGCGTCGTACAGCGCCTGCCAGAAGGGGCCCATGGCGGTGTTGTTGCCGTGGCTCGCTCCCGAGCTGAAGCGCGGATGGTGCCAGTAGGCCAGGGTGCACTGGGTTGGGTGCGCGGCGAGGTCGGCGCGGAGCCACTGCTCCTGCGCCGAGCCCGCGGTGCAGCCCACCTCGGTGCAGTTGCTGTTGAGCACGATGATGTGCCAGCTGCCGAGGTCGTAGCTGTACCAGCCCTGGTCGCGGGGGCCGGCGGCGGCACCCCAGTAGTCCCAGTAGCCGGTGGCGCCGGCGGTGAGGTACTCGTGATTGCCCGGGGCCGGACGCGTGCGCGCCTTGTGGCGGCCCCAGCTGGGCCCGTAGCAGGTGGTGTACTCGGTGAGGGCGCCGCTCTGGTAGGCATTGTCACCCAGGACGGCGATGCTGCCGGCGCGGGTGTCGAGCAGGAGGGCGGTGGCCTCGTCGTAGCTCGAGTCGCAGACCGCGATGTCGCCCGCGGCGAGGAGCACCACGGGGGGCGGCGGAGTCAGGGTGACGGTGGCGCTCGTGGTGCCGGTCTTGCCGCCGCCGGTGGCGGAGACCGTCACCGGCCCCGCGCTCACGGCGGTCAGGAGCCCGCTCCCCGAGATGGTCGCGACGGTGGAGTCGGAGGTGCCCCAGGTGAAGGTGGTGCCGGGCACCGGCTGGTCGCTGGCGGTGACGGCGAGCGCGGCGTACTGCTGCGTGCTTCCCACCTCGACCGTGGCGCCGGCCGGCGTCACGATCACCGAGGACACGGTGAGCTCGCCCCCGCCGGGGCCCGACGAGTCACCGCAGCCCCCCGCGAGCCACGCCCCGAGGACGGCCACCAGCGCCACGGCGGCGCGAGGCGTGCCGCGCATGTTACCCGACCGCCCGGTGGCCCCCGGAGGGCGTGGTGCCCTGCAGCAGGAATGCGAGGTCGGCACCGGGCGGGTACTCGGCCGGCTCCTCGCCGGCGCGGAAGAGCGTCATCGGGGCGGTGCCGCCCAGGCGAAGCTGGCCGCCGTGCTCGCGCCGGATCCAGCTCCCCTCGCGAAGGCCGGCCACCGGGAGCTTGGGGTTGAGCGCCAGGAACTCCGCCAGCCGTTCCGCCCGGCTCTCGCCGCCGTGGTTGGGGAGCACCTGGTCGGTGTAGTGCGGGTTGAGCTGGAACGGGATGAGGCCCATGGCCTCGAGCGTCACCGGCTGGACGATGGGCATGTCGTTGGTGGTGCGGATCGAGGGGCAGGCCAGGTTGCTCCCCGCCGACCAGCCGATGTACGGCATCCCTTCCCTGACCCGCTTCCGGAGCCGGGGCAGGAGCTCCGAGCGCTGCAGGATCTCGAGCAGCCGGAAGGTGTTCCCGCCCCCCACCACGATGGTGTCCGCCTCCCGCAGCACCTCGCCCGGCTCCCCCTCGTGGAGCGACTCCACCGAGTGGCCCAGCTTCCCGAAGGCGGCGGCCACGCGGTGCAGGTACTCGTCGTAGGGCAGGGTGACGGCGGCGTACGGCACGAACGCCACGCGCCGGGGCTGGGGCCCCAGGAAGTCGCCGATCTCGGCCAGCGCGTGGGCGAGATAGTCCTGGCCGGGGTTGCGGGAGTTGCTGAGGAGGAGGAGGCGCATGGGGAGGAATGTCGAGGAAGCCGCGGGCGGAGGCAATCCCCGCGGCGTCAGGCGGGGGGCCGGTCGCGGGGCAGCACCCGGTGTTCCCGGGTCATGATGTCCATCTCCGCCCGGGTCGCCAGCCGCGGCAGCGTCGGGTCCGCCTCCCCCGCCGGCGACCACGCCACCGTCACCGCGTCAGGCAGGAGCTGGCGGAGCGAGTTGGCGTAGTACTCGAGCAGCGGGCGCTCGTTGGGGAGGATCACGAGATTGGCCCCGTCCTCCAGCACCAGCCGCCGCATCCGGAACATGAGCCAGGCCCGCTCCCAGACCTCCTCCACCCGGAGTTCGCCCCGCACCAGGCGGGCGCCGCGCTCCTCCAGCCGGTCGCGGAGCTCGTCCATCCGCTCGAGGAGCGCGCCCTTGGGCACCACGCTCGCCCCGAAGGAGAGGAGGGCCACCGCCGCGAGCGGCACCGGCGTCACCGGCACCACCTGCCCGATGCGCTCCAGCGCGTGCTCCGCCAGCCGCTGCACGTGCGGCAGCCGCTCCGCCTTGGGGAGCGCCAGCACGCCGGGCGGCTGCTCGCGGAGCCAGGCCCGCACCGAGATCGGCTCCCCGAAGGCGATGGCCACCCGGCCGTATTTCCTGATCCGGCCGGTCAGGAGCCGCACCGTGTTCCACCAGAGGTACGCCGCCACCGTGGCCAGCTGGCTCCCCCGCCCCGGCTGCCTGGCCCCCACGATCCGCTCCTTGATGAGCGAGCGGTCCTCGAGCACCCGGTCGTAGTTGATGCCGATGGGCACCAGCCAGATGTCCCGGTCGAACGCCGGGTCCTCGAGCGTCCGCACGATGTAGTCGAGCAGGCCGAGCTTGACGGGCCGCAGCGCGCCATCCCGCGTCAGGCCGCCCTCGGGGAAGATCCCCTGCGTCACCCCGTTGCGGGTGATGAGCTGCACGTACCGCTCGAGCACCGTGTGGTAGAGCGGCTCCCGGAACTGCCGCCGGATGAAGTAGCTGCCGAAGCTCTTGAAGGCGTACTCGAGCGGCCACACCCGCGCCCACTCCCCCACCGCGTAGCTGATGCTCACCATCCGCGCCAGCACGTAGGCCACCACCACGTAGTCGGCGTTGCTCCGGTGGTTCATCAGGTACACCACCACGTCGCCGCGTGGCACCCGGTCCAGGGCGGCGCGGCTCTCGGTGTCCACCGTGGCCTTGTAGAGCAGGTTGATGAGCAGCCGCGAGAGGTTGTAGCCGAGGCGGTAGTACGAGAGGACGGAGAAGAAGGGGACGATCTCGTCGATGTACTCGTTGACGCGGAGCCGCACCTGCGATTCCGCCATCTGGTGCAGCGCCGCATGCTCCCGCATGGCCGCGTGCACCACGGGATCCGCCAGCAACTCCTCCCGGATCCGCTCCCGCGCCACCAGCTTGTAGCGGTCGATCCGCGCCCGGAACTCGAGCACCGCCCCCCGCGCCCACCGCTTGAGCCGCGCCCGGAGCACCGACTTGGTCCCGAGCACCACCCCCACCGCGACCACCGCCGCGGCGAGGAGCACGAGCGTCACGATCGCCCAGATGGGCAGGGGCATGGTCGGGGACGTGGACAGGGTGATGACGCGGTGAGTGACGGTGCCCGTTCAAGACGCAGGTCCCGGCGACGCCTCCCCCGCCCGCTTCGCCGCCGCGTAGCCCATGCCGCGGAGCCGGATGACGCGCTGCTGGATCGGCGGGTGGGAGGCGAAGAGGTCGCCCACGAGGCCTTCCTTGGCCGAGAGGCGCCGCTCGCCCGGATCGACGATGCACAGGTGCGCCGCCCCCCGCGCGATGGCCCGCGTGGCGCCCGCCGCCCCGTCCACCTTCTCGAGCGCGGACGCGAGCGCCAGCGGGTTCCGGGTGAACTGCGCCGCGGTGGCGTCGGCCAGGTACTCGCGCTTGCGGCTCACGGCCATCGCCAGGAAGCGGCTGATGACCGGCGCCAGGATCAGCGTGAGGACCCACAGCACCAGCACGATGAGCGCGAGCGGGTTCCCGCCCTTCTTCCCGCCGCCCCCGCCACCCCCGCCGCCGCTCCGCCCCACCGACGTGTGCCGGAGCATCCGCCCCATCCCGTCCGACATGAGCGCGATGGCGCCCACCATGGCGGCCAGCAGCGTCATGAGCCGGGTGTCGAAGTTCTGGATGTGCGCCATCTCGTGCGCCACGACACCCTGCAGCTCATCGCGGTCGAGCGCCTGCAGGAGCCCCTGCGTCACCGCGACCGCCGCCTTCTCCGGCACGATGCCGGTGGCGAAGGCATTGGGATCGGCGTCCGGCACCACGAAGATCCGCGGCCGGGGCAGCCCCGACGCGATGGCCATCTCCTCCACCACGTTCACCAGCCGTCGCTCGAGCTCGTTGACTGGCTCGAAGACTTCCTTGGCGCCGGTGGCCCAGAGCACCCGCTCCGGCCCCTTCTTCCACGAGAAGAGGCAGATCCCGCCCGCCACCAGCGTGGCGACGATGCCGATGAACGGCACCGTGTGCCGGTACGCCTGCTCGGACGCGGGCAGGTCCGCCGTGGCCAGGTACCACGCGATGTCGCCGCCGAACCCCACCCAGGCAAAGAAGAGCAGGAAGCCCGCCACCAGCCACGTGGAGCGGCGGCGGTTGGCCTCCTGCTGCGCAAAGAGGTTGGCGGGTGCGGTCATCGCTCGGCGCGGCGCCGGGGCGGCGCCGCGATCGGCTCAGCGACGGATCACTTGCCGAACGACAGGTCCACCTTGGGCACGGCGCGCTCCGCCGCGTCCTCGATCTCCCAGAGGTCGGCCGGCGTGGCCTTGGCCAGGCCCGCCACCAGGTTGGTGGGGAACTGCTGCTGCGCCGTGTTGTACTGCGTGGCCGTGTCGTTGTAGAGCTGCCGCGCGAAGCCCACCTTGTTCTCGGTGCTCGCGAGCTCCTCCTGCAGCTGCGCGATGTTCGCGGTGGCCTTGAGCTCCGGATAGTTCTCCGACAGCGCGAACAGCCGCCCCAGCGCCTGCGTCAGCTCGCCCTCGGCCTTGGCCACCTGGGCCACGCCGGTGGCGCTCACCGCCTTGTTGCGCGCCGAGATGACGGCCTCGAGGGTGCCCTTCTCGAAGTCCATCGCGCCCTTCACGGTGTTGACCAGGTTGGGGATCAGGTCGTGCCGGCGCTTGAGCTGGACGTCGATCTGCTTCCAGGCGTTGGTCACCTGGTTCTTGAGCGCCACCAGCCTGTTGTACGCCGAGATGACCCACAGCGCCACCACGACCACCACCACCAGCAGCACGATGCCCATCGAAGACTCCGGGGGAGGAGGGGACCCGGGAAAGATAGGGCCGTGGCGCTGTGGGGGGAGAGCGGCGGCCGGGGGGGGCGGCCGGGACCGGCTAGTGCTGGGGCTCGCGCTGGTCGCCGAGGCCGTCGATGGCGCGGCGGAGGGCGTCCACGATGGTGTCGTCGTCGAAGTTCTGGAACAGCGGGTGCCGCTCGTCCAGGATCAGCTCGGCGCCGGGCCCGAGCGAGACCTTGCGGCAGATGGTCCCGCGGCCGCGGCGACCGGGCGTGGTGCCCTCGCCCTGGGTCCACGCCAGGAGGGCGCGGCCCACCTTGCCGCGCGGCTCGCCCTCGGGGACGGTGAGCGGCAGCTGGTCGGGCGGCGGGAGGCGGCCGCCCAGGGCGGCGGCCACCCGGCGCTCCACCACGTCACCCGGCAGGCCCGCGAGGTCGCGCACCAGGGTGCCGAGCGTGGCGCCTTCCATCTGCTGCAGCTTGATGGCGAGCACCTGGAGGAGGTGGCGGTAGCCGTAGGTGGCGGCCGTGCCGCGCCCCTCGGGTGGGGAGACCAGCTTCCGCGTCACGTAGAAGCGGATGGTGCGCTCGCTCGGCCGGGCGCTCGCCGCGGCGTTGACCGGGAACACCGCGCTCGCCTCGAGGATGGCGCCCGCGAGCGCGGAGAGGTCGCGCAGGCTCCACGGCGCCAGTGCGGCATACTGGCGCAGGGTGCCGAGGGTGTCGGCGGCACTGGCGGCGGGTGCGGTCACGGCGAGGGTCACGGGCGGTCGCAGGCGGTTCGGTTCGGGATGGCTAACATGGCCGCCCGACCGGGCAGGGGCAAGGGCCGTGGCGTGCGCGCGTCGGAAGGGACCGGTTCGCGTTCCCTTGACACCAGCAATGTCACGCCTCCCTGCTACCGTGGTGCGCATGAGACACGGCACCACGCTCCTCGAGCTGCTCGTCGTCATTGCCCTCGTGGCCATGCTCCTCGTCCTCGCCATGCCCGGCGCGGGGCGTGTGCGCGATCGCCTGGCCGTGGACGCGGCCGCCCACGCGCTCGCCGATGCCCACGTGCGGGCGCGGCTCGTGGCCGTCACCGAGCGGCGGCCCGCGCTCCTCACGCTCACCGATGATTCGCTGGTGCTCCGGGTGCTGGAGTCGCCCGGCGACACGGCGCTCCGCTGGCGCGATGCGGGGCCGCGCGCCGGGGGCGTCAGCAGCGCCGGCCTGCCGAGGGTGGTCACCTTCGCGCCAAACGGCACCACGCTCGGCCTGGCCAACAGCACCACCACGCTGCGCCGCGGCGCGGCGCAGAAGCAGGTGGTGGTGTCGCGCTACGGACGGGTGCGGATTCCCTGACGGAGGGACGCGACGGCGGCCCTGACGGCACCGCCGGTCCGGGGGCAACTCCGGCGTACGGGAGTCAGGAAGCGCCTGCTCCCGTATTCGCCCCGCGCGGCAGCGCGGGGCTCGCGGGCAGGCCAGATGGAGAACTGGGGCGTGGCGGCACCGCGGCCGGCCAGCACGGGGCGGGGCGGGAGCCATGCAGGCACGGCTCCCGGGAGGAGGCAGCACACCCGGCCGGACGGCCCGGCCGGGCCGGGATGGTTACTCCGCCTCGGACTCGCTGTCGGCGCCGCCGTCCAGGCCGTACTTGCGGACCTTGGCCAGCAACGTCGAGCGGGCAATGCCGAGGAGGTGCGCGGCCCGCCGCTTGTTGCCGCGGGTGTAGGCGAGGGTCCGCGCAATGTGGCGCCGCTCCACGTCGTCGAGCGGCTCAGGCTGCGCCGGCTCCGCGGGGGCAATGGCCTCGCGGAACTGCGTCTGGTCGAGCCCCGGCGTGGCCAGGGCCACCATCGCATGATCGAGCCCCGGGGTGGCGAGGGCACGGGCCGCCTCGGCGGGATCGCCAACGGCCACCGGGGTGTGGCCCGCCACCTTGAGCACCTGCGCCAGGCTGTCCCGGCGGGCCGGGTCCGGATCGAGCACCAGAATATGGGAGGTCTGCATGGGGTCGTTTCCCCTTCATCCAAGTCAGAAGTTGATCGGAGGTCCGGGGGTCGCGCCGGAGCCTCCTGCCTCCGGGGTGGCGACGCCACGGCTGTTCGTGGCTGACACCGACACACCGGAGCCGTATCTTTTGCCGCACGCCCGCACCGTCACGCCCATGACCCAGCCAGTGCTACCCGAACTCCCCGTCGGCGCCCGGCTCCAGGATCCGTTCCTGGTGCTGGAGGTCGATGCACGCGGTGGCGACACCCCGCACACCATCCTCACCCTCGGCAACGCCACCGGGCGGATCCAGACGGCCCCGTTCTGGGCGTCGGACGCGCCCCGCATCGCCGGGATCGCCAAGGGCAGCGTGGTGCAGGTCATCGGCACCATCGGCAGCTATCGCGACCGCCGCCAGGTGGCGGTGGACTCGATCCGCGTCCTGCCCAGGGAGCAGGTGGCGTGGCAGCACCTGCTCCCGTCCGTCGGGGACATCACCCGCTACTGGACCGCCCTCGACAAGTGGCGCGCCGGCCTCCGGGGCCCCCGCCTCGCCCGCACCCTGGGCCTCTTCTACGACGATCCGGACTTCCGCGACCGCTACGGCAGCTGTCCCGCGAGCACCAGTGGGCATCATGCGGCGCTGGGCGGCCTGCTCAAGCACACCTGTGAGGTGGCGCACGTGGCGCTCGCCATCGCCCGGCTCTTCCCGGAGGCCGATGCGGAACTGGTCCTCGCCGGGGCCATGCTCCACGACATCGGCAAGCTCCAGAGCTACCGGTGGGACGGCACCTTCGAGGTCACCGTCCCGGGCAGCGTGGTCGGGCACGTGGTGCTCGGCAGCCTCATGCTGGACCGCCGCGTGCGCGAGGAGGCCGCCCCGCCCTGCACCGAGGAGGAGCTGCTCCTCCTCCAGCACCTCATCCTTTCCCATCACGGCAAGCCGGAGTTCGGTGCCCCCGTGGCCCCCATGACCGTCGAGGCCGAGATCCTCCACTTTGCCGACAACGCCAGCGCCAAGGCCACCAGCTTCCTCGAGGCGCTCGCCGATCCCGAGAACTTCCCCGCCGGCGGCTCCGTCAGCTCCAAGGGCCTCTGGCAACTCGACCGCCGCCGCGCCTGGAAGGGCAAGAGCGACTGGGGCCGCCCCGCCCCCGAGACCTAGCGCTCCCGCAGCCCCCGCAGCCCCCGCACCCCCACCAGCACCAGCCCCGTCGCCAGGAAGAGCGCCCCGCCCGGGACCGGACGCGTCGGCCGGGCCGGGCAGAAGCCCGGGACGCAGACCGCGCCCTCGTAGCCCGGCACCGGGCTCGGGGCGGCGGGTCCCGCCGCAGCGGCAAGCGTGAACAAGAGGGGGAGGAAATGAGCCATGACGCAGGGTACGGCATTGGAGGGGGCCCCACAAGTAACCCTAAGAGGTATTTCCGGTCACTCCTTCCGGGATGCGGGAGGTTCCGCAGGGAAACGCGAAGCGGCCGCCGGGCGCAGAGCCCGGCGGCCGCTTCACACCGTGATTCCCAGTGAAGATGGGCATCTCCCCTGGTCCGTCACCGTGAGCGCTACGAGTCGAACCGAGTCGCGGACCGGTTCTTCGCACGGCACCCCGAGGCGCCAGATCGGGGTGGAGAAGGCAACGCGACTGGCCTTCCCCGCTCGAGCCGGGACAACTCCCCGGGTTCACTGAGGTCCGTGCCCTTGCAAGACGACGGAGCCCTCTCCCCCGAACCCGCTCGAGTCTCGCCGGAGTCCGCCGGCCGGACGAGAGGTCCGGCAGGTGTCCCGCCTGCGGTGACCTCAATATCGAATTCCCGAAGATGCCCGCAAGTGCCCATCTTTCTTCGGGTTACGCCACCGAACGTGGGTCGCGTGTGGAAACCTAAGTGCCCATCGCCGTGCAGCCTGGAGCGCCAATCCACACGTTGTGGATTTGTGAACCACGAGTTCTGCACATATCCCCCAAGCTGGGGATAGGTCGATGGGGACAACAGCGAGAAAAAACACCCCGAAAAAGCACAAAATCCCGCCGAGGTGGACAACTCGGCGGGACCAATCCGACGTCAGCACGGGCTCAGGACTCGAGTCCAACCTCGATGTAGCGGTATGTCATTTCCTCCATCCCGCTGTTGACCAGCAGGCAGCCGGCCGACGACGCCGCGAACCACCCGCCGACCAGTGTCCGCGGCAGGTCAAGCTCGCCCAAAATGGGGCCGAGCCAGCGACGCAGGTGGCGGAGCTCGGGGGGGCGACGACCCAGCATGGCCACCAGGGCACCGACACCGCCGGTGGCCCGGAGGAAGTGGGCGAGGGCGTGGGCGCGCTGGCTGAACTCCACCGCCTTCACGCCCGGCTCGTCGAACAGGACCTTGCCCTCGAAGACGTCCATCGGCGGCGCGTCGAGGCGGGGGCCGAGGTAGATGAACTGGCGCTGCCCGTCCACCTTCCGCTCGATGACCGCCGCCGCCGTCTCGCTGGTGAGGCGGGCGGCATGCAGGGCGTCATCGTCCAGGAGCACGCCGGCCACCTTGGTCCACTCGAGCGCCGCCAGGGCGATCTCGAGGGGGCACCCCACGGTGTCATCGAACGCCAGCACCCGCGGCGCCTCCCCAGCCCGCAGGATGAAATGCGCCAGTGCCTCAGCGCGGTCGCTGAAGGTGCGGATGGTGAGGGTCTGGGGGGTCGTCACGCCCTCAATATACCTCCTTTCCCCGGCTCGAGGCTCAGGCAGGCGGGGGTACCGCCCGATCCTCCCGGCCCGGGCTGGAACGAAGCGACGGCGGGGCCCCGGGGGCCCCGCCGTCGACCAGGCAACCCGGTGCGGGAGGAGTCGTTACGGGGTGAGTTCCGACTTGCCCTCCACCTTCACGATGAACAGCCCGTTGTGCATGTCGGGCACGTACACCAGCCCGTCGCGGTAGATGGCCCCCCAGGCCATCGGCGCGTTGGGGAACATGCCCTGCTTGTCGGCGGTGAGCACGTGGGCAATCTCGCGGCCCTGCGCCAGCAGGTCGCCGCGCAGCTCGCCCGAGATGTCGAGCACCCGTAGCCCACCCTGGTAGTTGCCGAGGTAAAGCGTGTCGCCCGCCACCCAGACGTTGTGGACGCCGCCGTCCCGGGGCTCGTAGTAGGCCACCACCTTGGGGCTCGTGAGGTCGGAGACGTCCACCACGTGGAGCCGACCCCACGCGCGGCCCAGGCCCATCGGGCCGACGCCCTCGGTGGGGCGGGGGCGCGCGGAGAAGACCTCGTCGCCCACGAAGACATACTTGCCGTGGCGCCACGCCGTGTGGGTGCCGCGGATGAAGCCGGGGCCGCCCTGCGCCTCGACGTCGCGGTAGAGCGCGTCGAGGTCGTACTTGGTCTGGCTCACGAAGACCGGATTCTCGGGACTGCCACCCTTGATGCCGTTCCCCACGTCGAGGATGATGAGCCCGTCGTTCCAGTAGCTGAGGTACGCCAGGCCATCCTGCACGTCCACGTCGTGCACGTAGTTGCCGAGCAGCTCCGCGCGCGGCTGCCAACGGGCCACCTGGCGCGGATGGTACGGGTCGCGGATGTCCACCACGCGGAGCGAGCCGGTCGCGTCGTCGGTGAGGTAGACGTAGCCCTTGTAGATGAACGTGGAGTGGACGCCCCCCGAGACGGTCTCGGTGAAGTTGGCGATCGGCTTGGGGTGCGCGGGGTCCTCGAAGGAGAGGACCACGATGCCGTTCTGGCGGCTGGAGCCGCCCTCGCGGGTCAGGACGCCGAACTTGCCGTCCTCGGTGGTCATGAGGTCGTTGATGACGCGCGCGTCCACCACCACCGAGTCGGTGATCACCGGGCTGGCCGGGTTGCTGAGGTCGATGGCGTAGGCGCGGTCCCCGATGGTGGTGAGGTAGCCGTGCTTGCCGTCGGGGTGCAGCCAGAACTCGGCTGCCATGAACTTGAGCGGGACCCGGCCCACGAGCGTGGTGGGCCGCCGCACGTCCCGCGGGGTGACGGTGATGACAGCCTCGGCGGTCTTCCCGGCGAAGCTCGCCGTCACCCGGTAGGTCCCGGGGAGCGAGGCCACGAAGCGACCGTCGGCATCCACCTCGGCGCCGGCCCCGGCGCCCATGAGCCATTCCACCGCCACGTTGTCGAGGGTCCGCGTCCCCGCGCGGGCCAGGAACCGGAGCGCGACCACGTCGCCGGTGCGGACCGCGGCGGTGGCGGGCTCCACGGCCACGCTGGTGACGGGGTTCGGGAGCACCGTGATCGTCAGGCGTTCGCTGGCGCGGCCGGCGGTGGCGGTGAGCGTGGCCTTGCCGGCCGCCCGGGCCGTCACCCGGCCATCCCCGGAGACGGCCACCACGGCGGGCCGGTCGCTGGCCCAGAGCACCTGGTCCTTCCGCTGGTCCCCGGTCGGGGCGTACACCGACGGCCGGATCACCAGCGACTGGCCCGCGTACAGGGTGGCCGGCGCGGGCGCCAGCGTGACGCGGGAGGCCGGAGGCGGCAGGATGGTCACGCGGGCCGTGCCGGGCACCGAGCGGCCGCCGCCCTTGGGCCGCACCAGCACGCTCACGCTGATGGTACCCACCGCGCCGGCCTTCACCACGCCATCGCTGGTCACCTCCCCCTCGAAGGACCGGGGGCCGGCGGCAAACCAGCTGGCGGTGACCTCGGGAAAGACCCGCCCGGCCGAATCGTAGGCGGTGGCCTTGAGCCGGATCGAGTCCCCCACCAGCACCGCCGCCTCGGCGGGCTCGACCACGACCCGGGCGATGGGCGCGGCCAGCCGGATGGGAGCCGGCACGGCGGGGGCGGCGGGGGCCTGCGGCTGCTGGAGCGCCGCCAGAAGGAGGAAGAGCTGCATGGGGGCTGCCTCGGAAGGGGGAGTGATCGGAGGGGGAATCTAAGGCCCGGCCGGGGGGCCGGGCACGTCAGGCGGCACACCGCCCGGAGTTCTTGACAGATTCCCCGCCGGGCTGAACCTTATCCGGAGGTACTTGCAGGTCGAAGCCCCCCCGCCTCCCCTGCACTCCCGCCGAGCCAGCACCCGCGCAGGCCAGCGGATCGTCTCACCCCGGCCATCCCGGCCGGGGCAGTCCGGAGCCAGTGAGCTCCCATTCCCGAGGTAGGAAGCAATGGCGAAGGGTACCGTGAAGTGGTTCAACGATGCGAAGGGTTTTGGCTTCATCGCCCAGGATGGCGGCAAGGACGTCTTCGTTCACCACACCGCGATCGCAATGGAGGGGTTCCGCTCGCTCGCCGAGGGGGACAAGGTGGAGTTCGACATCGTCGAGGGTCCCAAGGGCCTCCAGGCGTCGAACGTCCGCAAGGGCGAATAACCCCGCACGGTAGCCCACGCGTCCTCGACCCCGGGCCGGGCACCAGAAGGTGCCGCCCGGGGTCGTGGCGTTTCCCGGCCGAGCGCAGTGCGCCCGCCGGCCGCCTCCCCTAGTATTCCCGCATGCGGTTCCCTCGTACGCTGATCGCCGCCGCGCTCCTGCTGGTGCCCCTTGCCCTCCCGGCGCAGGCGCCGGGGGACGGTGCGCTGCCGCCCCTGAGCTTCCTCGGCCTCCCGGCGGGCGCATCGCTCCGCCAGGTGCACCAGCGCGTCGATTCCCTGGGCGGCCGGGTGCGGTGTGACCGCGCCCGGCGGGACCGCGCAGTCCTCGAGTGCCGTGGCATCCTCACCGATCCGGATGCGCAGGTGCCCGTGGAACTCTGGCTCTCCGCCATCGACTCCACCGCCGGCGTCATGACGCTCTCGGCCACCCTCTCGGGGGTGGACTTCGATCGCTGGCGCCAGGGACTGACCGACCGGTTCGGCAAGGTGGATGCGCGGGTGCAGGGCGCGCAGTGGATGCTGCAGTGGGTGCGGCGCGGGCGGATGATCCGCCTCACCTGGCGGATCGACGGCAACAGCAAGGTGGCCTCGGTGAGCCTCGTGGATGGGCGCGTGCTCGACCGCTGGGGCGCGGACCGCGCCGCGCGGCGGCCGGCCCCACGGGCCGAGCAGCCGGCCGCCGATTCGGCCCCGCCGCCCGCCACGCCCGGGACCACGCCCGGCAGCGGCCAGCGCTAGTCGGCGAGCCGCACCAGGAAGGCGCCCTCGCCGTCGTCGAGGGCAAAGTCGCGCACCAGCTTCCCGTCCTCCTTCATTCCCCGGAGCAGCGTCCGCACCCGCGTGCGGATCGGCGCGCCCCCGCCGGCCTTGCCGCGGCCGGTGATGACCCGCACCACCTGGCCGCGCCGCGCCCTGGCCTGCGCGCGCAGGAAGCGCTCGGCGTTGGCCACAGCTTCACTCACGGTCTGGCCGTGCAGGTCGATAACGTGAGCGACGGGGCGGTGGGTCCAGTCGAGCATGGCTCAAGATAGGGTCGCGAGCTATTGCCCGTCATGGGACGGCTCGCTAGCCTTGAACAGACACTCACCCATCACGGAGTCTGCGTGCCTTTTTTCCGGCGCGGGAATCGCGGGCGCCTCCGCCTGCTCACCGGTCTCGTGGTCGCGGCGCTCGCGGCCTGTGCCTCCGGCGATCGCCCCCTCAAGGTGGGGCTTGCGGGCCCCTTCAGCGATGACGTCGGCGCCCCGATGCGCCGGGCCGCGGAGCTCGCGGTCGAGGAGATCAACGCCGCGGGCGGCGTGAACGGGCGCCCCCTCGAACTGGTCATCCGGGACGATTACGGCGACCCCGACAGCGCCGTGGCCGTGGCCACCGCCCTGGTGGAGGCGGACGTGGTGGCGGTGGTGGGCCACGTCTACTCCGGCCCCACGCTCGCCGCGGCCCCGGTGTACAACGCGGCCCGCATCACGCAGATCTCGCCATCCTCCACCTCCCCGCTCGTCACCGGGGCGGGCGAGTACACCTTCCGCGTCTGCCCGAGCGACCTGCAGCAGGGCGCGTCCCTGGCGCGCTTCGCCGCCGAGCGGCTCGGCTTCCGGCGCGGCACCATCCTGTACCTCAACGACGAGTACGGGCGCGGCATCCGCGCCACCTTCGCCCGCGAGTTCTCGGCGCTCGGCGGCATCATCGAGAATGCCGACCCCTACCTCGGCGACACGCCCGAGGTGGGCCCGTTCATCGAGCGCCTGGCGCGGCGCAAGTCCAGCCAGTTCGTCTTCCTCGGCGGCAACCGCGGCGAGGCGGAGGCCATCCTCCGGGTGGCGCACGCGCGCGGCGTCACCGTGCCCTTCATGGGCGGCGACGCCCTCGAGGGCCTCGAGAGCGCCGGCGCGCTGGCCGAGGGGGCCTACATCTCCAACGGGTACATGCCGAGCTTCCAGTCGCCGAAGAACAAGGCCTTCGTGGACGCCTACGCCAGGAAGTTCCCCACCGCCCCGGCGCCCAACCAGCCGGCCGCCGCCACCTACGACGCCCTCTACCTGCTGCGCGGCGTCCTGGCACGGGCCGGCACCGATCCCGAGGCCATCCGCGCCGCGGTGGCGGCCGTGGGCCGCGACCAGCCGGCCTTCGCCGGCGTCACCGGCGAGATCGCCTTCGACGAGAACGGCGACGTCCCGCGGCAGCGGGTGATCATCGGGCAGGTGCGGGGCGGGCAGGTGATCGCCGTGGAGGGACTGTGAAGCTGACGAAGAGCCTCCGGCGGCTCAATGCCGTGGCCATGGGCGGGATGATCGTGCTCCTGCTCGCCATCGCCGGCCTGAGCATCACCACGCTCCGCACCATCACCCGCCAGACGGCCAGCGACATCGGCGAGCTGGAGAACAGCACCCGCCTCGGCAACGCGCTCGTGTCCTCGGTGCTCGAGGAGATCCGCGCCGCCGAGCAGTACCTGCTGGCCCCGAACCCGGGCGCCCGCGCCCAGTTCCTCGAGAGCGGCGACTCCGCCTACGCCCACCAGGGCGCGCTGCGCGAGCTGGCGCACCTGGACCAGAACGACCGCCGCCTCATCAACCAGGCCGCCTCCCGCCAGGCCGAGCTCGAGGTGGCCTACGCCACCGCCCACGCCCTCGCCGACATCGGCCGCAACGACGACGCGCGGCTCATCGCCGCACGCGCCGGCGGCGCCACCGACAGCCTCGTCATGGTGGTCCGCGAGTTGAACAGCGAGCAGGCCTCCCACGTGGCCGAGCGGGCGGCCCGGCTCCAGGGCGATGCCCGCTTCCGGGTGCAGCTCCTGGTGGTGGGGCTGGTGCTGGCCCTGATCCTGGGGGTCACGGCGGGCCTGGCCCTGATCCGCGAGGTGGACCGCCAGCTCGGCCGGCTGATCCAGGCCGCCGACCGCTTCGGCGCCGGCGACCTGCGTCCCGTGCAGCTGAGCGACATGCCGACGGAGCTCCAGCGGCTGGCCTCGGCGCTGGACCACATGGCCGCCCAGCTCAGGGAGGTGGTCCAGGCCGTGGTCCGGGAGGCGCAGCAGGTCTCCGGCAGCGCCTCCGACTTCTCCGCCATGAGCGAGGAAATCGCCGCCTCGAGCGGCGAGATCTCCGCCGCCATGGTGAAGATCTCCGCCGCCGCCGACCACCAGGTCCAGGGCATGAGCGAGGCCGACCAGCTCCTCACCCGGCTCCGCGAGGCCAGCGCGAGCAACGCCGACGCTGCCCAGCGCGCCGTGAAGCTGGCGGAGGAGATCCGCCGCGCCGCCCTCCGCTACCGCGGCGACGTGGAAAGCACCCGCGCCACCCTGCTCGACATCCGCGGCGTGGTGCAGACCTCCGCCACCCAGGTGCGCGCGCTGGTGCAGCAGTCCGACTCGATCACCAACTTCATCGACCTCATCAAGCAGATCTCCTCGCAGACCAACCTGCTGGCGCTCAACGCCGCCATCGAGGCCGCGCGCGCCGGCGAGCACGGCCGCGGCTTCGCCGTCGTGGCCGAGGAAGTGCGGCAGCTCGCCGACTCGAGCGCCCGCGCCGCCGAGGAGGTCACCAAGACGGTGGAGTTCCTGCGCACCCAGATCCGCGAGATCGCGGAAACCATGCAGGTTGGCAACCAGAAGGTGGGTGGCGTCGAGGGCCTGGCGCAGGCCGTGGTCCAGGGCCTCGATACCATCGGCTCCGCCATCGGCGAGGTGCAGGGCTCCGCCACCGGCCTGGCGCAGCAGGCCAGCCAGAACCGGGACGTGGTCGGCGAGCTCGCCGCGCGGACCGCCCTCGTGGCGCGCGCCGCGAGTGAGCACGCCTCCTCCAGCGAGGAGGTCTCCGCCGCCGCCGAGGAGCAGAGTGCCAGCACCGAGGACATGGCATCCTCGGCGGCGGCGCTGCTGGACGCGAGCCAGCGGCTCACCAAGCTCGTGGGGGGATTTCGGACGTAACCCGGCAGGACGGGCCGCCCGCGGGCGGTCCGGTCGATGCGAAAGGGGCCGGCATTCGCCGGCCCCTTTTCATTTCCGCTTCTTGCCGGCCGGCTTCTTGGCGGCGGGCTTGGCCCTGGCCTTGGACTTGGCGACGGGATGCGCCGCCCTCGCCTTCTCCTTTTCGGCCGCCTTCTCGGCGCGGCGCTGCATGGCCTCCCGCACCTCGGTGAGCACCCGCTCGCCTTCCTCGCCGCCCAGCAGGTTGCGGCGCGTGGCGTAGCGGATGAGCTCCTCGGCGTCGGCGAGCTGGAATTCGCTCAGCCGGGCGCCCGCCCGGATGACGTTGAGCATGGCGTCGGCCACGGGACTCCGCAGCACGTTCGCGATGCCCGGCAGCGTCTCCAGCAGGGTCGAGATCTGCGAGGCGCCGAGTTCAGAGGCCAAGCTGACCTCCTCAATGGATCGGGGAATGCTGGCTGAGACCACACTGTCCAGCCAAACCGGCGGCAACGTACCACAGGCGCTGGGTGGGCGTCAAGAAACTCCCGCGTCGTAGCCTCCGCTACTGCCGCCATTCGAAGCATCTGGTGCAAAAAGAAACGCCGGACAGTCACTGTCCGGCGTTCCCGATGGAGCGGGCTACAGGTGGGGGTCAGATGCCGTAACGCATGATGGCGCTGAACTCCCAGCCGAAGACGGATTTGGAGCCGCCCGAGGTCGCTGTCTTGACGCTCCCGAGATCCAGTCGCGCCGATGGCGAGAACGTCAGCTTTGGGGAGACCTGCATGCGGAGCGCCGTGCCGCCGCCCACCAGCGTGCCGCTGCCTTTCTCGGGTGACCAGAAGCGCGCCTCGAGCACCGGCTCCAGGCTCGTCTTGGGTCCGAGCGACCAGCGGCCGCTCAGCCCGGCGGCCAGCACGTTTTCGCGCGCGGTCGAGCCGCCGCTGGAGGCGGCGCGATAGTAGTTCCAGGCGTAGGTGGTAAGGGTCCCGCCGGAGGCGGGGAAGGTGTATTCGCCGTCCACGAGCAGGCGGTTGCCCGGATCGAAGGTGCCGCCGCCGAGCCCGCTGCCGCTCAGCTGGTCGCTGGCGAAGGTGCTGAAGGTGGCGCCGAGCGCAAACCGGCCCTTCCCCACCAGCCGGTCGACGCCGGCGCGGATCCGGGTCTCGAGCCCCGGCTGGTACTTCACGGTGGTCCCGCCGCTGAAGGGCTCGTACTCGGAGCTCCAGCGCACGCTGGCCGCCAGCCCGAGGTTCCAGTCGCCCGTCGTGACCGCCCCCGCGAGCCCCGGGGTCACGGAGAAGCCGGTGCCGTAGGTGTTGACCGGGAAGAGCAGGAAGTTCGACGCGGCACTCGCGGCCACGCCGAAGCGCTGCAGCGTGGTGGTCTCGGGGCCGGTCGGGAGGTTCACCATGACGCTGGCCACGAGGGCGTCGACGCCCAGCGTGTAGGCCGCGCGCAGCTGGGTGTCGGTGATGTTGCTGAACGAGGTGTTCTTCCCACCCTGCCGCACGGTGGTGACCGCGTAGTAGGTGCCGATGTCGATGGCGAGCCGCTTGCCCACCGGGGCGGCGAGCGCCACGGGGATGGCGATCTGGCGCGCGTAGTCGATCGGGAAGCCGCTCCCGTAGTTGTACTGCCGTACCGTCACCCCGCCGATCACCGACCCCTCGGGGTAGAGATTCTGGGCGGGAAGCGCCGCGGGCATCGCGGCGAGCACCAGGGCGGCGGTGGCCGCAAGCGTGGAGGTCCGCATCAGGGCCGCGTGATGATGATGATGATGGTGCCGGAGAGCGGCGGCGTGATGCCGTCGCCGCCGAAGGTCTCGGTGACGTCGGTGCGCGTCGTCGGCGTGCGGCTCACCGGGCCGGCGGCCCGCGTGGTGAGGGTGGAGCCGATGCTCGGCACGGTGTTGAGGACGCCCACGCGCAGGACGGCCTCCCGGGTGGGCGGCGTACCGCTGCCCTCGGCAGGCGCGGCACCGATGTCGAGCCGGTCCCCGCCGCCGATGCCGGCGAGTTCCGGCGCGCTGATGGCCAGCGCCTGGGTGGTCCGGGCCACGGCGTTCTGCCGGTCGCGGGCGGCGCGGAAGTTCGGGTCGCGCGCCAGGGCGGCGGTGAAGTGGCCGGCGGCGGCCTGGTAGTCGCCGCGGTCCTCGGCCTCGAGGCCCTTGCTGAAGGAGAGGAACGCCTGCAGGTCCGCGGTCGGGCGCTCGCTGATCGCGCGGCGCTCGGCCGGCGTCAGGGTGATGCCGAGCTGGTCCACGAGCCGGAACAGCACGCTCTTCTGCAGCGCGAAGAGCTGCGCCAGCTGGTCGTTGGCGCTGCCGGTGGCCACCACCGACGCGCTGGTGGCATCCACGATGGCCGCGTCGAGCCGCAGGTTGGTGGTGCCCGGCTGCTCGCCCACCGAGCCCTGCACCACGCGTGCGGCGCGGAGCATCCGGCCCGAGCGGGCGCCGGTGGCCGCATCCACCCGGTTGGCCTCGGCGAGCCGCAGCTCATCCACCAGCGCCTGCACCCGTTCGCGCTCCAGCAGCGTGAACTGCGATACCTTGGCGAGGTCGGTGATCATCAGGTGAGTCAGGCCGCGCGAGAGCGGCTCGACCTCGGGATTGGTCCCGGTGTAGCGGAACGGGAAGACCGCGATGCTGTTGGGCGTCGGGGCCTGCCGCGAGAGCTGGGCCTCCTGCGCGATGGCCTGCTGGGCCGCCACCCGGATCTCCCGGCGCGCCAGGAGCACCAGCCGGTTGTCGATCTCGGCCCGCTGCCGGTCGGAGCGGGCGAGCTTCTGGGCCGCCTGATAGGCCACGCGCGCGGAGTCCATCTCGCCGAGCTCCTCGCGGGCGAGGCCGAGATAGACCGTCGCCGGGTAGTTGGCGCGGTTCACCGCGAGGGCACTCTGCAGCACGTCGCGGGCCCGGTCAAACCGCTTGGCGTCGTAGTAGGCGATGCCGAGCCGGGTCATGAGGCCGGCGTTCCCGGGCTGCTGCGCCTGGGCGGCCTCGAGAGCCGTCAGGTTCTCGGGAGTCGGGGCTGGAACAGGGGCCGAGCCCCCGGCGCAGGCGCCGAGGAACACGGCGCCTGCCAGGGCGGCCGGGAGCCAAAGTCGCTTCGACATACGAGCCCTAAGAGGGGAGAGGAGTTGAATGTACGGGTCGCGAAAGAGTCCCGGAAGAGGGCACCCCCGGGGGCCCAAACCCGGCCACCCCCCGCGGTTTGCGCCACCCTCTGGTTGACCATATCTTTGAACAAAGCGGGAAGATTGCCAGAACTTCCTCTTCCTCCCGCAGGAAGGAACGTCCCATGGGACGTCGCGGGATCAAGGAGTACCGTCCAGCCGAGGCCTTGGTGCTGATCGCCGCCGATCGCGACCACAAGGTGCTGGTCTGCCCCTCCTGCAACACCCCGACCATCGACCGCTCCCCCCAGCTGACCGACCAGTCGGCGGGGCGGGTAAGCATGACCTGCTCCAAGTGCGGGCGCTCGGCCAGCTACCTGCTGCGTGCCTCCCTGGCCACCCCGGAGGACCCCCGGCGGCAATGAGGACTTCCGCGCATTAACTTCGGGCGGTCATGACCCCGACCGCCCTCATCTTCTGCACCGTCCTCCTGGACCTCGTCGGGTTCGGGATCGTCCTGCCGCTGTTGCCGAGCTACGCCGCGCAGTTCCATGCCGGCGAGACCGAGATCGGCATCCTCGTCGCCAGCTTCTCGCTCATGCAGTTCCTGCTGGCCCACTGGTGGGGGAAGCTCTCCGACCGGGTGGGCCGCCGGCCCGTGCTGCTGGTAGGCCTGGCGGGGAGCTCGCTGTCGTACCTGCTCTTCGCGTTTGCCGGCAACTTCTGGGTGCTCCTCCTCTCCCGCCTCGTGGCGGGCGCCATGGGCGCCACGGTGAACGTGGCACAGGCGTACCTCGCCGACATCACCACCCCCGAGACCCGCCCCAAGGCGATGGGTCTCCTCGGCGCCGCCTTCGGCCTCGGCTTCGTGATCGGGCCCGGCCTCGCCGGCGTCACGAGCACCATCAGCGAGCATGCCCCGGGACTCGTGGCCTCGGGCCTCACGGCGCTCAACCTGGTGCTGGCCTGGTGGTGGCTCCCCGAGTCGCGCGATGGCACGGAGGCCCCGAAGGAAACCACACCGTTTGCCTGGCGGCACTTTGCGGGACCGTTCGCCGCCACGGCGTGCACCACGGTGGCCTACACGGTGCTCTACGTGATCTTCCCGCTCGAGGTGGAGCGCACCCTGGGCTACACGCGGCACCAGGCGTCGTACCTCTTCGTGCTGCTCGGCCTCGTGGCGGTGGTGGTGCAGGGCGGGCTCATCGGCCGGCTGGTGACGCGCTACGGCGAGCGGCGGCTCATCCGCTCCGGCAGCCTGCTCATGGGGGTGGGGCTCCTGTGCATCCCATTTGCCTTCCGGGCCGGGGGCAGCGTGGCCGGGGTGGTGCTCCTCTACAGCGGGCTGCTGGTGACGGCCACCGGCTCATCGATGGTGGGGCCAAGCGCCGCGACCCTCACCAGCCGCCTGGCCACCGAGGGCGAACAGGGGCGGGCGCTCGGGATGCTGCAGAGCGTGGGTGCCATGGCGCGCATCGGGGGGCCGATCATGGCGGGCTCGGTGGCGGCGGGGTTCGGCTCATGGGTCGCGTTCGCCGTGGCATCCGCGACGGCTGGAATCGCCGGGATCGTCGGGCTGGCGGGCACGGACTGAGCCCCCCGGGGGCGGGGAAGATCAGCGGGGCCGCAGCCCCACCCGGTCCCAGCGGATGGCGGACAGCGCGGGAAAGCGCCCTCCCTCCGCCGGGTCGAAGCTGTAGTAGATGAGGAGTGGCGTACCCCGCACCTTGCCCCGCGGCAGGAAGCCCCAGTAGCGGCCGTCGTAGGAGTCGTCGCGGTTGTCGCCCATCATGAAATACTGGCCGGGGGGCACCACGAGCGGCCCCCACTCGTGCAGGTCGGGGTTGTAGCCCGTGGTGTCGCCCACCAGGTAGCGGAGCTGCCACGACCGCATCTTGAGGCGGTAGTCCGGGCTCTCGCTCTTCGACCCGTCGCGCCGCAGCGCATACGGCTCCGCCACCAGCAGCCCGTCGCGGTACAGCTCGCCACCGTGCATCGCGAGCGTGTCGCCGGGCAGGCCGATCAGGCGCTTCACCACCTTCCGGCCCTCCTCCTCCACCGAGTCGAACACCAGCACGTCCCCTCGCGCCGGCTCCCGGAAGGCGGGGAGGTGGACGCCGAGCAGCGGGACCTCGGGTCCGAAGACGGCCTTGTTCACGAAGAGGTGGTCGCCGACGAGCAGGGTGTTCTCCATGCTCGGCGACGGGATGCGGAAGGCCTCGACCAGGAAGGTGCGGAGGACCAGCCAGAGCAGGATGGCGATGAGGAGGAACCTGGTCCACGCCCGGAACACTTCCTGGAAGGTCGGGGCGTGGTCCGGGGCGTCGGTCATCGCGGGATTGTGAAGATCCGGTTCCAGCGGGTGGCGGTGAGGAACGGCAGGGGGCGCCAGCTGGCCTTGTCCCAGCTGTAGTAGATGATGAGCGGGCTGCCCGTGACGTTGCGACGGGGGAGGAAGCCCCAGTAGCGGCCATCCCACGAATCATCCCGGTTGTCGCCCATCACGAAGAGCGAGTCGGGCGGGACCACGATGGGGCCCCAGTTGTTGCGGTCGGGGTTGTAGGTCTCGCGGTCGCGACCCACGAGGCGGCCGGCGGTCCAGTCGCGGATGCGGGTGCGGTTCTGGTCGGGGTCGGCGGGCCGGTCGTAGTGGGCCCACGGCTCCTCGACGGCCTGGCCGTTCCGGTAGAGCACCCGCTCTCGCATCTCCAGGGTGTCGCCGGGGGTGCCCGCCACCCGCTTCACGACGTCGAGCCCCTCCTGCTCCACCGAGGTGAACACCACGATGTCGGCGTGGCGCGGGTCCCGGAAGCCGGGGATGCGCCAGCCCACGAGCGGGACGTTGATCCCGTACGTGGGCCGGGCCACGAAGAGCACGTCCCCCACCAGGAAGGTGGGCACCATCGAGGGGGACGGGATGTAGAACGCCCCCACCACGAAGGCCCGCAGGAAGAGCCACGCCACCACCGCGATGGCGATGCTCTTGATCCACTCCTTGAGCCCCCCGCCCTTCTCCCCCGCGCTGTCGGCCACCCGTCAGTCCACCCAGTCGGCGATGAAGATGTTGGTCTCGCCCGGCTCCTTCTGGTTCCGGTTCGAGGCCCACAGCAGCTTCTTGCCGTCGGGGCTGAACATCGGGAAGGAATCGAAGTCCGGGTGCGTGGTGATCTTCTCGAGCCCGGTGCCGTCGGGGTTGATCAGGTACAGGTCGAAGTTGCCGCTCCGCGGATGCTCGTAGTTGGACGAGAAGATGATCTTCTTGCCGTCGGGCGTGAAGATCGGCGCGAAGTTGGCGCCGCCCAGGCTGGTGATCTGGCGCGGGTTGGAGCCGTCGGCGTTGGCCACCCACACTTCCACCTTGGCGGGGCGCACCAGCCGGTTGTGCAGCAGGTTCAGGTAGTCCGCGGTGTCGGCGGCGGTCTTGGGGTAGCCGGCGCGCCAGACGATCTGCTTCCCGTCCGGCGAGAACCAGGCGCCGCCGTCATAGCCCACGCGGTTGGTGAGCCGCTTGAGGCCGGTGCCGTCGATGTTCATGGTGTAGAGCTCGATGTCGCCGTCCATCGTGCTCGTGAAGATCAGCTTCTTGCCGTCGGGCGAGAGGGTGGTCTCGGCGTTGTACCAGCCGTTCTTGGTCAGCTGCTTCAGGTCCGAGCCGTCGAGCTTCGAGGTGTAGATCTCGAGGTGGCCGAGGGGCCAGACGTAGCCGTGCGACTTGTCGGGGACCGGCGGGCAGGCCGTGTCGTGCGCGAAGGTGGAGCTGTAGAGCACCCGGGTGTCGTTCATGATGAACGCCCCGCAGGTGGTGCGGCCCTGGCCGTTGGACACGCGGCGCTTATGGGAGCCGTCGATGTTCATGGTGTACTGCTGGTCGCAGCCGGCGTCCACCTTCTGTTGCCACTGGTAGATGATCTTCTTGCCGTCCTGCGAGAAGTACGCCTCGGCGTTGTTGCCGCCGAAGGTGAGCTGCCGGATGTTGCGGAGGTGCCGCTCGTCCGCCTCGGGCTGCACGTAGGTGGTCGAGGCCCCGCTCGCCGCGCCGCCGGCGCAGGCCAGGATCGCGGGGAGGGCCAGGATCGCGGAATGAAGGAATGGGGTGCGCATAGGGCTCCAAACCTAATCGGCGAGACTCGGGAAAGGCATGGCGGGCGGGGGCCGGCCGGGGGGCACCCCGCCCGCCCCCGGGACCGCCTACCCCTCGGCCAGGGCCGCCAGCACCTCGGCGGCGTGGCCCTTGGGCTTCACCTTCTCGAACACCCTGACGATCCTGCCGTCCGCCCCGATCAGGAACGTGGTCCGGAGGATGCCGAAGTACTTCCGGCCATACATGCTCTTCTCCCCCCACACCCCATAGGCCTCCGCCACCGCATGGTCCACGTCCGCCAGCAGCGGGAAGGGCAGCTTGTACTTGGCCCTGAACTTGTCGTGCGCGGCGACCGGGTCCGGCGAGACGCCGAGGACCACGGCGCCGGCCTTCTGGACGGCCTTCCAATGGTCGCGAAACTCGCAGGCCTCGGTGGTGCAGCCGCTGGTGTCGTCCTTGGGGTAGAAGTAGAGGACCACGGGCTTTCCCTTGAGGTCCTTCAGGCTGATGGTCTCACCGCCGGAGGCGGGAAGCTTGAACGCGGGGGCCTTGGCGCCGGGCTTGAGCACGAGGGGGTCCGTTGAGTGAGGCGGCGGAAGAAAACACACCGCCCCGGCGCCTGTGAAGGGCCGGGGCGGTGCTGGCCGGGGTGGCCGACGGCGTCAGCGCAGGCTGAGGCCGGCGGGGGTGGCGCCCTTCGCGAGCGCCTTGCTCATGATGGCCTGGACGGCCGCCGGCGGCGCCGGGAGCCCGTAGGTAGTGCGCAGGGCCTGGATAGACGCCGCCAGGATCCGCTGCGTGAGGAACGGGTTGTGGGTGCCGAAGCTGTTGTCCGGGTGGCTGTCGAGGCCCTCGCCGAAGATCTTGGCGTTGAAGCGGGCGCCCTCAGCCGACGTGATCAGGTTGTCGTTGTTCACGAATTCCGTCGAGGGAACCTGGGCCAGGTAGCCGCCGTCGGTCCCGAAGTCCACCGCGCGGTCACCATCCACGTCCACCCAGATCTGGTCCACGAGGGTCTTGGTCACGGCCTGGCTCGCCTGGAAGGCGTTGACCACGGCGGTGGTGTTGGAGTGGCACCCGGCGCTGACGCAGGTGCTCCAGTTGCGCTCGACGGCATCGTACGCACAGCCGTTGCTCGAGCCGGGGAGCGGCTCGCCGGTGGCCGGATCGATGCACGGGATCGGGCGGAAGTTGTGCCCCACCGACTGCAGCTGGAAGTTCCCGGTCGAGTCCGTGATGGTCAGGCGCACCACATGGCAGCCGGCGCAGAGGCGCTGGTTGAAGGCCGGGTCGCCGTGGGTGGACGGCGCGGGCGTCGTGTCATAGCCCGGGGGCCACCAGCCGGCGGTCCCGAAGAGCACGGGGCCCTGCGGCCCGTGCGGGCCGGAATTGGCGGCCGTGAGCTCGAAGCGGCGGGCGTGGCACTTGGTGCAGAGATTGCCCTCGAGCGACGGGTCGTCGATCGGGAAGCGCAGCTCGCCGACATTGTCCGAGCCGTGCGGGTCGTGGCAGACGGCGCAGGTGGCGCCCATCTTGTTGTTGGCCGTGACGACGTCGTTGCGCTCCACGTAATTGTCGGTCACGCCCCACGCGCGGAGCACGCCGCGCCCCTCATGGCAGGGCTGGCAGCTCGCGTTGGTGATGGCGCCCGAGTACGAGAGCGCGTGCCGCGAGGACCGCCACTGCTCGGTGTAGGGGTGGTGCGTGCCCGCGTGGCACTCGGCGCAGGTGCCGCTGCCGGCGGCGCCGGTGTCGGCGAAGAGCCGGGCGAGCGGCGGGGCGCTGGCGTCGGGCGTCGAGACGTGGTCGAAGCCCGGGCCGTGGCAGCTCTCGCACTGCACGTCGTAGTACACCGTGTCCTGCACCAGGTTGTAGCCGGCCGCGCTGTCCACCGCGTTGCCGAGCTCGCTCACGGTGTGGCAGCCCACGCAGTACGAGGCGGCGTGACCGCTGTTCTGCAGCGTGTTCCACGCATCCGAGTGGCCGTGGTTGGACCAGTCGGCCTGGTGATCCACGTGGCAGTTGCCGCAGGTGGTCTGGCCGGCCGCGGCGTCGTAGTAGCCGAGGAAGCCGTTGACGGTGTCGGGCGGGGCATTGAAGCGGGGCGGGTCAACGAAGACCGTCTTGGTCTCGGTCTCCGTTGAACAGGCCGCAAGCCAGGCGGAGACCACCAGCACTCCCACCGCCAGGGCTCGGGACAGGACGGAAGCGATTCGCATAGCGACCTACTGGAGAGAGAAACCTTGGAAGAAGGCGCGGGGCCCCACGGAGACCAGGCTCCGTACAACTACGTATATCGACTGCTGCGCATTAAGGCAGCGCGATTGGCGAATGAAGAGATCGTAAAGCCGGGAATGCCATCGCTCCGGGGCTGGACCCAGCCCCGGAGCGATGCGCCTTCACGGCATGGGGCGCCTCAATGGAGGCTCACCGCCGCGTGCCCGGCCTGATTGGCCGTCGCGGCCTTCGCCAGGGCCTGCTGCATGACGGCCTGGACGCTGGCCGGCGGGGCCGGCAGGAACGGGTACTGGGCCTTGAGCGCGGTGATGGTCTGCGCCAGCAGCCGCTGCGCCAGGAACGGGTTGTGCGCGCCGACGGACTTGTCGCCGTTGGCGTAGCGGTGCTCACCGAACAGCCGGACGTTGAACAGCGCGCCCTCGGCCGCGGTGATGAGGTTGTCGCCCGTCACGAACTGGTTGGTCGGGGCGTTCTGGACCACGAGCGGCAGGAGCCCGCCGTCGGTGGCGTCCAGGGTCTCGTCGGCGTCCGTGTCGATCCAGATCTGGTCGGCGAGCACCGCGAGGACGGTCCGGTTGGCGTCGAAGGCCTGCACCACCGTGGCGGTGCTGGTGTGGCAGCCCGCGCCGACGCAGCTGGCCCAGCTGCGCTCATTGGCGGTGTAGCCGCAGGTGTTGCCACCCACCGGCTCGCCCGAGGTCGGGTCGAGGCAGGGGATCGGGCGGAAGATGTGCCCCACCGACTGGAGCTGGAAGTTGCCGCTCGGGTCGTTGATGGTGAAGCGGGCCACGTGGCAGCCGGCGCACAGGCGCGGGTTGGCCACCGGGTCGCCGTGAGTGGAGGCCTGCGGGGTGGTGTCGCTGCCCGTGGGATACCAGCCGGCGGTGCCGAGGAACACGGCGCCCTGGGGGGCGTGGGGGCCCCGGCTCGAGGTGGACTGCGGCTCGAAGCGGCGGGCGTGGCACTTCATGCAGAGATTGCCCTCGATGGACGGGTCGTCGATCGAGTAGCGGAGCTGGCCGGCGTTCTCCGAGCCGTGCGGGTCGTGGCAGACCGCGCAGGTGACACCCTGGGCGTTCTGGTGGCTGACGACCTGGTTGCGCTCGACATAGTTGTCGGTGACGCCCCAGGCCTTCAGGATCGACCGCCCCTCGTGGCAGGGGCCGCAGCTCGCACCGTACTGGGCCGGGTTCAGGATGATCTCGTCCACCACCTCGAGATTGGCCTCACCATGCCGCGACTGCTCCCACTGCTCGGTGTACGGGTGGTGCGTCCCGTTGTGGCACTCGCCGCAGCTGCCCGCGGCGTCGGCGGTGTCCACCGCGATGCTGGCGAGCGGCGGGGTGCTGGCGTCCGGCGTTGACGCGTGGTCGAAGCCCGGGCCATGGCAGCTCTCGCACTGCACGTCGTAGTACACCGTGTCCTGGACCGCGGCGTAGCCACCCGGGCCCGTGACCGTGTTGCCGAGGTTGCTCACCGTGTGGCAGCTGGCGCAATAGCCGGCGGCATGCCCCGAGTTCTGCAGCGTCGCCCAGGCCTGGGCGTGCCCGTGATTGGACCAGTCGGCCTGGTGATCCACGTGGCAGTTGCCGCAGGTGGTCTGGCCGTCCTCGGCGCGATAGTACCCGAGGAAGCCGTTGGTGGTGTCGGGGGGATCGTTGAAGAGGGGGCGCTCCACCGTGACCGTCTTGGTCTCAGTGTCGGTACAGGCCCCCAGCGTCGCAGCGGCGAGCACGACGCCGACAGCGAGCGCACGGGAGAGGACGGAAGTAAGACGCATAGGACCTGCCAGAGAGAGAAGAGGTGCCCGCTTCGACATCCGTGGCGCGGGGCGGTCGGCCCGTGGACCCGCGCAACTACGGAGATCCCCCAGTGGAGCCTCCGTACAAGTACGTAAACTCGATCTCCTAGATGAAGCGGCGTCTTTGGCCGCATGAAGAGATGGTAAAGAACCATACGGAAAGCATGAACGCCATCTCATGGGGACCGCTTTTCCTCCATTCCCGCCCGGGACGTTCAGGGTTGGAGCACGGATGGCCCGACGATGGGCCGGCGCACACGCAGCACCGGCGCCTCCCCACGGCGGCGCAGGTCGCGGTCCAGGTAGTTCCACGTGCCAAAGCCATCCTCTGACCCCGGCTCGAGCAGCACCGCGGCCAGCACGCCCAGCCGCTGGTCGGTGTCCACGTAGTACCAGCCGGCTCCGAGCTCGGCCGCCCGCGCCTGCCAGCGGCCGTAGACCTCCACGGTCCGGTGCCCCTCGAAGACGAACGGCGCCACCGTGATCGAGTCCACCACGAAGCCCTCCACCTCCCCCTGCCACGGGCGCGCGAGCCGCGCCACCACGACCCCCTCGGTGCGCAGCAGCGCCACGAGGTCGCCCCGGGAGGGGGGCAGCAGGTAGGCCGCGGGCCGCGCCACCTGGAGCGCGGGCTGGAAGCGGTCGAAGACCGGCATGGTGATGGTGCGGAAGACCCCGGTGCGCCGGCGGTGCGCGAAGCTGCCGGCGCCGTTCCCGGCGTCCTCCGTGATCTCGGCGATCACCGGCGCCCGGCGCGGCGGCGCGAACACCGAGCGCAGGCTCACCGAGTCCGGCCGCCATTGCGCCGAGGCGGCCACCACCCGCTTGAGGGTGGCGCGCTCCTCCGCGGCCAGCGACAGGATCTCCCGCAGGAAGAGGTAGGTGCTCCGGATCCGGGTGGGGAACGGGTCGTTGCTGTAGCCCTCGCTCAGGATGGAGACGCGGCCGCGGATCCCGTGGTTGTTGGTCCCGAAGCGGGGCCGCGCGTCGTAGGTCTCCCAGCCCTGGATGAGGCTGTCGGGCTGCTGGTTGCGGAAGTTGCCGTACGGGTAGGTCTTCACCCCGTGCCGGCGCTCCAGGCGCTGCTGCACCGTCGGGAGGAAATGATCCCGGGTGTAGTCGTTGGCGGGCGGGCTGTTGGGGTTCAGGCCCGGCGACCAGGTGAGCGCGTAGCCATGGTAGCTGCCGTTGGTGGTGTGGAGGTCGATGAAGACGTCCGGCTGCCAGACGTCGATGAACTGGAGCGAGGCGCGGGTCTCGGGCGCCTCCTGCTTCACGTAGTCGCGATTGAGGTTGAGCCCCTGCCCGTTGACGCTCTGCGCCACGATGGCTGGGCCGTTCTGCCCGGGCCGGGTGCGCTCGCCCGGGCCGAGGCGCTCGTTGCCGTCGGTGTTGTAGATGGGGACCACGAGCACGATCACGCTGTCGAGCAGCGGCCTGAGGCTCCCGAGGGTCAGCTCCCGCAGCAGCTGCTGCGCCGCCTCTTTCCCCTCCACTTCCCCGGAGTGGATGTTGCCCTGGATGTAGATGATGGGCTTGCCGCTCCGCTGCGCGTCGCCGGGGTTGTCCACCATGGGGCGCGCGGCGATGACGTACGGGATCGGCCGACCCTCGGGGCTGGTGCCGAGCGTGCCCACCCGGATGCCGCTCGGCAGCGTGGCCAGCGAATCGAGGAAGCCCAGCACGTCGGCGTAGGAGGAGGTCTCGGCGCCGTCGGTGCGCTCGGGGCGCGTGGACTGGGCGGCGAGCGGCGTCGCGACGAGCGCGGCGAGGACGAGGGCGCGAGCGGATCGAGGCATCACGGCGTGAGGCGTGGCGGGGGGGGAAGCGTGAGCCGGCGCACAGGCCCGTCCGCGGGCCCGCTTCCTGCTCTTGGACCATGTGGTGGCGCGCCCATCCGGGGCGGGCCCTTCACGGCCAGGGATTGGGTAAACATATGTCGGATACGTCGTTGGGCCAGCCTCGCCGGCCCTCCTTCCCCCTCCTCGACCGCCTCGGCGAGCTGTGCACCAGCGGGCGGGACAGCGCCGCGTACCTCTGGCAGGTGCCGAACGACATGGCAGTCCGCGCGGAAATCTCCAAGAAGCTGGTCGAGATCCGGGCCGAATGTGACCAGCAGGGCCGCCGCGAGATGCAGCGCATCGTGAGCGAGCTCGAGATCGCCCTGGGGGCGAGCCCGAGCCCGCAGCAGGTGGAGATCCTGCAGGACGGCTTCGACCGCCTCACCAAGCTCTGGAGCTCGGCCAAGTCGGGGCTGCTCTAGCACAGGAATGAAGCTGACGGGAGCGGGGCGGGACCGGCACCGGCCCGGCCCGGCGCCCGCGCGGGGCGGCCCCCCGGGGCGCCGTCCCGCCCTAACTACGGCGTACGCGCCCCACCCGCCGGGATTCTCACCGCATTGACAACCGCTGGATTAAGCGGACTATAGGGATAGTCCTCTATCCCTGTAGACGCCCATGTCCAGCCCGGCCCCCCGGCGCCCCCACGCGGGGGTGGCCGTCCGTGTGTTCCGCGTCCTTGGCGCGGTCCTCGCCGCCACCACGCTCGCCACCTGCGGTGAGCCCACGAGCCCGGTGAAGCCGGGCTTTGGCGCGGTGAGCGTCCGCCCGCTCTTCGACGCCAACGCGCGCGTGGTCCCGCTCGCGCTGGACAACATCCGCGTCATCGTGGTCCGCCCCGCCACCGACACCGTGGCCGACCTGCGGCGTTCCTTCAGCGTCAGCAACCAGCAGCTCCAGCTCAACATCCCGGTGGCGCTCACCGGCGCCAGCGAAAGCTTCGACGTCACCCTCGAGCTCTACGCCGGCACCACCCTCCTCTTCCGCGGCACCAGCAGCGTCAGCGTCAGCGCAGGACCCCCCTCCGGCACGCCGAACAGCGTGCCGGTGGCGTATCAGGGCCCCGGCACCAACATCGCCAGCCTGCTGATCAGCCCCCGGGACACCACCGTGACCCTGGGCGGCAGCTTCCCCTTCGGCGTCAGCGCCATCGACAGCAGCCAGGGAAGCGTGACGCAGTTCTACGTGTCGTGGAGCGCGACGGCGGGAACCGTGGACGGCGCCGGCGGCTTCACCGCGCCCACGGCGCGGGACACGGTGACCGTCACCGCCACCACCCCGACCGGCATCACCGACGTCACCCGCGTCTTCGTGGTGGCGCCGCCGAGCGTGCTGCTCAAGACGGGCGGCGACGGGCAGACGGCCACGGTGGGCGCGCGCCTGCCGCAGCTCCTCGCGGTGCAGGTGAACGGGAGCGACGGGCTGCCGGTGCCGGGAATCGCGGTGAGCTTCGCGGCCGCCACGGGCGGCGGCAGCGTGGACAGCGCCACGGCCACCACCGACGCGCAGGGCATCGCGCGGACCGGCGCCACGCTCGGCGCCACGGCCGGGGCCCAGACCTTCACCGCCTCCGTGACCGGCCTCGCGTCCGTCACCTTCGCGATGACGGCCAGCGGCATCGCGCCGATCATCGTGACCCTCGATGGCGGCGCCTTCCACACTTGCGAACTCCGCGCGGGGACGCTCCTGTGCTGGGGCAGCAACAGCAACGGCCAGCTCGGCACCGGCGCCACGGGCACGGAGCTCGTGCCGGTGCCCGTCCCGAACGTTGCCAACGGCTTCTTCGTGTCGCTCTCGGCGGGCCGGCGCCACACCTGCGCCTTCACCGCCGGCGGCGCCGCCTACTGCTGGGGCGACAACGGCGGGGGCCAGCTCGGCGACGGCAGCACCAGCGCGCGCCTCGTCCCCACCCCGGTGACGGGCGGCCACACCTTCGTCCAGCTCGTCACTGGCGACGACTTCACCTGCGGCCTCACCGCCGCCGGCCAGGCCTTCTGCTGGGGCGACAACGCCGGCGGCCAGCTCGGCACCGGCGGCGCCGGCTTCCAGACGCAGCCCACCGCCGTGGCGGGCGGCCACGCGTTCGTGGCGCTGGCCGCAGGGGCCGCGCACGCCTGCGGCCTCACCGCGTCGGGGCAGGCCTTCTGCTGGGGCTCCAACAGCGACGGCCAGCTCGGTGACGGCACGCTCACCGGCGCGAGCACGCCGGTGGCCGTGACGGGCGGGCAGTCCTTCAGCGCGCTCATCGCCGGCCAGGCCTCCACCTGCGGCATCGGGATCGGCGGCGCCGGCTTCTGCTGGGGCCTCAACTTCGGCCTGCAGGTGACGAGCCCGCAGCCCGTGGCCGGCGGCTTCAGCTACACCGCCGTGATCGGGGGCAACAACCACGTCTGCGGCCTCACCAGCGGCGGCTGGCGCTGCGCCGGCGACAACGCCTTCGGCCAGCTCGGTGACGGCAGCGCGCCCACCGACCAGCTCTCGCCGGTGCTTCCCGCCGGCGGCTTCACCTTCACCACCCTCGGCGCGGGCGGCAACCACACCTGCGGTCGCACCAGCACCGGCACCACCCGCTGCTGGGGCGACAATGCCAGCGGCCAGCTCGGCACCGGCGACAACACCCCCGCCGCCACCCCGGTCCTGGCCCTCGGCCCGTCGGCCAGCGTGGCCGTCAGCGCCGGCAACAACCAGACGGCGCCGGTGAGCACCGCCCTGCCGGTGGATCCCGTGGTCGTGGTGCTCGACGCCGCCGGGCAGCCGGTGCGCGGCGCGCGCGTGACCTTCGCGGTGACGGCGGGCGGCGGCACCGTGGCCAACGGCACCGTGCTCACCGACGCGGCGGGCCTCGCCACGGGCGGCACCTGGACCCTCGGCGCCACCGCGGGCACCAACACCGTCACGGCCACGGTGGCCTCGGCCGGCGTCGCCGGCAATCCCGTCAGCTTCACGGCCACCGGCACGGCCGTGGTCCCGGTCATCACCTGGACCGGCGCCGCCTCCACCAGCTGGAGCGACCCCAACAACTGGAGCCCGGTCCGCCTCCCCGCCGCGGCGGACAGCGTCCGGATCGCCTCCGGCTTCGTCAACTTCCCGACCATCACGGGCCGGGTGGCCGTGCGCACCATCAGCCTCGACGGCCGCATCACCATCAACGGCGGCACCCTCGCCGTCACCGAGGACGTGGCCGGCAGCACCTTCAGCCGCAACGTCAGCCTCACCCTGCCCACCGACTCGCTGCTCGTCGGCGACAGCCTCGACGCCAACGTGAACGGCGGCGGCTCCACCATCGGTGGCGGCGGCGTGCTCGTGGTGGGCGGCAACATCGGGTCGGGCATGGGCTGGGTGTTCCTCAAGGTGGTCCTCAACGGCGCCGGCACCCAGGTGTGGGCCAACCAGGGCACCGGCGCCCAGCCGGGCATCCTCGAGGTCCAGAAGCCCACGGGCAGCCTGAGCTTCCCGCAGGGCTTCCGCACCGACTCGGTGTTCATCGCCACGCCGACCCCGATCACCACCAACGGCCTCCTGCAGCAGAGCCGCTTCGTCACCCCCGGGGACCTCACGGTCACGGGCTTCCACGACGTGCGCGGCCAGCTCTCGGTGGGTGGCACCTACACGCCCACCACCGCCCAGTTCACCGCCGACCCGACCACCGGCACCCTGCAGATCCCGGCGGTCACCTACCAGACGCTCCAGGTCGGCGCCTCGGGCGGCACCGGGAACGCGGTCTTCACCGGCCGCACCGTGATCACCGGCCTCCTGAACGTGGGCGGCACCGCCGACGGCACCGTGGCGCTGAATGGCCACACGGTCACCGCGGGCTCGTTCCAGACCGCCGGCATCGGCCCCTTCCGGATCGCGATGACCAACCCGCTCGACAGCCTGATCGTGGCCGGCGACGCCACCTTCAACGCGAGCGGCAACAGCAACCCCGGCAACCTCACCGCGGGCACCGCCGTCTTCGGCGGCAACTTCACCATCACCACCGGCTTCGGCGGGGTGAAGTGGCAGTCCACCGGCACCCACAAGACGGTCTTCACCGGCGCCAACCCGGTCATCACCCTGGGCTTCGGCTCCGGTCCGGCCGCCAACCAGGACCGCTTCAACGACCTCACCTTCAGCGGGTCGGGCACCCTCTTCCTGGCCGGCGCCACCTACGCGACCGGCACCTTCGCCACCACCCAGACGGGGCCGGTGAACGTCACCGGCCAGGCCGCGGGCAGCCAGCCGTTCACCTTCCGCGCCCGCCAGGCGGCCGGCACCCTCACGGTGTTCGACAACCTGCGCGTGGTGGTGAGCCAGGCCGGCACCGGCGCGCCGGTGGGCCTCGACAACACGCTGTTCCAGAACACCGACCCCACCGTCACCCAGCTCACGCTGCAGCACCCGGGCGTGAACGGCGGCTCGGTGGACCTCACCAACCTGACCTTCGGCGTGGTGCCCTCGAGCGGCCTCTACGTGAGCGCCACCGACAACAACACCGGCGACGGCATCCCGCTCGTCGTCAACCTGTTCAACCCCACCCCGGCCACGCCCGGCAGCTTCACGGCCGTCGCCGGCGGCGCCACGCTCAACTGGCCGGCCGCCGTCCCCGGGAAGACCTGGACCGGCGCCGTGAGCACCGCCTGGACCACCGCCGGCAACTGGAGCCCGGCCGCGGTGCCCACCAGCACGGACGACGTCGTGATCCCCGCCGGCCCGAGCCAGATGCCGGTGCTCGGCACCTCGACCGGGATCCAGAGCCTCACCATCCAGAGCGGCGCGGCGCTCACGCTGATCAACACGATCACGCTGACCCTCACCGGCGACCTCGACGACGCCGGCAACCTCACGAGCGGCGGCGGCGGCACCCAGACGATCGACCTCGCGGGCACCGGGCGGACGTTCCGGAGCACCAACATCCCGAACCCGATCACCGTGAACGTGACCGGCAGCTACACGCTGGCCGGCCGGGCGGCCGTCACCGACCTCCTGATCAACGGCAGCGGCGCCCTGACCCTGGGCGGCCACACCGCGGCCGTGAGCAACAACTTCAACCTCGCCGGCGGCGGCACGCTCGTCATGGCGGCCGCGCTCGACTCCCTGCGCATCCTCGGCACCGCGAACTTCGCCGGCGCCGACCTGACCGGCCTCCTCACCGCCGGCGTCCTCGAGGTGGGCGGGAGCCTCACCCAGGGCGGCAGCGGCGGCGCGCTGGCCGCGAGCGGGAGCCACAAGACCCGCCTCACGAGCGCCAACCCGACGCTCTCCATCCAGTCGCCCGGGCCGGGCGCCGGGTCGAGCCACCTGCAGGAGCTCGAGTGGGTGGGCGGCGGCACGCTCAGCCTGCCGGCCAGCGCCTACGTCCTGGGGACCATGACGCTGCCATCCGGCGGCACCATCACCGGCCTGACCTTCACCCAGTCCCTGCACACGGGGCTCTTCGCCAACGCCGGGCCGGTGACGTTCAGCAACGCCCAGCTCTGGATCGAGCCCGCCGCCGCGGTGCCGGTGGCCGTGAGCGACCTGACCTTCACCAGCGGCTCGAGCAGCCGGCTCTACATCCGCCACCCGGGCCTCCCGGGCGCCACGCCGCTCACGCTCACCAACATCGCCTTCACCACGGTGCCGCCGTTCCCCGCGGTGTACCTCGACGTGGACGACACGGCGCCGCTCGACAACAACGCGCTGGTGGTGGACCTCTTCAACCCGACGCCCGCCGCGAGCGGCGGCCTGGTGCTCACCGCCAACGGCGCCGTGGTCAACTGGCCCGCCGCCACGCCCGCCAAGACCTGGCTCGGCACCACCAGCGACTGGCACACCACCACCAACTGGAGCCCCGCCGGCCTCCCCACGGCCAGCGACGACGTGGTGATCCCCACCACGGCCAACAACCCGTTCCTCTCGGCCCCGGCCGCGGTGCGGAGCCTGACGATCCAGTCGGGTGCCATCGTCAACCTGAACGGCTTCGGCCTCGACGTGGCCGGCGACCTCGTCGCACCCGCCGCCACCAGCATGACCGGGGGCGGCGGCGCCCTCACGCTCTCCGGCGCCGCGCGCACGGTGGGCGGCACGCTCGGCAGCGTGCTCCCGGTCACGGTCACCGGCACCTACGCCCTCTCCGCCCGCACCACCATCGGCGGCCTGACGATCAGCGGCAGCGGCGACGTGGCCGCCAACGGCCAGACCCTCGTCGTGGGCGGCGCCCTCAACACGGTCGGCAGCGGCACGCTGACCATGACCAACGCCCTCGACTCCGTCCTCGTCACCGGCGCCGGCATCTTCGGCGGCGGCTTCACGGGCGGGCGCCTCACCGCGGGCTACCTCAAGATCGGCGGCAGCTTCAACCAGACCTCGGGCACCACGCCCGGCAGCTTCGCCGCGAGCGGCACCCACATCACCGAGCTCGGCGCCGCGGCCGTGCGAGTGGCCACCTTCGCCAATCCGGGCTTCGGCACCGGCACCAGCCAGTTCAACGACCTCATCGTGAGCACGGCCACCGGCGGCCTCAACCTGAACAGCGACGTCGCGGTCCTCGGCAAGCTCATCGCCGTGCCGCCGGGCGCCACGCCCACCCTCACCGGCAGCAACCGCACCCTCACGGCGCGGGGCGGCACCCAGGTCACCGGCCTCATCATGGACGGCGTGGCGCTGGCGGTGGATGCGGGCGGCTCGGCCGGCACCATCCAGCTGGGCGGCGTCACCTTCCAGAACATGCCGACCACGGTCACCCAGCTGGCGATCACCCATCCGGGCACCGCGGGCAGCGTGGACCTCACCGGCCTGGTCTTCAACACCGTCCCCTCGAGCGGCCTCTACCTGCAGGTCACCGACGCGGACGGCCCCTCGCCGAACGTGCTGACGGTGAACCTCTTCGGCGCCACGCCGGCCAGCGGGGGCAGCTTCACCCAGGCGCTCAGCGGCGCGGTGCTCAACTGGCCGGGCGTGGTGCCGGCCACCCAGTGGACCGGTGCCGCCAGCAGCGACTGGAGCACCGCGGCCAACTGGAACACCGGCGTCGTGCCCAACGGCTCCACGGCCGTGGTGATCCCGGCGGGTACGCCTAACGCCCCCGCCCTCACGGGCAACGCGTTCGCAGGCGACCTGACCGTGGCGCCTGGCGCCACGGTGGGCCTCGGCACCTTCACCTTGCAAGTGGGCGGCAACCTGGACGTGCAGGCGGGCGGCCAGATCACCGGCCCCTCCGGCCTCGTGACGATGGTCGGAGCCAACAAGACGCTGGCGGGCTTCCTGGCCGGGAGCCTCACGCTCAACGCCAACGCCATCGTCGCCGCCAACACCGTGGTGGGCGGCGACGTCACCACCAACGCCACCCTCAACCTCGGCGCCTTCCAGCTCACGGTGGGCGGCAACTTCACGGCCCAGAACAGCGCCCTCCTGGTCATGACCCAGGCCAGCGCGACCCTCAGCGTCACCGGCGACGTGACCATCGACGGCGGCCCGACCGGCGGCTTCCTGACGGCGGGCACGGTGCTGGTGGGCGGGAACTTCACCCAGCTCGCCAACAACGCGAGCAACAGCTATGCGCCGAGCGGGACCCACCTGACGGTGCTGACGAGCGCCTCCCCCAAGGCGGTGAGCTTCCAGGCGCCGGGCACGAGCGGCTTCCGCGACCTCTCGATCCTCAACGGCACCAGCTACAGCCTGGTGACCGCGGTGGCCGTCAGCGGCACCCTCTCCGCGGCCGCCGGCGGCACCACGCTCGTGGGCACCGGCGCCACGCTGACCGTCAGCGACCTGGTGACGGCCGGGGCGCTGGCGTTCGATAACGTCCCGGTGCTGATGATCGGCAACACCGGCGCGCTGACCCCGCTCCACGACCTGACCTTCAGCAACATCAACCCCACCGGCACCGCGCTCACGCTGCAGCACCGCGGCAACGGCGGCCCGTACACCTTCACCAACCTGGCCTTCAGCTACACCCCGACCGCGGGCGGCTTCTACCTGAGCGCCACCGACGTGGACGGCGCCGCCTCCGGCGTCCTCACCATCGACATGGCCAACCCGACCCCGGCCACGGCGGCCGGGCAGTTCCAGGCGCTCAACGGCGCCGTGGTCAACTGGCCCGCCGTGGTGCCGGCGGTGCAGTGGACCGGCGCCGTGAGCACCGACTGGAGCGACCCGGGCAACTGGTCGTCGGGCAGCGTGCCCACGCTGGCCACCGATGTGGTAATCCCGCTCGGCACCCCGCTCAACCCGGAGGTCACGAGCAGCTGCCAGGCGAAGTCCATCGACGTCCAGTCCACGAAGCTCCTCGACGTCCGCTCGTTCGGCTGCACCGTGGCCGGCAACGTCATCGTGAGCGGCGGCACCGCCGGGACCGGCAGCTTCACGATCGTCGCCCCCGGCCAGGTGCAGGGCAACCTGCGCGGGATCGTGGCGCAGGCGGCGGTCACGCAGTCGGACATCAGCGCCATCATCGGCAACCTGGTCATCGACGGTCCCACGGCGAGCTTTGCGCCGAACGGCTTCTCGGCCGTGGTCTCCACCGACCTGGTGGTCACCAACGGCGGCCTGCTGGTGATGACCAACCCCGGCGACGCCCTCACCATCCAGGGCAACGCCGTCTTCGACGGCGGCGACGAGTTCAACCAGCTCACGGCCGGCACGCTCACCGTGCTGGGCAACTTCACGCAGGCCAGCAGCAACAGCAGCAGCAGCTTCGCCACCTCGGGCAGCTTCACCACCGTGCTGGCCGGCGCGGCCCAAAGCCTCACCTTCGCCACCACCGTCGCCAGCCACTTCACCAACCTGGTGCTCGCGAGCCCGATGACCGTCACCCTGGCCAGTGACGTCCCCGTGGCCGGCACCTTGACCAGCCAGCAGGCCGGCACCCCGGCCACCCTGACGTCCAGCGGCGGCACCTGGCGCCTCGACGCCCAGGGCGTGGCGGTCGACCAGCTGGTGCTCGACAACGTGCTCCTCGCCATCGGCGCGGGTCCCATCACGCAGTTCGACCACGTCGCCTTCACCAACACCCCGGCCATCGCCACCGCGCTCACCGTGACGAACCCCGGCACCCCGGTGCCGTACACGTTCAGCACCGTGAGCTTCGGCACCACCCCGACCGCCGGCGGCTTCTACCTCTCGGCCATCGACAGCGACGGCGCCACGCCGGACGTCCTCACCATCAACATGGTCGCCCCGGCGCCGGGCACCCCGGGCCCCTTCGTGAGCACCGCCAACGGCGCCGTGGTCACCTGGCCGGCCACGGTCCCGGTGATCTGGACCGGCGCCACCAGTTCGGCCTACAACGACCCGACCAACTGGAGCACCGGCACCGTCCCCACGAGCACCGACGACGTCGTCATCCCCGCGACCGCCAACAACCCGACGGCGGGCAACATCACCGTCCACGACCTGACCATCCAGGGCGGCGCCTCGCTCTTCACCTCCGACCACACCATCACCGTCGATGGCAACCTCGACGTGCAGGGTGTCCTGGGCGGC
>CAZRCT010000019.1:0-50135 GCA_964598655.1 uncultured Gemmatimonadaceae bacterium
CGGCTTGGTGGAACCGAATATATACCGAAAACTGAGGTGGTCAATCAGGCTGGGGACAAGAGCTGCAGGGGGTGCTCCAGTGCCCGCCGGGAGAAACGATGAGGACCAACGCACCCGAATCCAGGCGACCCGTGCCCTCGGTTGCGGACGCGCTTGGCACAACACAGGTTAGGATGGGCCCCCGCCTGACTCCCGGACCGCCGTGCACAAGAAGGATCCCCACCGAAGCGGAAATCCGCAGCAGGTGCATCACGCCGGTGATCGCCGGACGCGATGCGGGCCAGGGGAACCGGTCGGCGCGGATTCGGGAGGTGGGCTCACCCACCAGCCGGGCGGTGAATGCCGGGCCGCTCCGGGCCCGGGAGAGGATCCCATGACGAGGTCACGCCGCACTGACTCGCTGCCGTCGCGCTCCTCGGCGGCTTCCCCAGCCGCCTCGCCGAGGGCCTAGCCCGCACCATGGAAGCACCGGACCCACGCCTCGCCGAGTTCCTCGACGCGCTCCCCGACGCCGCCCTGGTGATCGAGGGGGGTGCGCGGGTGGCCCACGCGAACGCTGCGGCGCGGGCGCTCCTTGGCTACCCGGCCGGCGCCCTCGAGGGCCGGCCGCTCGCCGACCTCGTCGCCATCGGTGGCGCCCCGCCCCCCTGGCCGGCGGGCGCCTTCCGGCTGGCGCTCCGCCACCGGCACGGGCAGCGCCTCCTCCTCGCCGCCAGCCATGGCCCGATGCCGGCCCCGGGGCCGGCACGCACGATCCTCCTCCTCCGGCGTGAGGCCAACGAGCCGCTGGAGCAGGCGGTCCGGGTGTCGAACATCGGCATCTTTGACCACGACATGGTGGCCGACACCATCTACTGGTCGCCGGAGCAGCGCGCCAACTACGGCTGGTCACCGGAGGAGCCGGTCACGCTGGCCAAGTTCTTGTCGCAGGTGTTTCCCGCGGATGTTGAGCGGATCGGCACGGCCGTCCGCGCGGCCCACGACCCGGCCGGCGACGGGCTCTTTGACGTGGAGCACCGCATCGTGCGCCGGGACGGCCAGGTGCGCTGGCTGCTCACCCGCTCCCAGACCTTCTTTGCCGGCGAGGGCGCCGAGCGGCGGCCGGTGCGCACGGTGGGCGCGGTGGTGGACATCACGGAGCGGCGGGAGGCCGAGCAGCGGCTGCGGCGGAGCGAGGCGCGGCTCAACGAGGCCCAGCGCATTGCGCGCATCGGGAGCTGGGAGCTCGACCTCACCCAGGACGCCCTCACCTGGTCGGCCGAGATCTTCCGGATCTTCGAACTCGACCCGGCGCGCTTCGGCGCCTCCTACGAGGCGTTCATGGCGCTCGTCCATCCCGACGACCGCGCCCTGGTGGATGCCGCCTACCGGCGCGCCGTCACGGAGCACACCCGCTACGACATCGTCCACCGTCTCCTCCTCCCCGACGGCCGCATCAAGCACGTGCGCGAGCAGGCGGAGACCGAGTACGACGAGGCCGGCCGCCCCGTCCGCTCGGCCGGCACCGTGCAGGACGTGACCGCGCAGGTGCTGGCGGAGGAAGCGCTGCGCCTCAAGGACCAGGCGATCGCCACGGCGATCAGCGGCTTTGCCATCACCGACGGGGAGGGCCGGATCCTCTACGCCAATCCCGCCTTCGTGCGGATGTGGGGCTACGAGCGTGAGGCGGAGGTGCTCGACCGCTCCCCGGCCGAGTTCGCCGACCCGGTGGCGGTGGCGGAACTCATCGCCGTGGTGCGGCGCGACGGCTCCTGGCAGGGCGAGCTGCAGGGCCGCCGCCGCGATGGCAGCACCTTCGACCTGCTGCTCTCGGCCAGCGCCGTGATGGATCGCGCCGGGCAGGTCACCCACCTGATGGGCTCATTCCTCGACGTCACCGAGCGCAAGCGGCTCGACGCCCAGCTGCAGCAGGTGCAGAAGATGGAATCGGTCGGCCGGCTGGCGGGGGGCGTGGCGCACGACTTCAACAACCTGCTGACGGCCATCAACGGCTTCGTGGAGCTGGCCCTCCTCGACGTCCGCCCCGGCGACCCGGTGCACGAGCTGCTGCAGGAAGTCCTCCGGGCCGGCGCCTCCGCCGCCGAGCTGACCCAGCAACTGCTGGCCTTCTCGCGGCGGCAGGTGATCGACCCGCGGGTGCTCAACCTCAACGAGGTCGTCACCCACGTGCACCGCATGCTGCAGCGCCTGCTCGGCGAGGATATCGCCCTCGAGACCATGCTGGCCGGGGACCTGGGGCAGGTGCGGGTGGACCGGAGCCAGGTCGAACAGATCCTGGTGAACCTCGGCATCAACGCCCGGGACGCCATGCCGGCGGGGGGCAAGCTCACCATCGAGACGGCCAACGTGACGCTCGACGCGGAGTACTGCGCCCACCACCCGCACGTGCAGCCGGGCGCCTACGTGCTGCTGGCCGTGAGCGACGAGGGCGTCGGCATGGCCGATGAAGTGAAGGCCCACCTCTTCGAGCCGTTCTTCACCACCAAGGCGATCGGCCGCGGCACCGGGCTCGGCCTCGCGATGGTCTATGGCGCGGTGAAGCAGAACCGCGGCAGCATCGAGGTGTACTCGGAGCTGCAGCACGGGACCACCTTCAAGATGTATTTCCCGCGCGTGGACGAGCGGCCGGAGGCGCGCGCCACGCCGGCCCCCGGCCCGCTTCCCAGCGGTACCGAGACCATCGCGCTGGTCGAGGACGACGCCAAGGTGCGCCGCGTGGCGAGCCGGATGCTCGAGCGGCTCGGCTACCGGGTGCTGGCGTACGGGAGCGGCCCGGAGGCGATCGCGGCGGTGCGCGCGCTCACCGAGCCGCTCCACCTGCTGGTCACCGATGTGGTGCTGCCGGGGATGAACGGCCGTGTCCTCGCGGGCGAGATCGGGGCGCTCCGCCCCGGCATCCGGGTGCTGTTTGCGTCCGGGTACACCGCCAACGTCGTGGTGCACCATGGCGTGCTGGAGCGGGGCGTCGAGTTCATCCCCAAGCCCTACTCGATTGACCTGCTGGCGCGGCGGGTGCGGGAAGTCCTCGACCGCCGGTGACCCCGGGGCCGCCCACGATGCCGGGCCGCGCGTCAGCCGCTCACGGCACCGCCGGCCGCTGCGGCCGCCCCACCTGGTACTCCGGCGGCGGGAGGTCGCCGCGGAGATAGCGCACGAAGTAGTCCCAGCGCCGCCGCATGATGTACTGGCTGTCGCGGCCGTAGCCGTGGCGCGCGTCGGGGAGCATGATCTGGTCGAAGTCCTTGTTGGCGCGCATCAGGGCGTTGACCACGAGCTGCGTGTTGTAGGGCGGCACGTTGTCGTCCATCATGCCGTGGATGAGGAACAGCTTGCCCTTGAGGTTCGCGGCGCGGCTCTGGTTGGCGGCCGCGGTGTAGGCCGCGCTGTCCGCCGCGGTGACCATCAGGCCCTGGTAGCGCTCGCCCCAGTCGTCCTCGTAGACGCGGTTGTCGTGGTTGCCGCTCTCGGCGATGCCCACCTTGAAGAAGTCGGGGAAGTCGAACATCGCCGACGCGGTGGCGAAGCCGCCGCCCGAGTGGCCCCAGATGCCGGCACGGTCGATGTCGATGAAGCGATAGCGCCGCGCCAGCTCCTGCATCCCCGCCACCTGATCGGGGATCGTGTTGTCCTGCATCTTGCCGTAGTAGTAGTCGTGGAACGCCTTGGTGCGCCCCGGCGTCCCCATCCCGTCGATCTCCACCACGATGAAGCCGAGCTCGGCCACGGCCTGGTTGTCCCCGCGCGCGGGGATGAACGAGCGCGGCCCCACGCTGCCGCTCTGCGGCCCCGGGTAGATGTGGTTGATGATCGGGTACTTCTTCGCCGAATCGAGCGTCGTCGGCAGGTACATCAGGCCGTAGAGGTCGGTCTGGCCGTCGCGCGCCTTGACGGTGATGGGGACCGGGGCGCGCCAGCCCGCGGCCTGGAGGCGCGAGATGTCGGCCTTCTCCAGCGGAAGCACTACGCGGCCGCTCTGCGCATCGCGGAGCACGGTGGTGGGCGGGGTGTCGGGCGTCGAGTAGGTGTCGGTGAAGTAGGCGCCCGTCGGCGACATGGACACGCCGTGGTGCGCCGCCTCGGGGGTGAGGAGCGTCAGGCCCTTGCCGTCGAAGCCCACGCGGTAGAGGTGGGCGAAGTAGGGATCGCGGCCCGGCTCGTGGCCGTTCATCAGGAACCAGACCTGGCGGCGCTTCTCGTCCACGCGCACCAGGCGGGTGACGTTGCCGTCGCCGCTCGTGATCCGGTTCTTGAGGGCGCCGGTGCGGAGGTCGTACAGGTAGAGCTGGGTCCAGTTGTCGCGCTCCGACCACCAGATCAGCTCGTTGCTGGCCGGCAGCACCTGCCAGAGGTTCTCGGGGAGCGACGCGTCGCCGATCTGGGTGCGGCTCTCCTCGTGGAGCACCTCGCGCACGGCGCCGGTGGTGGCGTCGGCCACGCGGAGCCAGGCGTGCTTGTGGTCGCGCGAGCTCGAGATGAAGGCGACGTGGGACCCGTCGGGATACCACTGCAGGTCGCACACGGCGCCGTCGTCGCAGGCGATGTGGTCGCTCACGGTGGAGCGGTGTGCGTCGGGCGGCATCTGGAGCCGGAGGACCCGCGGCGCGCCGGTCGTGCGGTCGATGATCACCCGCTCCACCCGGAAGACGATACTGTCGCCGGGGAGCGGGTACTTCCACTGCTCCAGCTTCGGCGCGCCCGGCGTGGTGCTCGCGAGGACCATGTCGCGCACCCCGCGGCCGTCATGCTGGAAGGTGGCGATCCGCTGCCCGTCCGGGGACCAGGTGAGCACCGGGCTGTCGTTGTGGACCCAGCCCGCGTTGTTGGTGGCGTAGCCGAAGTCCCGGATGCCGTCCGTCGTGAGCTGGGTCTCGGCGCCGGTGGCCAGGTTCACCGCCCAGAGGTTGTAGTCGCGGATGAAGACGGCGGTGCTGCTGTCGGGCGAGACGCTGGCGTTCCGGGGCACCGTGGGCAGCTCGCCCTGGCTGGTGCAGTCGCGGGTGGCGCCGAGGCAGCGCCAGCGCTGGTTCCGCACCACCACGGTGACGCTGCCGTCCGGGCCGAGCGTGAAGCTGCCGAAGGGGAGCCGCTCCGCCTTCACCGGCGTCCTGGTGGCCCGTCCAAGCGCCTCGGCGAGGGCGGCGTGGTCGAAGGCGGGGACGCGGGTGCGCTTCGCCGGGTCGGCCAGGTAGAAGGTGCTGCCCTCCGGCGTCACGGCCCGGTACCAGACGCGGCCGTCCGGGAGCCAGGTGACGCTGCTGGCGGTGCCGCTCACCAGCGGGAAGGTGGTGGGCGCGAGCATCCGCTCGGCGCGGGCGTAGTCCTCGATGGTGAACTGGTACGGCTTGTCGGGGCCGACGAGGCCGGTGGCTCCCTGTGCCGGGAGCAGGGCGGGCAGGGCGGCCAGCGCCGCCAGCGGAAGCGCAAGACGAAGATGCATCTCGAGTGGTCCGGGAAAGGTGCGGGCCATACGGGGGAACAGGGACCACGGATTCTAACGTCCGGCCGGAGGCGGCGCCTCCCCGAGGCCGGCGGCGCCCCACCCCCGCCCGGGAGGGCCTGAGCGTCCCTTCACGGCGACTTCATGGCGCCCTCGGTCCCGCCTCTATATCCTACCCGCAGGTGAGATTTACGGTCGCAGGTGTGTGCGGCCCCATCCGGTCTCACCCCCCCGGTCCCATCCCACATCTGAAGAGGGAGGTGCGTCATGTCCCGGCCGAGTCGTGTCGTTGTCGCCATCCTGGCAGGCAGCCTGGTCGCCGCGTGCGGCGCGCAGCCGGAGGCGGGGCAGGCCGCGCCGCCCCCCTCCGCCGCATCGGCGGGGCAGGCGTCGGCGGTGGATGATGGGTCGCCCAAGAACATCGCGGCGATCGCCCTCGGCTCGGCGGACCACAGCACGCTGGTGGCGGCGCTCCGGGCGGCCAACCTCGTGGACGTGCTGGGGACGCCGGGCCCGCTCACGGTCTTTGCCCCGGTGAACGCCGCGTTCGACAAGCTGCCGGCCGGCACGGTGGACAACCTGCTCAAGCCGGAGAACCTGGCGCAGCTGCGCACCGTGCTGCAGCACCACGTGGCGGTCTCCACGTACCAGCCGGGCCAGCTCACCGACGGGCTGTCCCTGTCGATGCTGGACGGCGGCCCGACCAAGGTCACGCACCAGGGCGAGGAGATCACGATCGACGGGGCGAAGGTGCTGGCCGTGGTGCCGGCGGCCAACGGGATCGTGTACGTGCTCGACGGGGTGCTGGTGCCGCACCAGTAGCCGGCGTGACGCCGGTGTGGGCCGTGGAGGACCCTCACGCGTCCTTCCCGCAGTCGTTGCGGACCGCCCTCAAGGCCTGACCGGCATCCAGGGTCGGCGGCAGCGGCCTCCTCCGGGAGGCTGCTGTGCGTTCAGGGGCCGACTCCGGCGCGCCACCCTGGCGGCGCGCGCTCGGCATCCAGCCTGCAACGTGCAGTTGCGCCCCGGCGCACCGGGGCGCATCGTCATCCCCGGACCCGACGGTCCGACGGACCCGGGCTCGGGCCACGTGCGGCTGGCTCGGCGGCGGGGTCTCGTGTTGCGGGGCAGGATCCTCGGCGAAAGGAGCACGGCATGGCCGGAGTGCGGGTGCTGGTGGGCACGCGGAAGGGCGCCTTTGTGCTCACCGCGGACGCGGGGCGCAGCGAGTGGGAAGTGGCCGGGCCGTTCTTCGGGGGCTGGGAGTTGTTCCACCTGAAGGGCTCGGCGGTGAACCCGGACCGCATCTACGCCTCCCAGACCAGCGGCTGGTTCGGCCAGCAGGTGCAGCGGAGCGATGACGGCGGGAAGAGCTGGACGCCCGTGGGTCACGAGTTCCGCTACGACGGCACCCCGGGCACCCACCAGTGGTACGACGGCACCCAGCACCCGTGGGAGTTCAAGCGGATCTGGCACTTCGAGCCGTCGCTGCACGATGCCGACACCGTCTACGCCGGCGCCGAGGATGCCGCCTTCTTCCGGAGCACCGACGGCGGGCAGAGCTGGCAGGAGCTCCCGGGGCTTCGCGCGGTGAAGGGGCACCTGTGGCAGCCGGGGGCCGGGGGCATGGGGCTGCATACCATCGTGCAGGACCCCGCCAACCCGAAGCGGATGTTCATCGCCATCTCGGCGGCGGGCGCGTTCCGCACCGAGGACGGCGGGATGAGCTGGACACCCATCAACAAGGGCCTCCACTCGCCCTACCAGCTGCCCGACCCGGATGCCGAGGTGGGGCACTGCGTGCACCGGCTGGCCATGCACCCGTCCCGGCCCGACACGCTGTTCATGCAGAAGCACTGGGACGTGCTCCGGAGCGACGACGCCGGCGCCAGCTGGCGCGAGGTGAGTGGCAACCTGCCCACCGACTTCGGCTTCCCCATCGCGGTGCACCCGCACGAGCCGGAGACCGTGTACGTGGTCCCCATCAAGAGCGACTCGGAGCACTACCCGCCCGAGGGCAAGCTGCGGGTGTACCGGAGCCGCCAGGGGGGCGAGGAGTGGGAGGCGTGCACCGAGGGCCTGCCGCAGCGGGACTGCTACGTGAACATCCTGCGCGGCGCCATGAGCACCGACCGGCTGGACGAGGCGGGGATCTACTTCGGCACCACGGGGGGCCAGGTGTACTGCTCGCGCGACGGCGGCACCAAGTGGCAGCCGATCGTGCGGGACCTCCCGGCGGTGCTGTCGGTGGAGGTGCAGACCCTCGCATGATCCGCGTGGGGCTGCCGGAACACCTGCGGACGCTGGCCCGGACCGGGCCCGAGGTGACCCTCGCGCTCGAGGGCGCGGCGACGCTCGGCGGCGCGCTCGACGCGCTCGAGGCCGCCTACCCGGTGCTCCGCGGCGCCATCCGCGACCACGTCACCCTGCGGCGCCGGCCCTTCGTGCGGTACTTCGCCTGCGGGCAGGACCTCTCGCACGAACCGCCGACGTGCGCGCTCCCCGCGGAGGTGGCGGCGGGCCGGGAGCCGCTGCTGGTGATCGGCGCGCTGGCGGGCGGCTAGGCCTCGGCCGCCGGGGCCCGGGGGAGCGCGCCGCCCCGGTCGGCGCCAGGCGCCCCCGGTGCGGGGATGCGAGGTGGGCCACCGGGCGCTATGCTTGTGGCCGATGCTGCTCCTGCCCCTGCTTGCGCTCCTCGCCGCCGCGCCGCTCCAGGCGGCCCCTCCCGCGCCGCCGTCGCCGGGCGCGACGCTGGCCCAGCTCCTCCAGGGCGGCCGCCACCCGGACCTCCGCTGGGGCAACCTGCGGGACGTGCAGCCGGTCCTGGGGCCGCTCTACGCCGCCCGCAACTACGAGCCGCTCTGGCTGGTGAACGGCCGCCTGACGCTGCCGGCCCGGGCCCTCCTCAAGGTGCTGGAGGAGGCGCCAAACCGCGGCCTCGACGCGGCGGACTACGACGCGGGCTGGCTCCTCGCCCAGGGCGATGCGCTCCCGGACGACACGGCGGGCACGCTGGCGCCGCGGGTGGAACTCGGCCTCTCGGTGGCGGCGGCCCGCATCGCGGTGGCGCTCCGGCTGGGGCGGGTGAATCCCGCCATGGTGCACGCCACCTGGCGGGTGCCGGAGGATACCTTCGACGTGGCGAGCACCGTGACGGCGCTCGCGGGGAGCACCCGGCCCAACGACCTGCTCCGCAACCTCGAGCCGCCGTTCGTCCATTATTGGCTGCTCATGGCCACGCTGGTGCGCTACCGGGCCCTGGCGCGCGACTCGAACCTCGTGGCGCTGCCGCCCATGCCCCGGCGGCTCCGGCCGGGCGACGGCTACGCCGGCACGCCCACCCTGCGCCGCCTCCTCCGCCTCCTCGGCGACTACCGCGACAGCACCGCCACGCCCATCCTCGACACGCTCTACAGCGGCGCCGTCGTGGAGGCCGTCAAGCGCTTCCAGATGCGCCAGGGCTTCGCGCCCGACGGGGTGATCGGCGACTCCACCCGCGGCCGCCTGCAGCACCCCTTCGAGCAGCGCCTCCGCCAGATGGAGCTGTCGCTCGAGCGCTGGCGCTGGATGCCGCGCCGCTTCGCGCACCCGCCGATCATCGTCAACATCCCCGCCTTCCGCCTCTACGCCTTCGGGACCACCGACCTGAGCGAACGCGAGATGCTGGCGATGAACGTGGTGGTAGGCACGGCCTTCAAGACGGAGACGCCGGTCTTCGCGGACCAGCTCGAGTACCTGACGTTTGCGCCGTACTGGGACGTGACGCCCACCATCGCGGTGGGCGAGATCAAGCCGGCAGCCACCCGGGACCCGTCCTTCCTGGCGCGCAACCAGTACGAGCTGGTGGAGAAGGGTGACGTGGTGCCGCCCTGGCCCGAGAACATCGCGCGGATCGGGCAGGGGATCCGGGTGCGGCAGACGCCGGGGCCGCACAACGCGCTCGGCAAGGTGAAGTTCATCATGCCGAACGACTTCCAGGTGTACCTGCACGACACGCCCTCGAAGGCGATGTTCGAGCGCACCCGCCGCGACGCCAGCCACGGCTGCATCCGTCTCGGTGACCCGCTGGGCCTCGCGCGCTTCCTCCTGCGCGACCAGCCGGAGTGGACGCCGGAGCGGATCGACGCCGCCACCACCGGCCCCGAGCCCACCACGGTGCGGCTGCGCGAGCCGGTCCCGGTGATCATCACCTATGCCACCGCGGTGGCCCGCGAGAACGGCGATGTCTTCTTCTATGCCGACATCTACGGTCACGATAAGGTCCTGACCCAGGCTTTGGCCCGGGGCTACCCCTACCGATAATCAGGCCGGGCCACCCCGCGCTTCCGCCGCGGCGGGGGACGGGCTTAGCTTGCCCCTCCCCGCAGGACGTTCCCAAACGCAGGGTGATGATGCAGGTACGACGGTTCTTCCGGCAGCTGGTGTCCCTGACGGCCCTCGGCGGCGTTCTCGCCGGGGGCAGTGCGTTGTTGCTCGGGCTGCGCGCGCCGGAGCCCGCCGCCGCCCGTGCGCCTGCGGCCGACACCGCGCGGGCCGACAGCGCACCCGACCTCACCGCCTATCTCGGCCGTTCGGGCCAGCTGCGGGCCATCGAGTACCGCGCCGACTCCACGCCCGCCCCCATCGCCGCGCTGGTGCCGTTCCTCGCGGGGCGCGGCCCCGGGCTCCACCCGACCGGCCTCGCCGCGCCCGACGGGGGGCCCATTCATGCCCTGGCGCTCCTCCCCCTCAGCGCCAAGCGCGGCGCCGCGTGGCAGGGCTACCGCATCGGCTTCTGGCCGGGCGAGCGCGCGGGCCGGCCGGCGCGCTACAAGCTCCCGGCCGGGTTCCTCGAGGTGACGCCGGCCAACGCCGACGTCCCGCTCTCCACCCACTTCCGCGTGCGCGACTTCCTGACCAAGGACCAGCCCACGGTGTGGCCCAAGGTGCTGGTCATCGAGCTGCCGCTGCTCGACAAGCTCGAGCTCATCGCCCAGGAACTGGCGGCCCTCGGGAAGCCGGCGAGCCTGCGCGTGATGTCCGGCTTCCGCACCCCGCAGTACAACGCCCTCGGCGTGGGCCCCAAGGGCGGCCGCGCGCGCGACAGCCAGCACATGTACGGCGGGGCCGCCGACATCTTCGTGGACGCCGACGGCGACGGCCGCATGGACGACCTCGATGGCGACGGGCGCGTGACCGTGCGGGATGCCGGCTGGCTCGCCGGCGTGGCCGAGCGGGTGGAGGCGGCGCACCCCGGCGTGGTGGGCGGCATCGGGATCTACCGCGCCACGGCGGCGCACGGGCCCTTCGTGCACGTGGACGTGCGGGGGACGCCGGCGCGCTGGTGAGGGTCCGGGCGCCCGTGAGGGACCCGAGCGCCCGCCTCGCGGCGGGCGCTACTCGTTTCCGGCGCCCGCCGGCTCCACTTCCCGCTCCCGCCACAGCGAGTACACCACCGGGATCACCACCAGGGTGAGCAGGGTGCTGCTGAGCATGCCGCCCACCATCGGGGCCGCGATCCGCTTCATGACGCTGGCGCCCGCGCCGTCGCCCCAGAGGATCGGCAGCAGGCCGGCCATGATGGCGGTGACCGTCATCATCTTGGGGCGCACCCGCTCGGCGGCGCCGTCGATGATGGCGGCGGTGAGCTCGCGCACCGTGGGGCGCGCGCCCCGGTGCTCGGCCCAGGCGTGGTCCAGGTAGATGAGCATCACCACCCCCGTCTCCGCCGCCACGCCGAGCAGCGCGATGAAGCCGACGGCCACGGCCACCGACCAGTTGTAGCCCAGCAGGTACAGGAACCAGACCCCGCCCACCAGCGCGAACGGCAGCGACAGCAGCACGATCGCCACCTGCGCCAGGCTCCCGAAGTTGAGGTAGAGGAGCAGGACGATGATGCCGAGCGTGGCGGGCACCACCACCCGGAGGGTGGCCGCCGCCCGCTCCATGTACTCGTACTGCCCGCTCCAGACCATGGTGTAGCCCGGGGGGAGCTCGACCATGTCGTGCACCATCCGGCGCGCCTCGGCCACGTAGCTCGCGATGTCGCGCCCCGTCACGTCGATGTAGACCCATGCGGTCGGCATCGCGCCCTCGGTTCGGACCACCATCGGGCCCGCCACCTCCTGCACGGTGGCAACCTGGCCGAGCGGGACGTAGGCCTGCACCCGCGCGCCAGCCGGGGCGGTGGCGCCCATCCCCATGCCGCCGCTCCCGGTGGCCTCGCTCCCGCCGTGCGCCGCGGGGATGAGCAGGTCCACGAGGTGCTCGGGCGCGTCGCGCAGCTCCTGCGGGTAGCGCACCCGCACGCCGTAGCGCTCGCGGCCTTCCACCGTCTGCGTGATGGTCATGCCGCCGATGGCGGTGGCGATGACCGTCTGCACGTCGCCCACGTTGAGGCCGTGGCGGGCCGCCGCGGCGCGGTCCACGGCGATGTCCAGGTAGTACCCGGAGACCGCGCGCTCGGCGAAGACGCTGCGCGTGCCCGGGACCATCCGCACCGCCGCCTCCGCCTCGCGCCCCAGCCGCTCGAGCGTGGCGAGGTCCGGCCCGAAGATCTTGATGCCCACGGGGGTCCGGATGCCGGTGGCCAGCATGTCGATGCGGCCCTTAATGGGCATGGTCCAGGCGTTGGTGACGCCGGGGATGCGCACCAGGGAGTCGAGCTGGCTCACCAGCCGCTCGGTGGTCATGCCGGGCCGCCACTCGGCCTCGGGCCTGAGGGAGATGGTGGTCTCCATCATGTCGAAGCCGGCGGGATCGGTGGCCGTCTCCGCGCGGCCCGCCTTGCCGAAGACGCGCGCGACCTCCGGCACCTGCCGGATCAGCTCGTCCTGGATGCGGAGCAGCTCGCGGGCGCGCGCCACGCTGGCGCCCGGGAGCGTGGTGGGCATGTAGAGGATGGTGCCCTCGTCGAGCGGCGGCATGAACTCGCCGCCGATCCGGGTCCAGGGGACCCAGGTGAGGATGAGCGCCGCGGCCGCCACGGCGAGCGTCACCGCGCGGTGGCGCAGGACCAGGCCGATCACCGGCCGGTAGAGCGCCACCAGCAGCCGGTTGAGCGGGTTGGCGTGCTCGCGGAGCAGCCGCCCGCGGACGAAGACTCCCATGGTCACCGGCACCAGCGTCACCGACAGGAGGCTCGCCGCCGCCATGGCGAAGGTCTTCGTGAGCGCCAGCGGGTGGAACAGCCGCCCCTCCTGGCCCTGCAGCGCGAAGACCGGGATGAAGCTGACGGTGATGATGAGGAGCGAGAAGAACAGGGCCGGTCCCACCTCCCGCGCCGAGGCCAGCACCAGCGCCCCGCGCTCCGCCGCCGTCAGCACCCCCGTGTCCACCCGCGACCCGGCGCCGCCCCGCGCGGCCACGGCGCGTTCCAGGTGCTTGTGCATGTTCTCCACCATCACGATGGCCGCGTCGATCATGGCCCCGATGGCGATGGCGATGCCGCCGAGGGACATGATGTCGGCCCCGGCCCCGGCCCAGCGCATGGCCAGGAAGGCGAGCAGGATGCCCACCGGCAGCGTGAGGATGGCCACCAGCGCCGAGCGCGCGTGCCCGAGGAACACCAGGCAGACCAGCGCCACGATGAGGCTTTCCTCGAGCAGCTTGCCGCGCAGCGTGGCGATGGCGCGGAGGATCAGGTCGCTCCGGTCGTAGACGGGGCGGATCACCACGCCGGGGGGCAGCCCGCCCTGGATGTCGCGCAGGCGCTGCTTCACCCCGTTGATGGTGCTGAGCGCGTTCTCGCCGAAGCGCATCACCACGATGCCCCCCACCGCGTCCCCCCGGCCGTCGAGGTCGGCGATGCCGCGGCGCACGGCCGGCCCCACCGTCACCCGGCCCAGCTCGGCCAGGCGGATCGGCGTGCCGGCGCTGGTGGCGCCCACCACCACGTTCTCGAGGTCGCCGATGGACTTGAGGTACCCGAGCCCGCGCACCATGTGCTCGCGCTCCGCCAGCTCCACCACCATGGCGCCCACGTCCGAGTTGGCGTTCTGCACCGCGCTCATCACCCGGGTGATGGGGATGCCGTAGGCCTGCAGCCGCGAGGGGTCGAGGTCCACCTGGTACTGCTTCTCGAACCCGCCGATGGCCGCCACCTCCGCCACGCCCGGCACGGCGGTGAGCTGGTAGCGGAGGTACCAGTCCTGGAGCCCGCGGAGCTCCGCCAGGTCCATGCGGCCGGTGGTGTCCTCCAGCGCGTACTGGAACACCCAGCCCAGGCCGGTGGCGTCGGGGCCGAGCGTGGGGCTGACCGTGGCCGGCAGCCTGCCCCGGATCCCGTTCAGGTACTCGAGCACCCGGCTCCGCGCCCAGTAGAGGTCGGTGCCGTCGTCGAAGATCACGTACACGAACGACACGCCGAAGAACGAGTAGCCGCGCACCGTCCGCGCCCCCGGCACCTTGAGCATCTCGGCGGCGATGGGATAGGTGACCTGGTCCTCGATGATGCGCGGCGCCTGCTCGCCGTACTCCGCCTGCACGATGACCTGCACGTCGGAGAGGTCGGGCAGTGCCTCGAGCGGGGTGTGCCGGATGGCCCACATGCCGCCGGCGATCGCCGCCACGGTGCCCATGAGCACCAGGAAGCGGTTCCGGAGCGACCAGCCGATCAGGGCGGTGAGCATCTCAGCCTCCGTGCCCCGAGTGGTCGTGGGCCGGCGCGGGCGCGGGGGCCGGTGCCGGTGCCGGCATGTCCATGCCCGGCATGGCATCCCTGGTCGGCGCGGGGGGCGTGGTCGCCTTCGGCGCGGGCCGCTGGTTGGGCGTCGGCAGCGGGGCGGTCGGCGCCGTCATGTCCATGCCGGGCATGTCGCCCATGCCGCCGAGCAGGGAGCCGAGGTTCGACTCCGCGTCCACGAGGAAGGTGGCCGAGGCCACCACGGTGTCGCCGGCGGTGAGGCCGCCGAGGATGACCACGCGATCCGCGGTCTGGACGCCGAGCGTCACGTCCGTCGGGGTGAAGCGCCCGTCCGGCCGCTTCACGAAGACCAGGTTCCGCTGCCCCGTGGACAGCACCGCCGAGCGCGGCACGCTGAGCACCGCGGCGCCCGCAGCCGGCGCGGTGAAGCGGAGCGTCGCGAACATCCCCGGCTTGAGCGCCAGGCCCGGGTTGGCGAGCGCCACGCGGATCCGCCCCGTGCGCGTCTCGAGGTTGAGCGACGGCGCGATGTAGCTGATCCGCCCGTGCCGCGCCTGGCCCGGGAGCGCGGTGAACTCGGCCGTCACCTCCGTGCCGAGCCGCGCGGCGCCGAGGTCCTGCTCGAAGACGTCCCCCTCGAGCCACACCGTGCCGAGGTCGGCGAGGCGGAAGAGCGGGTCGCCCATCATCACCCGCTGGCCTTCCACCACGTTCTTCTCGAGGATCACGCCCGACGCCGGGGCGACGAGGGTGAGGGTCCGCGGCGCGCCCAGGTGCTCCAGGTGCTCGAGCTGCGCCTCCGGCATGCCGAACAGGCGGAGCCGGTCGCGCGCGGCGGCCGTCAGGCGTTCCGCGCTGGCGCGCGCCTCGGCGGAACCGCCGGCCAGGTCGGCCTCGAGCCGGCGGGCCAGCAGGTATTCCTCCGCGGCGGCGGTGAGCATCGGCGCGTGCAGCTCGAGCAGCGGCTGGCCCGCGCGCACCTGCTGGCCCGTGAAGCTGGCGTGGAGCTTTTCCACGTAGCCCTCGGTGCGCGGTGTCACCACGGTCATGCGCGACTCATCATAGGCCACCTGCGCCACCACCCGCACCTCGCGCTCGAGCGGCCCCGCCACCACCGGCGCGAAGGTCACGCCGATGCGCCGCTGGTCGGCGTCGGAGAGCAGCACCTCCCGCTCGCCGGCCTCCCCGCCGGCCATGGCCGCGTGGTTGTGGCCACCGGCCGGCGCGGCGGGCGCCTCGGCGCCGCGGGTGAGGTACCAGGTGACGGCGCCCGCGGCGCCGAGGATGGCGGCGGCGACGAGCGCCGTCCGGACGGTGGACGTGGTGGTCACTGGGCACCTCCCCCGGCCACGGCCGCGGGATCGGAGAGCGTGGTTGCGGTGAGCATCTCGAGCTCGGCCAGCGCGATCCCCGCCTCGGCCTCGGCCCTGGCCATTGCCTGGCGGGCGGTGGTCACCGCCATGCGCGCGTCGAGGAGGGTCATGAAGTCCACGCTCCCCGACCGGTAGGCGGCGAGCGCGGCATCCGCGGCGGCGGCGAGCGCCGGGACCAGCGTGGTGCGCTGCAGCGCCAGGCTTCGCGTGGCGCGGAGGTAGCCGGCGTGGAGCTCGCCGATCCGGGCGCGGGTCTCCACCTGCATGTCGGCCAGGTCCGCCTCCGCCATGCGCGTCATGGCGCGCGCCTCGGCCTCGGCCTGGCGCTGGCGGCTCCCGGGCGTGAGGGGCAGGGTGAAGCCCACCATGAAGCTCGCCATGTGCTCCCAGCCGCCCATGGGCATGGGCCGGTTGCCGTAGATGAGGCCGAGCGTCACGTCGGGCCAGAGCTCGCGGCCCGCCATCGTGGTCATGGCCTCGCCGGCGGTGATCCGCGCCGCGCCGGCCTCGAGCATGGGCCGTCGCCCCAGGGCCATGGCCACCAGCGCCTCGCGTGCCGGGAGCGAATCGGGGAGCGCGGGCGCGGCGAGCGGCGGCAGTGCGTCGCCCGTCTCAAGGCCCAGCAGCGCCGCGAGCCGGGCCCGGGCGCCGTCCCGCATGGCGGTCATGGCCAGCAGCTCGTCATCCATCCGCGCCACCTCCACCTGCGCGCGGAGCACGTCGGCCTGGCGCCCCTGGCCCGCGGCGTACATCGTCTCGGCGGTGCGGAGGATGTCCGCAAGGAGCTGACGGGCCTCCCCCATGGCGGCCAGCGACGCCTCGGCCTGGCGGAGCTCGTGGAAGCTCATCGCGCCGCTGGCGCGCACCTCCCACGTGGCCTCCCGCGCTGCGGCATCCTCGGCCGTGGCCGAGGCGCGCGCGGCCTTCACCGCGAGGCCGGTCTTCCCGGCCGTCGGCACCATCTGCATCACCTGCACCTGGTTCATGCCCAGCACCTCGTTGAGGCCCAGGCGGGGCAGGTCGCGGTTCATGAGGCCGAGTTGCAGGGCCGGGTCGGGCCAGCGGCCGGCGGGCTTGACGCGTGCGTGCGCGGCCTCGGCGCGCGCCGCCGCCATGCGGAGGCGCGGGCTGGTGGCGGCCAGCCGGGCATAGACCTCCGCCAGCGTGAGGCCGGGCCGCGCCTGCGCGGCGAGGGGCGTGGCGGCGAGGAACGCCGCGAGCAACAGCGATGGACTGCGCATGATCCCGGGTCCGTGACATGGGGGCGCCCCCGCGGACAGCCCGCAGGGCGGCCGCGCGCCCGGACCCTCAGGTCCGTGCGAGCAGCGTACGGTCAGCCAGGATCAGGCCCGGGGAGGGGGTGGGGTGGGGCGGGTGCTGACGGTGGGAACGAACGTGGCGACGAGGACCGGAGTGGTGCCCGCCGTCACCGGCACGGCCGACCGCTCGGCCATCACTGGAAGCACCGTGACCGAGAGGCAATGGGCAAGCATGGCGCACTCGCCATGGTGCGTCGTGGGGTGCGTTGGCGCCGGCTGGTGGTCCGGCGGCGGGCACTCCGGCGAATGCGCATGATGCTGGCCGGCACTCGCGCCCGTGGCCGCCGGGGCCTCGGCCATGAGGCAGCGCACCCCCGTCCCCGCGAGCTGGAGACCCAGCACGCAGAGCAGGAGAGCGGCAATCAGGCGCGGCGAGCGGCACATGCTGATAACTTGACCCCGAATCGGTATGTCGCCTTTGAACCCCTAATGAATGCCGCTTCAGGAACGTCCTGTCCAGTCCCGCTGAATCCTTTTCGCTCCGCCGGGGCTCTCAGGGGTGCACCGAGATCCTTCACCCTCTTCTTCCGGAGTCGATCATGGCCTCGAAGCTCTTCCCCCTTAATGAACATCCGTACGAGCGCGTGGCCCGCGTCCTCCTCGGCGTGGGCGTCCTGAGCCTTGCCTTCATCGGGCCCAAGACGCCGCTCGGCTACATCGGCATCGTGCCGATCGCCACCGGGCTGCTGGGGAGCTGCCCGCTGTACACGCTCTTCGGCTTCAGCACCTGCCCGGCCAGCCGCTGACCCTGGACGACGCATCGCTCCTGGCCGCCTCGGCCGGGGGCGACCGTGCCGCCTTCGATGCATTCGTCACCCGCCACCAGGACGCGCTGTTCCGCTACCTGCGGGCGGTGGCGGGGAACGACGCGGACGCCGAGGACGCCCTCCAGGAGGGGTTCGTGGCCGCCTGGCGCGGTGCGGGCGGCTTCCGCGGGGCGGCCTCGGCGCGGGGCTGGCTGTTCACCATCGGCCGTCACGCGCTGCTCCGGCTCCGCCGCACCCGCGTGGACGAGCCGGACGCCCTCGTGCCGCTCGATGCGCTCGGGCTCGAGGCGGGCTGGGGCGCCGAGCCGGCCGCCGAGCATGAACCTGACGGAGAGAGCGTGCTCGGGCAGGCGCTCGCGCGGCTGGCGCCGGCGGAGCGGGAGATGATCGTGCTGCGGGACCTCGAGGGATTCTCCGGCGAGGAGGCGGCCGAGCTCGCCGGGCTCTCCCTGGCCGCCATGAAGACCCGGCTGCACCGGGCCCGGCTCCGCCTCGTGTCCGAGGCGAGGAGGCTGCATGCCTGACCTGGACCGCGAGATCGGCGGCCTCACCTGCCGCGACGTGCTCGCCCACCTCTCGGAATATCTCGACGGGGAACTGGACGACGCCACCGTCGCCCGGGTCCACCGGCACCTGCGGGACTGCGACCAGTGCACCCGCTTCGGCGGCCGCTTTGGCGCCCTCCTCACCGACCTGCGCGCGCGTCTCACCGCCCCCGTGCCCCTCGACGCCACCCGCGCCCAACGGCTGCGCGACCGGCTCGCCGGCGCATAGGGTGGGACCGGGCGGGGACGACACTGAAGGAGCGCGGAGGGGCAAGGGGCCGCCGAGGGCCCGCACCCGGAGACGAGAGGGCGACGGCACGGCCGGAGCCGGCGCGGCAAACCACGGATGCACGGAGGACACGGAGGGCACAGAGAACTGCCCGTGCATGGTGGGCTCACCGCAGGGTGAGCCCGCGGTGTCTTTGGGGTGTCACTTCGGGTCCGGCAACGCTCCCAACCGGTCGCGGAGCCCCATCAAGATCATCAGAGCCCGGGTCGGCAACGCGCCGATCCGGGCTCGATCCCGCCGTGACCTCTGTGTTCTCTGTGCCTCCGTGGTGCTCGGTCGCGGTTCCTCGGCAGCCCTCCGCCTCGCTTCGGTGACGTCCGCGATCCGCTCCCGGAGTGAAGCGCTACCGTCGCCGCAGCGAGTTCGGCGCCGGTTCCGCCGGCTTCACGTAGTCCCCGGGCTCCGTGGGCCGGAACACCAGGTCGATGGCGATGAAGAGCGTCTTGGACCAGGGAAAGAACGCCACCGGGAAGACCACCATCAGCCCGAGCCCGCCGTACGTGAGCAGCGTCCACGGCGGGCTCGGCCACGTGGCGGCCAGGGTGCCGACGAACAGCGCCGCGAAGGTCGCCTCGGTGGCGAACAGGTTGATGGTGTTGGACCCCACCCAGTACCCGCCCTCCGGCTCGCGGTCGAAACGGATGCCGCAGCTCGGACAGCTCGGGCACATCCGGACCCACGAGACGAAGACCGGCCCCCCGCCGCAGGCGGGGCATCGCAGCCGCAGGGCGCGGAGGAAGGTGGGAAGGCAGGGCATGCGGTTCTCGATCGCTCGCAGGCGGCAGCGCCGTCAGCCCTGCCGGGCGCGCTTCTCGGCCCGGCCGGCGAGGAGCAAGGCGGCTGCTTCCGCGGCGGGCCCGCCCTTCGCGGCGAGGCGCTCGAGCGCGGCGTCGTCCTGGCGGCCCAGCTGCGCGGCGATGGCCATGATCATGGTGGTGCGGCCCACGCGCTCGCGGTCGGCGAGCGCCTGCCGGTGTCCCCGCCACCCCATCCACACCGCCGTGGCGAGGCAGGCGAAGACGAGCGGCAGCGCCGCGATCCCCGCCTGCCGCGGCACCACGTTGCGCACGGCGGCCACGAAGAGGACGAGCGGGAGCATGGCGAGCAGGATCATCCCCCACATCAGCGCGCGATAGTTGCGCGCTCCCTGGCTCAACTCAGCCATCGTCCTCGCCACCGAGTTCGTAGCGCTCGTCCACGATGGCGCCGAGCCGGCCGAGGGCCGCGCGGATGGCGCCGATCTTGGCATCCCCGCTCTTGGCCCAGACCACGATGTCCCAGAAGTCCTCGCTGAAGGCCTCCGGGGGCATGGCCTCCTCGGCCGCCGTGAAGAGGATCTCGTCGAGCGGGGCGTCGGGGTCGCTCCAGATGCCCACCTGCTCCTCTTCGCGCTCGGCGTGGGTGGTCTCGGCGGCGGCCTCGTCGAAGATGGCCGCCGCCTCGTCCGCCCCGCTGCCACCGAGGACGATGGCCAGGCTCCCCTTCTCGATGAGCGCCAGCGCAAACTCGTGCGTGAGCTCGGCCAGCGCCGGACTGCCCTGGTCGAGCCACAGCACCGCCACCGAGACGCGGTCGCTGAAGGCGTTCGCCGCCGGCGCCAGGTTCATCGCCAGCACCGTGGACAGGAAGACCCGCTTGTCTTCGTGGTCGGGGAAGCGGGTGAGCGGCATGGTCAGAGGGGCAGGTCTTCGCGGACCAGCACGAGGATGGCGGCCTGGGGCACCACGAGGTAGCGCTTCTCCTCGAAGGTGATCTCCACGGCGGCCTTCCGGAAGAAGATGGCGTGGTCGCCGACGCGCGCCTGCAGCGGGCGCCAGCGCGGCAGCTTGTCCCCGGCCTTCCACGGCTCCTCATCGAGGGTGCTGTTGAAGTCGGGCGTGGGCTCGCCGGGGCCCACCGCGATGACGAGGCCGCTCTGCACCTGCTGGGCGTCCACCGCGGTGGCGGGCAGGTAGAGGCCCACGCGGGTGCGCTCCTCGCCCTCCTCGGGAGTGATGAGGACGCGGTCACCGACGAGGATCAGCTGCTTCTTTGGATAGGTCATGGCGCTGGATGTGGGAAGGCGGGCCCGGAGGCCCGCCCGTGCTGCCGGCCCGGCTTACTGGGTCTGCTCGATGCCCAGGACCCGGAGCGCGCGCTGGCCCCGGGGGAGACGCAACTCGATCTCGTCGCCGACCGACCTGCCCTTGAGAGCGCGGCCGAGCGGCGAGGCCAGCGAGATGTGGCCGGCGTCGAGGTCCATCATCTCCGCCAGCACCAGCATGTACTCCTCGGGCTCGTTGGTCTCGAGGTCCAGGACCTTCACCTTGGTGCCGAGGCCCACCTTGTCGGCCGGCGTCTCGGTGTTGCCCAGGGCGGCCACCTGCTGCAGCCGCTGGTGCAGCTGCCCCAGCCGGGCCTGGACGAACTGCTGCCGCTCGAGGGCGGCCTTGTATTCCGAGTTTTCCCGCAGGTCGCCCAGCTCCACGGCCTGAGCGATGGCCTGGGGGATGACGACATTCAGTTCATGGCTGAGCTGCTCGATCTCGGCGCCCAGCTTGGCTCGCATTTCACGCAGCATGTGGCACTCACAAAAAAGGAAACGGCCCGGGCCAGAAGCTCCACGGCCCGGGGCGTTCAAGCACTTCCGGGTATCAAGATAGCAATGGGACCCGAAACGGGCCATAGACGGGGTGGTAAAGCCTTGGGTATTTTGGAGATAGACGGCATGCCACCCTTCCCCGCTCCCCCTGCACGGCCCATGCGATCCCTGCTCTTCGTGGCCCTGTTTCCGGTCATCCTGGGCGCCCAGACCCCCCTGGAGCCTCCGTATACGCCTGCGCCCGACTCGGTGGCCGCGCGGCTGCTTGCGGACGTGGGTGCCCTCGACTCCACCCTGGTGATCGAGACCCGCTACGCCACCAGCAACAACTTCACCGGCGCCGTGCTGCCGGGGTATCACGCCAACCGGATCTACCTCCGCCGCGAGGCGGCCGAGGCGCTGGTGCGGGTGCAGCAGCGGCTCCGCTCGGGCGGGATGGGCCTCAAGCTGTTCGACGGCTACCGACCGGTGCGGGCCACGGTGGGCATGATGGACTGGGCCCGGCGCACCGGGCAGGAGCAGCTCTTTGCCGACGGCTACATCGCGAGCAAGAGCCGCCACAACCTGGGGCTGGCCATCGACCTCACGCTGGTGGACCTGTCCGTGGGCGGCCGGGAAGTGGACATGGGCACGGCGTACGACACGCTGAACGAGACGGCCCACTGGGCCAACGCCACCGGGCGGGTGCTGCGCTACCGCCAGCTGCTGCGGCGGGTGATGGAGGCGGAGGGCTTTGCGCAGTACGAGAACGAGTGGTGGCACTACAGCTTTGCCGTGGCCGGGGAGACGCCGGCGTTCGACCTCGAGGTGCGCTAGGCGTCCCCGTCAGGCGTCAAGGAGGGCCGGGGCCGCCGTTCACCGAACGGCGGCCCCTCGTCGTGGGGGGAGCGCGTCAGGCCGTCCGGGCCTGCCAGGCGGCGAGGTTCCGCGCGATCTGGCGCGCGTGGATCTCGAGGTGCTCGGCGTAGAGCTCCATCCACCGCTCCACGCCGTAGCTAGGGTGCTCGGTATGGGTGCCGGTGCGCTGCCAGTCGGCTTCAGTCATGCGCCGGAGCAGCGGCACGGTGTTGGCACGCACCGCGCGCACCGTGAGGAGGGCGGGTTCGAGCGGGTGGGCGTGATAGTCCATGGCCGTGACCCAGCGATCCTGATCGTAACCGTGAATCACGGCATTGACCTCACCGATCAGGTAGCGGATGCGGCTGTGCGCGTTCACCTCGCTGTCGGCGCAGTGGACGATGACCTCGTGCACCGACCACTTGCCGGGCGCGGGGCGCCACTGGCGCGCGGCCTCGGGGACCGTGGCCAGGGCGGCGGCGAGGAGGTCTGGGCCCTCGGCGTAGCGGCGGATGTAGTCGGCGCGTTCAGCGGGAGTCATGCGGCCTCCGGGTCGGGGTCGTGGCGTGCGGCGCGCGGTGGCGGATGGCGACGCGAAGGATACACAGGGGCCACGTTGTCCAAGGCTGTGCCCCGTGATGTTGGACAGCGCTGTCCACGGTCCCTCACTCTCTGAAGAGTGATGCGGATTCCGCGTAAAGCACTCGGTCATTTGGTCTTCAAAAATTCTTGACGTGACCTGCACGCATGCGTATTCTCCCGCCGGCATAAGTTCGCCGCCCCCAGTCTTTCCGCCCACAGGACACGCCTTGATGCCCGACCCTGCTCACCGGCGACCCCCGTCCCGGGTTCCGGCCCTGATGCTGGCCGCCGTGGTTGCCCTCCTCGCGGCGTGCGCTCCCGACCAGTATCCGCAGACGACGCTCCTCCCGCGCGCGGACTTCGCGAAAGCCTCCGACGACATCTTCCGCACCACGCTGCTGTGGGCGACGATCGTGTTCGTGCTGGTGGAGTCGGCGCTGCTCGTGGCCATCTGGAAGTTCCGCAACCGTCCGGGCGCGGCGGAGCCGGTGCAGACGCACGGCAACACCACGCTCGAGATCGTGTGGACCATCATCCCGGCGTTCATCCTGGCGATGATCGCGGTGCCGACGGTGCGCACCATCTTCCAGACCGCGCAGAAGCCCGGCCCCGAGGCGCTGCAGGTGGAGGTGATCGGGCACCAGTGGTGGTGGGAGTTCCGCTACCCGCAGCTCGGCATCACCACCGCGGGCGAGCTGATCGTGCCGATGGGCCGCACGGTGAGCCTCGAGATGACCACCAAGGACGTGCTGCACAGCTTCTGGCTGCCGCAGTTCGCCGGCAAGCGCGACGTCTTCCCCAACCGCTACAACAACCTCTGGTTCAAGGCCGAGGTGACCGGGAACTTCCCCGCGCAGTGCGTGGAGTTCTGCGGCATCCAGCACGGCCGGATGGCCTACCGGATCATCAGCAAGGCGCCCGAGGAGTTCGACGCGTGGGCCGCCAACTTCAACCAGCCCCCGCGCGACTTCTCGGCCGACTCGACGGCGCCGGAGCTGGTGAAGACGGGCCAGCAGCTCTTCACCATGAAGGGCTGCATCGGCTGCCACTCGATGTACCCGGCGATGCCGCTCACCGGCCCGAACCTGCACCACATCGGCAGCCGCACCTGGATCGCGGCGGGGACCCTCGAGAACACCGACGAGAACCTGGCGAAGTGGATCCAGGACCCGCAGGGCTGGAAGGAAGGCGTCCTGATGCCGAACCTCGGCCTCACGGACCAGGAGACGCAGGCGCTGGTCGCCTACCTGCGCGCGCAGCAGTAACGCGCGCCCGACGAGAGACAAGGACCTAGCATGGCCACGACCGCGATCGACCACGCCCCCGCGCACACGCACGAGCACACCGGCTTGTGGAGCTGGATCACCACGGTGGACCACAAGCGGATCGGCATCCTGTACGGCGCCACGGCGTTCTTCTTCTTCCTGGTCGGGGGCCTCGAGGCCCTCGTCATCCGGCTCCAGCTGATGGGGCCCGGGAAGACGCTGGTGAGTCCCGACACGTACAACCAGCTGTTCACGATGCACGGCACCACCATGATCTTCCTCGGGGTGATGCCGCTGTCGGCGATGTTCTTCAACTACCTGATCCCGCTGCAGCTGGGCGCCCGGGACGTGGCGTTCCCGCGGCTCAACGCCTTCAGCTACTGGGTGTTCCTGCTGGGCGGCATCCTGATCAACGTGAGCTGGTTCACCGGCCACGCGCCGAACGGCGGCTGGTTCGGCTACGCCAACCTCACCACCCGGCAGTTCTCGCCCGGCCCCAACATCGACTTCTGGACGGTGGGCCTGCAGGTGCTGGGCGTGGCGTCGCTGGCGGCGGCGGTGAACTTCTTCGTGACCACGGTGAACCTGCGGGCGCCGGGCATGAAGATGATGCACATGCCGATGTTCGTGTGGATGAGCTTCATCACCCAGATCCTGCTGCTGCTCTCCTTCCCGATCATCACCGTCGCGCTGATCCTGCTCATGATCGACCGCACCTTCGGGACGAGCTTCTTCGTCCCCTCGGGCGGCGGCGACCCGATCCTGTGGCAGCACCTCTTCTGGCTGTTCGGCCACCCTGAGGTGTACATCCTGATCCTGCCGAGCTTCGGGATCATCTCGGAGATCCTGCCGGTGTTCTCGCGGAAGCCGCTCTTCGGCTACGCGGCCATGGTGTTCTCGGGGGCGTTCATCGCCTTCGTGGGCTTCGGGGTGTGGGCGCACCACATGTTCGCCACGGGGATGGGGCCGTTCGCGGACGCGTTCTTCTCGCTGGCCACCATGATCATCGCCATCCCGACCGGCGTGAAGATCTTCAACTGGATCGGCACCATCTGGGGCGGCAAGGTGGACTTCAAGACGCCGATGCTCTTCGCCATCGGCTTCATCGCGATGTTCATCATGGGCGGCCTCTCGGGCGTGATGCACGCCTCGCCCCCGGCCGACCTGCAGCAGACCGACACGTACTTCATCGTGGCGCACTTCCACTACGTGCTCTTCGGCGGCGCCATCTTCGCCATCTCGGGCGGCGCCTACTTCTGGTGGCCCAAGATGTTCGGCAAGCTGCTGGACGAGGGGCTCGGCAAGGTGCACTTCTGGCTGATGCTCCTCGGCTTCAACCTGACGTTCTTCCCGATGCACATCCTCGGGCTCAACGGCATGCCGCGCCGGGTGTACACCTACAGCGCGGAGTCCAACTTCGAGCTGCTCAACAAGCTGGAGACCTTCGGGGCACTGCTCCTCGGGGTCGCGTTCCTCGTGTTCCTGTACAACATCTTCAGGACCTCGCGCACCCCGCAGCCGCCGGTGGGGGCCGACCCGTGGAACGCGGCCACCCTCGAGTGGTCCATCCCGTCGCCGCCGCAGCACTTCAACTTCCCCACGCTGCCCCAGGTCCACGGCCGCGACGCGCTGTGGGAAATGAAGGCGCGCCACGGCGGCCCGCTCCCCGAGCCCCAGCGCGTGGCCGAGGACGCGGTGCTCATGCCCAACCCGTCGTGGAAGCCGCTGGTGGCGGCCATCGGCGTCACGGTGACCCTGGGCGGCTTCATCGGCGGCTCGCACCTGTGGGTGCACGTGGCCGGGGTCGCCATCCTGCTCTTCGGCATCTACGCCTGGGCCTTCGAGCCGGCGTTCCCCGAGCACCACTAACGAGTCCGGCCGGCCCCCCGGGGCCGGCCGTCCCTGCGGATCGAGAGAGGCAACGTGGCCCACGCGGAAGCGCACGCCGACGACCATCACTACACGGCGACCGGCATCGACAACAAGAAGCTCGCCATCTGGACCTTCATCGGGTCCGAATGCATGTTCTTCGCCTCGCTGATCGGGGTGTACCTGACCTACAAGGGCCGGGACGTCTCGGGCCCCAAGCCGCACGCCGAGTGGCTGGACAAGGCGGGGGTGCTGCAGGAACAGATGCTGGAGATCCCGCTGGTGACGTTCGGCACGGCGCTGCTCCTCTTCAGCTCGTTCTTCGTGGTGCTGGCGCTCAACGGCGCCCAGCGCGGCAACCGCAAGCAGCTGATCGGGTGGCTCCTCGCCACGATCTTCTGCGGCGTGTTCTTCGTCGGGATGCAGGTGTACGAGTTCTCCCACTTCGCGCACCGCGGGATGGGGTACACCACCAACCTGTTCGCCTCGACGTTCTACACCCTGACGGGCTTCCACGGCACCCACGTCACGCTGGGCCTGCTCTGGCTCATCTCGGTGCTCGTGGTGGCGCTGCGCGGGAAGCTCCCGCCCGAGAAGGCCCTCAACCTCGAGATGGCCGCGCTCTACTGGCACTTCGTGGACGTGGTCTGGATCGTGATCTTCCCCGTCGTCTACCTCATCCGCTGAACCGGACGCCATGGCAACTGACGCCCTCCACGCCGAGCACAGCCACCCGGGGTGGCAGACGTACCTCAAGGTCGCGGTGGTCCTCTTCGCGCTGACGGCGCTCGAGGTGTGGGCCTACGAGATCGTGCACCGCCACCAGCCGGCGGCCCTGGCCACGCTGCTCGAGCCGATCGTGGTCGAGGTGCTGCTCGTGCTCTCGGCCTTCAAGTTCGCGCTGGTGGCGATGTTCTACATGCACCTCAAGATGGACGGCAAGCTGCTCACCGCCATCTTCTCGTTCTCGCTGCTGCTCGCCGCCGTGATCGTCGTGGCGCTGATGATCGTGGTCCACTACCTCTGGGGCCACAGCCCCACGGTCAACCCGCTCAAGTAGCGGGGTGGGGCGGGGCAAGACGAACGGCCGGCTCCCTTTCGGAAGCCGGCCGTTTGCGTTGGGGGCGCGGCGCGCGTGCGTAGGGGCGGGCCGTGTCCGGCCCCTACCAGGTGTCCCCGCCGCTCGGCGGAGGCCAGGCGCCGAAGGCGCGGCGCAGCAGCGCCACCTGGCCCGAGTGGTAGCTGTTGTGGGCCACGATCTGCCACAGGACGTCCTGCGCCGTGTCGCCCTGTTTCGGGTGGATGATGCGGGACACCCCGCCGTCCAGGGTGGAGCGCCGGGCCCAGACGGTGAGCGCATCCACCTGCCGCCGGAACCGGGCCACCTCCTCCGCCCACGCCGCCTCCGAGGGGGGCGCGGAGGTGGGCGGCCAGCTCTCCGCCGCGTGCTCCGGGTACGGCACCTCCGGCCCCTCCAGCGAGCGCAGCTCGTACTCCATCCAGTAGTTCATGTGCCACGCCAGCTGCCAGATGGTGTGCTCGGCCTCGGCGCACGGCCGGCCGGCCAGGGCGGCGTCGATCCCCTCCAGGCAGGCCACCGGGTCCACATGGGCGCCGCGGCCGCGCAGGAGGTCGGAGAGGGGACGGTTGGGCATCGGTCAGCCTTCCTGGCCGGCGGCCACGGCGGCGATGGTCGTCTCACGGGTCAGGTCCAGCGGGGCCCCCCAGAGGGCCAGCGCCGAGGCTTCGAGCGCGGCCAGCTCCACGTCCTCGAGCGCCTCCAGGTCGAAGGCGAGGGGGTCGAGGGCGTGATACCCCGGAAACTGTTCCTGGATCGGGCAGGCATTCTCGAGCACATCCCCGCCGGCGGTGAGCATGGGCAACCCGATGAGGCGGCAGACCAGGGGCCGGTAGGCATAGACCCGGCACCGGCCCGCGTCGTCCAGGAGGGGGCAGGGTTCCCCGGCCAGCTGGTCGGCGAGCCGGTCGAAGGCATCGTCCCCCAGGGCCGAGACGTCCCAGGGCGGCCCCCACTGGGGGGCCAGCGCCCGCATGCGGGCCAGGAGGCGCTCGCCCCGTTCCCGCACGTGAGTACGCACGGCCGGGTCGAGTGTACTCAGGCCCTCCCGGAGGAGGAGGGTGTCGGCGGCCGAGATGTCGAAGGGGCCGTGACAGCAGGCGCTGCAGCCGGCCCGGCAGGGGATGACGCCCGGGTGCCGGGCCTCCGCCGCGGCGAACCAGCGGTCGAGGCGGGTGAGCGCCGCCTGCCAGGTGGCCGCCGCCGGGTGCATGCGCGCTACCGCCGGAGGGCCGCCACGGCCAGGCAGGTCCAGCCGGCCAGGAAGGCCACGCCACCGAAGGGAGTGATGATGCCGAGCCGGCTCACGCCCGAGAGGGCGAGGGCGTAAAGGCTGCCGGAGAAGAGGAGGGTGCCGAGGAGGAAGAGCCAGCCGGCCCAGACGGCGGGGCGGGTGCTCCCGTCGGCGCCGGCCAGCGCGGCGGCGGCGAGGAGGGCCAGCGCGTGGTACATCTGGTAGCGGGCGCCGGTCTCGAAGACGGCGAGCATCTCGGGGGTGAGGCGCGCTCGGAGGGCGTGGGCGCCGAAGGCGCCCGCGGCAACGGCCAGGCCCCCGAGCAGGGCGCCGAGAACGGCGAAGGTGCGGTACATGCGGTGCCCTGCGTGCTGCGGCTGGGGGAGTGGCAGGCGGGCGCCGGGGGGCCGCCCGCCGGTGGTCAGTCCTTCGGCTGCTCGGTGACGCCCTCGAACGCGACGCCCATCGCGTGGTACCCGTTGTCCACGTAGATGGTGGCGCCGGTGATGGCGCTGGCCAGCGGGGAGGCGAGGAACGCGGCGGTGGCGCCCACCTCCCGCGCCTCGAGGTCCTCGCGCAGCATGGCGTTGGCCTTGGCGTAGCGCATCATGGTGTCGATGAAGCCGATGGCCGTGGCCGCGCGCGAGGCGTAGGGGCCCGCGCTGATGGTGTTGATGCGGAGGCCGTGCTTGGTGCCCACCTCGTAGGCCAGCGTGCGGGTGTCGCTCTCCAGCGCGGCCTTGGCGCTCGACATGCCGCCGCCATAGCCCGGCACGGCGCGCTCGCTCGCCATGAAGGTGATGGACTGGAAGTTCCCGCCCGGCCGCATGAGCGGCGTGAAGGTGCGCACCATGGAGATGAGGCTGTAGGCGCTCACGCTCACGGCCGAGAGGTAGCCGGCGCGGCTGGTCTCGAGCAGCGGCTTCTTGACCTCGGGACCGTTGGCCAGCGAGTGGATGACGATGTCGAGCGGCTGGGGGCCGAAGTCCGCGACCAGCTGCCGGGCCACGCCCTCGATGGTGAAGTCGCCCCGGTCCTTGTAGCGCTTGCTGTCGCGGATGTCCGCCGGGACGTCCGCGAGCGCATCGTAGGCGGCGTCGAAGGCGTAGATCTTCTCGAACGCCATCCGCGACCCGTCAGGCAGGGTGAGCGACTCGTCCATCTTCCCGCGCTCGAGCAGGTTCAGGAAGATGTTCATCGCCGGCGGCCAGGTGCCGACGCAGACGGAGGCACCGGCCTCCGCGAGCGCCTTGGCGATGGCAAAGCCGAAGCCGCCGTCATCGGCGACGCCGGCCACGAAGGCACGCTTTCCTGTGAGGTCAATCGCGAGCATGGCCCGGGGGGTTAGGGTCGGGGAAAAGTACCGGCCCCGGGGGCAACGCGACAGGCGGGGCGGCCCCGGGCGCCGCCCCGGGTGGGGTCAGGGCGCGCGCGGGGCGGCCGGCCCGCTGGCCACCTCCACGTAGGCGGCGAGGAGGGCGGACCGGAAGTCGCTCGGGGGGCGCTGGGAGAGGGGTGCCAGCTTCTGGAAGGCCTCCCGGGCCGCCGCGGTGTTCCCGGTGGCCAGGAAGGCCATGACCGCGCCCTCCCGCAGCTCATCGGGGAGGAGCCAGCTCCGGCCGGCCAGGGCCTCCGCGATGAGCGGCGCCGCGGCCCGGGCGGCCTGGGGCCAGTTCCAGCCCAGGGTGCCCTCCCGGAACTCCACCACGGCGCGCGCGGCGGGCGGGGCGCCGGTGCGGTCCAGGAAGTGGTAGAGCTCCTGGTAGAAGGCCGGGTCGGCGTACCCCCGGGTCCCGCCGAAGCGGTCGCGCTCGATGTCGCCCATGCGCTGGAGCCAGACGCGCCAGTTGCTCGGCGCCGCGCCGCCCGCCAGCTCGGCGCGCCAGGCCCGGTTGCGGTAGAGCGCGAGGCCGGTGCGGTCATCCCCGAGGGGCTGGTCGGCGGGGGGCTGCGCCGCGGGGCTCCGGAGCAGGGCGCCGAGGCTCAGCTGGAAGACGCGCGGGATGTCGGGCGCGGGCGCCGCCGTGAAGCTGGCGGGGCCGATCCGGCGGCCGCCCACCGGGCCGGTGAGGTCGAAGCGCTCGCCCGAGAGGCCGTAGATCCCGCTGGCCTGCTGGCCCATGTAGCGGCTCACCTCCGCGCCATTGTCGAGGTGCGGGAAGAAGTCGGAGTTGGGCGTGGGGAAGCGGTCGATCAGCGGCGCGAGGGTCTTCCGGTTGCCGAGCCAGAGGGCGTCGAGCGCCTCGGGGGTGAAGGGGATCTGGTGGCAGAAGTCCTGCCGGATCCCGGGGAGCTGGAAGATGCCCCAGTCCGGCGCGGGCACCCGGTCGCCGTTGGTGGCCAGCACCAGCATGTCGGTGGCGGCCGGCATGTACACCTCGTAGTCCTTGAACTCGGCGTGGAGCGCGGCGAGCACGGTGAGGACGAGGCGGTCGTTGATGTCGTAGATGTGGATCCATTGCGCAAACACGCCGCCCGGCGCCAGGTACTGGTTGACGCGGCGGTAGAACTCCTGCGTGAAGAGGCCCGACACGCCGCTCACCCAGGGCTGCGAGGGCTCGGAGAAGATGTAGTCGTACTTCCGGCCGGCGGCGGCGAAGTAGCTCTTGGCGTCGTCGATGACGAAGTGGGAGCGGGGGTCATCGAAGACGCGCCCGTTGGCGGGATAGAACCCGGCCTTCGAGGCGGCGAGCATGGCCGGCTCGATCTCGATGGTGTAGAGCGCCTCGAGGGTGGGACTCCCGAGGAGGAGGTGGCTCGACATGCCCGTGCCCTGGCCGATGACCGCGCCCAGCTTCGCCCGGGGCGCGTGCGCCAGGGTCAGGAGGGCCGCCAGGGACATGGTGGCCGCGTCGCCCCGCAGCGGCTGGAGCGTCGTGGTGTCGGTGCAGGGGGTGCGCCAGTACGCGGGGAGCCCGCCGTCCGACTTCCCGTTGGTGGCGATGAACGTGAGGCCGTTGTCCCGGATGTGCTCGGCCGACACCGTGGCGGTGCGGCCGTCGGCGTAGTAGAGCACGTCGCGGCTCCCCGGCGGCGGCAGCACACCGAAGCGGAACACACCGGAGAGGAGGCGGCGCTGGTCGAAGCCCGGGGTCACCGCGGCCACGAGCGCCACGGCGGCCACCGCGCCGGCGCCGATCATGGCGAGCCGGCGCGCGGCCGGCGTCCCGGTGCGCCGCGCCCACCACCAGAGGATGGCGGCGCCGATGGCCATGTCGAGCACGGCGCCGATGGCGAGGAGCGCCTTGAGGCCCACGAGCGGCAGCAGCACCAGCGCCGCGACCGCCACGCCGATGATGGAACCGAGCGTGTTCCAGCCATAGACCTGGCCGATGGCCCGTTCGCCAAGGCCGCGCGCCATGAGGGTGCGGGTGATGAGCGGCAGGGTGATGCCGGCGCAGAAGGTGGCCGGGAGCATCACCACGAGGCAGATGGCGTAGCGGGCCAGGTTGAAGCCGGTGTAGCCGGCCTCGGTCCGGGCAAAGGTGGCGAGCAGGGTCGCCATCCAGTCGAAGGCGGCGAAGTAGAGGGGCAGGGTGGCGAGCGCCAGCGCGCCCATCCAGAGCTGCACCACGCCCAGCGTCCGCAGCGGCTCCGCCAGGCGGTCGGCGCGGGTCCGTACCCAGAAGGCGCCGAGCGCGAGCCCCAGGATGAAGGCCGAGAGCATCAGCTCGAAGGAGTGAGTGGCACTCGAGAGCACCAGCGACAGCATCCGGATCCACGCGATCTCGTAGATGAAGCTGGCCACCGCGGTCCCCGCCGCCACCGCGAGGAGCAGCGCCTCCAGCGTGGGTCCCACCTGGGCCACCTTGACCGAGCCGCGCGAGCGCTCGTCGGTGACGCGCGCGGCGGCCTCCGGCTCCGCGGGCACGTACTTCGACGCCACCACGGCGCCCACCGCCACTAGGAAGTTGAGGATGGTGGCCGCGAGGATGGTGCCCGGCAGCCCCACCGCATCCACCAGGTAGAAGCCCGCGATGAGGACGCCGACGGCGGCGCCGAAGCTGTTGGCGAAGTAGAGCACGGCCAGCGTCCGCCCCGGCGCGCGCGGCAGGCGGCGGAGCGCGCCGGCCGACATCAGCGGGAAGGTGGTGCCGAGGAGGATGGACTGCGGCAGGATCAGCAGGGCCGCGATGCCCCACTTGGCCAGCGTGAGGCTGCCCGAGCCCGCCAGGCTCGGGAACACCGAGGCGTAGGCCCAGTTGGTGACGCCGACGTAGATGTCCTGGAAGAAGAGCCCGATGAGGCCCACGAGGGCCTCGACCATGGCGTAGCCGAAGAGCGGCTCCTTGAGCCGGGTGCTCACCCGCCCGATGAGCATGGCGCCGATGGCCATGCCGCCCAGGAAGATGACCAGCACGATCACCTGGGCGTACGCATTGTGGCCCACGAACAGGCCGAGGTAACGGGACCAGACGGACTCGTAGAAGAGCCCGGCGGCGCCGGACAGGATGAACAGCAGGGTCAGGACGACCAGCATGCAGGAGCCCGGCGCTGTCTAGGGAAGACCCAATCGTAATACCGCGTCGCGGCGACCGCCTAGAGCCGGCGCGGCGGCCTGGGCGGTCGCGGGGACGGGGCGCGCCGGGGGCGGGCTAGTCGGCGCGCAGCACTTCCACCGGCGTGCGCCGGAACACGTCGAGGCTGTTCCAGAGGCCGGTGAGCACCGTCAGCGCCACCAGCACCAGCGCCAGCCCCCCGAAGCCGAGCCACGGCACGGTGAAGGGCAGCTCGAAGACCCACTTCATGATGGCCCAGCCGCCGGCGGCGGACAGCCCCGTGGCCACCACCGCGGCGAGGACGCCGAGGGCGGCGTATTCGGTGACCATCACGCGCACCACCTGGCGGCGGGTGGCGCCGAGGGTCTTGAGGAGGGCCGCCTCGCGCATGCGCTGGAAGCGGCTGGTGGCCAGCGCGCCCACCAGCACCACGACCCCGGTGGCGAGCGAGAAGAAGGCCATGAAGTTGATGGCCAGGGTGACGCTGTCCACGATCCGCTCGATGGTCTGCTGCACGCTCGTCAGGTCCACGCTGGTGACGTTGGGGTGCCGCTCCACCACGGCGCGCTGCACCCGGCCGATCTCCGCGGCGTCGCCGATCCGGGTGAGCAGCACGAAGCCCTGCGGCGCCTCCGCCAGCGGCCCCTCGGGGAAGACCGCGAAGAAGTTGGGCTCGAAGCGGGCCCAGTTCACCTCGCGCAGGTTCTTCACCACGGTGACCACCGGGACGCCCTGGACGTCCCAGGTGACGGTGTCCCGGATGGTGACGCCGAGGTCCCCGGCGATGCCAGTCTCGAGGGAGACGGGGTACGGCGGGGTGGCGCCGGCGCCGGGCGTCCACCAGTCGCCCACCACGAGCTTCTCGGAGCCGACGGTCGAGTCGCGGTAGGTGGAGCGGTACTCCCGGCGGAGGGCCCACCGTTCGGGGCCCTGGCCCTCGCCGCCGCGCTCCCGCCGGCGGGGGCGGGCCTCCTCGCCGAGCGAGTCGCGCAGGGCCTCGAGCGAGTCGCTGGTGGCGATCAGCTGGCTCACCGGCCGGCCGTTGATGGCGCGGAGCCGCATCGGGACGATGGGCACGGCCGGCTGCACGGCGTGGCCGCGGTCCCGGAGCAGCTGCTCCACGTCGGCGCGCTGGTCCGGCTGGATGTCGAAGAGCACCAGGTTGGGGCGCCCCGCGCCGCCGTCGAGCGAGAGCTGGCGGAGCAGGTTGTGCTGCATCACGGCGAGCGCGCCGAGCAGGAAGGCGCCGAAGCCGAGCGCCAGGACCACCGCCACCGTCTGGTTGGCGGGGCGGTAGAGGTTGGCGAGGCCCTGGCGCGTGGTGTAGGGGAGCCGGTGCGGGAACCAGCGGCGGAGCGCGCGGGTCAGCGCCACCGCCGCGCCCCAGAGCACCAGGAGCGCCGCCGCCACCCCCGCGGCGAAGCCCGCGCCCTGCGCCAGGTCCCGCACCTGGAGCGCGGCCAGGCCCACCACGCTGAGCGCCAGCAGGGCCCGCGCCAGCCAGCTCCATCCGTCGAAGCCGCGCCGCGGCCCCTCGTCGACGTCGCGCCGCAGCACGGCCAGCGGCGGCACGGCCCGCACCTGGAGCAGCGGCAGCAGCGCGAAGATCACCGCCACCCACAGGCCCACGCCAAGGCCGGTGAGCACCGCGGCCAGCGAGGGCCGCACCTGCACGTCGAGCGGGATGAAGGCCCCGAAGACCGCCGGCATCAGGAACTGGAGCCCGAGCCCGAGGAGCACGCCGAGCGCGCTCCCCGCGAGTCCCATCACCGCCGCCTGCAGCAGGTAGATCCCGAACACCTGGCCGCTGGTGGCGCCGAGGCAGCGCAGCACCGCGATGCTGTCGCGCTTGCGGCGCAGGAAGACCTGCACCGCGCTCCCCACGCCGATGCCGCCCAGGAGCAGCGCGATCAGCGCCACCAGCCCGAGATAGCGCCCCAGCCGCTCCAGCGACTGCTGCAGGTCCTGCTCCTCCTCCGCCGCGGTGCGGAAGCGGCCCCGCTCCCGGTTGACCTTGGGACGCCAGGTGGCGGCGAAGTCCTTCGCGTCGAGGGTGTCCGCCACCTTGAGGTACCACTCGTGCTCGGCGCGCGCGCCGAAGCCGCCGAGGAGCTTCGTGTCCGCGAGCCGGGCGCCGGGGATGAACACCCGCGGCCCGAAGGCGCTCCGGATGCCCACGTCGCCCGGGAAGCTGGTGACGCTGCCGGCAATGACGAAGCGCGCCTCCCCGAGCGCCATCGTGTCGCCCACCTCGGCGCCCATGGCGGTGAGGAACGAGGGATCCACGAGCGCCTCGCCGGCCTCGAGCCGCGGCCAGCGCCCGGCCGGCGCGGTGTGCACCACGCCGTAGAACGGGTAGCCGCCGCGGATGGCGCTGACGCGCACCAGGCGCGCCCCGCTGGTGCGCGTCACGTACGCCATGCCGGCGAAGCTCGTCACCTCGGCATAGCCGGTGGCCCGGTCCACGCCGGCGGCGGTGGCGAGGGAATCGAGGACCGCCAGGAAGCCCGGCGTGGGGTCGGCCCGGCTGCTCAGGGCAAAGTCGCCGCCGAGGAGCGAGCGCGACTGCTGCTCCACGGCCACCTGCAGGTTGTCGGTGAACGACTCGATGGCCACCAGCGCCCCGACGCCGATGGAGATGGCCGCCGTCAGGAGCAGCATCCGCCGGCCCGCGGCCCGCCCCTCGCGCCAGGCCATGCGGGTGATGAGGGCGAGCGACGTCATGCGGTGCGGGTGTCCTCGACGATGGCGCCGTCGGAGAGCCGGATGATGCGGCGGGCCTGGCGGGCCAGCTCCATGTCGTGCGTCACGAGCACGGTGGTGGTGCCGAGCTCCCGGTTGAGCCCGAACATGATCTCCACCACCTTGGCGCCCGTGGCGTGGTCCAGGTTCCCCGTCGGCTCGTCGGCGAAGAGGATCCTGGGGCGGTTGGAGAAGGCGCGGGCCAGCGCCACCCGCTGCTGCTCCCCGCCCGAGAGCTGGGCAGGGTAGTGATGCTCGCGCCCCGCCAGCCCCACGCGCCCGAGGAGCTCGGTGGCCCGGGCCCCGGCCTCCTCGCCGCGGAGCTCGAGCGGCACCTGCACGTTCTCGCGCGCCGTCAGGGTGGGCAGCAGGTGGAACGACTGGAACACGAAGCCCACCCGCTCGGCGCGGAAGCGCGCCAGGGCGTCCTCGTCCAGCCGGGTGAGGTCCTGGCCGTCCACCGCCAGGCGGCCGCGGTCGGGGCGGTCGAGGCCGGCCATGAGGCCGAGCAGCGTGGTCTTGCCGCTGCCGGAGGGGCCCACGATGGCCACGATGTCGCCCGCGGCAATCTCGAAGGTGATATCCTTCAGCACCGTGAGCGGACGGCCGCCGCTCAGGTATTCACGGCTCAGGGATTCGGCGCGGATCATCGATGGAGAACCTTGGACAGTGGACCGGTTCCGAAGCGGTAGAACTATAGTCGGGGTTGCCGCCTGGCTGCTGGCCGGGTGCGGCGGGGGCGGGGACGCCCGGGCCACCACGGACAGTGCGCCCGCGGCCGCGGCGCCGGCGACCGCAGCCACCCTGCCCGCGCCCGCGGGCCGGCCGGCCATCGTGTTCCTCGGGACCTCGCTCACGGCGGGCTACGGGCTCGACCCGGACAGCGCCTACCCGGCGCTGCTGCAGCGCAAGCTCGACTCGGCGGGCCTGGACTTCGAGGTGGTCAACGCCGGCGTGAGCGGGCAGACCTCGGCCGGGACGCTCCGGCAGCTGGACTGGATCCTCAGGAGTCCGCCCGCCTACCTGGTCATCGAGACCGGCGCCAACGACATGCTGCGCGGGCAGGACACCGACTCGCTGCGAGCCAACCTGCAGGTGATGATCGACCGGGTGAAGGCGCGCGCCCCCGCGACCCAGGTGCTGCTCTGCGCCATGGAGGCCATGCCCAACCTGGGCCAGCGCTACGTGCGGGAGTTCCGCGCCGTCTACACCGGGCTCGCGCAGGCCAACGGGCTGCCGCTCCTGCCGTTCCTGCTCGACCGCGTGGCCGGCATCGACTCGCTCAACCAGGGCGACGGCATCCACCCCAACGAGGCGGGCTCGCGCCTCGTGGCCGACAACCTATGGCGCGCCCTCGCGCCGCTCCTGCGGGCCCGGCCCGCCTCCGGACCGCCTGACTGATGCGCCTCTTCGCCCTCGCCGCCTCGCTCCGCCAGTCCTCGCTCAACCGCCGGCTCCTCCACGTGGCCGCCGGCCTGGCCCGCCAGCACGGGGCCGAGGTGGACATCGCGGAATTCAGCGAGTTCCCCCTGCCGCCCTTCGATGCCGACTTGCAGGCGCGGGACGGGATTCCCGAGGCGGCGCAGGCGCTCGGCCGGCGCATCCTCGCGGCCGACGGGATGCTGCTCGCCTCGCCGGAGTACAACTACTCGCTGCCCGGCCACCTCAAGAACGCCATCGACTGGCTCTCCCGCATCCGCCCGGTGCCGATCCGCGGCAAGAGCGCGCTGATCATGAGCGCCTCCACCGGCCCGATCGGCGGGATCCGCGGCCTGTGGCAGCTGCGGATCCCCCTCGAGGGGCTCGGCATGTTCGTGCACCCGGACATGTACATCGTGCCGCACGGCAACGACGCCTTCACCCCCGAGGGCGGCCTCGTGGATCCCAAGGCCGCCGAACGCCTCGACGGAGTGGTCCGGGACTATCTCTCCGCCGCCCGCGCGCTTGCGGGCCGGGAGCCGTAGCGGACGGACGCTCCCCGCCCCGGCCCCTGCGTTGAACCAGGACGACCAGCCGCCCTGCGAGACGAACCGAGGGGCCACGAGCGTTGCGCTCGTGGCCCCTCGTGCGTACCCGGCGGCGTGCGGGATCAGGCCGGGCGGGTGGGATCGAGCGCCCGCGGCACCGGGTGCATCCGGCGGTAGCGGGCATACAGGCGGATGGAGCCGGCGAAGAGGCCGCTGATGCCGATCACCACGAGACCCAGCACCCCGAGCGGCGTCACGGCCTTGAGCACCGCCAGGGAGCACCCGAGGATGAGGAGCAGCGTCGGCCCCTCATTGGCCCAGCGCAGCTGCTCGCCGCTGAAGCGGATGTCGCCCCGGGCAAAGCGCTTCATGGTGAGCTCGCACCAGTAGTGATAGGCGATGAGGGCCGCCACCACGCCGAGCTTCACCCACATCCAGAGCTCGGAGAGGAAGGTGGGCTGCAGGATCAGGAGCGCCGTGGCCGTGAGTGCCGTCAGCACCATCGCCGGGTAGGTGATGATGAAGTAGAGGCGCCGCTCCATGATGGCGTACTGGGTGAGGAGGATCGTCCGCTTGGGCTCCGCGTCCCCGTTGGCCTCGGCGTGGTAAATGAAGAGCCGGACCAGGTAGAACAATCCGGCAAACCACGAGACCATCGCGATGATGTGGACCGTCTTCCACCACAGGTAGGCCATGTCGCGTTCCTCCGGAGTGCAGCGCCGTGTCGAGTGGGTCGCCTCGCATGCTAGGCGCGGCCCCGTGAAGGCCTCCTGAAGCCGGGGTGAATCAGGGGGCGCGCGGCTCCCCTTACTTGCGCGGAACGCGTGGCCGGGTACGATACAACCCCATGCCCCGCCCCTCCGATCAGGTTTCCCTGGCCCTGGACCAGGTCGTCAGCCGCTTTGCCGAGCGGGTCCGGGTCATCGGGTTCCAGCACGGCCTCACCGGGTCGGACGTGGACGACCTCCTGCAGGAGGTGCGGCTCCGGCTCTGGAAGGCCCTCGAGAGCGGGGAGCGGATCCTCGCCGCGCCGGCCTCGTACATCCATCGCACCGCCACCTCCGCCGCCATCGACGTGCTCCGCCGCCGCCGCGCCCGGCGCGAGACGCCGGTCCGGCTCTCCCGCCCGAGCGGCATCGCCGTCCTCGGCGAGGGCGATCCCGCGGACCAGGATGTATCGACCAAGGAACTCGAGGCCCAGGTGGCCACGGCGCTGAACCGGCTGATCCCCGCGCGCCGCTCGGTGGTCCGCATGTACCTGGCGGGATACGGACGCGAGGAGATCGCCGATCTGCTGGGCTGGACCGAGCCCAAGACCCGCAACCTCCTCTACCGCGGCCTCGAGGACCTGCGCCAGGAGCTCACCGCCATGGGCATCGGCCCGGAGGCCCTCGATGAGTGACTCCCGCCTCCGCCGGAGCTACGATCGCCTCCTCGCCATCCAGGCCCAGCTCGGCGACGCCCGCCTCGGCTGCCCGAGCGTGGAGGCCATCGCCGCGCTGCTCGCCCGCGAGGGCGACGAGGAGGCGCGCCTGGCCCTCCTCGACCACGTCATGGGCTGCGCCTTCTGCCAGCCGGAGTTCGAGATGCTCCGCGCCGCCCAGCGCGCGAGCGGCAGCCAGGAGGCCATGGACGGCTGAACCGCGCCCCACGGACGACGACGGCCCGGGACCTCTGCGGAGGTCCCGGGCCGTCGCCGTGTCGGGGAGTGCGGCTAGTGGTTGAAGACCGCGGCGCCGCCCTGCCCGTCGGTGATGATGCCGATGCCGGTGTTCATGTTCATGTAGGCGCTGCCGCCGTTGCCGTAGTTCTGCCCCACCCCGCCGTTCTGCCGGTAGAGCTGGCTCGCGAGCTGGAAGAGGTTCACCAGCACCGGGCCGCCCTCGAGCCCCGCGTTCCCCTGGGCGTCCACCCAGTAGCGCCCGGGCTGTACCGGGCCCACCAGCTGCTGCAGGCCCTGCACGTCGAGCGGGTGCAGCTCGCGGCCATTGATGAAGACACCGGTGCCCCCGCCCGAGATGTCCGCCGGCAGGGGACCGCCCAGCCGGAGTCCCGCCATCACGAAGCCGCGCGCCTGGCCGCCCTCCAGGCCCCACGCGCCGCAGAGCGGGTCGTACCAGTAGCGGCCGTTGGGGATCCGCGGGGCGCCGGCCTGCTCCAGCGCGCTCAGGGTGGCCTCGGGCAGCCGCACCCGATTGATGAACACCTGGCGTCCCTGCGCGGCGAGCGGCGTGGTCATGGCAAGGCCTCCCGCGAGGGCCAGGGTGAGGGGCACGAGGCGCATGGGTCGGCTCCGGTGAAGGAAGGGCGGACGGGCCGTCATGGGAGCAACGGACGCTGCCACACAATCCTCTCACGCCGGGCCAGGAGACGCAATCGCCGCCCGGGGATCCGGGGATCCACGGGCGGCGGAAGGCGGCGCGGGCGGCTCAGGCCTCGAGCTTGGCGTCCAGCTCGAGGGCCGCGTTGCCCTTGAACAGGTTGCTGATCGGGCAGCCGTCCTTGGCCTCGGCTGCGGCCTTCGCGAAGGTGGCCTGGTCAATGCCCGCCACCTTGCCGCGGGTGACCAGCTGGATCTTGGTGATCCGCGGCGCGCCGCCCACGAACTCGAGCGTCACCGTGGCGGTGGTGCTCACGCTCGTGGGCGGGGTCCCCGCCTTCTCGAGCCCGGCCGAGAGCGCCATGCTGAAGCAGGCCGCGTGCGCCGAGGCCACGAGCTCCTCGGGATTGGTGCCCTTGGCGCCCTCGAAGCGCGTCGGGAAGCTGTAGTCGGCGGCGATCAGCCCGCTCCCGCCCTGGAAGTGGCCCTTCCCCTGCTTGAGTCCGCCCTGCCAGGTGGCGCTGGCGCTCGACGTCGGCATATCGGTCTCTCTCCCTGAGGTGATGATCGTGGGCCGCCCGGGCCCGCCCCGGGCGGCGCTGCGTTAGGGTCCGACCTGGTGCTCGCCCGTCGCCTGGCGGAGCGAGGCGAGGGTGTCCTGCCCGAGCACCCGGCCGGCCAGGCGCGACAGCCGCTCGCGCAGCATGTCGAGCAGTTCATAGAACGTGGGGATGGCGATGAGCGTGAGCAAGGTGGAGGTGATCACGCCGCCGATCACCGCCACGCCGAGGGGTGCCCGGAACTGCGCCCCCTCGCCCCGGCCGAGGGCCACCGGGATCATGCCCGCGATGAGCGCGAAGGTGGTCATGAGGATGGGCCGGAGCCGGATGGCGCCCGCCTCGATCAGCGCCTCCCGGAGCCCCATCCCGTGCTGCTCCCGCGCCCACTTGGCGAAGTCGATGAGCAGGATCGCGTTCTTGGCCACGATGCCCATGAGCAGCATCACGCCGATGAGGCTCATGATGTTCACCGTCTGCTTGGCCACGGCCAGGCCCAGCATCACCCCGATCATCGAGAGCGGCAGCGAGAACATGATGGCCAGCGGGTCGAGGAACGACCCGAACTGCATCACCAGGATGAGGTACATCAGCATGGCCGCCACGCCGAGGGCCAGGAAGATGTTCCCGAACACCTCGGTCTGCTGCTCCGCGTCGCCGCCCTCGGTGACCCGCACGCCCGGCGGCAGCTGCACCTGCCGGATGGCCTGGCGCACGTTCTCCATCACCTCGCCCGTGGAGCGGCCGGAGACGTTCCAGCCCACGTTCACCACGAGGTCGCGGTTCAGGTGGTTGATGATCGCGGGGCCGGTGCCCTGGGTGATGTCGGCCACCTGACCGAGGGGGATGGTCGTCGGCATGCCGTTGGGGCCCGCCACGAGGAGCGGGAGCATGCGCAGGTCTTCCGGCCGCTCGCGCGACTCGGGGGTGAGGCGCACTTCCACGTCCCGGGTCTCGCCCGAGGGGTCCACCCAGTCGCCGGCGTCGATGCCGGCGAAGGCCGGGCGCACCGACTGGGCGATGTCGCCCACGGTGAGGCCGAGGCTGCCGGCCAGGCCGCGGTTCAGGTTGACGGTCACCTCGGGCTTGAGGCCCTTCGACGACAGGCTCAGGTCCACCACGTTCGGCACCCCGCTCACCACCCGCTCCAGCTGCTCCGCGGCCTGGGTGATGGTGGGGATGTCCTCGCCCCGGATCTCGAGCTGCAGCTGCTTGCGGCCGCCGCCCATGTTGCTGGTGAAGACCGAGATCTTGAGCCCGGTGAGCTTGGCGGTCTCGGCGCGGAGCGCGGCGGCGATCTGCTCGGCGCTCCGGGTCCGCTCGTGCCGGCCCGTGAGGCGCACGTAGACGTTCCCCTCGTCCACCGCGCCCGAGGCGCTGCCGCCGAGCGTGGCGTAGGTGTAGCGCACCTCGGGCAGGGCCCGGATGAGCGCGCCGAGCTCCTGGATCTTGGCCCGGCCGTAGGCCAGCGACGCGCCCGGGGGGGTCTCGATCTTCACGTTGAACTCGGCCCGGTCGTCCTCGGGCACGAAGCCCACGCCCACCCGGTGCCACACCGGCAGCACCGCGGCTGCGGCCCACGCCAGCGCGAGCCCGCCCCCGATGCCGGCCAGCTTGGCGAGCCAGGGCCACTCCCGGCTCGCCGCCCACGCCATGACCGCGATGCCAAGGAGCGCCCCGCCCATCGCCAGCAGACCGCGGGTGAACAGCACGAACGAGGAGATGAACGTGCCCACCGCGATGATGTTGATGGCGAGCCCGTGGTCCAGGGCCCACGCGATGATGCCCTTGTAGCCCTCCGCCATCCGCGCAAACCAGGCGTTGAAGCGGTCGAGCGCCCGGGTGAGCCAGTTCTTCTCGTGCTCGTGCTGGTGCGGGTCCGGCCAGTACGCCGAGAGCATGGGGTCGAGGGAGAACGACACGAAGAGCGACACCGCCACCGAGCAGGCGATGGTGAGCCCGAAGGGCTTGAACCACTGGCCGGCCACCCCCGGCAGGAACGCGATCGGGATGAACACCGCGAGGATCGACACCGTCGTGGCCGTCACCGCGAGGCCGATCTCGCTCGTGCCCTCGCGTGCGGCCTCGACGTGATCCTTCCCCATCTCCACGTGGCGCACGATGTTCTCGCGCACCACGATGGCGTCGTCGATCAGGATGCCGATGGCCAGCGACAGGCCCAGCAGCGTCATGGTGTTGAGCGTGAAGCCGAACGCCCACACCGCCACGAATGCCGCCAGCACGCTGACCGGCAGCGCGAGGCCCGTGATCACCGTGGAGCGCCACGAGTTGAGGAACAGGAACACCACCAGCACCGTGAGCAGGGCGCCCTCGATGAGCGTCCACTTCACGTTGCTCACCGAGTAGTTGACCCGCTCGCCGCCGTCCTTCACCAGGTCAAGCGTGGTGCCCGCGGGCAGCCGCTCGCGGATCCGCTCCAGCCGCTGGTGGATTTGCTCGGTGACCTCGGTGGTGCTGTAACCCTTGGACTTCTTGATGTCGATGCCCACCGCCTCCCGCTCGTTGTAGAGCGCCAGCGAGCGCGGCTCCTCGGTGCCGTCCACCACGGCGGCCACCTCGCCAAGGCGGATCACCCGGCCGTTCCGCTCCGCCACCACCAGCCGGAGGAAGTCCTGCGGCTCCGCCAGGCGGCCGGTGAGGCGGATGCTCCGCTCCACGTTGCCGCTCTCCAGCCGGCCCACCGGGGCGGCCAGGTTCTGGAGCCGGAGCGCCTGCACCACCTGCGCCACGCTCACGCCCTGCGCCTGCAGCGCGTCGGGGCGGAGGTACACCGTCAGCTCCCGCTCCTGCTTGCCCAGCACCAGCACCTCCGCCACGCCGGGGACGGAGCGCAGGTCCCGCGCGATGCCGGGGTCGGCCAGGCGGGTGAGCTCCGGCGCGGTGAGCGTGGTGGAGGAGAGCGCCAGCGAGACGATCGGCTGGTCGGTGTCCGACAGCTTCTTGATGATCGGCTCCTCGAGCTCATCCGGCAGGTCCACGCGGATGCCGGAGATGCCGTCGCGGATCTCCTGCGTGGCCTCGAGCAGGTCCTTGTCGAAGTTGAACTCCACCAGGATCTGCCCGAAGCCGTCCTGCGCCGAGCCGGTGATCTTCTTGACGCCGCTGATGGAGGCGATGACCTCCTCCACCGGCTCCAGCACCTCCCGCTCCACCCCGTCCGGCGCGGCGCCCGGGTACACCAGGCCCACCGACACGAACGGCGGCTGCACGTCGGGGAACTCGTCCGTCTTGAGGCGGAGCAGGGCGATCATCCCGAAGATGGAGATCGCCACCATGGCCACCACCGTGATGACGGGGCGGCGGATCGCGAAGTCGGAGATCAGCATCTCAGCGCTCCCCGCTCGTGGCCGCGCTCGAGCTCTGCAACTCGGCCGGGCTCCCCACCCGCACCGGCGTGCCCGGCGCCAGGCCCTGCGCGCCGCCCACGAGCAGCGTGTCGCCCGGGGCCAGGCCCTGGGTCACTTCGGTCTGCTCCGCCGCCTCGTCGATGAGGCCGAGCGTCACCTCCACCCGCTCGGTGCGGCCCGCCTTCACCCGGAGCACCACCGGCCGGAGCCCGCGCCGGTCGATGGCCCGCGACGGCGCCACCACCCCCTCGTGGCTCGCCGTGGCCACGCGGCCCTCGGCAAACAGGCCGGCCAGGAGCGCGCTGCCCCGGTTCGGCACCTGCACCGTGACGCGGATCTGGCGGGTGGCCGGGTCCACGGCCGGGTTGATGCGGCTCACGCGGCCGGTCACCTCGTCGTTGGTGGCCCCCGCCACCGTGAAGCGGACGGGCGCCCCCACCCGCAGCCCCGCGCGGGACTCGAGTGGCACGGTGCCCTCGTACTTGAGGCTGCCCGGGTCCACCAGCGTGAGCAGCACGGCGCCGCTCTGCACGATGTCGCCCTGCTTCACCGGCCGCTCGCTCACGATGCCGCTGAAGGGCGCCCGGAGCACCGTCTTGCCGAGGGCCTTCTCGGCGCTGGCCAGGCGGGCCTGCGCGTCGAGCAGCTGGGCCTCGGCGCTCTGGGCCTGCAGGTCGGCGGTCTCGAGGTCGCGGTCGGGCAGGGCGCCGGCCTTGGTGAGCTCGGCGGTGCGGTCCCGGTTGCGGCGCGCCAGCTGGGCCGCGAGCTCCGCGCTCCGGACCGCGGCCTTGGCCGACTCGTAGCTGTCGCGGATCCCCGTGTCCTCGAGGCGCGCCACCACCGCGCCCGCCGCCACCGGCTGGCCCGGCTCCACCAGGAGCGCCGTCACCGCGCCGCCCACCTCCGCGCGGATGGTGGCCTGCCGCTCCGCCTCCAGCGTGCCGGCGATGGCCGGGCCGCTCTCCAGCGTGCGGCGCTCCGCCAGCACCACGTTCTCCTTGCCCACCCACACCGCCGAGTCGGCGGCGGCGCCCGTGGCGGTGGTGGCCGGCGGCTCCTTCCCGCAGCCCACGGCGCCCAGGGCGAGCGTCAGGGCCACGGCGGTCATCGCGAACTTCATCGGGGACTCCTCGGGGTGCTGCGTCGTTGGGGGCGCCAGGCGCCCGGTGTGGGTCGTCATCAGAGGCCGCCCGGTCACTGGACCGCGAGCGGCAGGTCCTGCTGCAGCGCCACCCGCACCCGGGCCACCTGCAGGTCGCGCGCGGCGGTGGCGCGGTTGGCGCGCGCCTGCTCGAGGGCCAGGCGGGCGTCGCCGAGTTCCGTCTGGTTGGAGATCCCCTCGCGGTAGCGGATCGCCGCGATGGCGTAGGCCCGCTCGGCCTGCTCCACCGTGCCCAGGCTCGCGGCCCACTGCGCATGGGCGGCGCGGAGCCGCTCGGCCGCGTCCTCGCTGTCCAGCTGGGCGCGCTCGCGGGTCTGCCGCAGGCGCAGCCGCTGCGCCTGCAGGTTGGCGCGCGCCGCCTGCACGCTGCCCCCGATCCGCCCCCCGGTGAAGAGCGGCAGGCGGAGCGAGAGGGCCACGTTCCAGTCGTTCACGAAGTCGCCCCAGCTCGGCAGCAGGTCGTCGGGGTAGCCGATGCGGGCGTAGTTGCTGGTGACGGTCACCGTGGGGTAGCGCTCGGCGCGGGCCACCTTGAGCAGGTTCTCCTGCGCCTCGACGGCCTTCTGGGCCTGACGGACCGGGGCACGCCGGTCCGCGTCCACCGCCCCGCCGGCCGCCTCGAGGCTGTCGAGCGCGGCCACCCGCGGCAGCGTGGTGTCCTCCACCGCGGAGGTGAGGGCCAGCGGCTGGTCCAGGGGCAGGTTGAGGAGCTGGCGGAGGCGGAGGTGCGCCACCTTCCGGTCCGCCTGGCGCTGGATCACCACCACGCGCTGGTTGTCGCGCGCCACCTGGGCGCGGAGCAGGTCGAACTCCGCCTGCGTACCCACGCGCCGGCCCAGCCGGGTCTGCTCGAGCGTCGTGTCCGCCAGTGCCAGCGTCCCCTCGGCGATGCTCACCAGCCGGTCGGCCAGCGCGGCATTGTAGTAGGCCTGCGTCACGTCCAGCGTGAGCTGCGCCTCCTGGGTGGTGAGCGCGATCTCGGCGCCCTCCCGGTTCGCCCGCGCGGCGCCGCTCCGCCCGCGGATGCGGCCGCCCGCGAAGAGCGTCTGTGAGGCGGTGAGGCCGAGGTTGTACTGGTTCTTCTGCCCGAAGGGAAGGTCGCTGAAGGCCGCGAACGGGTTGAGCCGCGTGGCGCACTCCACCGCGACCTCGAGGCTGTCGAGGCGCATGCCCACGGCCTGCGTCGGGTCGGCGGTGAAGCGGTTGCAGAAGTTCCGCACCGTGGTGTCCGGCGCGGAGGAGCCCCCGCGGTCAAACTGGGTGGCCAGCGTCCGCGTGTAGGTGGCCGTGCCGGTGAGCTGCGGGAAGAACTCGCTCCGGGCCTGCGCCTCCTCGCCGCGCAGGCGGCGGAGGTCGGCCCGGGCCAGGCCCACCGCCTCGCTGGCGGGGAGGGCCAGGCGGAGGGCGTCGTCCAGCGAGAGCGGGCGCGCCGGCGCCTGCGCGGCGAGCGGCAGGGCCAGGAGCAGGGCGGGGAGCGCGAGGCGCAGCGCGGACCTCATGCGCCCTCCACGCTGGCCGGCACCGCGTCGTCCGCGCCGATGGCCGAGAGCAGGAGGCGCACGTACTCGCGCAGCACCACCTCCACCGGCGGCAGCGTGGCGTCCTCGAAGTGCTCCCGCCACATGGCGTGGGTGAAGACCGATCCCATGAGCAGGCCGGCCGCCGCGTCGGCATGGAAGTCCTTGGTGGCCAGGCCCCGCTCCCGCATCCGCGTCAGGTAGGCCGAGAGCCGCGCGTGCTCGCAGCCGGGCTCCTCACACACGCCCGGGGCAATCTCCGGGTGCTCCACCAGGTCGCCCATCACGCGGCTGATCATCCCGCGGGTGCTGAACCAGTGGTGGAAGATGGTGAGCGCCCAGCCATAGATCTCCGCGCCGGGGTCGCGGGGCTCGCCGAGGACGAACTGGTTGCTCTGCTGGTGGACGCGCTGGAGCGCCGCCTTGACCAGCGCCTCCTTGGTGCCGAAGTGCCGGAACAGGGTCACTTCGTTGACGCCGGCCTCCTGGGCCACGCGTCTCGTGGTGGTGCCGCGAAAGCCGGTTTCCGCGTACACGCGGGCCGCGGCTTCCAGGATCCGGGTGGGAAGGTCTTGAGTCATGGGCGCCATGTTAGCAACCACTTGCATGATTGGCAAGTGGGTACTTGCAAGCGCCATTCTTTTGGTCGGCTATGCCGAAAGTCGGGCCAGCAGCGCCTGGAGCGCCTCGGACGAGATGGGGCTGTCGAGGAGGCCGTCCACGGGGAGCGCCGGGATGGCGGCGGCCGGGGCGTCGGCGGGCCCGGTCCGGAAGGCCACGATGGGCAGGGGACCGGACGTCCGCCGGCTCCGCAGGGTGGTGACGAGGTCGCGGGCGGCCAGGCCGGGATCCTCGCCGTTCAGGAGCACCAGGTCGGGGGGTGTGAGGGTGGCCCGCTCCATCGCCTCCCGGGGCGAGCTCGCCAGCTCCACGTCGCGGCCCAGGCGGCGGAGCTCGCGCGCCAGCATGGCCCGGTGCACCGGGTTCCGCTCCACCACCAGCACGGTCTGGGTGCGCGCGGGGAGCACGCTGGCCGCCGGTGCCTCCAGCACGCGGGCGAGTTCTCGCCGCAGGAGGGCGCGCGGGACCGGCTTGGGCAGCCTGCCTGCGCAGCCGGGCACCCGTCCCAGCGAGTCGGCGGCCCCGAGCCCCGGGGGCAGGAGGACCAGGACGCTGGGCGCCGGCCCGGGTCCGCTGTCGAGGCGCGGGAGGAGGCTGCGGAGACTGCCGCCCGGCAGCAGGGCATCCACCAGCACCACGCGGGGCACGGTCGCACTGCCGGTGGCATCGCACCAGCCGATGAGTGCGCCGGCATCGGCCGCCTCCTCGCACGCCACGCCGCATCCCAGCAGGCCGCGGGCCACCGCACGACGGGTGGCCTCGTGTCCGCTGGCCACCACCACCCGGCACGGGGGCAGCGTGGTGGGGTCTGCGACGGGCGGGGTGGCGGGCAGCCTGGCCGGCAGGCGGATGCGGAAGGTGGAGCCGTGGCCCGGCGCGCTCTCGAAGCTCAGCGTGCCGCCCATGAGCTCCACCAGCTGCCGGGTGATCGCCAGCCCGAGTCCCGTGCCGCCGAAGCGGCGGGTGCTCGAGCCGTCCCCCTGGGCGAAGGCCTGGAACAGCCGCGGGTGCTGCTCGGGCGCGATCCCGATTCCGGTGTCCCGCACCGCCAGCGTCAGCACCACGTCCCGCTCGCTCACCCACTCGGCCGAGAGGTGGGTCACCACCTCCCCGGCGGCCGTGAATTTCACGGCGTTGCCGAGTAGGTTGAGGACCACCTGGCGCAGGCGGCCGGGGTCGGTCAGGATGGCCGCGGGCACGTCGGGCTCCACCACCACCGCGTACTCGAGGCCGCGCTCCCCGGCCCGCGGGGCAACGAGCTCCGCTGCCTCCTCGACCACCTGGCGCGGGTCGGCGGGGACCGCCTCGATCGTGAGCTTGCCCGCCTCGATCCGGGAGAAGTCGAGGATGTCGTTGAGGGTGGTGAGCAGGCCCTGGCCGCTGCTGCGGATGGTCTCCACGTACTCGCGCTGCTCGGTGGTGAGCGGGCTGTCGGCGAGCAGGTGGGCCATGCCGAGGACCCCGTTGAGCGGGGTGCGCACCTCGTGGCTCATGGTGGCGAGGAACTCGCTCTTCATGCGGGCGGCGGAGCGGGCTTCCACCAGGGCGTCGTCGAGCTGGGCGTTGGCCTCGGCGAGCGCGCGATTGCGGTGCTCGAGGGCGGCCTCCGTCTCCACCAGCTCGTGCAGGCCGTCGCGCAGCTGGCTCATGGCGGGGCGGAAGACCAGCAGGCCGAGCAGCAGCACCACGAGGATCGTGGCCGCGGCCATCTGGAGCTCCACCCGGTGGACGCGCTGCAGCGCCGAGGCGCCCTCCTGCGCCAGGACCAGGCTCAGGTTCTCGAGCCGGCTCAGGTAGCTGCGCTCCACCCCGAGGAGCGCCACCACCGTGGCCACCAGCTCCGGCGGGCCGTCGGCCGGCCATCCCTCCTGGCGAAGGGCGAGGTTCTGGAGCTGGGCGGCGCTCGCGCTGATGCTCCGCGCGTACGGCGCCAGATCCTGGACGGGCCGGGCGACGCTGGCGGGCCGCGTGAGCTGGGCGATGGCCACCTGGCCCGCCTGCCACAGGTCCACCGTGGTCCGAAGGTCCGCCACCCGGTCCCAGCTGCGCGGACCGGCGCCCGACGTGCGCGCCAGCAGCGCCACCTTGACCAGCCGGGTGGTGAGCAGGCGCTGGTCGTCCACCAGGCGGGTGGCGCGCCGGGCGCGGGCCTCGTCGGCCAGCGCCTGCTCGAGCCGGAGCGTGGCGGCCACCGTGACCACCACCAGCACGCCCAGGGCGAAGATGAATCCGAGGTGGAGCCGCCGCACCAGCCGATCCGGTGCCCGCCGCCCCCCCTCATGAGGCGAGGAGTCCTCCATGTCCCAGCTATCGGCACGCCGTGCGGTCGGCTGAACGACTGCTCCCCCTGGCCTGTATCCTCCTCGCGGGGGCGCTGGCCTGTCACCCCACGCGGCCGGCGCGGGCGCGGCGCCCCAGCACACCCGCCGCGGCCGTGGCCGCGGCGCCGGTGGTGCGCGGCCCCACGGTGGTGGCCTTCTGGCTCGCCGCCTCCGACACCCTGGCCGAGGGCGGCGGGGCGGACCTGCTGGATGATTTCCGGGCCTACACCCAGCTGGTGGCCCCGCTGCTCGAGGAGCGGGGCGTCGCGCTGGCGGTGACCACGGCGGACTCGGTGATTGTGGAGCTGGCGGAGGGGCCGCGGCGGGTGATCATGCTGCAGGGGCTCGACTACCCGTTCGGCTACGTGCTGGTGGAGCCGGGCTACCCCGAGAGCATCCTCACCGGCGTCTCCACCGACGACGACCTTCTGGGCGAGGTGGACTGGTACTTCGGCCTGGATGACGAGGAGGACGACCGCCCCGACGGGCGGGTGCCGCGCGGCGCGCGACGGGCGGGCTATGCGCCGAGCATCTCGCGCACCCGGGCCAGCAGCACCGCCGGCTCGAAGGGCTTCTGCAGGAACGCCGTCCCGCCCGGCAGCCGGCCCAGCGGCAGGATCGCCTCGTCGCTGTAGCCGGAGACGTAGAGGATCCGCAGGCCGGGCTGCCGCGCCAGCAGCTGCCGCGCCAGTTCCTGGCCGCTCATCCCGGGCATGATGACGTCCGTCACCACGAGGTCGAACGGCGCCGGGGCCGCCGCCACCGCCGCGAGCGCCTTCGGGCCGTCGGCCGCCTCGGTGATGGTGTAGCCCGCGCCCTCGAGCACCCGCCGCGTCAGGCGGCGCACCGCCCCCTCATCCTCCACCACCAGCACCCGGCCCTGCCCGCGCGGCGCGACCGGGCGCTCCGCCGCCTCGGCGGCCTCGGGCCGGCCCTCGGCCTGCGGGAGGTAGATCCGGAAGCGGGTGCCCTCGCCGAGGGCGCTGTCCACGAAGATGTACCCGCCGCTCTGCTTCACGATGCCGTACACGGTGGCGAGGCCGAGGCCCGTGCCCTGGCCCGGCGCCTTGGTCGTGAAGAACGGCTCGAAGAGGTGGCGCAGGGTGGCCTCGTCCATGCCGCTCCCCGTGTCGCGCACGGTGAGCAGCACGTAGTGGCCGGGCGGGATGATGGTCCCGGTGCCGGGAGGCGACGTGGCGAGCGAGAGGTTCTCCGCGGCGATCTCGAGGATGCCGCCGGTGGGCATCGCATCGCGCGCGTTC
>CAZRCT010000020.1:0-50023 GCA_964598655.1 uncultured Gemmatimonadaceae bacterium
ACGCCCTCTGCTTCCTGGACCTGGACCAGTTCAAGGTGGTGAACGACACCTGCGGCCACACCGCGGGCGACGAGCTGCTGCGCCAGCTGGCCGGCGTGCTCCAGAAGAAGGTCCGCCGGCGCGACACGCTGGCGCGCCTGGGGGGCGACGAGTTCGGCGTCCTGCTCGAGAACTGCCGCCCCGAGCAGGCCCACCGCGTGGTGGCGGACCTGCTCGAGACGGTGCAGGAGTTCCGCTTCGTGTGGGAAGGAAAGCCGTTTGCGCTGGGCGTGAGCATCGGCGTGGTGCCGATCACCCCGGAGAGCGACAGCGTGGGCGTCCTGCTCCGCGACGCCGACGCCGCCTGCTACGCCGCCAAGGAGCACGGCCGCAACCGGGTGCACTTCTACGAGGCCAACGACGCGGTGATGGTGCACCGCCAGGGCGAGATGCAGTGGGTGAGCCGCGTGACCTCCGCCCTCGAGGAACAGCGCTTCCGGCTCTACGGCCAGGCCATCGTGCCGCTGGTGCCGGAGGACGGGGAGCGGCTGCGGGTGGAGGTGCTGCTCCGGATGGCGGAGCGCGACGGGACGATCATCTCCCCGGGCGCCTTCATCCCGGCGGCGGAGCGCTACAACCTCATGGGCGCCGTCGACCGCTTCGTGGTGCGCGAGGTGATCGAGATGTACGCCCGCCACCGCCACCACCGCCGGCGGCCGATCGCGTCGATCAACCTCTCCGGCGCCTCGCTCGGGGACCCGGGGATGCTGGCGTTCATCCGCGAGCAGCTGGCCCGCCACGACCTGCCCCCGGCCACCCTCTGCTTCGAGATCACCGAGACCGCCGCCATCGCCAACCTGGCGCAGGCCGCCAGCTTCATCCGCGAGCTCAAGTCGCTCGGATGCTGGTTTGCGCTGGACGACTTCGGGAGTGGGATGTCCTCGTTTGGGTACCTGCAGAGCCTGCCGGTGGACGCGCTCAAGATCGCGGGCGCCTTCATCCGGCATATCGAGCGTGATCCCGTGGAGTATGCGATGGTGGAGGCGATCCACCGGGTGGGCCACGTGATGCGGCTCAAGACGGTGGCGGAGGGCGTGGAGAGCCTCGAGACGCTGGAGACGCTCAAGCGGATCGGGGTGGACTACGCGCAGGGCTACGCCATCGGCCAGCCCGAGCCGCTCGAGCCGTTGCTCTCCGGCGGCCTCCGGCCGCTCGGCGAGGAGGCCTCCCGGGCCCGCCCCGCGGGCCTGCAGATCGTCCCCCGCTCCCGCCCCGCCAGCGCCTGACCGCCGCCGGCCTCGGCGCCGCCGGCTCCCGTCAGGTCATCCGTCCCGCGATCCAGCCGGCCACCGCCTCCTGCATGAGCGGCTGGCGATGCCACGCCAGCAGGAGCGGCGCCCCGCCCGGGATGTCCGCCGCCAGCCGCGGATGGGCAAAGAGCACCACCAGCGCAGCCCCCGGCGCCAGGCGCTCCAGCGCCGCGCGCGCCTCGGGCCCGAAGCCCGCCCGCCCCTTGGCGGCACGCGGCTCCGCGAAGGCCAGCACCACCCGCGGCGCCCCGTGGCGCTCCCGGATGCCGGCCCGGGCCAGCGCGCGGCGCACCAGGTCGCTCGGGCCGGGGGCGTACCAGCCGCCCAGGTCGTCGTCCACCACCGCCAGCTCCACGCCGTCCGGGAAGCGGGGCGCCGTGCCGCGGACGAAGCCGCGTGCCAGCAGCCGCCGCGCGACGTCGCGCGCCGCGCCCGGGGCGCCGGGGTCGGGAGCCACCAGGTCGAGGCTGCCGACCTGCGCGAGCGCCGCCTGGTAGCGGCCCACCGCCTCCGTGACGCGCGCGGCGGGGAGTCGTCCCTCCGCCACCGCCCGCTCGAGCGCCGCCACCACGGTGGTCGGGTCGGGCGGGTAAAGCAGGAGGTCACAGCCCGCCGCGAGGGCGGCCACCTCCGCCGCGCCGGGAGCACGCCCGCCCTGCGCCCCTTCCATAATCAGGGCGTCGGTGACCACGAGGCCGCGGAAGCCCAGGGCCGAGCGGAGATGGCCCAGGATCACCGGCGAGAGCGTGGCCGGCGCACCCGACGCGTCCCACTGAGGGAAGGCCACGTGGCAGGTCATCACCGAGCCGACACCTGCGGCCACGGCGGCCTGGAAGGGACGGAGGTCGGCCTGCTCCAGCGCGGCCAGCGGCAGCTCGACGAGCGGCAGGCGATTGTGCGAGTCGTGCCGGGTGCGGCCGTGGCCGGGGTAGTGCTTGGCGCAGGCCAGCACGCCTTCCGCCTGTGCGGCGCGCACCCAGGTGGCCACGGCCTCGCCCACGCGCGACGGGTCGGCGCCGAAGGCGCGCGTCTGGACGATGGGGTTCTCGGGCTCGAGGTCGAGGTCCGCCACCGGCGCGAAGACCCAGTTGAGCCCGACGCTGCGCGCCTCGCGCGCGGTGGTGGCGCCGGCCCACGCGATCACCCCCGGGTCGTCGAGGGAGGCGAGCGCCCCCGGCGGGGGAATGGGCGTGAGGCGGCGCGCCTGCTGCCCCGCCCCGCGCTCGAGGTCCGCGCCGAGCAGCAGGGGCCGGCCCGCCCGGGCGCGGAGGTCGGCGGTGAGGGCCGCGATCTCGTCGGCCCGGGCGCCGGGCACGCCGAAGATGATGAAGCCACCCACGCCCAGCGCCAGCGCCTCCGCGATGGCGCCCGCCTCGTGGGAGAAGCCGGTCTCGGGCCGCCAGCGGAGCGCGGGCAGGACGAGCCGCGCGAGCGTCATGCCGGCGTGATCTGCCCCAGCACGCGGGGACCGAGCGCGCCGGTGACCGCGGGGAGATTGCCGGGCTGGCCGTGGATGGTGAGGTAGCCCAGCAGCGCGAACGCCACGGCCTCCTTGGCATCCCCGCTGAAGAAGAGCTCGTCGAAGCGGCGGAGCGCCATCCCGTGCGGCGCGAGCAGCGCCGAGAGCCGCGCCACGAGGCCGGGGTGGTGCATCCCGCCGCCCGAGCCCACCACCTCGGCGCGCCCCGGCGTCCAGCGGCCGATGGCGTCGGCGATGCTCCTGGCCGTCAGCTCCACGGCCGTGGCCACGCCGTCCGGCCCGGGCGCGGCCCGGTGGATCTCCTGGGCCAGCGCCTCCCCGAAGCGCTCCCGACCCGTGCTCTTGGGCGGCGGGGCCGAGAAGTAGGGCTCCGCGAGGAGTCGCTCGAGCAAGGGGCCGCGCACGGTGCCGCGGGCCGCGATCCGCCCCTCCGCATCGAACCGGCTCCCCGGCTCCACCAGCCGGGCCACCGCGTCGATGAGCGCGACCCCGGGCCCGGTGTCGAAGGCGAAGGCCCCCTGCTCCTGCGCCCGCCGGGGCACCCAGGTGAGGTTGGCCATCCCGCCGATGTTGAGGAGGATCCGCGGTTGCTCCGGATGCCCGAAGAGCAGGACGTCGGCCACCGGGACGAGGGGCGCGCCCTGGCCGCCCGCCGCCACGTCGCGCGCACGGAAATTGGAGACCACCCGCACCCCGAAGCGCTCGGCGAGCACCGCCGGCTCCCCAAGCTGCCAGCTCACCGCCGGCGGCTCGTGCCAGATGGTCTGGCCGTGCATGGCAATGAGCCCCAGGTCCGACGCGCGGACGTGCGCCTCGGCCAGCAGCCCCTCGACCGCCTCCACCGACCACTCGGCCAGGCGCACGTGGAGCCGCGCCAGGTCGCGCGCATTCCCCTGCCCGATGGCGGCGAGGAGGAGATCGCGCTCCGCCGCGCCGTAGGGCCGGGTAAGGAAGTGCAGCAGTTCGCACTGGGTGGGCCCGGTGAGCCGCACGAGCGCAGCATCGACGCCGTCCAGCGACGTGCCCGACATGAGGCCGACGGCGAGGGTAGGACGTTCCATCAGCTGCCCCGTACGGGGGGCGGGTCGCCGACGATGTCGCGCAGGCGGCCCTGGTGAGTGGTGAGCAGCGCCTCGGCCTCGGCCTTCCCGACCTGACGCTGCCGCATGACGATCGCGACCTTCACGCTGCCCCCGGCGGCGTCGAGCGCGCCGCGGGCCTCCTCGCGCGCCGCGCCGGTGACTTCCATGAGGATCCGCTCGCTGCGGTCCTGCAGCTTGGCGTTCCAGGCCTTGAGGTCCACCATGAAGTGGCCCCAGGTCTTGCCGAGCCGGATCATGGCCCCGGTGGTGAGCATGTTGAGCACCAGCTTGGTGGCGGTGCCGGCCTTCATGCGCGTGGAGCCGGTCACGGCCTCGGGGCCCACCAGGACGGTGATGCAGAGATCGCAGGTCTCGCGCATCAGCGGCGGCGGCTCGGACATCGAGACCAGGATGGTCCTTGCGCCACGCGCCTGGGCGCGGCCCAGGGCGGCGCGGACGTACGGGGTGGTCCCGCTCGCGGCGATGCCCACCACCACGTCCGCGGGGGCCACCTGCTCGCCGTCGATGGCGGCGATCCCCGCGTTGACGTCGTCCTCGGCGCCCTCCACGGAGCGGAACATGGCCTTGTGCCCGCCGGCGATGATCCCCTGCACCATTCCCGGGTCGGTGCCGAAGGTGGGCGGGCATTCGGCGGCGTCGAGCACGCCGAGGCGCCCGCTGGTGCCCGCGCCGATGTAGAAGAGGCGGCCCCCGGCACGGAAGGCCGCCTCCAGCAGCTCGATCCCGCGCGCGATCTCCGCCGACGCGCGCGCCACGGCGGCCGGCACCGCAGCATCCTCGGCCGAGAGCAGCTCCACGATCTGGAGCGCGCTCGCGGTGTCGATGCCGGTGGTGCGGGGATTCCTGCGTTCGGTGAGCCGGGCGTCGAGGAAATGGTCGGTCATTGGTGGCCGGAGGGCGGCCGCGTAAATTAGGCCGCATCCCCCAAAGCAGCAATGGAATCCCCCATCGGAGAGAGGCCCCCGGTGCGCTCAGTGTCCCGACTCGGGCTCGTGTTCCTGCTCCTCGCCCCCGCGTGCGCGCCCAAGGCCGCGCCGGCGCCGGCGGCGGCCACCGGCCCCACCAGTGGCGTCAATGCCGCCTGGCCGCTGGCGGGAAAGACCAAGGTGGCCACGGGCCACCGCGCCATGGTGGTCTCCGGCAGCCCCATCGCCAGCGCCGTGGGACGGCAGGTGCTCGAGGCGGGCGGGAACGCCACGGATGCCGCCGTCGCGGTGGGATTTGCGCTGGCCGTGGTGCACCCCGAGGCCGGCAACATCGGTGGCGGCGGGTTCATGATGTTCCGGAACGCCGACGGCACCGTCGCGTCGCTCGACTACCGTGAGGCCGCCCCCGCCGCCGCCAGCCGGGACATGTATCTCGATCGCGCCGGCGACCTCACCACGCTCTCCGAGAAGGGCCACCTCTCCGCCGGCGTACCGGGCGCCGTGGCGGGCCTGGTGGAGGCGCACCGAAAGTTCGGCCGGCTGCCGTTCGCGCAGGTCATCGCGCCGGCCATCCGCCTCGCCGCCGACGGCTTCGTGGTGGACGAGTACCGCAGCCGCTCCCTCGAGGGCTACCGGTTCTGGCTGAGCCTCTTCCCCGCCTCACGCCGCTACTTCCTGCCCGAGGCCGGGCACGCCCCCTCCCCCGGCACCACCTTCAGGCAGGCCGACCTGGCCCGCACCCTCACCGCCATCCGAGACCAGGGCCGCGACGGCTTCTACAAGGGCTGGGTGGCCGACTCGATCGTGGCCGAGATGCAGCGCGGCGGCGGCATCATCTCGCACACCGACCTGGCGAGCTACCAGGCCCTCTGGCGCGAGCCGATCACCATCCGCTACCGCGAGCACACCATCTACTCGATGCCGCCGGCCTCCTCGGGCGGGGTCACGCTCGCGATGATCCTGAACATCCTGGAGGGCTACGGGCCGCTGCCCCCCTTTGGCTCCGCCGCGCTGCTCCACCGCGAAGCCGAGGCCATGCGCCGCGCCTTCACCGACCGCAACACCTACCTCGGCGACCCGGCCTTCGTGAAGATGCCGCTCGACCGGCTCCTCTCGAAGGAGTACGCCACCCAGCAGCGCAACGCGATCGACCTCGGCCGGGCGACGCCCACCCCGGCCTTCAGCCCCGCGCTCCGGGACGGCAACTCCACCACCCATTACTCCGTGGTGGACGCCGAGGGGAACGCCGTGAGCTGCACCACGACGCTCAACGACAGCTACGGCAGCGCGGTGGCCGTCTCGGGCGCGGGCTTCCTGCTCAACGACGAGATGGACGACTTCGCCGCCGCCCCGGGCCAGCCCAACACCTATGGCCTCATCCAGGGCGAGGCCAACGCGATCCAGCCCGGCAAGCGGATGCTCTCGGCCATGACGCCGAGCATCGTGCTGGACCCGCAGGGCAAGCTGCTGATGGTGGTGGGGACACCCGGCGGCCCGACGATCATCACGCAGGTGTACCACGTGATCTCGAACGTCATCGACCACAAGATGTCGCTGCCCGATGCCGTGGCGGCCCCGCGCATGCACCACCAGGCGCTCCCCGACGAGGTGCGGCTGGAGCGGAACGGCTTCAATCCGGCGGCCCTCGCCGGCCTCGAGGCGCTGGGGCACAAGCTGGTCTTCCGCAGCCGCTGGGGCGACGTCGAGGCCATCATCCGGACCGACGACGGCTGGCTCGGCGCCTCGGACCCGCGACTCGGCGGCGGCGGCGCCGGCTACTGAGCCGGCCCTCCACAGCCCCACGCCACCGTCCCGCAACGAAGCAGGGCCGCCCCCCACCGGGAGGCGGCCCTGTTCATGGGCACCTGCTGCCGCGCGGCTTACGGCGTCACGACGAGGTCCGCCGTGAGGTTGAACGCCACCTTCATCCCCGGCCGGACCACCACGTCACGGTCCGCGGTCTGGTTGGCCAGCACCGCGCCACCCGCGGCGCCGGCGATGCCGCCGACGATCGCGCCCGTCTTGCCGCCCACCACCTGCCCGGCGATGGCGCCACCCGCCGCGCCCCCGGCGACCCGCGCCGCGCCGCCCGCCGTGACGCCCTGGCCCTCGAGCACGTGCTCGACGGTGGCCCGGTTCGCCTCGCCCGCCACGGGATAGGTCTTCCCGTTGATGGTCACGTCCACGGCGGTCAGGCGGATGCGGCCATCGGTCTCGCTCCGGCTCTTGGCCGGCTCGAGACGGAAGACCTTGAAGCTCACCACCGAGCCGGCGGGGATGACCACCTTGCCCTGGTCGTTCTTGATGTCGGCGCTCGTGGTCATGCGGAACACGTCGCCGACCTTGTTGTGGCGCGAGTGAAGCGTGTCGGTGGCCGTGCCGGCAATCTCGGCACCGGTCTTGAGCGTGCCGCCGTAGCTGGGGCCCGCCGGGGTGCTCGGCCTGGGCGCGGCCGGGGTGGTCGGCTTCGGGGCCGCCGGCGTGGTGGGCTTCGGCTGCGCCGGGGCGGCGGCCGGGGCCGGCGCGGGGGCCTGCCCGGCGGCCGGCTGGTCGTTGAGCGCGGCCTGCGAATCGGCCGGCGCGAGTTGCAGGTCGCGCTGCAGGCTGTCGGCCGCGGCCTGCTGCTGGTCTCCCTTGCCGCCGCAGGCGGCGAGCGCCACGAGCCCGGCCACAGCGATGATCTTGCGCATGATGTGACTCCTCCCTGAACGGTATCCTTGCCCGGGCTCCCGACCCGAGGCCACATTGCAGCATGAAGCTGCAGCTAACCCGCCTGCTCCCCGACGTCCGGCGTTACTGGCTGACCTACGCCGCCGGCTTCGCCTGCGTGGTCCTCTCAAGCTACCTGCGCGCCCTCGGCCCGGGCTACGTCCAGCAGGGGCTCGACATCCTCCGGACGGGCGGCACCCTGGCCGACGTGCGCCGGGTCATCCTGCTCATGCTCGGCGTGGGCCTCGTGGCGGGCCTGGCCCGCTTCGGCATGCGGCAGACGCTCAACAGCGTCAGCCGCCGCATCGAGACCGACCTGCGCAACCGGCTCTTTGCCCATTTGGAGCGGCTCTCGGCCGAGTTCTATGACCGGTACCCCACGGGCGACCTGATGGCCCGCGCCACCAACGACCTGCTCAACGTCCGCATGGTGGCGGGTCCCGGGGTCATGTACCTCTCCGACACCCTGATCGGCGCCGCGGTGGTGCTGCCCTTCATGCTCCACCTGGACCCGCGCCTCACCGCCCTCGCGCTGGCGCCGCTGCTGCTGCTGCCGGTGGCGATGATCATCTTTGGCCGGGCCATCCATCGCCGCACCGTGGCCGCCCAGGCCGCCTTCAGCGACCTCACCTCCTCGGTCCACGAGAACCTGTCCGGCGCGCGCGTGGTACGGGCCTATCGGCAGGAGGCGGCGGAGATCGAGCGGTTCAAGACGATAAACGAGGGGTATTCCCGCCGCAATCTAGCGCTGGCACGAGTTTCGAGCGCGTTCCATCCCCTGCTCGGCTTGTTCGGCGGCCTCGGGGGCGCCGCGGTGATCTGGCGCGGGGGCACCCTCGTGATCCAGGGCACACTCAGCGCCGGCCAGTTTGTGGAGTTCGGGCTCTACCTGGTCATGCTGGTCTGGCCCATGATCGCGCTCGGGTGGGCCGTGACGCTGGTGCAGCGGGGCGAAGCCTCCATGGGGCGCCTGGCGGAGCTGTTCGACGCCACCCCCGCCATCACCTCGCCTCCCGCCCCGGTGGGCCTCCCGGCCAGCGCCGGGGCGCGCAGCGTCACGTTTGAGGGCGTCTGGTTCCGCTACCCCAATGCGCACGAGCGCGGCTGGGTGCTGCAGGACGTGAGCTTCACCCTCCCGGCCGGGCAGGCCCTCGGGATCGTCGGGGCCACCGGCTCGGGGAAGTCCACGCTGGCCGAGTTGCTGGTGCGCACCTACGACCCGGACCGCGGTCGCATCCTGCTCGACGGGGTGGACCTGCGCGCCCTCGACCTGCGCGAGCTCCGTCGCGCCATCGGCGTCGTGCCGCAGGAGACCTTTCTCTTCAGCGACACCATCCGCGGCAACGTGCTCCTCGGCGCCCCCGACGACGGCCGGCTGGAGCAGGCGGCCGAGGTCTCGCAGCTCGCCGCCGCGCTGCCGGAGCTCCCGCACGGGTACGACACCATGCTGGGGGAGCGCGGCATCAACCTCTCCGGCGGCCAGCGCCAGCGCGCGGCCATCGCGCGGGCGCTCGCGCAGGACCCGCCCGTCTTCATCCTCGATGACTCGCTCTCCGCGGTGGACGGCCAGACCGAGGCGAAGATCCTCCGGCAGCTGCGCAGCGCGCTGGCGCGCCGGACGCGGCTCATCATTTCCCACCGGCTCTCGGCGGTGCGTGAGGCGGAGCAGATCCTGGTACTGGAGGAGGGGAAAGTCGTGGAGCGCGGCACCCACGCGGAGCTGATGGCGCTCCGCGGCCGCTATTACGACCTGCTCTGGCGGCAGCAGGTGGAGGAGGAGCTGGAGGGGGCGGGCGCGGGCGAGAGCTTCCACGCGCCGGCGCTCAGAGCCCCCACCACCACGGGATGACCACCACCGTGGTGATCACCGTGGTGAGGGTGAGCGGCGCCCCCACCCGGATGTAGTCCCCGAAGCGATAGCCGCCCGGGCCGTACACCATGGTGTTGGTCTGGTAGCCGATGGGGGTGAGGAACGAGTTGGACGCGGCCACCGCCACCGCGATGGCGAAGGGCCGCGGGTCCACGCCGAGTTGCTGCGCGCTCGCGAAGGCAATGGGAAAGAGCAGCGCCGCGGCCGCGTTGTTGGTGATGAGCTCGGTGGTCACCACCGTGGCCAGCACAATGCCGAGCAGCGCCATGTGCACGTTGCCCTGCCCGCCCACCCCGAGGATCAGCCTGGCCGCGGCCGCGGCCAGCCCCGATTTGTCCATCGCCGTCCCGAGCGCGAAGGACGCCGCGATCACGATGATCGTGTCGAGCTCGATGGCATTTCGCGCCTCGGTGGCCGAGAGCACGCCGCACGCCACCAGCGCCACGGCGCCGATGAGCGCGGCGTGCAGGATGGGCAGGAAGCCCGCCCCGGCCACGACCACGATGAGCAGCGCGATGACCCCCACGATCCAGGCCTTCCGCGTGACCGCCGGCGGCGCCCCTTCCATGGGCGCCACCATCAGGAAGTCGTTGCGGTCGCGCCAGCGGTCGCGGAAGCCGGGGTCGGCCAGGAGCAGGAGCGTGTCACCGAGCTTGAGCGGCACCTCGCCGAGCTTGGCCTCGAGCCGCTGGCCCGAGCGGTGGATGGCCACCACCGCGGCCTGGTAGCGGCTGCGGAACTCGACCCCCTTGAGCGTCGCCCCGACCAGCGGCGAGTTGGCGCCCACCACCGCCTGGTAGAAGCAATGCCGTGCCGTGTCGAAGTGGGCCATCTGCCGCACCTCGGTGGAGACGAGCCCCTTGCGGCTCTGCAGGTCCACCACCACGTCGGCCCGACCCACGAAGTTGAGCACGTCCCCGCCGCGCAGCACCTGCGTGGGCGCCACCGGCGCGATCATCTCCCCCGCGCGTTCCAGTTCCGCGAGAAAGACCCCCTGCAGGTTCCGGAGTCCGGCGTCCTCCACACCGAGGCCGTCGAGCGGCCCGCCCTCCACCACGCGCATCGTCGCGGCGAACTCGCGGACCCCGTCGGTGACCTGCTGCCGGGCCGGCGTCCGGTCGGGCTGGAGCCACGGCACCGTGATGATGAGCGTCAGCACGCCGATGATGGCCACCGGGAGGCCGACCGGCGTGATCTCGAAGAGCCCGAGCGGTTCGGCGCCCGCCTTCTGCAGCAGGCCCGACACCACGAGGTTCGTCGAGGTGCCGATGGTGGTGATCACCCCGCCGAGCACCACCGCGAACGAGAGCGGCATCAGGTAGCGCGAGGCCGACTCCCGCACCTTGTCGGCCCAGCGCAGCACCTGCGGGATCATCATGGCCACGATGGGCGTGTTGTTCAGGAAGGCAGAGGCGGCGGCGCAGGGGACGAACAGGCGGGCCATGGCCCAGCGCCCGCCCCCGCCCTTCCCCAGCAAGCGCTCGAGGACCGGCTGCAGCACGCCCGTCTTTTCCGCGCCGCGGGCCAGGATGTAGAGCGCCGCCACGGTGATGGGGGCCGGGTTCCCGAAGCCGGCGAAGGCCTCCTCGGGCTTGATCACCCCCGCGAGGAGCAGCAGGATCGCCGCGCCGAGCATCGTGTTGCTCGGCGCCAGCAGGTCCTTGGCGAGGCACACCAGCGTGAGCAGCGCCACGCCGAGGGTGAACCAGGCTTGCCAGGTCATCGGAGGTCCGGTCGACCGAGGTGGAGTTCGGGGAACCCGCCCCGGCCCGGGCGGGTCAGGGGTGGGGCGCTAGAGCCGCTCGAGCAATCCCGCCGGCGTGAAGCCCTGCAGCCACGCCGCCAGGCGGGTGAACTGCCCCGTCAGGAGCAGCACGCCCACGAACACCAGCAGCGCCCCGCTCACGCGCATGACCCACGGCAGGAAGCGGCGGAATTTCTTGAACCAGTCGAGGAAGCTGTCGACCGCCCATGCGGCCAGCAAGAACGGGACCGCCAGCCCCGCCGAGTACGCCGCCAGCAGCCCCATCCCCCGCCCCAGCGTCTCCGCGCCGGACGCGAGGCCCAGGATGCCACCCAGGATGGGCCCGATGCACGGCGTCCAGCCGGCGGCGAAGGCCATGCCCACCAGCACGCTGCCGAGGTAGCCGAGCGGCTTGTCCTGCAGGTGCACCCGCTTCTCCATCTGCAGCCAGGGCGACTTGATCACCCCGAGGCAGATGAGCCCGAACAGGATGATGAGCACCCCGCCGAAGTACTGCAGGTACACCTTGTTGTACTTGAGCACGCGGCCGATGGCCGTGGCCGAGGCGCCGAGCAGCAGGAAGACCAGGGTGAAGCCCAGGACGAAGAGCGCGGCGTGGATCAGCGCCGTGCGCCGGCGCGACTGCATCTCGTCCAGGGAGAGCCCCGTGAGGAAGCCGATGTAGCTCGGCACCAGCGGCAGGACGCAGGGCGAGAGGAAGCTGAGCAGTCCCGCCAGGAAGGCGACGGCGACGCCGAGGGTGGCCGGTTCGGTCATGTGGCAGTCCCGGGGCTCACCCCAGCACCCGCCGCTGGCACTCGCGGCAGACTCCGTAGATCTCCACCCGGTGCCGGTCGGGCTGGAAGCCGTACTCGTCGGCGATGATCGGCAGCATCCGCTCCAGCCGCTCGTGCGTGAACTCCTCCACCTTCCCGCAGCGGGTGCAGATCAGGTGCTCGTGCACGCTGCCGGGGCCCATCGGCTCGTAGCGGCGCGAGCGCTGCCCGAAGTCGTGCCCGCGCACCATGCCGCTCTGCACCAGCAGGTCGAGCGTCCGGTAGACGGTGGCCAGGCCCACCGTGGTCCCGAGCGCCTGCAGCCGCTCCTGGATCTGCTCCACCGACAGGTGGTCGGTGGAGCCCAGCACCACCGCCGCCACCTGGTCCCGCTGCCGGGTCACGGGCTGGCCGTGGCGGCGCAGCCACTCGCGGAAGCTCCCGAGGAGGGCCTCCGCCTCACCCGAGGCGAGGCGCGCCATCGGCCACCGGGAACCACTCGGCCACGGGCATGGGCCGCGGGTCCTCGTCCTCCAGGCGCTTGCGGACCCCGGCCAGGAGGCTGTCGAGCGTCTCCACCGGCCCGCTGCCGACTTCCTCGAGCGTTGCCTCGAACTTGCCCCGCTCCTTGCCCTTGAGCACGTGCACGAAGCGCGCGGTGTAGATCCGCCGCCGCTCCTGCTGCTCGCCGTCCACCCGCGAGAGCATGGCGGTGCCGAGCTCGCGGCCGTCGCGCTTGATGGTGCGGAACTGCCACACCCCGTCGATCTCCCCCGGAGGGAGCTGCGTGGCGACGTACTCGGCGAGGCGGCCCCATCCGGAGCCCGGCTGGTTGAGGATCACGAGGGGAGGCCTTTCTCCACGTAGGAGCGCAGCACGTGCATGAAGTCCTGGGCGTTGGTCACGACCCCGTACGCCTGGTGGGTCCCGCGGTCCTTGAGCTTGTTGACCACGAACTCGGTCTGGTCCACGCAGATGGTCATGAGCGGGTGCGGCACCCCGCCCTCGTGCGTGTGGTAGGCCGGCAGCATGTTGCCCACCGCGATGGCGTGGAGCGCCGAGGCGATGAGGATGGCGCCCGTGGCCTTGACCGTGTGCTCCCGCATGGCGTCCTGCGCCGCGAGCGCGTCGGAGTGGATCCCGGGAAGCGGCCCGTCGTCCCGGATCGAGCCGGCGAGGACGTAGGGGATCCCGTGCGTCACCAGCGCGTGCATGATGCCGTCGCGGATCAGGCCCTGGGCCACCGCCCGCTCGACGGAGCCGGCGGCGCGCACCTGGTTGATGGCGCGCATGTGCAGGCCGTGCCCCTGCTCGGTGGGCCGCCCCGCGTGGCTCATGCCCAGCGTGGTGCCGTAGATGGCGGCCTCGATGTCGTGCACCGCCACGGCGTTGCCGGCCAGCATGGCCTGCACGAAGCCGTTGTGCACGAACCACGCGAAGTCCCGCCGCGCCCGCGAGTGCACCAGCGCCGGCCCCGCCACCCAGATCAGGTAGCCGCCGCGCGCCCGCTCCTCGAGCAGCCGGGCCGCCATGTCCTCGTAGTTGACCGGCCGCTCCCGGCTCACCTCCGTGGACATGAACCGGAACTCGTTGGCGCTGTGGGCCCCGCCGAGGAAACCGGCGGAATGCACGTAGATCCCTTCCGACCCGTCCTCCGCCAGCCCCATGGCCACCTGCTCGCCGGCGCGGAGCCGCCGCGGCTCGATGACCTCGAGCCCGTGCGGGCGCCGCACGATGGCGCAGTCCATCCGCGGCCGCGCCGGGAGGTGCCAGCTGCCGTTCACCCGCACGTAGGTGGGCAGGTTGGACGTCGAGAAGAAGCCCTCCGGCAGCACCCCGTCGGCCGCGAGCGGCGCGAAGCGCGCCTCCGGGGCGGTGGCGAGCGGCGGGGCCGTAAAGTCCGGTGCGGAATAGTCTTGCGGGGTCATGGCGTGGCCGGAATCTAGGTCCCGGGGGGAGGCATCACAAGGCGAGCCGACCGCCCACCGCCGTGGGGGAAATCCCCCACTTCTGCGCCGGATGCCCCGGCGGCGCGCCCCGGACCCCGCGCTCCCCGAGGGGGAGCCGTTGCGGCACGTCCCCTGCCTCTGCTCGCCCGGCTGAACACCCGACCGGGTGTTTTCACCCACCCCAGCACGGATCGTCATGCGCCTGCTTGCCTCGTTCGGACTGCTCGTCGCCTTCACCCTCCCGCTCGCCGCCCAGCAGCCCGGGGCGCGGGACACCACGGCCCGGGACTCGGCCAAGGTCACCCTGCCCGAGCTCACCGTGACCGTGACCCGGAGCCCGGAGACCGTGCTCCGCATCCCCGCGGCCGTCGGGGTGGTGGGCCGTCGCGACCTCCAGGGCGCCCAGGCCACGCTCGGCCTCGACGAGGCCCTCGCCAACATTCCCGGGGTCTACGTCGCCAACCGGTACAACTACTCGCTGGACCAGCGGCTGGCCATCCGGGGCGCGGGCGCCCGCGCCAACTTCGGCGTGCGCGGCGTCAAGGTGCTCCTCGACGGCATCCCGCAGACGCTGCCGGACGGGCAGAGCCAGCTGACCAACGTGGACTTCGGCAACCTGCAGCGGGTCGAGGTCATCCGGGGCGCCAGCGCGTCGCTCTACGGCAACGCCTCCGGTGGCGTCATCTCGCTGACCTCGGAGGGCGCGGGCGTCGCGCCGTTCTCGCAGTCGCTCCGCGTGGAGGGCGGCTCGTTCGGGCTCCTCAAGGTCCAGAGCCGCACCACCACCCGGCGTGGCAACGCCAGCGGGGTGTTCTCGGTGAGCCGCACCGAGGTGGACGGCTTCCGGCAGTACAGCGCCACCGAGTTCACCCAGCTTAACTTCGGCGGCGACTACGTCGTCGACGACCGGACCAGCCTTGGCGTGCGGGTGGGCTACACGCATGCGCCGAAGGCGGAGAACCCAGGGGCCCTCACCGCCGCCGAGGTGGCGGCCAATCCCGACTCCGCCGCCGCCAACAACATCCTCCGCAAGGCCGACAAGGACGTCAGCCAGTTCCAGCTCGCCCTCACCGGCAAGCGCTTCAATCGCCGCGGCGAGTTCACCGTGGCGGTCTTCGGCCTGGCGCGCGACCTCAAGAGCGGCCTCGCCACCCCGCCGCCGCAGGGGCCGGGCCCCAACGTGGGGACCTACAACACCATCGACCGCCAGGTGTTCGGCCTCCGCCTGAGCGGCGACCAGCGCCTCGGCGGCGAGGGGAGCCCCGTCCGGGTGGTCGGCGGCATCGATCTCCAGCGGATGCGCGACGATCGCACCAACTCGCGCTCGGTTGACGGCAAGCCCGACACCCTGCTCCTCGACCAGCGCGAGATCGTGACGGAGGTCGGCCCGTTCCTGCAGCTGCACTACACCCCGTTCGCGGACCTCGTGGTGAGCGCCGGCGGCCGCTACGACGCGATCAAGTTCGAGGTGCAGGACCACTTCCAGCGCGAGGTGGTGCCGACCGACAACAGCGGCGACCGCACCATGTCCGCCTTCTCCGGGAGCCTGGGCGCCGCGTTTGTCCGCGACCCGCGCTTCAGCCCCTACCTCAACATCTCCACCAGCTTCGAGACGCCGACCACCACGGAGCTCGTGAACCAGCCGAACTCCACCGGCGGCTTCAACACCCAGCTCGACCCCCAGCGGACCGCCAACTACGAGGTGGGCGCCCGCGGCACCGTGGGACGGCTCACCTACTCGGTGGCCGGCTACCTCAGCCGTGTGCGGGATGCCATCGTGCAGTACCGCGAGGTGAGCGGGCGGGGCTACTTCACCAACGCGGGCCAGGTGAAGAACGACGGCGTGGAGCTGGGCCTGAGCGGACGCCCCACGGAGTGGCTCACCCTCTTCGGCAACTACACCTACTCGAACTTCCGCTTCGGCCGGTACCGCGTGGTCAACCAGCAGGCCGGCACCGTCGACACGCTCGACGGCAACCGCCTGCCGAGCGTGCCCAAGGGCTTCGCCCGCCTGGGGCTCCGCGCCGGGCCGGTCCGCGGCGTCTCCCTGGACGTGGACCACACCCTGGCCACCTCGATGTTCGCCGACGACCTCAACACGCTCTATGTCGCGGGGCTCGGCGGCGCCAAGGGCAGCGAGATCGAGGGCCTGGGCCACGGGGTCACCAACGTGCGGGTCAGCTGGGAAGGCCGCGCGGGCGGCGCGTGGGTCCGCCCCTTCCTCGGCATCAACAACCTCTGGGACCGCGACTACGTCGGCTCCTTCACCGTGAACGGCACCTTCGGCCGCGTCTTCGAGACCGCGCCCGGCCGCAACTACTACATCGGCGGCGAGATCGGCTGGGCGGCGCGCTGACCTCCGCGCTGGCCAACCGGCGTCGGCGGGCCGTTTCCCGGGCGGGAGGCGGCCCGTCGTCTTTCCGTCACCCGGCCCCACCCTTCCGCCGCCTCCGCTGGACATGCACTTTTGCCACGTCCGGCGGGCTCCCGGGCTGTCCCGCACCCGGTCCCGCCTCGCCCCAGCCCCGCACCCCCGGCGTCTTCCGAGGTTTCCATGGAGTCCACCGACCTGAATGCCCGCCCCGCCGATCCCTCGGCCCCGGGCGGCAACATCGACCAGATCCGTGACATTATCTTCGGCACGCAGATGCGGGACTACGACCGCCGGTTCTCCCAGCTCGAGGAGCGGCTGCTGCAGGACTCCGCCAACCTGCGCGACGAGTTCCGCCAGCGGCTCTCGAGTCTCGAGGAGTACATGCGCCGGGAGGTCGAGGTCCTGGCCGACCGCCTGACCCAGGAGCAGCGTACCCGCGCCTCCGGCGATGCCGAGCTGGCGGGGAGCCTCGACCAGCTGGGCCGCACCACCGACACCCGCTTCGCCGACAGCGCCGAGGAGGCCCAGCGCACCCAGCGCGACCTGCGCGGCGAGCTCGCCCGGCAAGCCGGCGCCCTGGCCGAGGAACTGGCCCGGAAGACCGGCGAGCTCGGCGCCGCCCTCCGGCGGGAGGCCGACGAACTGCACGCCCGCAAGGCCGACCGCGCCGCCCTCGGCGCCATGTTCGCCGACGTGGCCGCCCGCCTCGCCGAGGAGCCGCGCCGCCCGAATGACGCCTGAGGTGCGGACGCCCGCGCGCGCGGGCACCACCCCCCCGGGCGCCCCGCCCGCCGAACCCGCCCCGCCGGCCGACCCGGTGGCGCGGCTCCGCACCATTCTCCTGGGCCGGGAGCGCGAGCAGCTCCGCCGCCTGGAGCAGCGCCTCGACGACCCCGAGGCCCTGAGCCCCGTCGTGACCCAGGCCCTCACCCGCTCCGTGCGGCGGGATCCGCAGCCGCTGGCCGACGCCCTCTTCCCCGTCATGGGCCCCGCCATCCGCCGCGCCATCAGCCAGGCATTGGCGGGGATGCTCCAGTCGCTCAACCAGGCGCTCGAGTCCACCTTCTCGCTGCAGGGGCTCGCGTGGCGCTGGGAGGCCATCCGCACCGGCCGGCCCTTCGCCGAGGTGGTGCTGCGGCACAGCCTGGTGTACCGGGTGGAGCAGGTGTTCCTGGTGCACCGGGAGAGCGGCATCCTGTTGCAGCACCTGACGGCGCCCTCGGTGGACGCGCAGGATGCCGGCATGGTGGCCGGCATGCTCACGGCCATCCAGGACTTCGCGCGCGACTCCTTCCGGGTGTCGCAGCAGGAGATGCTGGAGCAGCTGCAGGTCGGGGAGCTGACGGTGTGGGTGGAACAGGGCTCGCGGGCGCTCCTCGCGGCCGTCTTCCGCGGGCACGCGCCGGTGGAGTTCCGCACCGAGCTCCAGGCCACCCTCGAGGAACTCGAGGGCGAGCACGCCGCCGAGCTCGACGGCTTCCAGGGCGACACGATGCCCTTTGGCCGGAGCCGCCCACGCCTCGAGGCGCTGCTGCGCGAGGCGCGGCAGGTGCGCCCCCGCCGCGCCCACTGGCAGGCCTGGGTTCTGCTGGTGGCGGTGCTCGGCCTGGCCGGGTTCCTCCTCCTACCCCGCTACCGTGCCGCGCGCCACTTCGCCGACTACGTCCGCCGGCTCCGGGCCACCCCTGGCCTGGTGGTCACGCAGGCGGGGCGCGACGGCGGCCGCTTCCTGGTGCAGGGCCTGCGCGACCCGCAGGCCCCCGATCCGGCCACCCTCCGCGCTGCGGCGGGGGTGGACACCTCGGCGCTCACGGAGCGCTGGGAGCCCTACGTGGCCCTCCTCCCGGAGTTCATGGCCCGCCGGGCGGCGCGGGCGCTCCGGCCCCCCGCCAGCCTCACGCTCCGCATGGCGGGCGACACCCTCGTGGCGCGCGGCGCCGCGCCCGCCGCCTGGTACCGCGACGCCGGGCGGCTCGCGCTCGCGCTCCCGGGCGTGGGCGCCTGGCGGGAGGAACGGGTGGCGGCACGTGACATCCCGGCGCTCGCGCCCCTGGTGCAGGCGGTGGAACTGGAGCGGCTGCAGTTCCCGGTGGGCAGCGCCGGCCTCGACAGCACCGCGGTCCGCGGTGCGGCGCGCATCGCACGCGCGGTGGCCCGCCTCGACTCGGCCGCGGCCGCCTTGGGCTTCGGGGTCACGCTCTTCCTCGTGGGCTCCGCCGACGAGCAGGGCGATGAGGCCCTGAACGACCAGCTCCGCCGCGCCCGCGCCGACGCGCTCGCCGCGATCCTCACGGAGGTGATCCCGGCGCGCGTCACGCTGCTCCGCCTGCTCGAGCCGGCGGTGGGCAGTGCCGCCACCGAGGAGGAGCGTGCTCGTCGCCGGGCCGTGTACGTGCGGGTGCAGGTGGCGGAGCCCGACCCGGTCGCGGACACCGTGCGGACGCGCTGATCCCGGGTGCCGCCCGCTGGGCAGGTGCCCGGACCCCTGCTACCTTCGGGGGCCAGCCCCGGCCGCACGCAATCCCGCCGCGCCGCCCGCCGGAGCCCCGATGGCCCCGCGCGCCCGCCGATCCCGTGGCCTGGACGAGGTCCCCCAGTGGAGGTTGCATGACGGTCCTGGAGAAGAAGATCTGCATGCTGGGCGCCCCGGGCGTGGGCAAGACGAGCCTGGTGCGCCGCTACGTCGACAGCGTCTTCTCCGACAAGTACCTGTCCACCATCGGGGTGAAGATCGACAAGAAGAGCGTCACCCTCGGCGAGACGACACTCAACTTCATGCTCTGGGACCTGCAGGGTGAGGAGCGGTACCAGTGGGTCCGGATGCAGTACCTCAAGGGGGCGTCCGGCTACATCCTGGTCGCCGACGGCACCCGCGCCGACACCCTCGAGATCGCCCTGGGCCTGCAGGAGACGGCCAGCGAACGCTCGACCGGCCTGCCCTTCGTGCTGTGCCTCAACAAGGCCGACCTCTGGGGGCAGTGGGCCATCAGCGCCACCCAGCAGGAATGGCTCAAGGAGAAGGGCTGGACGGTGTACCAGACCAGCGCCAAGTCGGGGGAGCTGGTGGAGGAGGCGTTCGCCACCCTCGGACGGAAGATTCTCGCCGACGGCGGCTGAGTCCCGCAGAACCTTGGACATCCCCTCCCGCGTCCAAGGCCCCGCGCCCCGGCCTCCCTGATTGACAACCCCCGCCACTGCAATAACTTGCCTCTCAAACGGGGCGCCGCCGCCGGGCCGGACGACGGCGCCCCGAGGCCTCTTTCTAAACAAAAATAGTGATTCAGCTCATAGCCCCCTTCGCAGGGTGGCTGTTACTTTTGGCAGCTTTTTCCGTCCCCCTCACGGAGTGAACACATATGAAGCAGTTCCGTTTGGCTTTCGCAGCGCTGTCGCTCGCCGTGGCAACGCCTGCCTTGGCCCAGAATCCCGGCTCGGTGGAGGTCGGGGCGTTCGGTCGCTACACCTGGTTTGACTCGGACATCGACGTGAAGGACGACGTGGGCGCGGGCGCCCGTCTCGGGTTCACGTTCCTGAAGAACCTCGGCATCGAGGCCGATGCCAGCTACACCTACGTGGATGGCGGCAACAACGCGAAGATCAGCTACATCCCGATCCACGCCCGGCTGCTCTACGCGGTGCCCTTCGCGCAGCACGCCGACCTCCTCCTCGGCGCCGGCTACACCCACACCCTGTGGAAGAAGGACCTGGACGAGTCCGAGGCCGGCTTCGGCGGCCTCGTGGGCTTCCGTCTCGGCACGCCGGGCCCGGTGACCATCCGGGTGGACCTCACGGGCGACTATGTGAGCGACCCGAAGGTGGGAACCGGCAGCTCGAGCTTCAACCTCGGCCTGCAGGGCGGCCTGTCGTACTACTTCGGTGGCCGGAAGGCCCCGGAGCCGGTGGCGGTCGCGCCCGCGCCGGCCCCGGCCCCCGCCCCGGTCGCCGCGCCCGTGGACGGCGATGACGACAACGACGGCGTGAAGAACTCGGCCGACCGCTGCCCGAGCACCCCGGCCGGCGACAAGGTGGACGCCAACGGCTGCTCGCTGCCGAAGGACGCGGACGGCGACGGCGTCGTGGACGCCAACGACCGCTGCCCCAACACCCCGGCCGGCACCGCGGTGGATGCCAACGGGTGCCCGAAGGACAGCGACAGCGACGGTGTCATTGACGCCAACGACCGCTGCCCCAACACCCCGGCCGGCACGGTGGTGGATGCCAATGGCTGCCCCAAGGACAGCGACCGGGACGGCGTCATTGACTCGACCGACCGCTGCCCGGACACCCCGGCCGGCACCAAGGTGGACGCCGTCGGCTGCACCGCCATCTTCGAGGCGGGCAAGCCCCTCATCCTGAAGGGCGTGAACTTCGAGACCGGCAAGGCCACCCTGCTGCCGACCTCCACCGCGGTGCTCGACACCGTGGCCACGTCGCTCATCAACAACCCGGCCGTGACGGTGGAGATCGGTGGCCACACCGACAACACCGGCAGCAAGGCCACCAACACCCGCCTCTCGCAGGCGCGTGCGGACGCGGTGAAGGCCTACCTCGTCTCGAAGGGTGTTGCGGCCGAGCGGATGACCACCAAGGGCTACGGCCCGGACGCCCCGGTGGAGCCGAACACGACGGCCGCCGGCCGCGCGGCCAACCGCCGCGTCGAGCTGACGCAGACCAACCAGTGAGCTGATCCAGGGGCCGGGTCACCGGTCCCTCCCTGCGCCGGGTGTCCCCTCGGGGGCGCCCGGCGCAGGTCGTTTCTGTCCCCACACCGTGAGAGCAGATCGATGCACTTCTCCCGTACGCGCATGATGGCCGCCACCGGCCTGGCCCTGGCCCTCCTCGTTCCCGCGCTGGCCGCACAGGACGCGCCCAAGCGCCCCTGGACCCTCCAGACCGACTTCGGCTTCGTCAACACGGCCGGCAACACCTCCACCACCACGCTCAACGCCGGCCAGAAGGCCACCTACACCAGCGGCCGGTGGACCTTCGGCCAGCAGTTCGCGGCGGTCTACGGCCGCACCGACGGCGTGAAGTCGGCCGAGAACTACGCCGCCCGGTTGCGGGGGGACTACGGCCTCTCGCCGCGCCTCGGCCTGTATGTCCTGACCGGCTGGGACCGCAATGAGTTCGCCGGCATCAGCCGCCGGTTCGAGGAGGGCACCGGCCTCACCTTCAAGGCCGTGGCACTCCCCCGCACCACGCTGGACCTCGAGGCCGGCGTGGCGGCCAACCAGCAGCGCTCCACCGCCGGCAGCGACCTCACCTTCGGCAGCGGCCGGGGCGCGCTGCTCTTCAAGCAGCTGCTCGGGGACAAGGCCTACCTGACCCAGCTGGCGGAGGTGCTGCCGAACTTCAAGGAGAGCGAAGACCTGCGGGCCAACTTCGAGACCGCGCTCGTGGCGCCGATCTCCTCGAAGGTGGCGTTCAAGGCGGGCTACGTCATCAAGTACGACAGGCTGCCGGAGCCGGGCTTCAAGACCACGGACCGCTTCCTCACCTCGGGCCTGCAGATCGTCTTCTAGGCCTAGAGGAGGCTCACCGGATCCCGGTCAATGACGACCCGGGTGCCGCTCGGCTGCGGCATCCGGGTCGCCGCGTAGCGGACCACCCGGCCGAGCACGGGGCTCGCGCCCCGGAGCACCACGTGCCAGCGCCAGCGGTCCTTGATCCGCGCCAGCGCACACGGCGCGGGCCCCAGCACCTCCACGTCCATTTCCTGGGAGGCCAGCAGTGCCGTGCACCAGGCGGCGAGGCGCTCGGCCGCGTCGGCCACGGCGAGGTCGTGCTCGCCGGAGACCACCAGGTTCACGAGGGAGCGGGTGGGCGGGTACGGCGGCTCCTGCCGCATCGCGAGCTCGGCCGCGAGGAACGCCTCCGTGTCGTGCGCCGCGGCGGTGGTCAGGGCGTAGTGCGCCGGGGCGCGGGTCTGCACGATGACGCGGCCGCCCTTGGGTCCGCGGCCCGCGCGGCCGGCCACCTGCGCCAGCAGCTGGAAGGTCCGCTCCGCCGCGCGGAAGTCCGGCAGGTGGAGGCCGGTGTCGGCATCCACCACGCCCACCAGCGTCACGTTGGGGAAGTCGAGTCCCTTGGCGATCATCTGGGTGCCGAGCAGGATGTCCACCTCGCCCCGGCCCACCCGCTCGAGGATGGCCTGGTGGGACCACTTGGCGCTGGTGGTGTCGAGGTCCATCCGGGCCAGGCGGGCCTCGGGAAAGCGCTCGGCCACGAAGCGCTCAAGCTGCTGGGTGCCCACGCCGCGCATCCGCTGCACCGCGTGGCCACACTCGGGACAGGCGCGCGGGATGGGCTCGTCCTTGCCGCAGTAGTGGCAGCGGAGGCCGGCCGGCGCCTGGTGCACGGTCAGGGTGATGCTGCAGCGGTCGCAGCTTCGCGCCACGCCGCAGGACGGGCACTGGAGCACGGCCGCGAAGCCGCGCCGGTTGAGGAGGAGGAGCACCTGCTCCTCGCGCGCGAGGGCGCGCGCCACGGCGCGGTCGAGCGCCTCACTCCACGGGATGGCGCCCGCCTCGGCGAGGCGCGGGGCGCTTCGCAGGTCCACCAGCTCCACGGGCGGGAGCGGCTGCTGGCCGGCGCGCTCGGGGAGGCGGAGGAGCTGGAGCCGGTCACCCACACGGGCCATGGTCTCGGGGGCGGGCGTGGCGCTGCCGAGCACCAGGCGGGCGCCCTCGAGGCGCGCGCGCACCAGCGCCACGTCGCGGGCGTGATAGCGCGGGGCCTCGCCGTTCTTGTAGCTCGACTCGTGTTCCTCATCCACCACGATGACGCCGAGGTCCTGCACCGGCGCGAAGATCGCGGAGCGGGCCCCGATGGCCACCTTCTTCTGCCCCCGGCGGAGGGCCCGCCAGGCGTCGGCCCGCTCGCCGTCGGAGAGGGCGCTGTGGAGCACGGCCACCTGGTCGCCGAAGACGCCGCGCACCCGGCTCACCGTCTGCGGCGTCAGGGCGATTTCCGGGACGAGCAGGATGGCGCCCCGCCCCGCCCCGAGTGCCTGGCGGATGGCCTCGAGATAGACGAGCGTCTTGCCGCTGCCCGTGACCCCGAACAGCAGCGCCGCCTCGCCTGGCGGCAGGGCGGAGATGGCGGCGATGGCCTCGCGCTGGGCGGCGGTGGGATGGAGCGGGGGCGGCGTGCCCGGGAGGCCGTGAAAGGGATCCCGGCTCGCCTCCACCTGCTCGACCTGTGCCAGGCCGCGGCGGACCAGCGCATCAATCCCCGCGCGCGAAAGGCCCAGCCGCTCCAGCAGGTGCTCGGTGCTGGCCGCCCCGCCCAGCTCCTCGAGCGCCTCGAGGACGGCCCGCTGCCGCGGGGCCCGCCTGAAGAGCGTCTCGCGGTCCACCAGGGAGGGCGCGGGCTCGCGGAGGCGGATCACGCGCTGCGTGGCCACCTGCCCGCCGGTCTCCGCCGGCTCCACGCGGAGGTGCACCGCCCCGACGCGCGCCAGCCGGTTGACGGCCTCCCACACCGGCCGCTTGAGTGCCCGCGCAATGGAGCCGACGGGGGCCTCGCCCCCCTTCTTCTGCAGCCAGGCCACCACCTCACCAGCCACCCCGCCGAGCGGCGCCCCGTCAGCCAGGACCACCACCACCTGCGAGGCGCCCCACAGCGCGGTGGGCAGCATGGCGCGGAGCGTGAGGCCGAGTGGGGCCCCGTAGTACCCGGCGAGCCAGCGGGCGGTCTCGAGCAGCGATTCGGGGAGCGCGGGCGCCGGGTCCGGCGCGGCGAGGATGTCCTTCGGCACGACGCCCTCGGCCGAGGGGCCGAGGGCGGTGAGGAGGCCGACCATCTCGCGGTTGCGGACCGGCACCACGACGCGGGCGCCCGGCACGGCGCGATCCGCGAGGGCCTCGGGGATCCGGTAGGTGTAGGGCTGGGCGAGCGGCAGCGGGAGCGCCACCTGCCCGAAGCCGGCGGTCATCGCCGGCTGAGCCCGAGCCCCGGTCCGGTGGGGAGCCGCACCTGGCCGCCATCGATGGTGGCGCCGACGAAGGGGTCGTTGCTGGTGAGGGCCGCACCATCGAGGTCCACGATGTCCACCAGCGGCGTGAAGTGCGCCGCCGCGGTGATGGCGATGGAACTCTCGATCATGCACCCCACCATGACCATCATGTGGTGCGCCCGCGCGATGGCGATCATGCGGAGCGCCTCCCGCAGCGACCCGCACTTGGCGATCTTGATGTTGATCCCGTCCACCTTGCCCACGAGCCGCGGGATGTCGGCGGCCGTGAGGCAGCTCTCGTCCGCGATGACCGGGATGTCGGAGGCGTTGGCCAGGACCTCGAGGCCATCGAGGTCGGTGGCCGGCAGCGGCTGCTCCAGCACGGTGACGCCGAACTCCTCCAGGATCGGGAGCATCCGCAGGCCCTGCTTCACCGTCCAGCCGGTGTTGGCGTCCACCCGCAGCTCCTTGTCCGTGAGGGCGCGGATGGTCTCGAGGATCTCGCGATCGCGGTCGGTGCCGAGCTTGATCTTGAGGATGGGGTACTGCTCCGCCTCCAGCACCTTCACGCGCAGCTTCTCGACCGTGTCGATGCCGATGGTGAAGGTGGACTTGGGGGCCTCGGCGGGGTTGAGGCCCCACACCTTGTAGACGGGAACGCCGAGCTTCTTGCCCACGTAGTCGTGCAGCGCCGAGGAGAGCGCCGCCCGCGCCGACGGGTTCAGCTTGAGGGCCTTCTCCCACTCCCGCTCGGCGCCCTCGATGTCGAACGGATCCGCCGGCAGGTGCGCGCCGTAGGCCTGCAGGGCCGCGAGCACCGTCTCGGTGGTCTCCCCGTAGATCTTGGCGGGCGCCGCCTCGCCCCACCCTTCCACCCCATCCTTGTCCACGAGCCGCACCCACACGGTGCGATACTCGCTCTCGCCCCCGCGGGCAATGATGAAGGGGTGCCGGGTCTTGAGGTTCAGGACCTCGGCCTCGAGCCGAAGGGCGTGCGTCACGGCGATCCTCGATCGGGAAGTGAACCGGGAATCTCGCCCCGGCCCGGCTCTCCCGGCAATCCTCGGCGTGGCCGCGCCCGTACACCGGCGGGCCCTGACGCGCGGACCGGCGCGGGCGGTGCCAGGGTTGGGCTGGTCGAGTGGTTCACCGCGAAGGTGCCGCGCGCCCGGAGGGCCGCGTCGATCCCCGAGCGCCCAGTCAGTCCCCGAGCGCCCAGATCGTCGCTTGCACCCCTTCGGCGATGCGCGCGGGGACGTAGCCGCCCTCGAGCAGGCCCACGATCGGCGCCTTGGGCAGGCGCTCGCGGAGGCGGGTGATCACCTGGGCGTAGTGCTCCGGCTCCAGCGTGAAGCCACCGAGGGGATCGCCGAGCATCGCGTCGTAGCCGGCGGAGACGAGCACCAGGTCGGGCGTCCAGCCCGCGAGGGCCTGGCGGACGGCCGCCCACAGGTCGTCCACGTAGAGCGCCGGCGGGGCACCGGGACCGCGGGGCACGTTGAAGACGTTGCCCACCCCGCGCTCCTCCGCCATGCCGGTCCCGGGATACCAGGGATGCTGGTGCAGGGAGACGAACCGGATGCTGGCGTCGTGCTCCATCAGCGCCTGCGTCCCGTTGCCATGGTGCACGTCCCAGTCCACGATGAGGACGCGCGCGCGGCCCCGGGCCTGCGCCCGCCGCGCGGCCACCATCACGTTGTTGACCAGGCAGAAGCCCATGGCCCGCTGCGCGAGCGCGTGGTGGCCCGGGGGCCGCACCGCGGCGAAGGCATGCCGGCCGTGCTGGTGCGCGTGCTCCACCGCGGCCAGTACGGCCCCGGTGGCGCCGAGCACGGCCGGCCAGCTCCCGGCGCTCATCACCGTGTCCAGCGACACCACCCCGCCCCCGTGCGCGGCCAGCTGCTCGAGCCCCGTCACGTGCCCCTCGGGATGCACCGCCAGCAGGTCCTCGCGGGTGCCGGCGGCCACCTCACGGATTTCCGCGCTCGGGTCGCGGCCCAGACGCGCCAGGATGGCCTGAAGCCGCGCCGGGGTCTCCGGGTGGTCGTGGCCCGGGTTGTGGCCGAGGCAGGCGGGGTGGGTGAAGAGCGGGACGGGCATGACCGGACGACTAGTTCCTCAGGAGGTCCCGGAGCGCGCGGGCCTCGTCGCGGACGGCCTCGCGCGCCGCCGCCACCTCGGCCTGCAGGCGGCGCTGGCGGCGCCAGAGGAGAATCACGGCCGCCGCCAGCAGCAGGCAGACGAGCCCCCCGGCGGCGTGCCCCGCGCTCCGCGTCCACAGCGCGATCAACGCCAGCAGCGCGCCGTCGAGCAGGAGGAACCCGACGGCCAGCCAGGTGAGCGCGCGCCCGCGCGGCGGCTGCCGGACGGGATCCGTCAGCGCACCGGCCGGCGGCGGCGGGACATCACGATGAGCGACGACCGCGGCCCCACGCCCGCCTCGGCGAGGCTCCGCTTCTCGTCGAGCACCACGGCGCCGCGGAACTTGACCTGGAACTCCTCGGGCCGGCCGGGGGCGTGCGTGAGGGCCAGCGCGCGCTCCTTCACCTCGGCCACGCTGGCGCTCGGCTGTAGCTCCAGCTCCACCTGGTCCCACACCTCCTGAACCATGATGCGGACGGGAATCGCGGTCATGCCGACACTCCGGGCAGCGTGGTGAAGAAGCGGCCGATCTCGCGGTCGAAGAGCATGCTCGAGGCCCGCACCCGCGTCCCCTGCTCCGCCGGCGCCACGGCCAGGGCAATCTCCTCGCCTCCCTGGCCGCGCAGCTGCAGGAAGGTGGGGCCTTCCTTCTCGGGGAACGCGGCGTAGTTCGGCACCCGCTCCTGGAAGAAGCGCTTGGCGCGCGCCAGCACCTCGGCGCCGGGCAGGGAGGTCATCGTCTCGTGCGTCATCGGGACAAGGGGGTGCGGGTCAGGGCCGGCGCAGGATCGCGATCCCGGTGGGCTGCGCCCGGACCGGGACCGTGGCGACCACCTTGCGCGCGGCCACGTCGAACATGTCCACGGCGCCCGGATCGGCGCCGATCGATTCCTGGGAGATGAAGGCGTAGCGCCCGTCGGGCGACCAGGCGACGCCGTGCACGATCTTCTTGGTGGTGGGCACCCGGAGCACTTCGGTCCGCGCCGCCACGTCCACCAGGCTGAAGCTCTGCGCCTTCTTGTTGGTGACGATCACCCACTTCCCGTCCGGCGAGGGCTCCACGTTGTAGGCGCCGGCGCCGACCGGCACCTCCGCCACCTTCGTGAAGCTGGCGGCGTCCCAGAACTGCACCGTGCCCGAGTGGTTGCACGCCGCCCACAGGGTCCGGTCGTCGGCGCTCACCGCCACGAAGGTCGGCGCGCACTCGCCATCCACCGCCGGCGCGCCGGGGGCGGGCGCGGAGGCCCCGGCGGGCGGGGCGGCGCCGTGCATGGCGTGCGGGTCGGCCGGCATGGCGTGCGGCATCCCGGTGCCGGTGGGCGCGCGGCGACGGATGGCCAGCGAGGCCACGTCGATCTCCAGCAGCTCGTCGGAGTGCATGCAGGAGATGTAGACGGTGGTGCCGGCGTGGTTGGACTTCACCCCGTGCGGCATGTCGCAGGCCGGCAGGTGGGTGATGGTCTGCATCGTCGGGATGTGCACCACCGTGATCACGTTCTCGCGCGGATGGTCGCCGTGGAAGTCCGAGTTGGCCACGAACGCGAAGTCGCCATCGGGCGTGAGGCCGATGGTGGTCGGGAACATCTCGAGCGGCGCCGTGCCGAGCAGCTGGTCGGTGCGCGCGTCGAGCTTCCACAGGTTGCCGAACGGCGTCCCGTGGGCAATGGACAGGTAGTAGAAGGCCTGGTCCGGGGCCACCGCCAGGTTGTGGGGGCCGTCCACGTCCGCCGGCATCACGCCGACCGGCACGACGTGGTCCTCCACCAGCGTGCCCGCGCCCGGCTTGAGCCAGGTCACGATGTCGCCGGACTCGCTCACGACGCCCACCCGGTAGCCGGGGTCGGCGGCCTGCGCCCCGGCCGCGCCGGGCAGGACGAGCAGCGAGAGAGCCATCAGGAAACGCTGGGTCATCGACGGAATCCCTGGCCGCAGGAATCGGCGGCCCCTCGGGGGAACATAGCGGCCCGGGGAGGCCTCAGGCCACCGGCAGCGCCCGGACCTGCTCCTGGAACGGCGGGCCCGCCGACTTCCGGAAGAGCGCCATGAGCCCGGGCGTGCGCCGCAGCACCACGATCAACTCGCCCGGGGGCGGTTCGGCCACGCCCGTGACCGACAGGAGGGCCGGCAGCGTGGTCCCCTCCGGCGCCGGCACCCGGTAGCGGGTGCCATGCCAGTCGAAGCGGACCTCGGCCGGCACCTCGCGGACCGGCTGGTCGAGGAAGTAGTCGTCGTCCAGCCGGTAGACCCCCTTCACCACCGGCTCGGCCGAGAGGTGAAAGAGCGGATCGAACGGCTCGCCGTCCAGCCGGGCGAAGTTCTGCTCCGCCGCCCAGTCGAACGCCTCCAGGTCCGGCGCCCGGGCCCGCCATTCGAGGTGGTGGCGCAACTCGTGGGTCAGGGTCTCCCACGCCTCGGCCCGCCAGTCGAAGTCCGGATGATACTGCGCGAGCGCCCGGAAGGACCCGTGGTAGAGCACCACCCGGCTCTGGATGCCCTCGTCACCGCCGGCCCCCTCGGCGGGGACCGGGATGCACTCGCCGAGGGTGTAGATCTCGGCCCGGGTAGGATGGGGGAGCACCTTGCGGGACACCTCGATCCCGGCGACCCCATCCAGGAACTGGGGGGGCACCTCCGCCTCCAGCCGGCGGATGAGGGCCTCGAAATCGGTGAATCGCATCGCGGCGGGAAGCTAGACAGTCCCGGCGGCGCGGGGAACGGGGACCCCGAACGCGCGCGGGGCCCCGGGCGGCCCCGGGACCCCGCGCCACCGGCCCCGGCTCCGCCTCAGGCGATCCGGTCCTGGATCCAGGCCGCCAACTGGTCCTGGTGCACGCGCACCTGGGTCATGGCGTCGCGCTCGCGGACGGTGAGGGTGCCGTCCTTCACCGTCTCCCCATCCACCGTGCAGCAGAACGGGGTGCCCGCCTCGTCCATGCGCCGGTAGCGGCGGCCGATGGCGCCGCTGTCGTCGTAGAAGGTGGGGAAGCGGCGCTTGAGGTCGTGATAGATCCGGTCCGCGAGCTCGGGCATGCCGTCCTTCTTGACCAGCGGGAGCACCGCGGCCTTGATCGGGGCCACGCTCGGGTGGAAGCCCAGCACCACCCGGGTCTCCCCCTCCACCTCCTCCTCGCGGTAAGCATCGACCAGCAGCGTGAGCGTCACCCGGTCCGCGCCGGCCGACGTCTCCACGATGTAGGGGACGTAGCGCTCATTGGCGGCCTGGTCGAAGTACTCGAGCTTCTTGCCGGAATACTCCTGGTGGCGCCCCAGGTCGAAGTCGCTCCGGTTGTGGATGCCCTCGATCTCGTTCCACCCGAAGGGGAACTCGTACTCGATGTCGTAGGCGGCCTTGGCGTAGTGGGCCAGCTCGCCGGGGCCGTGCTGGTGCCAGCGGAGCCTGGCCGGGTTGAGCCCGAGGGCGTGGTGCCACCCCATCCGGATCTCGCGCCATTGCTCGAACCACTCGGCGTCGGCGCCGGGCTTCACGAAGAACTGCATCTCCATCTGCTCGAACTCGCGGGTCCGGAAGATGAAGTTGCCCGGCGTGATCTCGTTCCGGAATGCCTTGCCGATCTGCGCGATGCCGAACGGCACCTTCTGGCGCGAGGCATTCAGGACGTTCTGGTAGTTGACGTAGATGCCCTGTGCCGTCTCGGGGCGCATGTAGATGACCGCCGCCTGCTCCTCCACCGGCCCCATGAACGTCTTGAACATGAGGTTGAACATCCGGGGCTCGGTGAGCTGGCAGGTGCTGTGCTCGCCCGGGTGCTTGGACGGCTTCTGGGGGCACTGCGCGTCCTGCAGCTTGTCGGCGCGGAAGCGCGCCTTGCAGGTCTTGCAGTCCACCAGCGGGTCGGTGAAGCCGGCGACGTGGCCGCTGGCCTCCCAGACGCGCGGGTGCATCAGGATCGCGGCATCGAGGCCCTCGATGTCGTCGCGCGCGTGGACCATGGCGCGCCACCACCGGTCCTTGACGTTCTTCTTCAGTTCCACGCCCAGGGGACCGTAGTCCCAGACGGAGCCGAGGCCGCCGTAGATCTCGGAGGACTGGAAGACGAAGCCGCGCCGCTTGCACAGCGAGACGAGCTTCTCCATGAGCGTGGTGTCGGCCATAACGGGCGGGGATCGGGAGGGGGACGGCCGGGCGGTTCCCGGGCGGCGAGGAAGCTAGGGGGCCCCCCGTCCGCCAGCAAGGGAGCAAACCGGCAAGCCCTTGCCGGATAATCGCTTGCCGGGGCCGGACCGGGGGGCTATCCTGCAATGTGGGTCGGCTTGGCCCCCCGGGGGTGGTCGGGCGGATCGCCGCGCTTCGCCAGAACTTGAGGGGCCCGCACTGTTGTGGCCCCGCCGACACAACGGCGCAACTGCCCCCGGGACCAGCAGATAGCCGTTCACCCCGCCAAGGCGTACTTCTTGCTTTTTCCCCTGCCGCAGTCCTGGAAGGCGGGGGACGACGCCACGCGGCCGATCGCGTGCGCTAGGTCACATCCCCCGGAGCCGGGCGTGCGCGGCCTGCCCGTCCCCCGCTGCCCAAGGAGGGTTTCCGATGCCGGCACATCCCCCGACGCACCTCGTCCCGCCCGTCCCCGCCCCCCGGGGCCGGTCGGCGGGCGGCTTCACGCTGATCGAGGTGCTGATCGTGATCGTCATCATGGGCCTCGTCGCGACGTTCGCCATCCCGCGGCTCAACCTCGAGGGCTACCGGGTGAACTCGGCGGTGCGCGCGGTGACGGCCTCCCTGACGTATGCGCAGCGGCTTGCGGTCTCGCTGCAGTCGGACGTGCGGGTGTCCTTCGACCTGCCCAACCGGCGGCTCCGGATGCACGAGGACACCAACAACGACGGCATCATCAACGGCACCGAACGGGTGACCTACACCAACCTGGGCGAGGGCGTGACCTTCGGGATCGGGGCGGCGCCGGCGGTGACGTACACCAACGGGGTCGCGGGGCCGGCGACGTTCAACATCGCGGGCACCCAGGCCGGCCTGCCGATGATCGTCTTCCGCCGCGACGGCACGGCCAGCGAGACCTGCGGGTTCTACCTGAACACCATCAAGAGCATGGCCGCCAACCGCACCTCCGAGGTGCGCGCGGGTGAGATCATCCGCTCGAGCGGGCGTATCATCTGGTACACCTACGCCACCGGCACCTGGACGCGGGGGAACTGATGAATCGCAAGGGCTTCACGCTGGTCGAGACGCTGGTGGCGCTCATCATCCTGACGGTGGTGGCGCTCTCGCTCGGCCGCTTCGTGGGCAACTTCCTCCACGTGGTGGGCACCTCCACCATGCGGACGGTGGCCACGGCGGTGGCGCAGGAGCAGATCGAGACGATCCGCTCGCAGACCTCGGCCACGGCCTACCCGACCCTGGTCTCGACCTACAACAACCAGACCGTCACTGGCTTCCCCGGCTTCGCGGCGATGACCCGCCTGACGCGGGTGACGCGCACCACGAGCAACAGCCCGCGGGCCGACTACACGACGATCACCGTGACCGTGTCGGAGCCCCGCATGGGCACTCCCGTCAACCTCACCGTGGTGGTGGCCGCCCCATGAGCACCCGCCCCCCGCAGGCCCGGCCCGACGCCGGCTTCTCGCTCATCGAAATGATGATCGCGCTCATCATCCTCAGCGTGGTGATGGGGGCGGCGGTCAGCGTGATGCGCTCGCAGAGCCGGAACTTCGCCCGCGGCGGCACCCGGATCGAGCTGACCCAGAACATGCGCTACGCCCTGTCCACGGTGGACCGGGTGCTCCGCACGCTCGGCGCCGGCATCGGCACCGGGCAGCCGATGCTGCTCTACGCCGGCAACGCGGAGATCAGCTTCAACGCCGACTACGCCTCGCAGGTGCCGGACGGGGTCGCGGTGTACATCAACCCGTCGCTGCCCGCGGCGGCGGACCTGGCGCTGACCACCACGACGCCCGTGACGCTGCCCAACACCTCGCCGGGCATCACCTACCCCACGGCCAACTACTTCTGGGGTGGCGCCACGCCGAGCCGGGCGGAGACCATCTCGCTGTACTTCCGCCCCGACTCCTCAACCACGGACCCGAACGACTACGTGCTGCTCCAGCGGGTCAACGCGCTCCCCTCCGAGCTCATCGCGCGGAACATCAAGGCGTACCCGGGGCGGCCGTTCTTCGAGTACTGGTGGGACAGCACCACGGCGGTGGGGACCACGGTGTACGCGGCGCTCCCGACGGCGCGCATCCCGGTCCGCCACAACGTGATCGGCGGCGCCAACGCCCCCAACACCACCCAGCCGCTCGCGGACTTCATCCGCGCGGTGCGGATCAACGTCACGATCACCAACGGGATCGGCACCGCCGACTCCACCAGCCGGCGGGTGTCCACGATCATCCGGATCCCCAACAACGGCCTCTCGCCGGTGTCCACCTGCGGCGACACGCCGCTCCAGGTGAGCGGCACCCTCGGCGCCGATACCGTGGGGCAGGGGTCGGGCGGCGTGCTGCTCTCCTGGAGCACCTCCCCCGACGAACTCACCGGCGAGCGCGACATCAGCCAGTACAACCTCTACTACCGGCTGAACGGGGTCACCACGTGGACCCCGCTCACCACACAGGCCTCGGGCTTCTCGCCCTACAGCCTGTCCGTGGTGCTGCAGCCGGACAGCTCCTACTACTTCGGCGTGGCGGCGCAGGACTGCTCCCCGGCGGAGTCGAGCCTGCTCCAGAGCGCCCTGACCCGGTTGCAGCCGTGACCCCGATGTCCCCTGCCGGCCCGGAGGCCCGCATGCCCGAGCATCCCCTGAGGAACGAGCGCGGCATCGCGCTGCTGCTCACCATCCTCCTCTCGCTGATGGTGGCCGCCATGGCGGTCGGCATCATCCTGATGACGAGCAACGCCAACCTCATCTCCCGCTTCCACTCCACGGAAGCGATGATGGAGATGGCGGCCGACGCGGGACTCGAGCGCGGGCGCGACATGCTCAACGGCAACGCCGCGCTGGTGCCGGCGGGCCAGTCGCACGACACCCTCGAGCTCAACCAGCCCGTGCTCGACGCCACCGGTGCCGTGATCCCGGGCTTCACCCGCTCCATCTTCGTGGGCGAGAACGGCGACACCACCGGCCAGTACGGCAACTTCGCCAGCGTCATCTCGGAGGTCCGCACCGCCCGCGGCGCCGTGGTGGTGCGCCGGATGCAGCTCAAGCAGGATCCGTTCAGCCGCTTCGCCCGCTTCTTCAACACGTGGAGCTGCTGCGCCTGGGGTAACACCGAGGTTGTGAACGGCCCGGTCCACTCCAACCAGGGCATGGCGCTGCAGACCGGCGCCCCCGGCGCCACCTTCAACGGCCCGGTGACCACGGTCGGGAACATCACCAACCAGGGCAGCGGCAACTGGAACGGCGGCGTCACCACCGGGTCTGCGGCGATCGCCTTCCCGACGACCACGACCCTCACCAACATGCAGACGTACGCCACGACCGGGAACATGAACATCACCGGCTACGCCACGGCGACGGCCATGGACCCGGACACCCGGATCGAGTTCGTGGTGCTCGACCTCAACGGCGACGGGCAGTTCACCGGCTCCGACGAGGGCTACTTCCGCGTGTGGAAGGCCTCCGCCGGCGGCGTGGCGCAGGACAAGCGGAACTACGTCACCGCCCGCGCCTGGGGCAATGTGCCCGCGGGCCTGGCCACCGTGGCCGGCGGCGGCACGGCCGCCACCCTGCAGCCCTCCAACGCCCGCGACCCGAACCTGCTCTCCCCGAACTGCGGCGGGCTCTCGGCCGCCCTCGGGCGGTGGGCGCGGGCGGACACCATCATGAGCTCCACCTTCGTGCCCGGCGCGCTCGCCGGCCAGGCGGCCAACTCGGGCAACCGGATCATCGAGACCCGCAACGCGCTCGTGAGCGGCACCCGTCAGTGCTTCCTGGGCGGCGACCGGCGGCTCTACCCCAATGCTGCCGGCATCGGCCAGTGGATCACCGGGAATGCCTACGGGAACTGGCTGGCCTGGCCCGGCTATGGCGGCACCCCGCCGGCCGCGCTGGTCAATTTCTTCAACACCAACGCGGGCGGCCTCAACCCGATGGCCGGGGGGGTCACCGCCAACAACCTGGCGCTCACCTTCTGGCCCCTGAGCCGCGCCCAGAACCTCAACTTCCAGGGCGTGATCTACGTGACGGGCAGCGTGGCGATCAGCGGCCAGCTCCGCGGCCGCGTCACGGTGGTGGCCACGGGCAACATCATCCTGGCCGACGACATCACCTACGTGACGCCGCCGGGCAGCCCCAACTGCAACGACATCCTGGGCCTCATCACCACCAACGACGCGGTGATCGAGAACAACGCGCTCAACACGCCGTTCTACGTCAAGAACATCTGGACCGTCCGCTTCGACGACACGCCGAACGAGACCTTCCACTCGTTCATGCTCACCCTCGGCAATTTCCAGGGCGAGAACATCGGCGGCGACCCGGCCGCGACCGCGCCGGAGAACTGCGCCGGCAAGAGCCGCGGCTGCAAGTCCATCGTGGGCGGCACCATCCAGCAGGGCGTGTCCGGCACCTTCACCGGCAACAGTGGCTGGGCGGAGCAGGACACGTGGGACAACTGCGGCGTGCGCAACCCGCCGCCCTTCTACCCCACGACCGGGCGCTACAGCAAGAACCGCTATTACGAGATCGACCCGGTGGGCTTCAACGTGGCCGCCTGGTACGCGGCGAACCAGTAGCCCCCGCGCCCCACGCACGACGGGCCGGCTTCCCCAGGGAAGCCGGCCCGTCGTCATTCCGGGGGGCGCGCGCGGCCGGTGCTAGCGCCGCCGCCGCAGGACGTCGGCGACGATCAGCGCGCCATGGCCACGGGCATTCTCGATGAACAGCCGGTTGGCGTCCTTCCCTGAGGCGATGACGCCGGCCAGGTAGCAGCCGGCCACCGGCGTCATCATCGTGGCCTCGTCGTGGGCCGCGACACCGGTCTGCGCGTCCACCGGCACGCCGAGCTGCGCCAGGAGGGAGGTGTCGGCGTGGTAGCCGGTCATGGCCAGCACCGCGTCGGCGGGCACCCGGGTGCGGGCGCCCCCGGCCACCGGCTCCACCTCCACCGCCTCGGGGGTGATGGCCACCACCCGGCTGTTCCAGCAGGCCCGGATGCTGCCTTCCTTCACCCGGTTGGTGATGTCCGGCAGCACCCAGGGCTTCACCGTCCGGTCGAAGCCCTCGGCGAGGTGCACGAGCGTCACCCGCGCCCCCGCGCGCCAGCACTCGAGCGCGGCATCCACCGAGCTGTTGCCGGCGCCGATCACCACGACGTCCTGGTGCCAGTGCCGGTGCCCCTCGGTGAAGTAGTGCGCCACGTGCGGCAGGTCCTCGCCGGGGACGCCGAGGAGGTTGGGCCAGTCGTAGTACCCGGTGGCCACCACGACGTGGTCGGCGTGGTAGGTGGTGCGGTCGTGGCGGCGCTGCACGGCCACCTCGAAGCCGCCGCCCGCGCGCCTCGCGATGGCCGTCACTTCCTCCCCCGGCCGGGCGTCGAGCCCGAAGTGCTCCGCCACGCGGCGATAGTAGAGGAGGCCGTCCCGGCGGGTCGGCTTCTCGTGGCTGGCGATGAACGGCACGCCGCCGATCTCGATCTTCTCCGGCGTGGAGAAGAACGTCATGTTGAGCGGGTAGCGCTCGATGGCGGACACCACCGTGCGCCGGTCCAGCAGGATGCAGCCGACCCCCGCCTCCCGGGCCGCGACGCCCACCGCGAGGCCACAGGGCCCGGCACCCACCACGAGGAGCTCGGTGTGCTCCATCAGACTTCGATGATCTGGTCGCGGCGGGTGCCGACGCTCACGTAGCGGATGGGCGCGCCCGAGAGGTCCTCGAGCCGGTCGAGGTAGGCCCGCGCCTCGGGCGGCAGGTCGGCGAGCTTGCGGGCGCCGGTGGTGGGCTTCCGCCACCCCGGGAGCACCTCGTACTGCGGCACCACCTGCTCCAGCGCCCGCACGTCGGACGGCATCACCGTGCAGGGCGCGCCGTCGAGCTGGTAGCCGGTTCCCACGGGGATCTCGCCGAAGGTGTCGAGCACGTCGAGCTTGGTGACGGCGAGGCCGGTGAGGCCGTTCACGCGGACCGAGTAGCGCACCACCATGGCGTCGAACCAGCCGCAGCGCCGCGGCCGCCCGGTCACGGCGCCGAACTCCCCGCCGAGCTTGCGGAGGTCCTCCTCCACGCCGTCCGCCGCCTGGGTGGGGAGCGGCCCGTTGCCCACGCGCGTGGTGTAGGCCTTCACGACGCCGAGCACCTCGTCGATGGCGGTGGGCCCGATGCCGGCACCCACCGCGGCACCGCCCGCCGTGGTGTTGGACGAGGTGACGAACGGGTAGGTGCCGTGGTCCACGTCGAGGAGCGCGCCCTGCGCACCCTCGAGCAGCACGCGCTTGCCCTGCTTGATGGCGTGGTGCACCAGGTAGCCGGTGTCCGTGGTGAGCGGCACCAGGCGCGGGGCCAGCCGCTCGAGCAGCGCATGGTGCTCCTCCACCGAGGCGCGCTCCGTGGCGCCCATGAGCTCCAGCAGCTGGTTGGCGCGCGCCACCCGCTCGGCCACCAGCTCCTTGGTGCTGGCCAGGTAGCGGAGGTCCCCCACCCGGATGCCGCGGCGGCCGTACTTGTCCTCGTAGGTGGGGCCGATGCCCCGCCCCGTGGTGCCGATCTTCTGGCTCTTCTCGTGGGCCCGGTCGAGCTGCTTGTGGTAGGGCAGCACCAGGTGCGCCCGCTCCGACACCAGGATCCGGCCCGCCGTGGCGATGGCCTTCTTCCCGAGCCCGTCGAGTTCACTGAAGAACTGCTCCGGGTCGAGTACTACGCCGTTGCCGACGATGCAGGTGCAGTTGTCGTGGAGGATGCCGGAGGGGATCTGCTGCAGGATGAACTGCGCGTCGCCGATGCAGACCGTGTGGCCGGCGTTGGCCCCGCCCTGGTAGCGCACCACGTAATCGGCCCGTTCGGCCATCACGTCGACGAGCTTCCCCTTGCCTTCGTCGCCCCACTGGGCGCCGACCACCACCACGCAATGCGTCTTGGGTCCGAACATGGCTTCCGGCTTTCGGAGTGCTGGCGCGGGATCCACGGTGCGGACCCCCAAATAAAGAACCGGGGCCCCGTCGCGGGGGCCCCGGTGTATCCTCTGGCGTAAGCTAGACGGGCCCCGCCGAATGTCAACGAGGCGGGGCCAGCCCGGCGAGTGCCCGCCCGACCGCGCGCGCCGTCCCGAGATCGAGGCCATCGAGCGTGTCGCGCGGGGTGTGCAGCACCCGCAGGACCGACCAGTCCAGCCGGCCGATGGTCACCGCCGCCGCCCCCGCGTGGGCCAACGGGACGCTGTCCACGAGAATCCCCACCGGGAGCCGACGGACGGCCACCTGCGGGCCCACCACGGCCAGGGCGGCGGCCAGCCGTTCGGCCAGGGGGCGGTGGGCCGGGTCGTGGATGACCACCGAGAGGTCGCCCCGGTCGGCGATGGTGTCGAGGTTGATGACCTCGGTGCCGGCCACCGCGAGGCCCCCGGCCAGGAGCGCCCGCGCCCCCATCAGGCCAAACTCCTCCGCCCCCGTCACCAGGATTCCCACGCCCGGCACCGGAGCCCCGCCAGCGGCCTCCAGCGCCGCGAGGAGGCCCGTTCCGTTGTCCCGCGCCCCGTGGGAGCCCCCCTTGAGCCGGCCCCGCGCCGCGAGCCCGCCGGCCGCCAGGGCGAGCCCGGCCCCCGCCGCCACCGGGACGTGGCCCAGGGGTCCCCCGCCCAGCAGCCGGGCGGCCGCCAGGCCCGTCAGGGTCAGGACGGCCGCCGCCAGCACCCAGACCGCCACCAGCCGGCCGGCCATCGAGTGCCCCTGGGCCTTGCTGTCGAGGTGGGCCACCAGCCACCGGCGCACCGGCGCTCCCCCCGGCGGGCGGGCGATCAAGTTGGCATCCTCCCGCTGCTCGGCACCGGGCACGCGGGTGCCGCTCCCGATGCCCCACGCCAGCACGCCGAGCGCCAGCACGCCCGTCAGCCAGACCGCGAGCGCCGCCCACGGCGGCACCGAGGCGAACGTGAGGAGCGGAAGCTGGATTAGGGTGAGCCAGCCAAGGCCGGCGCCGACGAGGGGGAACGCGCTGAGGGCCGCGGGCTGGAAGGAGAAGCGCTGCTCCTGCACCACATACCCCCGCGCCTCGAGCCAGTGGCGCACGGCGGCGCGGGCCGCGGCGGCGGCGGGTGTCCCGGCCTCCCGCGGGGCGGCGAGGACGGCCTGGAGCAGGGCGTCGGGACTCAGGACGCGGACGCGGCCACGCCGAGGGCCGAGGCCGACTCGGCCGCGATGTCGCCGGCGTCCACGAGGCGGCCGGCGTGCTGCTCGAAGGTCTGCATGCCGTCGCTCGCGCCCTCGGCGATGAGGGTGCGGAGGGCGGCCAGGCGCTCGGGATCGCGCAGGATGGCGCGGGTCGCGGCGGTGGCGGTGAGCACCTCGAGCACCGGCAGCCGGCCCTCCCCTTCCTTCCGCGGCAGGAGCCGCTGGGCCACCACGCCGCGCAGCACCTCGGAGAGGCGGATCCGGCCGATCTCCCGCTCCTGGGGCGGGAACATGGAGTGCAGCCGGCTGATGGTGCTGGTTACGTCGGGGGTGGGCAGCGTGGAGAGCACCATGTGGCCCCGCTCGGCGGCCTTGATGGCGGTGTCGAGCGTCTCGCTGTCGCCGATCTCGCCGATGACGATCACGTCGGGATCCTGCCGCAGCGCCGCCTGCAGGCCGATGGAGAAGCTCTCGGTGTCCACGCCCACCTCGCGCTGGGTCACCGAGCACTTCACGTCGCGGTGCAGGAACTCGATGGGGTTCTCCACCGTGACGATGTGCCGGTGGAGGTTCTGGTTCACGTGGTTGAGCATGGCGGCCACGGTGGAGCTCTTCCCGCTCCCCGAGACGCCCGTGACCAGCACCAGCCCCTGCTCCAGCTCGGCGAGCCGCGCCGTGACGGGCGGCAGCTTGAGTTCTTCGAGCGTGGGGACCGCGAAGGGGATGACCCGCATCACGATCATGAACGACGAGCGCTGCCGCAGCACGTTCACGCGGAAGCGCCCCACCCCCGGCATGCCCCAGGAGCAGTCGAAGTCCTTGAGGCGCTCCACCCGTGAGCGTTCCTCATCGTTGGGCAGCAGCTTGAGGGCGATGGCGCGGGTCTGGTCCGGCGTCAGGCGCTGCTTGGTGAGCGGGACCAGCTTGCCGTTGATGCGCGCGCGGAAGACGTCGCCGGCCTTGATGTGGAGGTCGGAGGCGCCCCGCTCGACGGCGGCCTTGATGATCTTTTCCATGCCCCCTCCTCAGTCCCGCGCCAGGAAGCCCATCCGCTCGCGCACCTCGCGCATCGTCTCCCGGGCGATGCGGCGGGCGCGCCCGGCGCCGTCGCCGAGGAGCTCCATCACCGTCGCGGGATGGGCCGACAGCTCGGCCGCGCGCGCCCGGATGGGCTCGAGCTGCGCATTGAGGTTGTCCGACAGGACCTTCTTGCACTCGATGCAGCCCCACGACGCCGTGCGGCAGTTGTGGGCCACCATCGCCACCGTCTCCGGCGGCGAGAAGAAGCCGTGCAGCGCGTAGATGTTGCAGTTCTCCGGGGTGCCGGGATCCTGCCGGCGTACCCGCGCGGGATCGGTCTTGGCCGGCCGCAGCTTGGCCCACACCTCCGCCGGGGGCTCCAGGATGCCGATGGTGTTGCCGAGGCTCTTGGACATCTTGCTCTGGCCGTCGAGGCCCATGACCCGCTTGGCCTGGGTGAGCAGCGGCTTGGGCTCCGGGAAGTAGTCCTCGCCCCCGCCGAACTCGGCGTTCCACTTGCGGCAGATCTCGCGCGTGAGCTCGAGGTGCTGCACCTGGTCCTCGCCCACCGGCACCAGGTCGGCGCGGTAGAGGAGGATGTCGGCGGCCATGAGCACCGGGTAGTTGAGGAGCCCCGCCGGCACGCTCTCGAACCGGGACGACTTATCTTTGAACTGCGTCATCCGCTCCAGCTCGCCGATCGGGGTCACGGCGTTGAAGAGCCACTGCAGTTCCGCATGCTCCGGCACGTGCGACTGCACGAACAGCGTGACCCGGTTCGGGTCCACGCCGGCGGCCAGCAGCCCCACGGCCATCTCCCAGGTGCGCCGCTGCAGCGCCGCCGGCTCGTACTTGCCGGTGATGGCGTGGAGGTCGACGACGCAGTAGATGCAGTCGTAGGTGTGCTGGAGGCGGACCCAGTTCTGGACCGCGCCGAGCCAGTTGCCGATGTGGAGCTCGCCGCTGGGCTGGATCCCGGAGAAGATACGAGGCATCGGCGCAAGCTAAGGACGCCCAAGAGGCCCCGCAAGATGGCATCCGCCAACGACTTACTGCACCACGCCGTGACCGCCGCCCGCCGGGCCGGCGCCTACCTGCGCGCCACCCCGCGCCCCGACCCCGCCCAGTGGACCATGAAGGGCCGGGCGGACTGGGCCACCGAGGTGGACCGGACAGCGGAGGGCCTGATCGCGGAGACGCTGCTGGCGGCCACGCCGGGGGCGCTCATCATCGGGGAGGAGCTCTCGCCGGAGGTGGTCACGCGGGGGCTCGTCTGGGTGGTGGACCCACTCGACGGCACCACCAACTTCCTGCACGGCTTTCCCGCGTATTCCGTCTCCATCGCCGCGGCGGTGGACGGGGTGCTCGAGGCCGCCGCCGTGCTCCACGTGCCGCTCGACCGCCTCACCACGGCCACCCGGGGCGGCGGCGCCCACGAGAACGGGACTCCGATCCGCGTCTCCGCCATCACGGAGCCGTCGCATGCGCTGATCGGCACGGGGTTGCCGTTCCGGGACTTCGGCCGGGTGGACGAGTACATCGCGCAGCTGCGGCGGGTGATCGAGGCCGCGAGCGGGGTCCGCCGGCCCGGCTCCGCCGCCATCGACCTGGCCGACGTCGCCGCGGGGCGCTTCGAGGGCTTCTGGGAGCAGCGCCTCTCGGCGTGGGACATGGCGGCGGGCACGCTGCTGGTGCGTGAAGCCGGCGGCCGCGTCACCGACTTCCACGGCCGCGACCGCGGGGTGGAGCACGGCGCCGTGCTGGCCGGCAATCCCGCCATCCACGCCTGGCTCCTCGACCTCATCCACGCCGTGGGAGACGGGCACGGCGGCCCCGTCCCCTGAGCGCCCTCCTCACACCGACTTCTTCCCGGGATTCCGATGTCTTCCTTGCCCCTCGACGACTTCACCCACGCGCTGGCCCAGGCCACCCCGGCACCCGGTGGCGGAGCGGCCGCCGCGGTGACCGGCGCGCTCGCGGCGGCCCTCGCCGCGATGACGGGCCGCATCGCGCTCGCCCGGGGTGGGGACGATGCGGGCCTCGCCCAGCTGGTCGAATCCGCGGAGGCGCTCCGGACCCGCCTGCTCACCCTGGCGGACGAGGATGCGCTGGCGTATGCGGCGGTGATCGCGGCGCGGAAGGATGCCTCGGGCGGCGAGCAGGAACAGGAGGCGCGGCTCCGCGCCGCCTGGCGGAGGGCGGCGCAGGTGCCGGCGGAGGTGGTGCGGCTCTCGCGCGAGGTGGCGTTGCTGGGGCGCCGCGCGGTGCGCGCGGCGCCGCCGAGCGCCGGGCCCGACGCCGTGATGGCGACGCTGCTCGCGGCGGCCGCCGCCGCCGGCTCGCAGCTCAACCTGCGCGCCAACGTCCTGGCGGCGGGCCGCCCGGAAGACCTGCGGGTGCTGGCCGACCAGTCGGACATCGCCCTCCGCGACACCCAGCGCGCCGCGGCCGAGGCGCGCCTGGCGCTCGAGGAGCGGCTCCAGGCGCCGCGCTAGCCGGCCGCTCCGGGGCGCGCCCGGACCCTCCGGAGGGGATCCCCGGCTGGGGGCGACGGTGCGTGCGATGGGGATACGACGGGAGGCGGACCACGGAGGCGCGGCGGATCGATCCGTCGGCTATCCCTCGGTGGTGAGGATGCGGGGCCCGTCCTTGAGGATGGCCACGGTGTGCTCGAAGTGGGCGGACAGGCTGCCGTCCGCGGTGACGACGGTCCACTTGTCGGGCAGCGTCCGGGTGTGGTAGTCCCCGGCGGTGATCATCGGCTCGATGGCGATGGTCATCCCCTCGAGGAGCCGGGGGCCGCGCTTGGGCTGGCCGTGGTTGGGCACCTGCGGCTCCTCGTGGAACTGCGTCCCGATGCCGTGCCCCACCAGCTCCCGCACCACCCCAAACCCCGCGGCCTCGGCGTGGCGCTGCACCGCGTGCCCGATGTCCTGCACGTGGTTGCCGATCCGCGCCTGCTCGATGCCCTTGTAGAGCGCTTCCTCGGTGACCCGGAGCAGCCGCCGGGCCTCCGGCGAGATCTCGCCCACGGGGACGGTGGTGGCGCTGTCGGCGTGGAGCCCCTCGAGGTGGACGCCCACGTCGATGCTCACGACGTTCCCCTCCCGGAGCACCCGCCTGGCGCTCGGGATCCCGTGCACGATCTCCTCGTTGATCGAGGTGCAGAGGGTCTTGGGGAAGCCGTACAGCCCCTTGAAGGAGGGCGTGGCCCCCGGGTGGCTGCGGATGAACTCCTCGGCCAGGGTGTCGAGGTCGAGGGTGCTCATCCCGGGCTTCACGCTCCGCCGCATGAGGGCGAGGGTGGCCGCGACGATGCGCCCGGCCTGGGCCATCGTCTCGATCTCCCGGGGGGACTTGAGGGTGATCATGGCGGGCGGCGCGCGGTGGTCAGCGGCCGATGATCCCCTGCACCGTGGCGGCGATGGCCTGCACGTCGCCCACGGCCTGGATCAGGTGGACCCGGCCGCGGGAGCGGTACCAGTCGAGCACCGGCGCCGTCTGCGCGCGGTACGCCTGGAGGCGCGTGGCCACGGCGGCGGGATCGTCGTCGGCGCGGCCCTCGATGCCGCGGCGCTTCTCGAGGCGGGCCAGGATCTCCTGGTCGGGCACGTCGAAGAAGAGCACGTGATCCATCTTCCGGGCCAGCTCGGTGAGGAGCGCCGTGACGCCCTCGGCCTGCGGGACGGTGCGGACCACGCCGTCGAAGATCACGCCGTTCCTGGCCTCGGGCTTGGCCAGCTCGTCGCGCACCACGCCCATGATGATCTCGTCGCTCACCAGCTGGCCGGCTTCCATCACGGCCTTGGCGCGGAGCCCCACGGGGGTTCCGCGCTTCACGGCGTCCCGGAGCAGGTCGCCGGTGGCGAACTTCGGCAGGCCGAGGCGCTCGGCGAGAATGGCGCCCTGGGTGCCCTTGCCCGCACCCGGCGGGCCGAGAAGGAGGATGTCCATGGTGGCCTGAAGATAGGGGGCGCTGGGCCCGCTGTCACCGGTTTTCCAAGCGATGAAGGATCCCTTGTCGCCGAGCGCAGGGATCCTTCAGGAACGAACGCGTGGCGCGGGAGGCTGGCGCCCCCGGGCTCACATGAAGCGCTGCTGCCGCCCGCGGAACTTGATCCGCCCCGCCTTCATGAAGCTGTCGTACTTGCGGAGCGTCAGGTGCTGCTGCACCTGGGCGATGGTGTCGAGGAGCACGCCCACCACGATCAGCACCGAGGTGCCGCCGAACTGCTGCTGGAAGCCGAGCTGCTTGGTCATCGTCACGGGAATGATCGCGATGATGGCCAGGAACAGCGCCCCCGGCAGGGTGACGCGGCCCAGCACGTTGTCGATGTAGTCGGCGGTGCTCGCGCCCGGCTTGACGCCCGGGATGAAGCCGCCCTGCTTCTTGAGGTTCTCCGCCAGGTCCACCGAGTTGAAGATGATGGACGTGTAGAAGTAGCTGAAGAGCAGGATCAGGATGCCGAAGGTGAGGTCGTAGGGGAGCTCGCCGGGGGTCATGAAGTCGGCGAAGGCCCGGATGGTCTCGTTCGGCGTGAAGCTGGCGATGGTGCCCGGCACGATGATGATGGTCTGGGCAAAGACGATCGGCATCACGCCGGCGGTGATGAGCCGGATCGGGATGAAGGTCTTCTGGCCCTGGGTCATCCGGCCGCGGCCCATGACCTTGCGCGGGATCTGCACCGGGATGCGGCGCGCCGCGAGGTGCATGGCCGTGACGCCGGCCACCACGCCCACCAGGATGGCGCCGAAGAGCAGGATCTGGGCGATGGAGTACACCCCATCCTTCCAGAAACTCACCATGTGCACCAGGCCCGGCCACAGCCGGTCCAGGATGGAGAACGTGATGAGCAGGCTCATCCCGTTCCCGATGCCGCGCTCGGTGATCTGCTCGCCGAGCCACATGACGAAGATGGCGCCCGTGGTGAGGACCACCACCATGGCGAGCCGGGTCCAGAACGTCGGGAACGGCACCGCCCCCGGGATGCTCTCGGTGAACACCGCGAAGGTCCACGCCTGCCCCAGCGCGATGAGCACGGTGAGGTAGCGGGTCCACTGGGTCAGCTTCTTCTTGCCCTCCTCGTCCTTCTGCATCTTGCCGATGGGCGCGTAGATGCCGCCCGCCAGCTGGAAGATGATCGAGGCCGAGATGTAGGGCATGATGCCGAGCGCGAACACCGTGGCGCGGGAGAGCCCGCCGCCCAGGGTGTCGTAGAGCCCGAAGAACCCGGCCGCGGCCGAGTTCCGGATGAAGTCGGTGACGGCCTGCACGTTCACGCCGGGCGCGAAGATGTGCGCGCCCACCCGGTAGATCACCAGGGCGAGGATCGTGAAGCCGATCTTCCGCTGCAGCTCGGGATCGATCCCGAGGCTCGGCCGGACGGCGGCGGTCATTCGGCGGCGATCTTCCCGCCGGCCTGCTCGATCTTGGTGCGCGCCGCGCCGGAGAGGCTCACGCCCTGGACGGTGTAGGCCCGCGCGGCCTCACCGGTCCCGAGGAGCTTCACCGGGACGTCACGCTTCGAGATGAGTCCGGCGGCGTAGAGGGTGTCCGGGTTGACCTCGGTGGCGCTCAGGCGCGCGAGGTCCTTCAGGTTCACCGGCTGGGCCGTGACCTTGAAGGGGTTGGTGAAGCCCCGCTTCGGCAGGCGCCGGTACATCGGCATCTGGCCGCCCTCGAAGCCCGGGTTGGTGTTGCCGGCCTGCCGGGCCTTGTGACCCTTGTGGCCCTTGCCCGAGGTCTTGCCCTTGCCCGAGCCCGGGCCGCGGCCCAGGCGCTTGCTGTTGTGCGTCGCGCCGCGGGCGGGCCGCAGCGTCGACAGCGAGATCTTCTCGGCCATTTACTTCTCCTTCACCGGCGTCACCTCGACGAGGTGGCGCACCTTGAACAGCATGCCGCGGACGCCGGCGTTGTTCGGCAGCTCGGCGACCGACTGGTGGCTCTTGAGGCCCAGCGCCTTGAGCGTCTGGCGCATCGAGGCCGAGTGGCCGATGCCCGAGCGGATCTGCTTGACGCGGACCCGCTTGGCCGTCCCCTCGGCGGGGATCTCGGCGGCGTGATAGGCCGGGCCCTGCCGCCCGACGACGGGATTGCGACCCATGGCTCAGACCTCCTGCGGCGCGCGGTAGGCCACCTGGTCGGCCTCGATCCCGCGCTCGCGCGCCGCCTGGCGCGCCGTGATCAGCTGCTTGAGACCGGCCAGCGTCGCGCGCACCATGTTGTGCGGGTTCGACGAGCCGAGGCTCTTGGTGAGGATGTCGGTGACGCCGGCGCACTCGAGCACCGCGCGCACCGGGCCGCCGGCGATGACGCCGGTACCGGAGGCCGCCGGCTTGAGCAGCACCTTGCCCGCGCCGTGCACGCCGAGGACCTCGTGCGGGATGGTGGTGCCGACGCGCGGCAGGTCCACCATCCGGCGCTTGGCCGCCTCGACCGCCTTGCGGACCGCCTCGGAGACTTCGTTGGCCTTGCCGGTGGCGATCCCGACCTTGCCCTTGCCGTCGCCCACCGCCACGAGGGCGTTGAACGAGAAGCGCCGGCCGCCCTTCACCACCTTGGCGACGCGGTTGATGGCCACGACGTTCTCGACGAACTCGCTCTGCTCCTTCTCCTGGTCGCCGCCACGCCCGCGCCCGCGGTCGCCGCCGCGGCCGCCGCCCGGCCCGCCCCGGCCGCGGCCACCGCCGCCGCCCGGACCGCCGCGCCCGCGCCCACCGCCGCCACCACCGCGCCGCTCGCTGCCGCTGTCGCCGCCGACCGACACCGTCTCGCTCATGCCCCGCTCCTGGTCAGCCATGTCAGAACTCCAGTCCGCCGGCCCGCGCGCCGTCGGCGACGGCCTTCACGCGCCCATGATACCGGTAGCCGCCGCGGTCGAACACCACCTTGGTGATCCCGGCAGCCTTGGCCTTGGCGGCCAGGGCCGTGCCGACGCCCTTGGCCTTGCCGATCTTCCCCGCCCCGTCCGCGCTCACGCCCTCGGACCCGTCGCTCACGCCGAGGAGGGTGACGCCCTGGTCGTCGTTGACCAGCTGGGCGTAGATGTGCTTGAGGCTGCGGAACACCACCAGCCGGGGCCGCTCCGCGGTGCCCGCGACCTTCTTCCGCACCCGCAGGTGCCGGCGGGCACGGAGTTCCTGCCGCGTGCTCGGGCTCTTGACTGCGCGCATGGTTACTTGGCTCCTGTCTTGCCGGCCTTGCGGCGGACGGCTTCACCCTGGTAGCGGACACCCTTGCCCTTGTACGGCTCCGGCTTCCGCAGGCTCCGGATCTCGGCAGCCACCTGGCCCACCAGTTCCTTGTCCGGGCCGTCGATCTTCACGAGGGTGTTGTTCTCCACCGTGAACTTGATCCCCGCCGGCGCCGGGTAGAACACCGGGTGCGAGAACCCGAGCGAGAGCTGCAGCCCCGTGGGCTTGGCTTCCGCCTTGTAGCCGACGCCCTGGATCTCGAGCACCTTCTGGAAGCCCTTCGCCGCGCCGTCGACCATGTTCTGGACGAGGGTGCGCGAGAGGCCGTGCAGCGACTTGTGCTTCGCCTCGTCCGAGGGCCGGGTCACGAGGACCTGGCTGCCCTGGACGGCGAGCGTGATCTCCGGGTGGAAGGCGCGCTTGAGCTCGCCCTTCGGGCCCTTCACGGTCACCTCGTGGCCGTTCACGGCCACCGAGACGCCCGCGGGCACCGCCACCGGCTTCTTGCCGATACGCGACATGGAGTCCCCTTACCAGACCACGGCGACGAGCTCGCCGCCCAGGTTCGCCGACCGCGCGTCGCGGTCGCTCATCAGGCCCTTCGGCGTGCTCACGATGGCCATGCCGAGGCCGTTCTTGACGCGCGGGATCTCGCGCGACTTGACGTAGCGGCGGAGCCCCGGCGTGCTGACACGCTTGAGCTCGCGGATGACCGGCTGGTCATTGTGGTACTTGAGGTACAGCCGGAGCACCCCGCGGGCGCCGTCATCGAGGATCTTGAAGTCCGCGATGTAGTGGTTGTCCCGGAGCAGCTTCGCCAGCTCGCTCTTCTGGCGGCTCACCGGGATGTCGACCCGCTTGTGCCCGGCCGCGCAGGCGTTCCGGATGCGGGTCAGCATGTCCGCGACAGGATCTGTCATGCTCATTGCGTGTCCCCTTACCAGCTGGCCTTGCGCACGCCCGGGATCTCCCCGCGCAGCGCCATGTCACGGAAGCAGATGCGGCAGAGCCCGAACTTCCGGAGCACGGCCCGGCTGCGGCCGCAGCGCTGGCAGCGCCGCACGGTCCGCACCTTGAACTTCGGCGTGCGCTTGGCCCGCTCGATCCAGCACGTCTTCGCCATGATCTCTCCTTACGCCGCGGCCACCGGGGTCCCGCCCCGGAACGGCCAGCCGAACTCCCTGAGCAGCGCCATCGCCAGGTCGTCCCGGCCGGCGTCGGTGACCACCGTGATGTCCATCCCGTGGATCGTCTCGACCTTGTCGAACTCGATCTCGGGGAAGATCATCTGCTCCTTGATGCCGATCGTGTAGTTGCCGCGCCCGTCGAAGCTCTTGTCCGGGAGCCCGCGGAAGTCGCGCACCCGCGGCGTCGACACGTTGATGAAGCGGTCGAGGAACTCGTACATCCGCGCGTTGCGGAGCGTCACCGACACGCCCACCGGCATGCCCTGGCGCAGGCCGAAGTTCGCGATCGCCTTCTTGGCCCGCCGGATCACCGGCTTCTGGCCGGTGATGATCGCCAGCTCGTCGGCCACGGTGTCGATCAGCTTGGGGTTCTTGGCCCCCTCGCCGAGCCCCACGTTCAGCACGATCTTGACGATCCGCGGCACCTGGTGCGGGTTCGTCAGCCCGAACTGCTTCACCAGGGCCGGCCGCACCGTCTGCTCGTAGTAGGTCTTGAGCCGCGGGGTGCCGTCCACCGACTTCGGGGCGGCCTCGGTCGCGAACGCCGCGCCGCCCTTGTCCTTGCCCTTGCCACCCGACGGCTTGCTCGTCGTCTTGGCGGGCTTCTCGGCCTTCGGGGCCTTTTCCTTCGTCTCGGCCATCGTCAGCGGTTCCTCGGAATGGACTGGCCCGACTTGACCGCGATCCGCTCGAGCGTCCCGTCGGCGTCCTTCCGCCGGCGGATCCGCGTGGGCTCGCCCGTCTTCGGGTCGATCAGCATCACCTTCGAGTGATGGATGCCGGCCTCCCGGGTGATGATCTGCCCCGGGGTGTTGGCCGTCGGGCGCTGGTGCTTCTTCACCAGGTTCACGCCCTCCACCACCACGCGGCCCTTCTTGAGCTCCACCCGGAGCACCTTGCCGCGCTTGCCCTTGTCCTCGCCCGAGATCACCTGGACGGTGTCCCCCGAGGTCACGTGCATCGCCACGCGGACCACCGGCTTCTGCCGGACCCGCTTCGCCTTCTTGTAGACCAGCGGCTTCATGCTAGAGCACCTCCGGCGCGAGCGACACGATCTTCATGTACCGCTTCTCGCGCAGCTCGCGGGCGACGGGGCCGAAGATACGGGTGGCCCGGGGCTCGCCCTGGTCGTTGATGAGCACCACCGCGTTCTCGTCGAAGCGGATGTAGCTGCCGTCCCGCCGCCGGGTCTCCTTCACCGTCCGGACGATCACGGCCTTGGCCACGTCGCCCTTCTTCACCTGGCCGGTCGGGATGGCGTCCTTGATGGCCACCACCACCGTGTCGCCGACGCCGGCGTAGCGGCGCTTGCTGCCGCCGAGCACCCGGATGACGAGCGCCTTCCGCGCCCCCGAGTTGTCGGCCACCTTGACGATCGATTCCTGCTGGATCACTTGGCCCTCTCAACGATCTCGACGACGCGCCAGCGCACCGTCTTGGCCAGGGGGCGGGTCTCCATGATCCGCACGGTGTCGCCGACCTTGGCGCCGTGCTCGTCGCGCGCCTTCACGCCCTTGGTGCGCGTCACCTGCTTGCCGTACGTCGCGTGCGCGAAGCGCCGGGTCAGGGTCACCGTCACCGTCTTGGTCATCTTGTCGCTCGTCACGACGCCAAGCCGGGTCTTCCGGTGGTTGCGCGTTGCCGCAGTCTGCTCGCTCATGGTCTCTCTTCCCCCCGCCCTTACTGGCCCTTGGCCCGGAGGATGGTATGGATCCGGGCGATGTCCCGCCGGAGGTGGCGGAACCGCATCGGGTTCTCGATCGCCTCGGTAGCCGAGCGGAAGCGGAGGCGGTAGCGCTCCTCCGTCAGCTCCCCGAGCTTGCTCTTGAGCTCGTCCACCGACATCGCGTGCAGGTCGCTCGCCTTCATCTCAGTCCTCCACCCGGTGCACGAACTTGGTCCGCACCGGCAGCTTGGCCTGGGCCAGCGCCAGGGCCTTCTTCGCCAGGTCCTCGGTCACGCCCTCCACCTCGAAGAGCATCCGGCCCGGCTTCACCACGGCCACCCA
>CAZRCT010000021.1:0-48145 GCA_964598655.1 uncultured Gemmatimonadaceae bacterium
TGGCTGGTGGGGTGGCCGGTGGTGCTGTTCCTGATCGCCGAGCCGCTCCGGAACCTCGGGAAGTACACCTTCGCCGACGTGGTGGCGGTGCGCATGCGGCAGGTGCCGGTGCGGATCGCCGCGGCATTCGGGACGCTGGCCACCGTCACGCTGTACCTGATCGCGCAGATGGTCGGGGCAGGGGGGCTCATCAAGCTGCTCTTCGGGCTCACCTACGAGATGGCCGTGGTGGTGGTGGGCCTGGCGATGGTGGCCTACGTGCTCTTCGGCGGCATGCTGGCGACGACGTGGGTGCAGATCGTGAAGGCGGTGCTGCTGCTGGGCGGCGCCGCGCTGCTGGCGCTCCTGGTGCTGCTCCGCTTCGGGATGAATCCGGCCGCGCTCTTCAACGCCGCCGCCGAGCAGTACGGCGCGGCGGTGCTGGCCCCGGGGAAGCTGGTGAGCAAGCCGCTCGACGCGCTCTCGCTGGGGATCGCGCTCATGTTCGGCACCGCCGGGCTGCCGCACATCCTGATGCGGTTCTACACGGTGCCGGACGCCAGGGCGGCGCGCACCTCGGTGTTCTACGCCACCGGGCTCATCGGGGCGTTCTACCTGCTGACCTTCGTCCTGGGGTTCGGCGCCATGGTGCTGGTGACGCCGGAGGTGATCAAGTCGGTGGACGCCGGCGGCAACATGGCCGCGCCGCTCCTGGCCGAGCGGCTCGGCGGGACGCCGTTCCTGGGATTCATCGGGGCGGTGGCGTTTGCCACGATCCTGGCGGTGGTGGCGGGCCTCACGCTGAGCGGCGCCGCGGCGCTCTCCCACGACCTGTGGGTGAACGTGGTGAAGCACGGCCATGCCGACGCCCACGAGCAGCTGCGCGTGGCGCGCGTGGCGACGGTCTGCCTCGGGGGAGTCGCCATCGTGCTCGGGATCGCGTTCAAGGGGCAGAACGTGGCGTTCATGGTGTCGCTGGCCTTCGCCATCGCGGCGAGCGGCAACTTCCCCGCGCTCGTGCTCAGCATCTTCTGGCGCCGCGCCACCACCGCGGGCGTGGTGGCGGCCATGGTCACCGGCACCCTCGCCACGCTGGTGCTCATCTACCTCTCGCCGACGGTGCAGGTGGACGTGCTGCACCGGGAGGGCGCCTGGTTCCCGCTCAAGTACCCGGCGCTGGTCACGGTGCCGCTCGGGTTCCTCACGGGGATCGTGGTGTCGCTGCTCACGCCCAGTGCGGCGGAGGCGGAGGCCTTCGCGGCGCTCGAGCGCCGGGCGTCGCTAGGAGAGTGACGGCCGGGGCTTGCCGCCCGGCCCCGCCGCCCAGCCCTACCACCACCCGCTCAGCCACCCGAAGTGCGCCAGCCCCGCCACGAGAGCGGCGCCGAGCACACCCTTCCACCGCGGCGTGAGCAGGGCGAGGCCCTCGAGCTGCGAGATGTCCTCGCCCCGCTCGAGCCGCTCCTGGCGGTAGCCCTTGAACAGGATGAGGCCCAGGCCGAGCACCGCGAAGGCAGGGCCGCCGAAGCCGCCGAGTGAGGAGAAGGCCGGCTCGGTGGCCGCCTGGCGCTCGGTCAGGTAGGCGGCGACAACGCCGAGGACCAGGATGCCGGCGCCCGCGAGGCGCCGGATCATCGGCGGCGGGTTCTGCTTCAGGTCCGTCAGAGGATCTGCTTCCCGAAGGCGGAGAGGACGAGCTCGACGGCAAACTCAGCCGAGCGGTTGCGGTCGTCGAGGATCGGGTTTACCTCGACCATCTCGAGCGACGTCACGACCCCCGCGGCCGCGAGCGACTCCATGATGAGGTGCGCCTCGCGATAGTCGAGCCCGCCCTTGACCGGCGTGCCCACGCCCGGCGCGATCAGCGGGTCCACCGAGTCGAGGTCGAAGCTCACGTGCACGTAGTCGGTGTCGCGCGTGACGTTCTCGATGGCCTTCTCCATCACGATGTGGATCCCGTGGCGGTCGATGTCGGCCATGGTGTAGGTGTGGACGCCGAGGCGGCGCAGGTGGTCGCGCTCGCCGGCGTCCACGCTCCGGATGCCCACCAGCGCCACGTTGTCGGGCGCCACCTTCCGGTACCGCCCGCCGATGCTCCCGAGCTCACTCGGCCCGAGGCCGAGGAGGGCCGCCAGGGGCATGCCGTGCACGTTGCCGCTCGGCGAGGTGGCCGGGGTGTTGATGTCGCTGTGCGCATCCACCCAGATCACGCCCACGCTTTTCCCCCTGGCCCGGGCGTGCGCCGCCACGCCGCTCACGGTGCCGGCCGCGATCGAGTGGTCACCACCCAGTACCAGCGGGAAGTGGCCGCGCTTGAGGACGCGCTGCACCTTGTCCGCCAGCAGCTTCCCGGCGGCGACGATCTCGCCCAGGTACCGCGCCCGCGGGTTGCCCACCTTGAGCTGCTCCATGATGCGGATGTCGAGGTCGCCCTCGTCGATCACGGTGCGGCCGAGTGCCTGAAGCGCGGGCGCGAGGCCGGCGATGCGGATGGCCGAGGGGCCCATGTCCACGCCGCGGCGGCCAGCGCCCAGGTCCATGGGGACGCCGATGATGTGAATCGGTTTGGCGGGACGGGGGTGCGTCATCGGGTCCCTGAAAGCGAAGGCGCGGCCCGGGGGCCGCGCGTTCGACATGGCGTGATGAACGGTCAGTCGACCAGGCGCAGCGGCATGACGAGCGTGAGGTAGGCCGCGGGGTCGTTCCAGCCCACCGGTTCCATGGTGGCGGCGCGCTCGGGGCCCTTGAAGGTCATGCGCACCTCGTCGGTGGGCATGAACTTGAGGATCTCGAGGAGGTAGGCGGCGTTGAAGCCGATCTCCATGCCGTCGCCCTCGAAGGAGACGGCCAGTTCTTCCTGCGCCTCGCCGAGGTCCGGGGTCTGCACCGAGAGCTTGCACTGGGTGGGGGTGAGCGCCATCCGGATGCGGTGCGTCTGGTCGCTGGCCACGATGCTCATGCGGCGCAGCGCCGAGGTGAGCGCCGCGCGGTCGGCCGTCATGGTCTTGTCGTTCTCGCGCGGGATGACCTGCTCGTAGTTCGGATACGGCCCCTCGATGAGGCGCGTGAAGACCTGGGTCGTCGCGGAGCGGAAGCCCAGGTGGTTCTCGCTCTTGGCGATGTCGAGCTCGTCCTGGTCCTTGAAGAGACGGCGGATCTGGTCCAGCGCCTTAGGCGGGATGATGAGGTCGGCCTGGCCCTTGCCCATGCCGGCGCTCACCGGCACGTCCATCCGGGCAAGCCGGTGCCCGTTGGTGGCCACCATCCGCATCTTCTCGGGACGGAGTTCCCAGAGGACGCCGTTCAGGATGGGCCGGCTCTCCTCGGTGCTCGCCGCAAAGGCCACGTGGGAGACCAGCTTCTGCACGTCCCCGGCCTTGGAGTGCCAGCCGCCGTCGAACTTGACCGCCGGGAAGGCCGGGAATTCCTCCCGGGGCAGGCCCAGGAGCTTGAACTTGGACTTCCCGCACTCGATGGTGGCCCGCTGCTCCCCCGAGCTGGTGAGCCGGATCGCCGCACTCGGCAGCTCGCGGACGATGTCCGAGAGCTTCTTGGCCGGGAGGGTGATGGCGCCTTCCTGGTCCACGCTGGCGGGCACCGTGGTGCTCACCGCGATGTCGAGGTCGGTGCCGGAGAGGCGGAGCCCGTCGCTCGTGGCCTCGAGGAGGACGTTCGAGAGGACGGGAAGCGTCGTCTTGGTCGGGATCGAGGCGCTGACGGCCTGCAGTCCTTCCTGGAACTGCTCCCGCGTGATCGTGAACTTCATCCCGTGCCTCGGTGTGCAGGAAAAGAACTACTAATACTCAGGTTTTAAGAACTAGTAGTAGCAGTAGTAGGCGGGGAAATGTGGATGGACCGGTGAAGTCCCGTCCCTGCCGCCGCTTGGACCGCCACGCTGCTGTTGAGAGGGTGTGGAGGCGGGGGATCGGCTGGGGAGAGATCCCCGCTTTTCCCGCGCTTCCCACGCCGTGCACATCGAGGGTGGAGAACCGCTGGGGATTTCTCCCCAGCCCCCCGGGACTACTGGGCCACCAGCTCCGTGCGCGCGCTCTCGATGCGGTCGCGGAAGCCGCGATCGCGCGCCATCTGGCGCTGGACCTTGTCCACGCTGTGAATGACCGTGGAGTGGTCCCGGCCGCCGAAGGCCTGGCCGATCTCGATGAGCTGCATCTGCAGGATGTCGCGCGCCAGGTACATGGCGATCTGGCGCGGCACCACGAGCGTCTTGATCCGGGCCTTGCTCCGCAGCTGCTCGGCCGTCACCCCCCACCGCCGCGCCACGACGTCCTGGATCTTGTCGATGGTGGGCAGCGTCTTCGGGGCCGAGGGGAGGTCGTCCCCGGGGCGGATCTTGTCGGCCAGCGCCTCGCGGGCGAGCTCGATGGAGATCTCGCGGTGTTTGAGCGAGGCGTAGAGCAGCAGCTTGATGATGCAGCCCTCGAGCTCGCGGACGTTGCTGCGCACGTGTTCCGCGATGAAGCGGAGCACGTCGTCCGGGATGGTCATCTCGAGGTGGTCCTGCTCCTGCTTCTTCCGCAGGATGGCGATGCGGTGCTCCAGGTCGGGCTGCCCGATGTCGGCGACCATCCCCCACTCGAAGCGGCTCACGAGCCGGGGCTCGAGCCCGGGGAGGTCCTTGGGCGGGCGGTCGGAGGTGAGGACGATCTGGATCCCCGCCTCGTAGAGCGTGTTGAATGTATGGAAGAACTCTTCCTGGGTGGATTCCTTGCGCTCCAGGAAGTGCACGTCGTCCACGAGGAGGAGGTCGCAGCCGGCCCGGTAGCGCCGCCGGATCTCCGGCATGGTCCGGCTCTGGATGCCCTCGATGACCTCGTTGATGAACTGCTCCGCGCTGACGTAGAGGACGCGGGTCTCCGGCTTCCGCTTGATCATCCCGTGCGCGATGGCCTGCATCAGGTGCGTCTTGCCGAGGCCGGTGGCGCCGTAGATGAAGAGCGGGTTGTAGGTCTTGCCGGGGGCCTCCACGGCGGCGTGGGCGGCCGCGGCGGCGAGCTGGTTCGACTTGCCGATGACGAACGTGTCGAACGTGTACCGCTCGTTGAGCGGCTGGTTGCTGGGGTTGGCGGGGGGCTTGCTGGAGCCCGGCGCCGGCACCGGCGGGGTGACGAAGAAGTCCATCTGGGGCCGCTTCTGGCGGTCTTCCTGGACCCGGAACGTCACCGTGATCGGCTTGCCCAGCACCCCCTCGGCCAGCCGGGAGAGCAGCGTGCCGTGGTTGGTCTCATTCCACTTGGCGGCGAATTCATCGGGCGCGGCCACGACCAGGCGGTCATCCTCATAGGACACCGCCTCGGTCGGCTCGAGCCAGGCCCGGACGGTCGTGTCCGGCAGCTGGCGCGTGGCCTCGTCGAGGATGCGCTTCCAAATGTCCTTGGCGGACTGCGGCATGCTGCTCACTGCGGTGGGGGTGCTTGCAAGGGCAGGCGATAGTACGGGCTGAATGTGGAAAAGTCAACCTTGACCGCGGAGGGGGGTCCCGGGTAGGTTTGCGGGCTCATTTTGGGGATAAGAGACCAATGAATCCGTCATACCGCCCGCGCAACAAGCGCCGCATCGCCAAGCACGGCTTCCGGGCCCGGATGGCCACCCGGTGGGGCCGCGCCACGCTGTCCCGGCGCCGGAAGAAGGGCCGCAAGCAGCTGACCGTCACGATCGGCTCCAAAGACGGGAGCCGCTGACGACAGGCGAGCGCCGCCCCCGGTCGCACCGGCTGGCTCGGGATGCCGAGCGGACGCGGTGCCTCACGGCGGGCCGGCGCCGGCGGTCGCGGGTGCTGGACTTTGTCTGGCTGGACAACACAGCGGGCCACCCTCGGATGGGACTGATCGTTCCGAAGTTCCAGTCCACCGCGGTGGCCCGCAATCGTTTGCGGCGGCGCCTGACGGAGCTCTGGCGCCGGCAGGTGCAGCAGCTCCAGGGCGGCCGGGACCTGCTCATCCGGGCCCGGCCCGAGGCCTACCGGGCCACCTTCCAGGAGCTGGAGCTCGAGCTCCAGCGGTTCGCGGCGGCCACGTTCGCCCCCGCGGGACCGCCGCCGGCGGGAGCCGGGGAGTGACTGCCGTGTCCGAGGTGAACGCGTCGGAGGCCCCCGGGCCCGCGCCGCATCCGCAGCACCATCCGACCTTCCCGAAGCCCCGCACCCCGCTGGGCTGGGTGCTGCTGCCGCTCACCTGGCTCCTGATCGCGCTGGTGCGGTTCTACCAGATCGCCATTTCCCCGGGCCTGCCGCCCAGCTGCCGGTTCCATCCGAGCTGCTCGGCGTACACGCTGGAGGCGCTGCAGCGCCACGGCGCGCTCCGGGGTGCCTGGCTCGGCGGGCGGCGACTCGTCCGCTGCGGTCCGTGGCACCCCGGTGGGTTCGACCCGGTTCCCTGACCCAACTCTCTCGCTAGCGACTCCCATGGATCGCCGCTTCATCTGGGCCATGGTGCTGATGATGGTCATCATCATCACGCCGACTTTCTTCATGAAGCCCCCGGCCAAGCCGCCGGCGGCCCGGCCGGACACCACGCAGGTGGAGCGCGGCCGCCCCGACAGTGCCGCGGTGGCCGTCGCCCCGGGGGCGCTGTCCGCCGCTGGGGAGACACCCGTGGCACCTGCGGAGACGGTCACGGTGGCCTCGCCGCTGTACGAGTACGGGATCAGCACCCGGGGCGGGGCACTGGTCTCTGCGGTGATGCGCGAGTACCAGGCGCTGGACCCGGCCAATCGCGGCCAGCCGGCCCAGCTGCTGCAGCCCGGCAAGCCGGTGCACCAGCTGGCGTTCGAGGTGGGCCGGGACACCATCGATCTGGCCACCTGGGACTTCGTGGTGACGGGCGGGACCGGGCGGCGCACGCTGCCCGAAGGCGGCACCGAGACGGTGACCCTTACGGGCACGCGGAACGGCGTCACCGTGGACCTCGCCTACACCTTCCGCGCACGCGACTACCAGGTGGACATCGCCGGGACGGTGCGCGGGATCGGGGCGGTGGGCGGGCACCTGCTGGTCAACGTGGGCTCGGGCTTCCGGCAGACGGAGGCGGACAGCGCCGGCAACTTCTACGAATTCGGCGTGGTCACCAAGACCGACGAGTCGAAGCTGCTCAAGTTCTCCGCCCTCGATCCCGGGGAGCGCCGCACGCTGAGCGGGCCGTTCGAGTGGGCGGCGGTCAAGTCCAAGTACTTCGTGGTGGCGCTGCTGGCGCTCGACTCGACCCGGCCGCAGATCAGCGGGGTGGTGGTGCACGACGACAGCCTCCACGCCAAGGGTGCCCACCGGGCCGAGACCCGGGTGGCGCTGCCGGTGCCGGCGGACGGGCGCTTCGACTACTCGCTGTACCTGGGGGCCATGGAGTACCCGCGCCTCAAGGTGGTCGGCCACGACTTCTACGACATCAATCCGTACGGCTGGCCGGGCTTCCGCACGCTCATCCGGCCCATTGCCGTCGGGGCGCGGTGGCTGCTGGTGCACATGCACCAGCAGTTCAACCTGGCCTACGGCCTGGTGCTGGTGCTCTTCGGCGTGATGATCCGGCTGGTGCTCTGGCCGCTCAACCAGAAGGGCATGCGGGCCAGCCTCAAGATGCAGGCGCTCCAGCCCGAGATGCAGCGGCTGCAGGACAAGTACAAGGACGACCCGCAGACCATGCAGCGGGAAGTCATGATGCTGTACAAGCGCGAGAACGTGAACCCGTTCAGCGGGTGCTGGCCGGTGCTGCTGCCGTGGCCCATCCTGCTCGCGCTGTTCTTCGTGTTCCAGAACACGATCGAGCTCCGCGGCCAGGCGTTCCTGTGGCTGCCGGACCTCTCGCTCAAGGACCCGCTCTACATCATCCCGGTGCTGATGGGGCTGTCGATGTTCGGCCTCAACAAGGTGGGCATGTCGGGCATGCCGCCAACGCCACAGACCAAGATGATGCTGTACTTCCTGCCGGTGATGATGACGGTGCTCTTCGTCAACTTCGCGTCGGGGCTCAACCTGTACTACTTCGTGCAGAACCTGGTGAGCATCCCGCAGCAGTACATGCTGGCCAAGGAGCGCAAGGCGGCCCAGGCGGCGCGGGAATCCGGCGTGACGGTGAACACCAAGAAGAAGACCTAGCGGGCGCCGGACGGGACGTCCGCGAGCTCAACAGCCAAAGCGCAGAGAGATCGAGCCCGGGGCTGGCGTGCTGCCACCCCCGGGCTCGACCTCTCTGCGCTCTCGGCGCCTCCCTCTTAGCCCACACCGCGGGCCGCTCGGGCACCGCCGGGCGCCTTCCTCACTCCGCGGCGACGAACTCCACGATCAGCCGCGCCACGCCCGCGTCGCGCATGATGGCGTGGTGGCCGAGCCCCACGGTCTCGATGAAGCGCGACCCGGGCCACGCCGTGGCGATGGCGCGACCCTCCTCGAGCGGGATGTCCTGGTCTTCCTTGTCGTGGATCACGAGCGCCGCCGTGCGCAGCGCGCGCGCGAGCTCGGCGACGTGGAAGTCCTGGAAACGGAGCGCCAGGCGCCGCTCCAGGTTGGCCACCATGCGATCCTGCGCCTTCTTCGGCAGCGCGATCATGGCCGCGAACTTGTCCACGAACTCGGGCGGCGCCCCGAACGGCGCGATGAGCGCCGCCCGCTCCAGCCGGAGCCCGCGGTGGAGCGCCACCGCCACCGCCGCGCCGCCGAGCGAGTGCCCCACCGCCGCGTGCAGGGGCCCGAGCCGGCCGGCCACCTCGAGCAGGGCCGCGGAGTACTCCGGCAGGCTGGTCCGCTTGCCGGGGCTCCGGCCGTGGGCCGGCCCGTCGTACGCCACCACCCGGAAGCCGCGCTCCACGAGCAGCGGGGCCAGCGTCCGGTAGCGCGCGGCCCGGCTGCCCCAGCCGTGCACCAGCAGGACGGTGGGCCCCGCCCCCCACTCCCAGGCGTGCAGCGTGCCGGTGGAGATGGGCAGCAGGAAGTGCGTGCCGGTGGCGAGGAACTCCTCCTCGTGCGCCCGCGGCCGCGCGCGCGGCGGGCGGCAGAACACTTCCTCCGCCAGCGCCGCCGCCTGCGCCGGCGCCACCCGGCCGAGGGCCCGGAATGTGGTTCGGATGCCGAGGAGAGTGAGCTGCTTCTTCACGAGGAATCCCCCGGGGTCACCGGCGTGGCCTCCGCCGCCGGGGCGGCCGGTGCCGGCTCGGCAGCCTCGCTGTCAGGCGGGGGAGCGGCCGGCGCCTCGTCGTCGGGGGAGATGGGGACCGGTGGCGGCGCGGGGTCCGCCTCCGGCTCGGCCTGCGGGACCTCCACCCATTCCCCCCGCATGCGGCGCAGGATCAGGTTCTGGCGCCAGCGCATGCGGCCGGGCTTGTAGCCCGGGTTGGAGCTCCGGGGGAAGGGCAGGGTGGCCACGAGCGCGGCGGCCTGCTCCCGCGTGAGCTTGAGGGCGCTCCGCTGGAAGTAGCGCCGGCTGGCCGCCTCCACGCCCCAGGTGCCGTCACCGAGCTCCACCACGTTGAGGTAGAGCTCCATGATGCGCCGCTTGTCGAGCGCCCACTCGAGCCGCCAGGCGATGACCGCCTCCTTCACCTTGCGGAGGGGATTCCGGGACGACGAGAGGTACAGGTTCTTGGCCAGCTGCTGCGTCACCGTGCTGGCGCCGCGCAGCTTGTCCCGCCGGCTCCACGCATGTGGCAGCACGGCCAGGAAGGCGGCGCGGTCCGCGGGATCGCCAAAGTCCAGCGTGCGACGCTTGTAGCCCAGCGCGATGGCCAGCCCGAGGTAGTCGATCCCGCCGTGCTGGTAGAAGTTGCCGTCCTCCCCGATCAGCACGGCCTGGGCCAGCGCCGGCGTCATGGAGTCGAGCGGGACGGGGCGGTAGCGGAACAGGGAATCCGGCGTGTCCCGCGAGGCCATGAAGGCGGTGCGCCGTGGCCAGTGGGTGCGGTACCAGGAGGGCGGCGGCCAGACGGCGAAGAGCCAGAGCACGAACAGCCCCACCACCACGCCGAGGCCGAGGAGGAGGCGGCGGAGCACGGCGCTAGCGGAGCAGCGTCATCCGGAGGAAGGAGACCTCGCGCCCCGGCACCGTCTGGCCGATGGCCGGCAGCTCCACCACGAAGTCGGTGACGCGATGGACGGTGGCGTCGAGGACCCGGGCGTCGCCGTCGAGCTCGGTGACCAGCGAGTCGACCCCCGTGGCCCGCACCGTCACCGCCTGCGTGGCCAGGGTGCTCTGTCCCTCCGCGCTCCGCCGCCGGGTGGTGACGACCCGGAGCCCGCGGCCCTGCCGGGGCTCCGCCCGCGCCTCGAGCTGCACGAGGGCCTGCGCGGGGAAGGCGCTGATGCGGGTGGGGGCGGCGGTGCTGTCGCGCCAGCTGGTGTAGAGGGCAGCGCCGTCCTCGGGCAGGACGGGGTAGAGCAGCAGCAGCTGGTCGCGGAGCTGCTCACCGCGGAAGCTCGCGGGGCGGCCCACCACCCCGGTGATGGCGCCGGTGGTGGCCTGGCGGAAGGCCCACTGCGAGCGGCGGACGCTGTCCAGCTGGACGGGCGGGACGGGGAAATCGGGGTCGTTCACCACCGAGTCCACCACGGCCTCGAAGCGGATGCCGCTGTCGGCGGCGGTCCAGGTGAGCGTCAGGTAGCTGGTGCTCGCCGTTTCCTGCAGCTGCTCCTCGCCGCTCGGCATGCTCACCACGATCGAGTCCCGTCGCAGGAAGGCGTACTGCTGGCGCCCGCTGCCGGTGCGCGGATAACGGACCCGCTCCGCGGCCTGGGCCGCGGGCTCGAGGGGGCGGGGCGCGTCGCCGGGGCGGGCGGCGGCCGGCGGCGCCCCGGGGGCTGGAGACGCCGAGGGCGGCGTGGCGGTCCCCCCGGCGCAGGCCGCGCCGAGGAGGAGCCACGCCGCCCGCAACGTCCGGCGGCTCACGTCAGGGCAGCAGGCTGGAGGACCCCTCGATGGTGACCGTCACCGGGATCGGCTCCGGCAGCGCCGCCACCGACACCTGCAGCAGCTGGGTGCTCGAGAACGTGCCCCGCCGGAGCACACCGTCGGCGCCGATCAAGTAGGTGCTGCTGCCGGTCGCGGTGCCCTCGATGGTGATGGCGCCCTGCGGCGACTGCTGCTCCCCCGACACCGAGGCGCTCGAGGCGCCGGCCAGCTGCAGCACCTTGGCGCCGTCGAGCGTGGCGCTGCTGGCCTGGTAGTTGGTCACGGTGCGGATGCCGATGCCGCCGTTGGTGGTCTCGGTGGTGTCGGTCCACGCCTGGCCCTCGCGCGCGCCCTTCTTGAGCGGCGGGAAGAGCTGCTGCAGCCCCGACTCGGCCAGCTGGGAGCCCGGGACATCGCCGCGCACGGTGAGGTCGCGCAGGCGCCCGCCCTCGGGCAGGAAGCCGTCCCACACCGCCCCGTTGAGCTTGGCGACCATGTCAGGCGGCATCGGCGCGCCGGGGCCGAGGACCAGCGAGTCCAGCGTGATGGTGGCCACCTTGCCGCCCGTGGTGTCGCGCAGCTCCACGTGCACGTACGACGTGGTGCTGTACTCCTGCGTCTGCGGGCCCTGGCCCACGGCGGTGAGGTCCTGCACGATCTTGGACTTCACCTCGATCTTGTACTGCCGCGGCGCCACCGGGGCCGGGAACGTGGATGTGGCCAGGACGCCAACGAGCAGCGCCGGGACGGCGAACGCATGGACCTTCATGCCAGCCTCTCTTGGGGGACGGGAAACCCGCGGAAGGATCACAGCGACCGGGCGGTCGACGGCGACAGGTCGCTCTTGGTCTTGCCGAAGACGGCCACCAGCTCGACGTCGTCGGTGGTGACGCGCAGGAGCTTCCAGCCGCGCTTGGTCATGTCGGCCCGCCAGGTGGCCAGCCGATCCCACTCGCGTGCCGTGGTCCGGAAGACCCGAAGGTCCGCAACCTGTTCCCAGGCCTCCGGATACGGCTTCTGCTTGTCGTGCGGCGAACTGGGTCGGGCCACCGGCGGCTACCTGGACGTCTGGACGATGGGAAAGCTATCCCCGCACCAAGGGCGGCGCGAGGGCCTCAGGGACGCTCACCCCCGGGTCCGGGGGATGCCCGGAACCGGGGGTGAGTTGCAGGTCGAACCGTAAGCCGAGTTCTGTTTGTCCGCCGGGGCGAACCCCGGGAACAGTCGGTCATCTGTCTGGGACGGCCGTCGCCGACCGCCTCGAGCAGCCTACCCGCGGTTGTCGAGAGCGCCGAAACGCCCCCCTCGGGGTGGGTCACCCCTCACCGCCTATTTGGCCTTGCTCCCGCTGGGGGTTACCGTGCCGCCCCTGTTGCCAGGGGCGCGGTGGGCTCTTACCCCACCTTTTCACCCTTACCCCGCCGTGAGGCGGGGCGGTCTGTTTTCTGTGGCCCTGTCCGTCGCCTTGCGGCGCCCAGGCGTTACCTGGCAGCGTACCCGGTGGAGCTCGGACTTTCCTCGAGCCGGTTGCCCGGCCCGCGACCAACCCGTCCGGCCTGCCCTCCCAATCTAACCGCCGACCTCCCCCAGCCGCGACCGGAGCCGGGTGACGAGCGGCGCGAGCGCCTCGTCCGCCCCGCTCCACTGGGCCAGCGCCGCCTGGTAGGCCTGGCGGGCCTCCGCCTTCTGGCCGAGGCGCTCGTACACCTGGCCCCGGAGCATCCGGGCCTGCCCGAGCAGGTACCAGCGAAGGTCCATGCCCTCGGCGGAAAGCTGGGCGGGCTCGAAGACATCGAGGGCCTTCAGGGCCTGCTGGTTGTCGCCCAGGTCGTACCAGAGCTGGGCCTGGAGCATGGCGCGATAGGCGAACCACTGCGGCCGCATCTGCAGCGCCTTCTCGACGTCACGGGCCAGGGTGGTGTCCGGCGGCGTGGTGAGGACGCGCCGGGCCTCCACGGTGTCGCCCTTCTCGAGCGCGACGAGGGCCAGCACCTCCGGCGGGGCGGGGCTCTGGGACAGGGTCTCGAACTCCCGCAGGGTGGTGGCGTCGCCGTGGTTCTGCAGGAAGAGTCCGAGGGCCGCGGGCCAGCCGAAGTTGGCGATCTGGGGCCGGGCCGCGGGCGGGGCTCGGCGCGCGGCGTCGGCCACCGCGTCCCAGGTGTCGGACAGGCGGGCGCGGGGCGCGCCGAGGGCGGTGGCCAGGTGGCCGTCGAGCAGGCGGCGATAGAGCGTGCGGTCCCCGGCCGGCTGGGAGCCGGGGAGCTGGGGCGAGAAGCGCTGGTTGAGGTCGGCGGCCAGGCCCAGGGCCTGGCCCGCCAGCTCCACCCGGCCCGCCATGGCCAGCAGGTTGGCGCCGTGCAGCACCTCGCCCACGGTGACGCCCGCGGGGAGGCGGTCGAAGTCGAAGTCCCCGGCGCGGACGCTGTCGAGGGCGCCGGCCACCACGCGCACGCCCTCCGCGTACCGCCCGGCGGCGGTGAGCACCCGGGCGCGCAGGAAGGGCAGGTCGGCACGGCCCGAGGCGCGCGGCCGACGGGTCAGGCGGTCGATCTCGGCCAGGGCCGCGTCGTGCTCCCCGGCGGTGGAGAGCGCGAGGACCAGGGCGTTCTGCGCGTGGACGTTGTCCGGCTGCTGGGTCACCCAGTTGCGCGCGCTCGCGATCCCCTCGGCGCGCGCCCGGCGCAGCGCCTGCGCCACGGTGACCGAATCCGGGCGACTCATCCCCGGCATCAGGTGCACCAGGGAGTCGTTGGGCAGGAGCGCCAGCATCGGCGGGTCGTCGGCGGCCCACAGGTAGAGCTGGGCCAGGTGCTCGTACGCCAGGTAGTAGTCGGGGTCGAGCGCGATGGCGCGCTTGAACGCCCGCAGCGACGTGGTCCAGAGCGCGTCGCGGGTCTTCATCTCCGGGTTGTGGAACGTCACGTCGCCGAGGCCGTACCAGGCGTCGGCGTCGGTGGAGTCGTTCTGGAGCAGGGCGCGGTAGCTCGCCTCACTGCGCACGAAGTCGCGCTCGAGGAAGAGGCGGTAGGCATTGATCATCGCCCGGTCGTGCACCGGCAGGCGGGCGCTGAACTCGGCCGCCCGGCGGATGGACTCGAGGCCGAGGCTGTCGCGGTCGCCGCCGATCCAGCCGCGGGTGAGCGAGAGCTTGTAGTGCGCCAGGCCGAACGTGGTGTCCGTCTCCACCGCGCGGCGGAAGAGCCGCTCCGCGCTGAGCAGGTTCCACGCCGAGAGCTGCTCCATCCCCTCGAGGTAGCTGCGATAGGCGGTGAGCGACGGCGTGGTGACCAGGGCCAGCTCGGTGGTGAGGCCGGTGGGCGCGCCCGACAGGTCGAGGAGCCGCGCGGCGAGCTGGTCGAAGAGCGGGCGCACGTCCTCGCCGGGCTTGCCGGTCACCTGCGCCACGTCCACCCGCTCGCCGCTGGCCACGTCGTAGACGCGGGCCACGAGCTCGAGCGAGTCGCCGACCTGGGTGAAGTTGCCGAGCACCACGGTCCATGCGCCGGCGTCGCGCGCCAGCCGGCGCGCCATGTCGAGGCCGATCGGGGCGTCGTCGGCCAGCCTGCGGCGCCCCAGCAGGTCGTGCAGCCGCTCGTGGTCCACCACCGAGAGGTCTCTCCACTGCGAGAGGTTGAGCGTCAGCATGCTGACGCTGCCGTCGCGCAGCCACTCCACGGCCGGGTTCTGGCGCACGTTCTCGAAGGGGAGCACCAGCAGCGAGTGGCGCGGGTTCACCCCCGAGGGCGGGCCGGCGGGCCGGAGCGCCAGCACGGTGCCGGCCACGAGCGCCAGCAGCACCCCGAGGGCCGCGAGCGCGAGGCCGCGCCGCCGCCGCCCGCCCACGGCCGGCACCGGGCTCAGGCCGAGGATGGCGGAGCGGAACTCCGCGCCATTCTGCCACCGGTGCGCGGGATCCTTCTCCAGCGCACGGTTGACGGCCGCGGCGACGGCCGGCGGCACGTCCCGTCGCAGCGACTCCACCGGCGCGGGCTTTTCGCCAAGGTGCATCGAGGCCACCGCCGCGCCATTGGGCGCGCGGAAGGGCGGCCGCCCCGCGAGCATCTCGTAGGCCACCACGCCGAGGGCATACAGGTCGCTGCGCGCGTCCACGTGGTCGCCGGCGGCCTGCTCGGGGCTCATGTACGTGGGGGTGCCCACGGCCACGCCCTGGGCGGCGCGGACGGCGTCCACGTCGGCCAGCGCGCGGGCGATGCCGAAGTCGGCGAGGAGCGCGCGGCCGCTGGTGTCGTCGAGCAGGATGTTCTCGGGCTTCACGTCGCGGTGCACCAGGCCCGCCTGGCCGGCGGCGTGGAGCGCGCTCGCCAGGTCGGCCACGATGTGCGCCACGAGGTCGGGCGGGAGCTTCCCCTCGCGCTGGAGCCGCTGCCGCAGGCTCTCGCCCGGCACGTAGTCCATGACGTAGTAGAAGATCCCGGTGGTCTCGCCGGCGGTGTGCACGCCGACGATGCTCGGGTGGCGCAGCCTGGCAATCATGCGCGCCTCGGCCAGGAAGCGCTGCGTGATGCTCGAATGCACGGCGAGCTCGGGATGGACCACCTTCACCGCCACCGGCCGGTCCAGCGTGGTGTCCCGGGCCAGGAACACCACGCCCATGCCGCCATAGCCGAGCTCCCGCTCGATCCGGTACTGGGGACCGAGCGCCGCCTGCAGGCGCGCCAGCAGCTCGCTGTGGGACGAGGTCACGGTCTGCAAAGTAGGCCCGGGGTCCGGAGTCGGCCATTCACCCCGCCTGCGGTCGCGGGGAAGGCCTTTCCTAGGACGCGCCCGGTCCCGCGAAGGTTGCACGATGCACCCGTGAACCGTTGAGCGGGGTTTGAGCGGCCAGCGCTATCGTGGCGCCGTCCCGTTCCCGGCCGCCCATGACCACGCCCACACCCCCGCCCCCCGCCAACGGGGTGCCGCCGGTGATTGCCGCCGTGCTCCGCCCCGACGAGAAGACCCGCGTCGAGGCTGCGAGCAACGGCTGGTTCTCCCTGGTCCACAGGGAATCCGTGCCCGACGCCATCCGCGCTGTGCGCGAGCGCCCCGTCGATGCCGTGCTGCTGTCGGTGCACCACTGCCGCGAGAGCCAGCTCGACGCGGTGAGCAGTCTCGTCCGCGGCTTTCCCGGCATTCCCACCGTGGCGCTCGTGAGCCGGCACGACCCCGAGGGCTCCAACGCGCTCCTCCAGCTCGGTGCCACCGGCGTCCGCCAGGTGATCGACGTGACCGCTCCCGACGGCTGGCACCGGCTCCGCCAGCTTCTCGGCCAGCCCGCCACCCGCGATGCGGCGCGGATCCAGGGCCGCATCCTCGCCACCCTGGGGGACGCGACGCCGGACGCGCTGGTGTTCTTCGAGGCGCTGGCCCGCCTGGCTCCGGACGTGGGCACCGCGCGGGCCTTCGCCGACGCGCTCGACGTGCCCTGTACCACGCTCATGTCGCGATTCATGCGGGCGGGGCTGCCGAGTCCCAAGAACTACCTCGCCGCCATGCGGATCGTGCATGCCACGGCGCTCTTCGCGCGGCCGGGATTCTCGGTGTCGGATGTGGCGTACCGGCTGGATTACTCCTCGCCCCAGAGCTTCGGGCGGCACGTGCGGGCGCTGCTGGGGATCACCTGCGTGGAGCTGCGGCAGCGGTACACCTTCGACCAGGCGGTGGACCGCTTCATCGCCCTGATGGTGACGCCGCACCTCGACACCTGGCGGGAATTCCGGCCGCTCAGCCCTCGGCGGGACCGCTCGTGACAAAAAAAGCGGGCGACCGACCGGTCGCCCGCGACGATGCCAAGTCGTTGTGCTGCTTATGCCTTGAGCCCAAGCTTGGTGGCGGTAGTCAATGCAACGACGTCGAACCCTGCCGCCTCCAGCGTGGCCCGTCCGCCTTCCTCGCGATCCACCACCGCCAGCACGCCGAGCACCCGGGCACCTTCTTCCTTCAGGGCCTCGATGGCCTTGAGGGCGGAGCCGCCCGTGGTGATGACGTCCTCGACCACCACCACGGCGTGGCCGCTGGCGAAGTTCCCCTCTATCCGCCGGCCGGTGCCGTGGCCCTTGGCTTCCTTGCGGACGGAGAAGGCGTCGATGATGGGCGGCTGGGCCACGCTGGCGGCGGCGATGGCGTAGGCCACCGGGTCGGCGCCCATGGTGAGGCCACCGATGCCCTGAGGGGCCCACCCCCTGGCGCGGAGTGCGTCGAGGCCGAGCCGCCCGATGAGCACCAGTCCCTCGGCGCTCATGGTGGTGAGCCGGCAATCGACGTAGAACGGGCTGGTGCGGCCCGAGGCGAGGACGAAGTGGCCGCGCTTCACCGACCTGGCCAGCAGCAGCTGGTCGAGGGCGGCCTGATCCTGGGGGGTCATTACTTGCCGAAGAGACTCTTGAGGAAGCCGCCCTTCTTGTCTTCCGGGGCACGGAGGGCGGTGCAAAGGCGCGAGGTGAATTCGTCCACCGTCTTGCTGCGCTTGCTGAGGTCCCTCTCCAGCCCGGCCATGATGGCCGCCTCCACCGCATCGGGGAAGCGGAGGCCCTTCACCGCCTGGTTGAGGGGGATGGGCGGCTGGGAGAGGAGCTGCTGGAAGAGCTCGCGGGGCGAGCGGCCGCTGTAGGGGAGGGTCCCCGCCAGCAGGTAGTAGGCGATGGTGGCGAGGCTGTAGACGTCGGCCTGCTCGTTCACCAGCTCGCCGGAGAGCGCCTCGGGGGCCACGTACTGCAAGGTGCCCACGAAGAAGCCGGTGCGGGTGAGCCGCTCCTCGGGCTTGAGGTCCGCATCGCGGGCGATGCCGAAGTCGAGCAGCACGGCGCGCTGGGTGGCCGGGTTGTACTGGATGTTGGCGGGCTTGAGGTCGCGGTGGATGATGTTCTGCTGGTGCGCCGCCGCGAGGGCGTTGCCGATCTGCTCGATGATGGTGGCCACGAGCGCCGGGGCGAGCCGGCCGGAACGGCTGGCGAACTTCTCCAGCGCCTCCCCGTCCACCCACTCCATGGCCAGGTAATACAGGTCTTCGGTCTCGCCGTACTCGTACGTCTGGACGATGTTGGGGTGCTTGACCCGCGTGCCGAACTCCGCCTCCCGCAGGAAGCGCTTGATGGCGACGGGATCCTGCGCCAGCCGGGTGCGCAGCACCTTGAGCGCGACGAGGCCGCGCTCGGGATGCTCCGCCTTGTAGACCGTCGCGGTGCCGCCCTCGCCGACGTGGGAGATCAGGCGGTAGCCGGCCACGGTGCGGCCGATGAGATTGTCAGTGCTCATGGGAGTGCCCCCAAGCTACCGCGCGCCGGGGACACGAGCAAGCGACCGTCGCTTGACCAGCCTCCGCCGCGCGGACTAAGCTAGGACATGGCCACCCTCCCTCGCCCGACCTGCCTGACCCGCCCGATCCGCTGCCTGCCGGTCCTCCTGTTCGCCGGGCTCGCCGCCTGCGGCAGCTGGGGCCGGGTCGGCGACGAGCCCCGCCCGCGCGGGGGCGAGACGCTCACCCAGATCCTCGACATCAGCAGCGCCTACCGGCGACTGGGCCGCCTCACGGCGGGGGCGCCGCTCCCCTTCGTGGCCAGCGTGCAGTTCTTCGCCGGCCCGGGCGACTCGACGGTGGCGGTGGTGGCCATCTCGCTCGAGAACCGGAACCTGCAGTTCCAGCGGGACAACGCCACCTTCGTGGCGCGCTACCGGGTGCAGCTGAGCGCCCTCCCGGCTGCGGGCGGCGCGCCGCTACGCCTGGCCAAGGACCAGGTGGTGCGGGTGGGGGCCTTCAGCGAGACCCAGCGCAATGACGAGAGCGTCGTCTACCAGGAGGGCCTCACCCTCCCGCCCGGCGCCTACACCATGGCGGTGGACCTGACGGACCTGGGCATCGGGACGCCGAGTCACGCGGAGGGGAAGTTCACGGTGCCGGCGTTCGGGCCGGGCAGCTACACGGCGCCGGCGCTCGCCTATCAGGCCAAGGGGCGGGGCAGCCGCTCGGCGCCGGTGGCGGTGATCCTCAACCCGCGCGGCGCGCTGGCCTACGGCGGGGACTCGGCGATCGCCTACGTGGAGGGCTACGGCCTGGCGCCCGGCACCGCGGTGCCGATCCGCCTCGTGGACGCCAAGGACAGCGTGGTGCTCGACGACACGCTGCACTTCGAGGGCGGCCGGGAGGTGGAGAGCCAGATCATCCGGTTTGCGCCGAGCACGGTGTCGCTTGGCGAGCTGCGGCTCACGGCGGGCACGGGGGACTCGGCCCACGTGACGCGCGCGCTGGTGTCGTTCTCCGCCGGCTGGGTGGTGACCAACTTCGACGAGATGATCGGGCTGCTGCGCTACTTCCCCCCGTCGGGCGCGCTCGACTCGCTGCGCAAGGCGCGCGACAACGACAAGGCGCTGGCCTGGCAGGCCTTCTACAAGTCCACCGACCCCAACGCCGCCACGCCCATCAACGAGGCGATCGACGCCTACTTCCACCGGCTGGCGATCGCCAACGCCCGCTACCGCGACGAGGGCGTGCAGGGATGGCGGACCGACCGGGGCGAGGTGTTCATCCGGATCGGCGACCCCGACGAGATCTACGACGCGAGCCCCACGGCCACGGGCCGCACCATCCGGTGGATCTACACCCGCTACAACACCGCGCTCTACTTCGTGGACGAGACGGGCTTCGGGCGCTTCAAGCTGACGCCGGGCTCCCGCTCCCAGCTCGAGTACATCGCGACGCGCGAGGGCGTGTAGGGGCGGGGTCGCCGCCGCGAACCCGGCGATGGAGGAGGGCGGAGCAGCGCTCCGCCGCCACGGGCGCGGGGGCGGGGCCGGGCGCTTACATTACGCCGCCTATGCCGGAGCCCCGCCCCCGCCTCTTCCTCATTGACGGCTACGCCCTCATCTACCGGGCGTTTTTCGCGCTCATCAGCCGGCCGCTCCGCACCTCCAAGGGCGAGAACACCAGCGCCGCCTGGGGCGTCGTGAACTTCCTCCTCCGCCTGCGCGAGAAGTACCACCCCGAGTACCTGGCCTGGGTGCACGACGCCGGCGACTCGTTCCGCACCCAGCTCTTTGCCGAGTACAAGTCCACCCGCGAGAAGCTGGACGAGGAGCTGCAGCAGGAGTTCGACCGCTCGGTGGAGCGGATCGAGCAGCTGCTGGCGGCCTTCAAGGTGCCGGTGGTGGCGGTGCCGGGGTACGAGGCCGACGACGTGATCGGCACGCTGGCCGCCCTGGGCAGCGCGCGCGGCTACGACGTGGTGGTGGTGTCCGGCGACAAGGACTTCTACCAGCTCATCCGCCCGCACGTGGCGCTGCTCAACCCCGGCCGGGGCGGCCCCGCCGCGGTGGACGAGCAGTGGGTGGACGAGTCCAACGCCGCCGAGCGCCTCGGCGTGCCGCCGTCGCAGGTGGTGGACTACCTGGCCCTGGTGGGCGACACCAGCGACAACGTCCCCGGGGTGAAGGGGATCGGCGCCAAGGGCGCGGTGGAGCTGCTGGCGCAGTTCGGCTCGCTCGAGGCGCTCCTGGCGCGGACGGCCGAGATCAAGGGCAAGCGCGCGCGCGAGGCGCTGGAACAGTACGCCGCCGACGCACGGCTCTCCCAGCGGCTGGTCACCATCCACACCGACGTGCCGGTGGCGCTGGACGAGGCCGCGCTCCGGGAGTGCGAGCCGGATCGTGAGGCGCTGCTCCGGATCATCGGGGAGCTCGAGTTCTACTCGCTCGCGGCCAAGCTGGGGGGGGACGGCGCCTCGGCCCGCGCCGCGGCGCCCGTTCCCGAGACGGCGCCTGCGGCGCGCGAGGCGCCGAGGCCCTCCGGCGCCGTGGCGCTGCCCGAGCTGGCGGTCCCGGTGATCACCGACCCCGCGGCGCTGCCCGCCATCCTGGCGGCGCTGCGCGCCGCGCCCCTGGTGGCCCTCGACACCGAGACCAGTTCCCTCGACCCGCACTCGGCCGAGCTGATCGGCCTGTCGCTGGCGGCGAGCCCCGAGGCGGTGTGGTACTTCTCGTTCGGGCACCGGCCGGCGGCGGGGGAGCTCGCGGCGCCGGCCCCGGTGGCCAACCTGCCGCCCCTCACCGACCCCGCGTGCGCGGGCCTGGTGGCCCTGCTCACCGACCCGGCGGTGCCGAAGGCCGGCCACAACATCAAGTACGACTGGCAGGTGCTCCGCCGGGCGGGCGTGGAGCTGGCGGGGGTGGCCTACGACTCCATGCTGGCGAGCTTCGTGCTGGACCCGGGGCGCCGCTCGCACGCGCTCGACACGCTGAGCGTGGAGCACCTGGGCCGCGCCATGCGGCTCTTCACCGACCTCACCGGCAAGGGCAAGGCGCAGATCCCCTTCGCGGAGGTGGCGCCGGCGGACGCGGCGGCCTACTGCGGCGCGGACAGCGCCACGGTGCTGGCGCTGCACGCGTTCTTCGCGCCGTCGCTCCGGCAGCTGGGGCTCGAGCGGCTGCTCGAGACCATCGAGATGCCGCTGGTGCCGGTGCTGGTGGACATGGAGTGGGACGGGATCCGCATCGACCGCGCCCTCTTCAGCCGGCTGGCGCAGGAGCTCACGCAGGACCTGGCCGCGCTAGAGCAGCAGGTCACGGAGGCCGCCGGCGGGGTCCAGTTCAACCTCAACAGCCCGAAGCAGCTCGCCGTGCTCCTCTTCGAGAAACAGCAGCTGCCGGTGCTCAAGAAGACCAAGACCGGCGCCTCGACGGACGCCGACGTGCTGGAGCAGCTGGCGGCCATGGGCCACAAGGTGCCGGCGCTGCTCCTGCAGTACCGCGAGGTGCAGAAGCTCAAGAGCACCTATGTGGAGGTGCTGCCCCAGTCGGTGCACCGGGACACGGGGCGCATCCACACCAGCTTCAGTCAGGTCGGCGCGGCCACGGGGCGGCTGAGCTCGTCGGACCCGAACCTGCAGAACATCCCGGTGCGCACCGAGCGCGGCCGCGAGCTCCGGAAGGGGTTCGTGCCGGCGGAGGGGTGCCAGTTCATCGTGGCGGACTACTCGCAGATCGAGCTGCGCCTGATGGCGCACCTCTCCGGGGACCCGGCCTTCGTGACGGCGTTCCGGCAGGGCGGGGACATCCACCGGCAGACGGCGGCGGTGATCTTCGGCGTGCCGCTGGCCGAGGTGACGCCCGAGATGCGGGCCCGGGCCAAGACCATCAACTTCGGCACCATCTACGGGCAGGGGCCGTTTGCGCTGAGCAAGCAGCTCGGCATCTCGCAGGACGATGCGCGGCAGTTCATCCAGCAGTACTTCGAGCGCTTCGCCGGGGTCCGGGCCTACCTGGACGCGACGGTGCAGCAGGCGCGGGAGCACGGGTTCGTCGAGACGCTCTTCGGGCGGCGGCGGTATATCCCCGAGATCAACGACCGCAACTTCAACATGCGCGCCTTCGGGGAGCGCACGGCCCAGAACTCCCCGCTGCAGGGGTCCGCGGCCGACCTCATCAAGATCGCCATGATCCGCATCCATGCCGCCCTGCGCGCGGAGCGGATGGGCACCCGGCTGCTGCTCCAGGTCCACGACGAGCTGGTGCTCGAGGCGCCGGAGGCCGAGGTGCCGCGGGCGGTGGCGCTGGTGAAGACCCACATGGAGGGTGCGGCCCAGCTCACCGTGCCGCTGGTGGTGGAGATTGGCGTGGGCCCCAACTGGCTGGAGGCAAAACAGTGACGCGTCGCGGCTTCACGTTCATCGAGATCCTGGTGGTGATGATCGTCATCGGCATCCTCGCCACGCTGGCCTTTGCCCGGCTGCAGAGCAGCAAGGAGAAGGGGACGGTGGCCAGCATGACCTCCGACCTGCGCGCCGTGGCCGAGGAGCAGGAGGCCTACTACTTCCAGCACCGGGTGTACGCCCCGGCCACGGACTCGCTCAACCCCAACTACTCGCCCGGCAACGTGGTGACCATCACCGAGGCGAGCGCGGGCGGGTGGTCGGCCAACGTGAGCAACCCGTCCACCCCGAAGCGCTGCTACATCGTGGTGGGCAACGCCGCCCCCCAGGGCACCGCCGTCAACGACGGCCTGATCAGCTGCTCCTGACGCCGGGCGCCCCGGGTAGAAACGGCACGGGCCGCCCCCGATCGGGAGGCGGCCCGTGGCGCGTCGGGGCCCGTCAGTCGGCGGCGCGCGCCACCAGCACCTGCAGCTCGGTCCACCCGTCCACCTGGTAGTACTCCACCCGCAGCCGGTGCCGCCCGCCCGGGATCGGCACCTCGTCCACCACGGACTCGTGCGGGGCCCAGCGGTCGATCACCAGCCGGCCGTCGAGCCAGACCCGGATCCCGTCGTCGCTGATGGCGCGGAGGAGGTGGCGGCCGCCCGGCAGCTTCACGTCGGTCTCGGCGCGGGCGCCCCAGCGCTCGAGGGGGATGCCGGCCACGGCGGGGCGGTACCACATCCACTCGAGCGGCTGGGGCGGCGGCTCCACCAGGGCGGGACCGGCCAGGCGTGCCTGGAAGGCGGTGCTGTCGCTGCGCGGGTCGCTCGTGGAATCCCACGCCACCACTTTCACCCGCCAGGCGGCGAGCGGCTGGAAGTGCGCGTAGCGGAAGCGCACCGGCTGGCCGGCCTCCCGCACCACGCCCCGGGGCGAGATGGTGCGCGCCCCGCAGTACTCGAGCTCCACCGACCAGTCGCTCGCGGCGTCGGCCTTCGGCGTCACCACCAGGGTATCGCCCATGGCGCCCTCGGTGGCGGAGAGCGTGGCGACGCCGCGCTTCCCCACCACGCGCCACCGGCCCGCAGGGCCGAGGACCTGGAGGCGAAGCGGGAGCTCGTCGCGGCGCCCGGCGGGCCAGAGCCTGGGGGACTGCCAGTCGTACGGGCCCCACTCGTCCACGATGATGGTCTGGCGGCCGCGGCGGGCGTCGTCGGCCAGGAAGGGGAGCTGGCCGTCGGCGAGCTGCGGCGCCACGTCCCAGGCGCCCCGCACCAGGCCCTGGGCCCGGCCGCGCTGGCCGGGGTAGCCCGCAGTGTCCACCTCGAAGCCGGTGCTGTCGCCCTTGAGCACACGGGCGGTGTCCACGGCCTCGAGCAGGTTGCCCGCCAGCACCATGCCCGTGGTGGCCTCGGCGCGGAGCGCCACGCGGTTCCGGGTGAAGCGATTGCCGGCAATGTCCCAGTCGCGGCTCCGCGTGTCGCGGACCTTGGGATAGCCCCAGTCGGACGGCTCGATGGGGTTCCACCAGAGGCGGACGGCCGTGGTGTCGCCGCGGAAGTCGTTCCCCACCACGTGATTGTCCTGCCCATGCTCGATGGCGATGGCGATCCGGTTGTCGCGGAAGTCGTTGCCGACGATCCACGAGCCGTAGCTGTAGCCGCCCCAGAGCCCGTGCGTGCTCCCCCACACCCGGTTGGCGATGAACCGGTTCCGCGAGAACGTCGCCTCCATGCCGTTGGTGGGCGCATGGGAGAAGTCGTTGGCGAGGAACAGGTTGTCGTTGGAGCCCCCGAGGCCGCCGTCCATGGTGGACTGGCCGGCCCACAGGAACAGCCCGTCGCCGCCGTGGGTCATGGAGTTGTAGGCCACGACGTTGTGCGAGCTCTGCTCGAACATGAGCAGCGCCGCCGAGTCCTGCCCGCGCTGGTAGAAGCCGTAGCTCGAGCCGCGGACGCAGTAGTCCACCCGGTTGTGGCGGATGCGGTTGTAGCTGGCGCGGTAGAGGCCGATGCCGACCCCGGAGAGGAACGAGAAGTCGTTGTTCCAGATCTCGAGCCGGGTGGAGCGCACCAGCAGGAGGCCGTTCATCCCCTGGCGCACGGTGTTGCCGCTCAGGCTGCCGCCGGTCACGTCCACCAGGTAGAAGCCGGCGCCGTAGCGCAGCCACTCGTCCTGCTCGTTGTGGTGGAAGTAGAGCCAGTCCACCAGGCTCTCGTGCTCCACGACGCTGTGGAGACGGGGCTTCCAGTTGTGGCTGGCGTCGTTGCCGGTGAGCACCAGGTCGCGGGTGCCGCGGGCCAGGACCGCCACCTTGTAGCCGCGGAGCGTGGCGCCGCGCACGGTGACGTGGCTGCCGCCCTCGATGCGGATGGCGGTGCCCCGGAACGCGTCCGGCGGCGCGGCCGGATCGCTCCCCTCCAGGATGACGCCCGTCAGGTCCACGTCGAGGCTGTCGCCGCGGATGGTGAGGATGGGCGTCGTGTCGCGCGCGGGGAGGCGGTAGCGGCCGGGCTGGAGGCGGGTGGAGGCGGTGATCACCATCCCGGCGCGCGGGACCACGGGCGCCTGCTGCGCGGCGAGCGGGAGGGCGAGGAGGCAGGCGAGCAGGGCAGGGCGCATCGGGCGGGCTCCCGCGGCGGCGGAGCGTCGCCCCGCCGCCGCGATCAGGGGGCTAGCGCGGCTTGCGGCGCACCCCGGGCCACCAGTTCCACTGGCCGGCCAGGTGCATGAAGGCGGGCACCAGCACCATGCGGATGATCGTGGCGTCGAGCAGCACCGCCACCGCCAGGCCGAAGCCGAGGAACTGCATGGCCAGCACCCGCGCAAAGGCAAAGACGCCGAAGACGAGGATCATGATGAGCGCGGCGCTCGTGATCACCGAGGCCGTGGCCGAGAGGCCCTCCTCGGTGGCGCTGGCATTGTCGCCCGTCTTGTCGAACGCCTCCTTCACCCGCGCCAGCAGGAACACCTCGTAGTCCATGCTCAGCCCGAACACCACCGCGAAGACCAGCACCGGCACCACCACGAAGATGGCCGAGGTGGGCCCGTCCAGGTGGAAGAGCCCCGCGCCGAGCCCGTGCTGGAACACCAGCACGATGAGGCCGAAGGTGGCGCTCACGGACAGCGTGTTCATGATCACGGCCTTGATGGGCACCAGCACCGAGCGGAAGACCAGCGCGAGCATCACCGCCGTGGTGGCCAGGATGCCGAGGACCAGCATCGGGAAGCGGTCCAGCAGCATCTCCTGCAGGTCGAGCGCGCCGGCGGTGTACCCGCCCACCAGGATGGTGGCGCTCTTGAGCTGCTTGGGGCGCGCCGAGTCGGCCAGGGTCCGGGCGCGCCGGGAGACGTCCATGCCGCTGGTGAGGCTCGTGGTGTCGCCCAGGATCACGTCGAGGACGGCCACCCGCTGGTCGGTGCTCAGGTAGGCGTCGATGAAGTCGCCGTATTCCTGGCGGGCGCTGGCGAGGTCGCTGTACAGGATGGAGTACTGCAGCAGCGAGGTGCCGGGCTCGAGGTCCACGATGCTCCGCACCTGCGAGACCCGCGGGTCGGCGCGGAGCGAGTCGGAGAGGGCGCGGAGTCCGCGGAGCGCCGCGGTGCTGGTGGCCCGTTCGCCGTCGGGGAACTCCACCACCACCTTGACCGGGAGAATGATGTTCGAGACGCCCATCCGGTCGAGCGCGGCCACGCCCTGGCCCGCCTCGGTGGCCGCCGGCCACCAGTTGCGCGACGGCAGCCCGATCTTGATCCAGAACACCGGCAGCGTCAGCAGCGCCACGATGGCGCCGCCGATGCTGAGCGCCCGCAGCGGATGCCGCGACAGCCCGCGCGCCCAGCGCTCCCACGCCCCCGGCGCGTGGTACCAGGTGAGCCGCCGCGCCAGCCACCGCGGCCGGTCGATCTGCCGCCCCAGCACCGCCAGCAGCGCCGGCAGCAGCGTGGTGGAGAGCGCCATGGCCACCGCGACGACCACGAGCCCGCCGATGCCCACGCTCTGCGTCTCCACCAGCGGCGTGAACAGGAGCGCGGCGAAGCCCACCACCACCGTCATGCCCGAGGTGAGCACCGCGGCCCCCGCGGTGCTGAGCGCGCGCGCGGCCGCCTCGCGCCGGCGCAGGCCCCGGTTCAGCTCCTCGCGGAACCGGGTGACGATCAGCAGCGAATAGTCGATCCCCACGCCGAGACCGAGCATCGTCGTCATGTTCAGCACGAAGATGGACATCGGCGTGTACTGGGCGAGGATGACCACCACCGCCAGCGTCACCCAGATGGCCAGGAACCCCACGATGAGCGGGAGCACCGCCGCCACCAGCGCGCCGAAGGCAAGCAGCAGGATGCCGGCGGTGAGCGGCAGCAGCCGCACCTCGCCCTCGCGGCTGTCGGCGGCGGAGACCTGCTTGATGTCGAGATCGAGCGGCGAGCGGCCGGTGACGCGCACCCGGTGCGTGGTGCTGTCCACGCCCGCGGCGCGCATGGCCTGCGCCACCAGCCGGCGCGCCGGCACCACCAGCCGCTGCACGCTGTCCCCGTTCGGCGCGTCGATCGCCAGGCCCACGAACGTGGCCTTCCCGTCGGGGCTCCGGAACGTGGAGTCGCCGGTGCTCCGGAAGCTTGCGACCGTCGAGACCCAGGGCTGGCGGCCGAAGGCCGCGAGGAGGCTGTCGAGGAAGACCGAGGTGGGCGCGCTGTCCACCGAGGCGGGGGCCTCGAGCGTCACCACGAAGAGGTCGTTGAGCGGCTTCCCGAAGCGCGCGCGGATCGTCTGCTCGGCGGCGCGGCTCTCGGTGAGCGCCTTGCTCCCGCCGGAGACGTTGAGCACCTGCACCACCTGCGGCGACTTGGCCGCGGCCAGCCAGCCCACCACCGCCCAGAAGACGATGATGACCCAGCGCCAGCGGATCAGGGCCCGCGAGATGGGGGACTCGACGTGCAGGAAGCGCTCCGGCTACAGGCGGATGGCGGGCCAGCGGGTGCGCGAAAACCTAGGGGCCCCTCCCCCGTGACGCCAGCCGTAGCGAGCGTGCGGGCCATCCCCCGATATTCGATCCCGTCATGATCCGCCGCCTCCTCGCCGGCCTGCTGGCCCTCCTCGTCCTCCTGGTGCTGTCCGCCAAGGCCCGCCCCTGGCTGGCCGGCCCCTCGGCGGGGGCCACCCCGCCCGCCACCAGCACCAGCACCGGGGCGGCCACCATCCCCACCCCGCACGAGGTCACGGACCACCCTCCGGTGCCCGCGCCGGCCGTTCCCCTGCTCGACTCGGTCACCCGGCTCACGGTGCGGCTGCAGCTCACCGGCGAGGGAGAGCGGCACTTCCTCGACTCGCTGATGGTGGAGACCGACTCGATCGTTCGCCGCTGGAACGCGGACGGAGGCCACCTCACCTACGCCATCATTCCCGGCGGTCCCACGAGCTTCCTGCCCGAGATGGTTCAGGACGCACGCTGGGCCATCGATACCTGGTCGCCCGCGGTGGTGGGGCTGCCGTTCCTGGAGGTAAAGGACACGGCCGACGCGCGGCTCGTCATCCGCTGGACCGACACCCTCTCGGCCGAGCGGGCCGGCGTCACGGACGTGGTGTGGGACCAGGCGGGCCGGATCCACCGGGCCGCCGTGCTGCTCGCCACCCGGGCGCCCGCCACCGGCCGGCCCCTCTCCGAGGAGATCCGTCGCGCCGTGGCGCTGCACGAGATCGGCCATGCGCTGGGTCTCCCCCACTCCGCCGATCCCGGTGACGTGATGTACCCGATCGCCACCAAGGTGCAGCCATCCGGCCGCGACCGGTTCTCGCTGACCCTGCTCTACGGCCTCCCGGTAGGCTGGATCGGGGGCGGCACGCCACCGTTCCAGCGATGAGGTGGGTAGTAGTAGCGGCTACCCTCTTCGGGATACCGCTCGGAGCTGCCGCCCAGGACTTCCGGGTGGCCGACTCCATCGCGGAGTCGGGGATCCGGCGGGGTGTGTACCCGGGGGCGGTGCTGATCGTGGGGAGCACCAGTGGCATCCTCCACGCCCGGGGCTTCGGGCACCTCACCTGGAACCCGCGGTCGGCGGTGCCGAGCCCGGACTCCACCCTCTGGGACCTGGCCTCACTCACCAAGGTGATGGGGACAACGGCCGCGGTGCTGCGGCTGGTGGAGCGGGGCCGCGTGGACCTGAACCAGACGGTGCGGACCTACCTCCCGGCCTTCAGCGGCGGCGGCCGGGACGAGGTCACGGTCCGGATGCTCCTCAACCACACCAGCGGCCTCCGCGCCTACCTGCCGCTCTACCGCACCGCCCCGACGCGCGACAGCGCCATCGCCCTCCTCTACCGCGAGCCGCTCCGGCGCGCGCCGGGCCGCGTCGCCGAGTACAGCGACCTCAACTTCCTGCTGCTCGGCCTCCTGGTGGAGCGGGTGACGGGCCAGCCGCTCGCCACCTACGTCCACGACTCGGTGCTGGCGCCGGCGGGGCTCCGGCACACGCACTATCGCGTGGCGGATTCGCTCGCGTCGCGCACGGCGCCCACCAACATGGTGCGCGGCCGCGCCATCTGCTGCCGGGTCAATGACCAGAACGCGGCGCGCATGGGCGGCGCCGCCGGGCATGCCGGCCTCTTCGCCACCGGCGCCGACGTGGCGAGCTATGCGCGCCTGTGGCTCGGCATGGGCACCATCGACGGCAGGCAGGTGTACCCCCGCGCACTCCTCGAGACCTTCCTCACCCCCGACCCGCAGGTCCCCGACCGCCTCCTCGGCTGGGAGCGCCCGGTGCCGGGGAAGCGCGACGACTCCGCCTTCGGGCTGCTGCTCTCGGAGGAGGCCTACGGCCACACCGGCTGGACCGGCACCCAGATTTGGGTGGACCCGCCGCGCAACCTCTTCCTGGTCTTCCTCACCAACCGGAGTTTTGCCCCGCGCATGGCCAACTCGATCCGCGCCCTCCGCGGCATCCGCGGGGCGCTGGCGGATGCGGTGGTGCAGGCGGTGGAGCGGTGACGGCTGTGGCCTTCGGTGTGGATTTGACTGCAGAGGACCTGCGTGCGCAGAGGGGAGGGCGTGGGCGGGGCTGAGCGCGCCCGGGAACCACAGAGGCACAGAGGACACGGAGGGCACAGAGGACAGCGGTTGATGGGGGTGTGTGGTCGGGTCCGGCAACGCCCCCCCCATCACGGAGCCCCGCCCTGCAATGCGAGAGCCCGGGTTGCCAGTGTGCCGATCCGGGCTCGATGCCTCCGTGCCCTCTGTGTTCTCTGTGTCTCTGTGGTTTCTGCAGTTCCTCTGCGGCCCTCCCCGCCGCTGCGGTGCACTCCAACGACCAGCCGATTCCCCACACCGTCCCTGCGGCGAATCCGCCCACCAAGCCCCACCCGGCCTACCAGACGGTCCGCCCCGAGATTAGGGTTGTGCCAGCAAGGAGGTCGTCATGCAGACGCCGGAAACCATCAGGAAGGCGCTCCGCGGGGTGAAGGACCCGGAGCTCAACCTGAACATCATCGACATCGGCCTCGTGTACGAGGTGACCATCAACGAGCAGGGCGAGGTGAAGGTGCAGATGACCCTCACCAGCCCCGCCTGCCCCGCCGGCCCCGAGATCGTGGGCGACGTGAAGCGCTGCATCGAGGACCTCGAGGGCGTCACGTCCGTGGAGATCGAGATCGTCTGGGAGCCGTACTGGACGCCGGAGAAGATGGATCCCCGGGTGCGCGCGTTTCTTGGGGGCTGACCTCGGCGCGTCGTTTCACGCCAGAGGGACTGCAACTGCGAAACCACAGAGGCACAGAGGACACAGAGGTCACGGAGAACTGCCCAAGGATGGTGGGCTCACCGCAGGGTGAGCCGGTCGTGTCTTGGGGGTGTGGGGTCGGGTCTGGCGACACCCCCACCCCCTCACGGAGCCCCACCCAAAAACAACGGAGCCCGGGTCGGCGCGTTGCCGACCCGGGCTCGAGTCCTCTGTGACCTCTGTGTCCTCTGCGCCTCTGTGGTTTTGCAGTTGCAGTTCCTGCCTCCACCATGATCACCCCATCGCCGCCGCCAGCAGCTCCGCCCCGAGCACCGCGCGCTGCCAGCGCCGCATCCCCTCCACCTCGGCGAACTGCTCCACCGACTTGGGCTCGAGCCGTGCGATGGCTTCGAGGAGCCCGTTGGGGCAGAGCACGCCCGGCGCCAGCTCGAGCCGCTCGCTCGCCGCATTGCGGGCCAGCTTGAGGCGCTCGAGCCGTGCCTCGTAGGCGAGGTCGGGCGGGGGGCGGCGGGCGCGCTCGAAGACGGGGAGCGAATCGGCCGGGGCCTTGATGCCGCGGGCCACCGCCGCGAGGATCTCGGTGCCGCGCTTCCGGAGCTGGTCGGGCGAGAGCGCCTTGAGCTCGCGCAGGGCCACCTCGTCCGCCGGCATCGCCTTGGCGATGGAGATCATCGCCTCGTTCTGGAGCACGCGGAACGGCGCCCGGTCGAGCTGCCTGGCGGTGGCCTCGCGCCAGGCGTGGAGCTCGCGCAGCACGGCGTACTGGTGGCCGCGCAGCGTGCGCGCGCCCTTCAGGCGGAGGTACGCCTCCTCCGGCGGGCCGCCCGCGTTCCAGCGCACCTGCTCCAGCAGCTCGAATTCCTCCGCCGCCCAGCTCCACCGGTCCATCGCCTCGAGGCGCGCCTTGAGGATGTCGCGCAGCTGGGGGAGGTAGCGGGTGTCGTCCGCGGCGTACTCGAGCATGCCGGGCAGCAGCGGCCGGACGCTCCAGTCGGCGCGCTGGAACTTCTTGTCGAGCTTCACGCCGAGGTACTTTTCGAGCAGCGCGGCGAGGCCGATGCCCGGCTCGTTCAGGAGCTGTGCGGCAATCCTCGTGTCGAACAGGCTGGTGGCCGTGAAGCCGTAGTCCCGGTGCAGGATGCGGAGGTCGTAGTCCGCGTCGTGGAAGATCACCTCCACCGCGCGGTCGGCGAGGAGCCGGCCCAGCACCGACAGGTCCGCCACGGCGAGCGGGTCCACCACGACGGTGGCGTCGCGGGTGGACGCCTGGACCAGGTAGATGCGGTCCTGGAAGCGGTGGAAGCTCGCGGCCTCGGTGTCCACGGCCAGGAGGGGCACGCCCGCGAGGCCGCCGAAGAACCGGTCGAACGCCCCCTGCGACTCGAGATACAGCGAATCACTCACGCGCGCTCACCCTCTCGAGGCCCGCGGCGGGCGGCGTGGCGGACCGGGTTGGTCGGTGGCTTCATGGCCGGGAGGATTCGGGTGACGGGACCAGACGATGCTGGGAATAAAGTACCGCAACCCGCCGCTTGGGTAGGGACCACGCTCCCGCTCGCGGCCTTCACCGCCTCGCTGCCCCCCCGTCACCCGCTCGGCGCCTTTCCGTCCCCGCTCGTGCCGGCCCCCGTGCTGGCCGCCCGGACCGGTGCCCGCACCTTCCTGGTGAAGCGCGACGACCTGAGCGGCCCCCGCTTCGGCGGCAACAAGCTGCGCGCCCTCGAGTGGCTGCTGCCCACCCTCGGCGAGGCCGTGGTGACCCTCGGCGGCTACGGCTCCACCTGGTGCGCCGCCCTCGCCGCCACCGCGCGTGAAGTGGGGACGGTGGCCTGTCCTGCGCTGGCGCCCCAGCCGTGGACCGAGACCGTGGCGGGGATCCTCGCCACCACCAGCGCCCACGGCGAGGTGACCCTCGCCGGCCGGGAGCTTGCCATGCCGCTGGCGCTGGCACGGGCGTGGCTCGCCGCACGCCGGCATGGCCGGGTGTCGTGGCTCCCCGCCGGCGGCGCGACACCGCTCGCCGTCCTCGGCAGCACCAACGCCGCCCTCGAGTTCATGACCCAGGTGGAGGAGCAGGGACTCCCGCGCCCCGATGCCGTGCTGGTGCCGGTGGGCTCGTGCGGGACCGCCGCCGGGATTCTCCTGGGCCTGGCCCTCGGTGGCTGGACCACCACGGTGATCGGCGTGCGGGTGGCCGAGCCGCTCTTCGCCAATGTGCCCCGGGTGCGGCACCTGGCGCGCGGGGCCGAGCGGATCCTCCGCCGCCACGGTCTCCGGACCAGGCCGGCCCTGCCTCCCTTCCGCCTGCTCACCGACCAGCTCGGTGGCGGGTATGGTCACCCCACCAGCATGGGCCGCTCGGCGCAGGCCACGCTCGCCGAGGCGGGACTCCGGGTGGACCTGACGTACGGCGCCAAGTGCTGCGCGGCGGCGCAGAGCATCGCGCCTTCCTTTCCGCACCTCTGCTTCTGGCATACATTCGACGCTCGACTGATGTCGGTGCCGGCGGCGGACCATCCGATCGTTGCCCGCGCCCAACGGACGGCGGAGGCGCTGTGGCCACACCCGAAATCGACCTGACCGTCTATCCCGACGAGTGCGATGCCTACGGGCACCTGAACCAGGCCTCGTTCGTGGCGCTGTTCGAGCGGGCGCGATGGGAGGTGCTGGCGCGCGGGCCGGGCATGGACTTCTTCACCCGTCGCGGCGTGTGGCCGGCGGTGCGGAAGTCGGTCGTCGAATACCTGGCCCAGGCCTACCCCGGCGACGTGCTGCGCTTCTCGCAGCTGCTGGTCCACGTGGGCCGCACCAGCTTCACCATCCGGCAGATGGCGCGGCGCCAGCGGGATGATCTCCTCGTGGCCACGGCGGAACTGGTGTTCGTGTGCGTGGACCAGCGGGGCACCCCGGTGCCGGCGCCGTCCGAGCTCCCCAACGTCTTCGGCGACCGGCCGCTCCCGGGCAACCTGCGCCGGGTGGCGGTCAACGGCGTCAACCTCGCCGTGCTGGCCAAGGGGCAGGGGCCGGCCATCCTCTTCATCCACGGCTACCCGCTCGACCACAGCATCTGGGAACACCAGGTGGCCCACCTCGAGGGGTGGACCCGCATCGCGCCGGACCTGCGAGGCATGGGCCAGTCGGACGCGCCCGACCTCGGCTACTCCATGCAGACCTACGCCGAGGACCTGCTGGCCCTGCTGACGGCCATGGGCGTGGACAAGGTGGTGCTCTGCGGGCTGTCGATGGGGGGCTACGTGGCGTTCGAGATCCTGCGCCGCGCGCGCGAGCGGGTCCGCGGCCTGATCCTCATGGACACCCGCGCCGAGGCGGACACCGCTGAGGGGAAGCGGGCGCGGGACGCGGCGGCGCAGCAGGCACGCGAGGGCGGTGCCGAGGCCATCGCCGAGGCCATGCTCCCGAAGATGCTGGCGACCGCGCCGGCCCCGGGGCAGGCGGAGCTGCGCCAGAAGCTGCGCCGGATGATGACCGCCACCCCGGTGTCCGGCATCCTCGGCGCCTTGGGCGCCCTCAAGGAGCGCCCCGACAGCCACTCGCTCCTGCCCACCCTCAAGGGCGTCCCCACCTTGGTCGTGGTGGGAGAGGACGACCAGATCACCCCGGTGGCCGGGGCACGGACCATGGCGGCGGCGATCCCCGGTGCCCAGCTCCGCGTGGTCTCCGGCGCCGGGCACCTGACGCCGCTCGAGCAGCCGGACGTCACCACCCGCGCCGTGGCCGATTTTCTGGCCACCCTGCCACGGGGGGACTAGGCTGCAACCTTTTCGGGGGGGCATGCGTCTATAAAGTGGCGGCCGGAACGCCCCACTGTCCGGTTGCCTGTACGACACCTTCCTAAACGCCCCGCCACCGCGGCCAAGTCAGTACGGTGACGGGGCGCCTCTCCTTAAGGTCCCCGGAGCCGCCGGAAGGGTGACGCCGATCACGTTGCCGGGGGGATCGGCCGGGACGAGACGTGACGAGACGGAAACGGGCCGCCCCCGGGAGGGGGGCGGCCCGTTGTGTCTGGCCCTGGCGGCGGAAGTTTACTTCTTGGGGCGGCCGGGCGGGGTGTCGCTGCCGAAGACGTCGCGGTTCTTGGCGATGAAGGTCTTCTGGTCCGCCGGCACGTCCTCCTCCGGGAAGATGGCGTTGACCGGGCACTCCGGCTCGCAGGCACCGCAGTCGATGCACTCATCCGGGTGGATGTAGAGCTGGTCGGCACCCTCGTAGATGCAGTCCACCGGGCACACATCCACGCAGGCGCGATCCTTCACATCGATGCACGCTGCCGTGATCACATAAGCCATTCTGCTGCTCCTTGGAGTCGTGCGCCGCACTCGGCGCCGGTGTCGCCCGGCGGGGGTGTCGCTGGGGCGAACATTGCCAGAGGCTCGGGCGTCGCGCAAGGGGCGGTTACCTTAGACGGCATGCCGCGGACTGCCTTCACGCTCTTCATAAATTCGCTCCTCCTCCTGGCCGCGCTGGCGCGCCCGGCCGCAGCCCAGGAGGCGTGCAGCGCCCCGCTCACCCTGGTGCTCTCCGGGGGTGGCGCCAAGGGGCTGGCCCACATCGGCGTGCTGCGGGTGCTGGACAGCCTGGGGATCCGTCCCACGCGGATCGTGGGGACGAGCATGGGTTCCATCGTGGGCGGCATGTACGCCAGCGGCTACACCGGGCGCGAGATCGACTCGCTGGCGCGGAGCCTCTCGCTCTCCGACCTCTTCACCCAGTACGCGCCGCGCACGCCCCGGGCCCTCGCGCCCCGGCTCCCGCTCGCCGTATGGGAGGAGGGGGAGGGCGGCTTCTCCTTCCAGCGCGCTGCCGTGCGCGACGGCGAGGTCAACGCGCTCCTCGACCTGGCCATGCTTCGCGGCAACCTGCGGGCGCGGGGTCACTTCGACTCGCTGCCGGTCCCCTTCCGCGCCGTGGCCACCGATCTGGGCACGCGGACGCCCGTGGTCCTCGACTCGGGCGACCTGGCCCGCGCCGTCCGCGCCAGCATGGCGATCCCCCTGGTGTTCGATCCCGAGCGGATCAACGACCGCTTCCTGGGCGACGGCGCGCTCGTGGCCAACATCCCCGTGAGCGCCGCCCGCGCCCTTGGCACCGATCCGGTCCTGATCTCCGATGCCACCGAGCATCTCCCCGACACCGGGGACTTCGCCAACCCGCTGGTGATGGCGGAGCAGCTGCTCGGCTTCCTCTTCTACCAGCCCGCCGCCGAGCTCCGCCCGGGCGACCTGTTGCTCCGGCCCGCCGTGGACTCCTTCAAGAGCCTCGACTTCGACCGGCGGAGCGTGGACCGGCTGATTGAGCTCGGCTATGAGGAGGCGCGCACCCGGCTGGCCGGATGGCACTGCCCGCCGGCGCCGCGCGTCGCGGCGCCGCGCACGGAGTTCCGCGTCGCTACCGTGCGCGGCGAGTCTCCCTCCACCACCGAGGAACGGTTTGTCCGGGCGCTGCTCGGCCTCGAGGCGGGGAAGCCGCTCGACGTGGAGCGGGTCCGCAACGGCTTCCGCTACCTCCGCACCAGCGACGGGATCCGCGCCGTCTGGCTCCAGCCGTCCGGGCCCCCGGATTCGCTGACGATGGACCTCCTGGTGCGCCCGGCCAGCCGGCGGCTGGCGGCGTTTGGCGTGGCGTACGACAACGACCTGGGCGGCCGGATGTGGCTCGGCGCCGTGGACCGCAAGCTCCTGGGCCAGCGGCTCGAGGCGTCGGTGGCCATGGGGCTCGGCGAGCTGCGGCAGGACCTGGAACTCGGGCTCCGCACCTACACGGTGGTGGCGCGGCCGCTCCGCCCGGCCCTCACCGTGGGCGCCTCCAATGAAGACATCCGCCGCTTTGATCGCGACGGCGACGAACTGGCCCACCTCACCATGCGGGACCTGAACGGCTTCGCCGGGCTGGAGCAGGAGCTGGGGCGCACCTGGCAGGTGGCGCTCGGCGGCCGGGCCCGCGTCTGGGGCAACGATCATTTCACCGCGGAGGCGCTGGGCGGGCTCCTCACCCTCACCACCCTCGACCGCGAGCGCCCGCTCCGCGCCGAGGGCGAGCTCGAGGTGATGCAGGACTACACGATGGTGCACGGGAGCCTGGGCTACCGCATCCCGCTCAGTGCCCGGGTGGCGGTGACGCCGTGGGCGCGCTACGGCTGGGGCAGCGACAGCCTGCCGCCCCACCTCACCTTTGTGCTGGGCGGCTTCGATGGGTTCCCGGGGGAGCGGATCGGGGAGCGGCGCGGCAATCGTGAGGCATACGCCGGGCTCACCGCCACCATCCGCGCCTTCGGCCCGGTGGCGCTCCGGGCCCAGGGGGCCATCGGGCAGACGGCGCTCGGCGGGCCGGCCTTCCCGCGGCGGCGCTGGGAGCTCGGCGGCCGCGTGGGCCTTGGCCTCGACACGCCGGTGGGGCCGATCCGGCTCGAGTACGGGCTGGCGCGCGGTGGGCGGAAGGAGTTCTTCGTGCGGCTCGGGGAGTGGTTCTAGGCATCGCCATGCTCAGCGACCCCATCGTTGCACTCGCCACGCCGCCGGGGCGCTCCGCGATGGCCGTGGTGCGGGCGAGCGGGACGGGGGTGTTCGAGGTGGCGGCGCGGGTGATCAAGGGTTTCCGGGCGGAGCCGGCGCGGCAGGCGCGGCTGGCGTCGCTCGTCGATGAGCAGGGGCGGTTTGACCAGGCCATCTATCTCACCTATCAGGGGCCACGAAGCGAGACGGGCGAGGATGTGGTGGAGATCATCTGCCACGGCGGGCTGCTGGTGCCGGCGCGGCTGGTGGCGGCGCTGGAGACGGCCGGCTGCCGTCCCGCGCACCCCGGGGAGTTCACCCGGCGGGCGGTGATGCACGGGAAGCTGGACCTGCTCCAGGCCGAGGCGGTGGCCGACCTGGTGGACGCGGAGACGACGGCGCAGGGGAAGGCGGCCGTGCTGCAGCTCGAGGGCGGGCTGTCGCAGCGCATCGGGAAGCTGCGCGATGGGATGGTGGAGCTGCTGGCGCTCCTCGCCTACGAGGTGGACTTCCCCGACGAGGATGACGGGCCCATCCCGCGCGCCACGCTCGAGAGCACGCGCGCGGCGGTCCTCGCCGAGGTGGAGCGGCTCCTGGCCACGGCGCCGGCGGCGGCGCGGCTCCGCGCGGGCGCACTGGTGGTGCTGGCCGGTCCGCCCAATGCGGGCAAGTCGTCGCTCTTCAACGCGCTGCTCGGCGCCGAGCGGGCGCTCGTCACCGAGCAGCCGGGGACCACGCGCGATGCCATCGAGGCGCACGCCGACTTTCTCGGCTTCCCCATCCGGCTGGTGGACACCGCCGGGCTCGGCCTGGCGGTGGACCGGGTGGACGCGATGGGCCAGGCGGTGACGCGGCGGTTCGCGGAAGGCGCGGACCTGGTGCTGGCCTGCGAGGAGGCCCCGGCGGGGGTCGGGGGAACCGGAGGGACGCTCTCGTCCGGCGGAGGTGATGGGCTGACGGAAGGACTGGCGGTGCCGCGGCTCCGCGTGTGGACCAAGGTTGATCGGGTGGCGGCGCGCGAGGGACCCGGGGGCCCGTCACCGGAGGAAGGGATCGCCACGTCGGCGGTGACGGGCGAGGGGCTCGAGGTGCTCAAGCAGGCGGTGGTCCGGCGGCTGTTCTCGCGCGGGGCGGGGTTTGCGGACCTCGAGCCCGGCCTCACCCGCGAGCGGCACCGCGCGGCGCTGGAGCGGGCCCGCGTGGAGCTGGCGGACGCGTCGCCGCGGCTGGCCCCGGGCGGCGACCCGGTGCTGGCCGCGCACCACGTGCAGGCCGCGGTGCGGGCCCTCGACGGGCTCATCGGGACGGTGGACGTGGACGAGGTGCTGGGACGGGTGTTCTCCACGTTCTGCGTGGGGAAGTAGCCGCGAACCTGGCGCGGCGCGGCGCGTGTCGCGGAAAGGATGTGGAGATGGGGATGCAGCTGGCGGCCATGCACATCTACCCGGTGAAGTCGTGCGGGGGCATCAGCGTGACGGCGTGGGAGGCCGATGCGCTCGGCCTCCGGCACGACCGGCGCTTCATGATCTGCACCCCCGACGGCCGCTTCGTGACGCAGCGCGAGACACCCGCCCTGGCGCTGGTCCGGACGGCGCTGCGGGGCCCGCACCTGGTGCTGACCGCGCCCGAGCTGCCCGAGCTGGTGCTCCCGCACACCCCGCTCGGCGGGCGGCCGGTGTTGGTGCGCGTCTGGGACGACGAGCTCAGGGTGGTGGCCCCCGACCACAAGGCCGACGACTGGGTGTCGCGCGTGGTGGGGGAGGAGTGTTTCCTGGCCTACGTGCCCGAGACGGTGGTGCGCCCCGTGGACCCGATCTGGTCGCCGGAGGGCGGGCGGACGGGATTCGCCGACGGGTTCCCGTTCCTGCTGGTGGGCGAGGCTTCGCTCGCGGACCTGAATGCGCGGCTGGCGGCCCCCCTCCCGATGAACCGCTTCCGGCCCAACCTGGTGGTGCGCGGCAGCGCGCCCTTCGCGGAGGATGGGTGGAAGCGGATCCGGATCGGCGGGCTGCCCATGCGGGTGGTGAAGCCGTGCGCGCGCTGCGTGGTCACCACCACCGACCAGGCCACCGGCCGGCGCGCCGGTGACGAGCCGCTCCGCACCCTCGCCACGTTCCGCCGCCAGGACCAGAAGGTGATGTTCGGCCAGAACGTGGTGCACGACGCCACCGGCCCGCTCCGCGTGGGCGACGTCGTGGAGCTCGAGGCATGAAGCCGATCCTCCTCGGCGTGCCGTGGGACGCGCACTCGAGCTTTGCCCGCGGGCCGGCGCTGGCACCACCCGCCATCCGCGCGGCGCTCCATTCGCCGAGCAGCAACAGCGCGGCGGAGGACGAGCAGGACGCGGTGAGCGTCATCGAGGACCGCGGCGACCTGGCACTGCACGACGTGACCGACGTGGCCGCCGCCATCGAGGCCGGCGCGGGCGAGGTGATCGCGGCGGGCGGCCTCCCGATCTTCCTGGGCGGCGACCATGCGGTGACGCCACCGCTGGTGCGCGCCATGCACGCCCAGCACGGCCCGCTCACCATCCTCCACATCGACGCCCATCCCGACCTCTACGACGAGCTCGACGGGAACCGCCATTCGCACGCCTGCCCCTTTGCGCGGATCCTCGAGGCCGGACTGGCCACGCGGCTGGTGCAGGTGGGCATCCGCACCATGAACGCGCACCAGCGGGCGCAGGCCACCCGCTTCGGCGTGGAGGTCATCCCGATGCACGCGGGCTTCGCGGCAGCGCTCGCCGCGGTGCGCACGCTCACCGGGCCGCTCTACGTGTCGCTCGACCTCGACGCGATGGACCCCTCGGCCGTTCCCGGCATCAACCACCCCGAGCCCGGCGGCTTCACGGTCCGGGAGGTGATCGCCCTCCTCGGGGCCATCCCGCCGCGGGCCCTGCGTGGCGCCGACTTGGTGGAGCTGAATCCGCTGCACGACTGGCGGGACTTCACCGCCCGGGTGGCGGCCAAGCTGGTGAAGGAACTGGTGCGCGCGGGACGGGCGTAGGAGGCGGAAATACGAGAGAGCAGGGGAGCAGCGGCGGGGCCGGCTATGCCGGCCCCGCTTCCTTCTTGTGGGCCCCGTCACAGAAGGGCAGGGTGGCGCTCTTCCCGCAGCCGCAGAACTTCACCACGCCGGGGCGCTTGGCAGGAGGCTGGGGGATCTCGTTGCCGTCCTCATCGAACACCTGAAGGGTCCCTTCCACGTGGATGGGGCCCTTCTTCTTGTAAGTCACCTTGATCGGGTCGGGCATGGACTGCCGTGGTTAGGGTGCGGTCTTGGCCGGGGGCGGTGTGACTCAACGCGGGGGTGCGCAGAGGAACTGCAAAACCACAGAGGCACAGAGGACACGGAGGGCACAGAGAACTGCCCGTGACTGGTGGGCTCACCGCAGAGTGAGCCTGCGGTGTCTTGGTGGGTGTGGGGGTCGGGTCCGGCAACACTCCCCACCATTCGCGGAGTCCCACCCACAATATCCAGAGCCCGGGTCGGCAACGTGCCAACCCGGGCTCGATGCCCTCCGTGCCCTCTGTGCCCTCTGTGCCTCTGTGGTTTTGCAGTTGCGGTCCCTCTGCTGCCTCTGCGCCTCTGCGTCGAATCCCATCAACGCCCGCCCCGGCACCGCCCTTCGCGACGCCGCCTACGCCGTCTGGATGCCCCGGTCCAGGTCCTCGACCACCTGGAACTCGCTGGCGGCGGTGCGGAGGGCGGTGGCGATGCCGCGCTGCTGGACCAGGGCCTCGGTCATCCGGTGGCCCAGGTAGTAGCCGGAGCGCTCGGGCAGGACGCGGCCGCCGACGAGGCGGGCCGAAGGGCTCATGCCGCCGGAGAGGTAGCGGAGGCGGAGGCCGATGCCGCTCCCCTCGAGTTCCGGCTCCACCACCCGGCGCAGGAACGCCTCGAGCTCCCGGAGCCGGCGATACTGGCGGCGGGGATAGCCGAAGTAGTGCGCGGGATCGAGGCCCGGCGCCACCGCTTGGGCGGCGTGCACCGCGAGTCCCTCGTTGACGAGCAGCTCGCGCAGCGTGGCGCGGCTGCCGGTGACCCAGTAGTCGTAGTACCCGCCGTTCTCGGCCACGAGGCGGCGGAGATCTGACTGCGAGGTGGGCGAGGTGTAGCGGACGCAGTGGGCCATCTCGTGCCCCACCCAGAGCGGCATCAGCTCCGGCGGGAGGCCCATGCCGTAGGTCTCGGGGTTGGCGCGGCCGGTGAAGTGCTCGATGCAGATGAACGCCACACCCCGGCCACCCACCACCAGCTCGCCCGCGTTGGCGGCGCCCATGCCCACCATGAGGTACACGTCGGTGGGACGATCCACCTGGAGGAGGTCTTCCGCCTGCGCGATGGCGTCCTCGACGATGCCCTCGACGTCGGTGGTGTCGAGCAGCTCGTGCAGGTCGGACCGGTCGGCCGCCAGCGCGTGCGAAATGACCGCCTTGGCCTGGGGGCTCTCGAGGTCCAGCACGTAATTGTGCCAGTACGCGGAGAGGACGGCGCGATGGGCGGAGAGGTACTGCTCGAATGCCGCCTGCTTGTCGGCGGCCTGCAGGACGCTGAGGAACTCTGGGACGAGGTTGATCAGCACAGGCGAGAATATCAGCAACTTCGGCGCGGGCGCAAGTGGCTTGCGCGATCCGATTTTTCCTCGGCGCCGCGCGGGGGCGCGGTATTCCGGACGCGTGGGTCGGGGTGCGCTGCGCGACGCCACAACGCGACGGATTTTCGCCGGTGCGGTGGGTGATGGTGTGTTGACGGTGACGCGTGGTGGTGGGCGTGGTGAGGGCGTTGCCGGGCGGAGGGGCGGTGTGTCTCAACGCAGAGGCGCAGAGGGCGCGGAGGAACTGCAACTGCAAAACCACAGAGGCACAGAGGGCACAGAGGTCACGGAGGGCATCGAGCGCGGGTTGGTGCGTTGCCGACCCGGGCCCTGATGTTGTTTGGTGGGGCTCCGTGACTGGTTGGGGGCGTTGCCGGGCCCGACCCTACACCCACAGAAAGATCACAGGCTCACCCTGCGGCAAGCCCATTAGTGATGGGCAGTTCTCTGTGCCCTCCGTGCCCTCTGTGCCTCTGTGGTTTTGCAGTTCCCAACCCCGCCCGCCCATCAACGCGCCGCGAGTGCCGCGATGCGGCCGCGGGCGCGTTCGAGGCGAGGGTGGAAGTTGGGCTCGGTGTTGGTCCAGTAGCGGACCACCTCGCGGTAGCGGGCCAGCGCGCTGTCCTGCTGGCCGGCGGCGTCCCAGGCCAGGGCGGCGAGTTCCACCAGCTCGGCGCGGGAGGTGTAGGTGTTGGCGCCGTCGTAGGGGCCGCGGAGGGCGGCGCCGATGATGCGCGTGGCGTCCCGCGGGCGGTTGAGGTGGAGGTACACCTTGGCCAGCTCGTAGTTGGTGCGGGTGTAGCCAAGGGTGGGGGAGAAGATGGCGCGCTCGAACTCCCCCGCCGCGACGTCGTACTGGCCGCGCGCCTCGGCCACGAGGCCGCGGATGTGGTGATGGAGCCGGCGGTCGCGGCCGTAGCTGCTGGCCTGGCCCCAGCGCTCCACGCTGTCGGCCAGCGCGGGGAGCGGGGTGGTGTCGCCGGCGGCAAAGAGGGCGGTGGCACGGAGGGTCTGGGTCCACACCTTGTTGCGCGCCACCTGGCTCGGCGTCGAGTCCCGCGGGGAGCGGGTGATGCTGTCGAAGAGCGCGGCCGCCTGGCGGTACTGGCCCATGTCGTAGAGCAGCTGGGCCTGGAAGAGGGCGTTGTAGGGCGCGGCGTTCTTCTGCCGGAGCGGCTCCTGCTGCCGCAGGCGCGTGGCGTAGCCCATGGCGCTCGCGGGCCGGCCGCCGGTGCGGCGGATGATGGTCATCCACTTCCACCCCTCGCCCGGGATCAGGGTGCCCTCGGCGAGGTTGCTGTAGAAGGCCTCGGCGGTGGCCAGGTCCCCGGAGCGGATGGCCACCTGGGCGCGGAAGCCGTCCTGCGGGATGCCGGGCGCGATGGCGGTGACGTGCTGGCTCGCCGCGATGGCCTCGGTGAGGCGGTCCTGGAACATCCACGCATGCGCGGCGGTGGTGGCCGCGTCGCTGCTCCAGGGCGACGCCGCTTCCCACTCCCGCGAGATGCGGAGGAGCGCCGGCACCGAGTCGAGCAGGTGATAGACGCCCGCCAGTTCGTGATACGCCTCGCAGGCATAGCAGCGCACCACGGTGCCGGGGTTCCGCGGGTCCACGCGCAGCGCCGCCGAGTCCATGGTGATGACCTTGCGGAGCGGCGCGATGGCGCCGAGGAAATCGCCGCCCCAGGCGCGGCCGTGGCCGAGGTAGAGGTAGCCCTGCGGCTCGTTGGGATAGCGGACGGTCAGCGTCTCGGCGACGGCCACGCGGCTCGGGTTGTCGGCCGCGTCGGCCCAGCCGGCGCGGATGAGCAGGCGCTCGCGGTCGCTGGCCTTCTCGGCCAGGCGCATGGCGCGCTCCAGGCCGCGGATCAGGCTCGGGTCGTTGAAGGCGCCGCCGGTGCGGGCCAGGTAGTAGGCCGCCATGGCGAAGGTCGAGTCCTCGGTCAGCGCCTGCTCGAAGAGCCGGCGGGCGCTGTTGAGGTCGCTCGACATCATGGCCCGGAGGCCTTCCTCATAGAAGCGATAGGCGACGACCGAACGCGTGGTGACGTCGGCGATGGAGCCGGCGCCGGCGCTGTCGGCGGCGCCGGCGAGCTGGCCGCGGGCGGCGCTCACCAGCTCGAAGAGGTCGTCGGCCTGCATGGAGTAGGAGCCGATGACGTTGCCGGTCTTGAGGCTGGTGCGCTTGAGGTCCAGGCGGTACTTGCCGTCGCGCATGCCGTAGAGGGCGCCGTCGATGAGCTCGGTGGCGCCGCTGGCGCGCGCGGCCTTGACGATGCGCGCGGTGCTGTCGCTGGTGGTGCCTTCCTGGGCCATCAGCTCGTACATGCGGGCGGTGCTGATCACCTGCATGCCGGGGACGCGCGCCAGGTCGGTGGCCAGCATGTCGGCGAGGGGGCGGGTGAGGCCCTCGCTGGGGCGGGTGTAGTCGGCGATGGAGCCGACGGCCACCACCTGCGCGGCGCCGGCGTCCCGGAGGCCGCCCTTCATCACCAGGGTCAGCAGCAGCAGCACCAGCCCCAGGGCAAAGCCAAGGCCGAGGCCGATGCGGGTGGAGGTGCGCTGGAGCAGCGGCTTCCGCGGCAGCGGGACGGACACCGTGACGGTCTGCAGCGGCAGCTTCCGCTCGGCGTCCGGCCGGGGGCGAGCGTACTCGTCGGTGTAGCCGCTGATCGCCGGTTCTGGGACGGGAGTGGTGGGCGGCTGCGGCGTGGCCGGCAGCTTGATGGGCCGCGCCACGGCCGGCGTGCTCCGGAGCGTATCCGTCGGCGGCTCCTCGAGCGGGGGCTTCTCCACGGGCGGCGTTGCTTGAGGCCCCCGTAGGGCCGGAGCGCCACTCCGGCCACTGGGACTCAATGTCCCCGCATCGTCGAGTGGCTTGGGGCTGGCATCGAGCGGCCGGAGCGGCGCTCCGGCCCCACGGGGGCTTGGGGGCTCGGGGGAGCTGGGGGGCGTAGGGGGAGCTGGGGTGGCCGGCGCTTTCCTTAAGTCGTCGGCGAGGGCCTTGAGCTTCGGGTCCGGCTCGATCTCCAGTTCCTGCCGGAGCAGCATCTCGTACACGCGGTAGTGCTGCAGCGCGGCGGCGCGGTCGCCGGCGGAGGCGAGGGCCTGCATGAGGCCGGCGGCCACCTGGGCGTTGAGCGGATCGGCGTTGGCGAGCTTGCGCCAGTGGCCCACGGCGGTGCGGTGGTCGCCGGCCTGGGTGGCGCGCTTGGCGAGTTGTTCCAGCGCCGCGACGTACTCGTGCGCCAGGACGTTCCGTTCCTGCTCCGCCCAGCGATCGAACTCGGGCGACTCGTCGAGATAGACCCCGTCGAGGAAGGGTCCCTCGTAGAGCGCCACGGCATCCTCGAGCCGCCCCTCGGCGGCGGCGCGGCGGAAGTCGTGGAGGTCGCTCGAGATGTGGTCGGTGTTGAGGCGGAGGTCGGCGGTGCCGGTGATGAGCTCGTCGGCGCCCAGGTCCCGCCGCAGGGCGTACACCGCCTGGGCCAGGTTCTTCCTTCCCCGCTCCAGATCGCTGTCGGGCCACAGCAATCCGAGCAGCCGTTCCCGCGACATCCCGCGTTCCCCAGCCTCCGCGAGCAGCGCCAAAAGGGCCAGCCGGCGCCGCTGGGCGCCCGCGCCCTCCACCGGCGCGCCATTCCGCCGGATGGCAAGCCCTCCGAAGGTCTTGAGGCGCAACACGTTAGCGAGTTGATCCGGAGGTGATCGGGGGATGAAGCAGGCTGGATAGATAGGTGAACGCGCCCCGTATCGTACCCCTCGTGCAGCAGGCGAGCAAGCGCCGGCAGCCGATGGCAACGACAACCCTCTCTAGGACGGAGCGCACCAATGAAGGCGACGCGGATGATGGTCCTGACGGCGGCCCTGCTGGTGGCCGCGTGCGGCGGCGACAGCAACGGCGGCACCGGCCCCGGCAACGGCGGCACCCCCGGCTTCTCGGCCGACGTGACCGGCGACCTCCAGGCCAGCTTCGGCGGCAACGCCGGTTACGGGGTGGTGGACCAGGAGGGCGGGAAGGTGTTCGCGGTGGAGATGGCGGAGAGCGACCAGACCGGTGGCGGCGTGATCCAGCTCTACCGCGTGGGCGGCGCGGTGCCGGCGCCCGGCACCTACCAGCTGACCGATGCCATTGATGGGAACGCGCAGGACGGCGACTGGCTGGCGATGGCGTACGACACGGACCAGGGGCAGCTCACCGCGATCTTCGCGGCGCGGAGCGGCTCGGTGACCATCACCAGCGTCAAGAACGGCATTGCCAAGGGGACGTTCAGCTTCAACGCCGAGGGTGGTGTCCTGTCGGATCCCGAGACCACGCTCTCGGTTAAGGTGAGCGGCAGCTTCACCGCGGAGGACATGACGGGGAACGCGGCGTTTGCGGATCGAGCGGCCGGAGCGGCGCTCCGGTCCCACGGGAGCACTGAGCAGCGGGTGAGGCACTAAGTGAACGCGATGCGGCGGGCGGGCATGCTGTACCTCCTCATGCTCGCCGCGTGCGGGCCCGAGGCGCCCGACGCGGCGGTGGAAGTGAAGCTGGAGCTGACGGGGGGCGCCAACCCCGGGACGTACCTGGCGCGCTCGGCGCAGGCGGGATGTACCCAGGATGTCACGGGGCCGGGGAGCTGGAGCGTTCAGCTCACGGACTGGAGCGGGGCCAAGGACGGCCTGCGGAGCCTGCAGTTGATGCTCCCATCCCGTGCTGCACCGGAGCAGTTCTACCTCGGGCTCGTCTTCGGGGACTTCTTCACCGGGACGGTGCACGAGATCGAAACGCGGGACCGGGCCGTGGAACGGCACGGACGTGGACGGGCGATGGTGACCGCGGACAGGATGTCCGACATCGCCGTGGTGAAGGGCTGGACGAAGGACAGCGTCGCGATCGTCGCGACGATCACCTGCCGGGACCGGCAGAACCCAGGGAAAGGACGGACCCCATGACGCGCTCCAAGCTGATCTTCCCGACCGTGCTCGCCGCCGGCGCCCTGACCGTGGCGCTCGGCATGACCACCCGTCCGCTGGCCGCGGAGTCGTCGCGACTCGTGGCGCCCGCGATCCCGGCGGGCGAGGTGACGGTGCGGCTCAAGGACTTCACCGTCTCGGGGCCGGCGCGGGTCTACGCGGGCCGCAACACCATCCGGGTGATCAACGACGGGCCGCTGGCGCACGAGGTGGCGTTCGTGCGGCTCGCCGAGGGGAAGACCGCGGAGGATCTCTACAGCTGGTTCCGCGCGGGGATGACCGGGGCAGCGCCGGGGGAGTTCGTGGGGGGCACGGTGGCGCTCTCGGCGGGTGGTGCCAGCACGATCACCGAGGACCTCACGCCCGGGCGGTACCTCCTGCTCAGCTTCCGCCCCAGCTCGGCGGCGCCCGACGAGCCGTACGTGGCGCAGGGCACGATCCTGGAGCTGCAGGTCAGGTGAACGGGCGGGGCCGGCGCGGTGCGCCGGCCCCGCTCTCCTGGGAGGGCGCGGCGGGATCGGGGTTGCGAGCCCCGGTACCGCGCCGCACCGTAGGGCCGCCCGCGCGGGTGCGCGGGCCGGCCAGGCAGCCAACTCTCGACTTCAAGGACGGCATCCATGCTTCGACGCGCGCGCGTTCTCCCGCTCATGCTGCTGGTGCTGGCGGCATGCGGTGGTCCCGCCGCTCCGGCCCCCACCCCGGTGCTGCGGGTGGTGGCGACGGACTTCGGCTACACGGTGGACGGCACGCCGACGGCGGGGCCGGTGGCGGTGCGGGTGGTGAATCAGGGGCAGTCGCTGCACCATGCGCAGCTCCTGCGGCTGGAGCAGGGCAAGACGGCGGCGGACCTGACCCCGGCCAGCCTGGAGCACGGCGTGCCCGAGTGGGCCGTGGCGCTGGGCGGCCCGAACGCGGCCGAGCCGGGCGACAGCAACGTGGCGTACGTGGACCTGACGGAAGGCACGTACGCGCTGCTCTGCGTCATCCCGGACACCATGGGCATGATGCACCTGGCGCACGGGATGGTGACCCAGTTCACGGTGGGCGCGGCCAGCGGGAAGGCGGTGGCCGCCGCGCCGGCGGCGGACGTGACGCTCCACCTCAAGGACTTCAGCTTCGGGCTCCCGGCGTCGCTCACGGCGGGGCACCACGTGATCCAGGTGGTGAACGACGGGCCGCAGGTGCACGAGGTGGTGATCTTCCGCTTCGCCGAGGGCGCGGGGCCCGACCAGCTGATGGCGTGGGCGGGCGGCGGGATGCACGGGCCGCCGCCGGGGCACTTCGTGGGCGGGACGGTGGGGCTCGCGTCCGGCGCGTCGAACATCATCGAGGACGACTTCCCGGCGGGGAACTACGTGCTGCTCTGCTTCCTGCCGAACACGGCGGGGCACGGCGAGCCGCACCTGGCGATGGGGATGGCGCAGCCGCTCACCGTGAACTGACGGGGCGCGTCGAGGGGCGCGCGCGTCGTGGTCGGGGCGGCGGCGCGCGCCGAGGTGGGGGAGCGGTGCAGGGAGAGGGCATCGTAGGCGCGGCCTAGAGCCCGCGCGTACCAACGGGATTCGAACTGGAGAGGAGATCGAGATGCGGGTGGCGGCGCGGTGGGTCGGGGTGTGGGCGGTGATGGCGATGGTGGCGGCGTGCGGGGGCGGCGGGGAGAGCGGCGGCGGCGGGCCCGACCCGAATCCGGGGACGCGGGAGTGGACCGTGATGGTCTACATGGCGGCCGACAACAACCTCGCGGTGCAGGGGATCCTGGACCTCGACGAGATGGAAGACGCGGGCGTCACCGGTGCCGTGAGCGTCGTGACCCAGGCGGAGTACAACCCCGACGCGCTCGCGCAGTACCAGTGCGACGCC
>CAZRCT010000022.1:0-45092 GCA_964598655.1 uncultured Gemmatimonadaceae bacterium
TGTGATGCCGGGTGGTGTGGCCCACCTGCTCGAGGTCGTTGTGCTTGCCGCCGGCGCGCACGACTTTCTGGTCCGTGGTGGCGCGGACGTAGTCCCGCGGCTCCTGGCCCAGGAAGGTGCGCTTGAACTGGTTCATCCCGGCGTTGGTGAACAGCAGCGTCGGGTCGTCGGCCGGCAGGAGGGACGAAGAAGGCACCTCACGGTGCCCCTGGGCGACGAAATAGTCGAGGAAACGGCGGCGGATGTCGGCGGCATTCATAGGGCGGGAAATATACCGCGCGGCGGGGTCCCGTGGGATGCGGGCCTGGCCTCCCGGCCCACGCGCTGAAGCGCGGGCTCGGCGGCAACCCCGCTGAAGCGGGTACCGCCAGTCCAGCGGGGCCCCTGCCTCCTGCTCCCCCGCCGGGTCGTCCTCGATCCGCTGCCCACGCGCTGAAGCGCGGGCTCGGCGGCAACCCCGCTAAAGCGGGTACCGCCGGTCCAGCCGGGCCCCTGCCTCCTGCTCCCCCGCCAGGTCGTCCTCGATCCGCTGTACCCGCTTCAGCGGGATTGCGGCCGAGCCCGGGCTTCAGCCCGTGGGCCCAACGCCCACCCCGCCCTATCCCACCCCCGCCTTATCCCACCCCCGCCTTACCCCACCCCCGCCGGGGCCAGCACCCGCCGCACCAGCTCCCCGACCCCCCGGCCCGTGAAGCCGCGCCGGGCGAGGTACTGGATGAGGCGGCGGCGCTTCACGTCGGGCGCCAAGCCCGCCAGCTGCCGGGCCCGCTTCTCGGCGAGGCCCCGGGCCAGGTCCAGCGCCTCCTCGGGCTCCGGCCAGTGCGCCGCGATGGCCCGGTCAATGAGCGCCCGCTCCACCCCGAGCGCCATCAGGTCCCGCCGGAGCCGCCCCGGCCCCCGGCCCCGGGCCGCGCGGGTCTCCACGTAGTTGAGGGCAAATTCTGCGTCGTCCAGCAGCTTGAGCTCGCGCGCCCGGGTGATGGCGTACTCCACCGCCTCCGGCAGGTGCGCCTTCCGCCGGAGGCTCCGGCGCAGTTCGTGGGTGCCATGGCCCCGCCGCTCCAGCGCCACCAGCAGCGCCCGCCACGCCCCCTCCTCCTCGGCCAGGCGGTTCACCACCGCCGCCCGGTCTTCATCAAACACCTGCCCCACCGCCAGCCCAGCCAGGCGTCCGCCCTCATGGACGGTGGCGTAATGCACCCCGTCCACCAGGACCCGGAGCGCCCCCCGGCGGCGCGGGTCCGGCTCGAGGCCGGTGATCCGCGCCCCCGGGCCCGGGACCGGGCGCTTACTCGTCCTCATCCTCGGCGTTCCCGGCGCCCACGCCCACCGTGCTCTTCATCCCCAGGAAGTCCTTGACCTTCACCTCCACCTCGGCCAGCATCGCCGGATTGTCCCGCAGGAACAGCTTCGCGTTCTCCCGGCCCTGGCCGATGCGCTGGTCGCCGTAGGAGTACCAGGCGCCCGACTTCTGGATGATGTTGGCCTCCGCCGCGATGTCCACCACCAGCGAGTGGTGGCTGATGCCCTCGTCGAACATCACGTCGAACTCGGCCTGCTTGAACGGCGGCGCCACCTTGTTCTTCACCACCTTGACCCGCACGTGGTTGCCGATCACCGCCTCGCGCTCCTTGACCGGGCCCACCCGCCGGATGTCGAGCCGCAGCGAGGCGTAGAACTTGAGCGCCTTGCCGCCCGTGGTGGTCTCGGGGTTGCCGAACATGACGCCGATCTTCTCGCGCAGCTGGTTGATGAACACCACCGCGCAGTTGGAGCGGTTGATGGCGCCGGCCAGCTTGCGGAGCGCCTGGCTCATGAGCCGCGCCTGCAGGCCCACGTGGCTGTCGCCCATCTCGCCCTCGATTTCCGCCTTGGGCACCAGCGCCGCCACCGAGTCGATGACCACCAGGTCCACCGCGCCCGAGCGCACCAGGATCTCCACGATCTCGAGCGCCTGCTCGCCCGTGTCCGGCTGGGACACCAGCAGGTTCTCGATGTCCACGCCCAGCTTCCGCGCGTACTCCACGTCCAGCGCGTGCTCCGCGTCCACGTAAGCCGCCACCCCGCCCGCCTTCTGCACGTTGGCCACGAGGTGGAGGCAGAGCGTGGTCTTGCCGCTCGACTCCGGCCCGTAGATCTCCGTGATCCGCCCCCGCGGCACCCCGCCGATGCCGATGGCCGCGTCGAGGTTGATGGCCCCCGTGGGGATGGCCGCGACGGCCACCTTGGCCCGCTCGCTGCCCATCCGCATGATGGACCCCTTGCCCAGCTGCTTCTCGATCTGCGAAATGGCGAGACTCAGGGCCTTGCGGCGCTCCGCCTCCTGCTTGCTCTCGTCGGCAGCCATGCCTGACTCCTCTTCGTTGTGCCTGGGGGAATGAGAAAGTGGCGCGTTACGCTCCACTCATGTATCTGACACAGTATACAACCGAATAATCACCGAATCAATAGTGATTTTGTGGTGCATTTTACGTCACTCGAATACTCACCAAGGATCAGAGGCGCCACGCATCCGGGATGTGGACCACCCGCGGCGGCCCGCCCCCGCCCCTGGGGGACACCTCGACCACATCGAACCGGTAGAGGTCCCCGATCCGGCCGTACCGCAGCCGCCACACCTCCGCCACCCGGGCAATGGCCTGCCGCTTCCGCCAGCCGATGGCCTCCCGGCCCGCGCCGTAGGTGGCGGTGTGGCGGGTCTTCACCTCGACGAAGGCCACCACGTCTCCCTTCCGCACCACGAGGTCCAGGTCGTTGCGGCCGGCCTTGAAGCGGTGGGCCTCGATGAGCCAGCCCTCCCCCTCGAACCACGCCAGCGCCGCCTCCTCGCCATCGAACCCCAGCTGGTGGCGTGGATCGCTGAACCCGGTCGGCCGTTCTGTCTCGCGCATGGGCCACGATAGCACCGCCCCCCCGAACCCCGTGGCGCAGGACAACGCGAGCCGGTGCGGGACAACGCGCGCGTCGCCGCCTGCCGAGGGGGCTTCGGGGCCTGGCGTGACTCAACGCAGAGGCGCAGAGGGCCGCAGAGGGATCGAGGCCGGGCGGGTCGCGGTGAGGGAAACCACAGAGGCACAGAGGACACGGAGGACACAGAGGACTGCCCGAGCGTGGCGGGCTCACCGCAGGGTGAACCCGAAATGTTCTGGTGGGTGTGACTTCGGGTCTGGCGACGCCCTCACCTGTCACGGCGCCCCACCACAAAATTCCAGAGCCCGGGTCGGCGACGCGCCAACCCGGGCTGGATGCCCTCCGTGTCCTCTGTGCCCTCTGTGCCTCTGTGGTTTTGCCGTCGCGGTTCCTCTGCGTCCCTCCGAGTCCTCTGCGCCTCTGCGTTGAGCTCGCAGCCGCCAGCCCCACCGACGCCCTTGGCGACGCCTACCGCGCCAGGGCCGCGTCGAGGAAGCTCTTGAGGTCCACCTCGTTCACCTCCGGCTCGCCCGGCTGCAGGTTGTCGAGGAGGCCGGCGTTGAGGCGCTGTTCCAGGTCGTGGACCAGGTAGAAGAGGTGCTCGAAGTCGTCGATGACGAAGAGGAGCGGCTGGTAGTGGTGGATCTCGAAGTACTGGTTGATCATCCACTCCACCTGCGCCGGGAAGCGCTGCACCTCGGGGCTCTCGACGCAGTGGCCCAGCTCGCCGTAGCTCGAGAGCAGCCCGCTGCCGTATGCCCGCACGTGCCCCGGCGCGATGGCCGCGCCCGGCTTCTCCCGCATCAGCCCAAACTCCACCGTGAACCAGAAGAAGCGCGCCAGCCCCTTCATGTTGCTGGTGAGCACCCGGATCCGCTCCGCCTCGTCCCGGATCTCGCCGGCCCGCCTGGCCGCGCGCTCGGCGAACTGCCCGAAGCGCACCAGCGCCTCGGCGAACGCCGGGTCGGTGTGCATCGGCACGTGGCCCGCCACATCGTGGAAGATGTCGGGCTCGGGGAGGTAGTCGAGCGAGCCGCCGTCGCGCACCGTGATGGTGGTGGGGAACTCGCGGTTCTTGAGCGAGTCGAAGAACAGGTAGGCCGGCACGTAGCCGCTCACCGGCTTGGCCTTGAAGCCCGTGCGCGGCTCCAGGAACCGGTTGATGTCCTCGCAGCGCGGCACCCGGTCCGGGTCGAGGTGCAGCGTGGCCACGCCCTCGAGGAAGCGGGGGTTGGCGTAGCGCTCCCAGCGGTCGTGCATGCGGGTGAGGAGCCGGCTCCAGGTCCGGTGGTTCTCCTCGCTGTAGAGCGCGTAGGGCTGCTCGATGTAGAGCTGCCCGTGGGCCTGGGCGTGCTCGATGAACGGGGCGCGGGTGGTGGTGAGCCCCGGCGCGATGCCGTCGGTCAGCGTGGTGGCCATGCTCCTGCTCCTTCCGTGTTAGGGGCGGCCGCGCCCGGGGCGCGGCCACCCGTCATCCAACCACTCCGCGGCACTCGCCAAACCCGATCCGCACCGCCCCCGGCGCCTCGCACCAGCCGCGGAACACCACGGCGTCGCCCGGCTCCAGGAAGGCCCGGGTCTCGCCCGAGGGCAGCGTGAGCGGCTCGGTCCCGCGCCAGGTGCGCTCCAGCAGGCACCCCCGCTCCTCCGGCTCCGGGCCCGAGACGGTGCCGCTGCCGAGCAGGTCGCCGGGGCGCAGGTTGCAGCCGCCCATCGCGTGATGGGTGACGAGCTGCGCCAGGGTCCAGTAGAGCTGGCGGAAGTTGGTCCGGCTCACCCGGTAGGGCGGCAGGCCCAGCTCCCGCATCCGCGCCGACTCGAGCGCCACCTCGAGGGTGATGCTCACCCCGCCGTGCTCCGTGTTCGCCGCGCTGGCGAGGTAGGGGAGCGGCGCCGGGTCGCCCGCGGGGCGCGGGAAGGCGGGGACGCGGAACGGCGCCAGCGCCTCCCACGTCACCACCCACGGCGAGACCGAGGTGGCGAAATTCTTGGCGAGGAACGGCCCGAGCGGCTGGTACTCCCAGGACTGCAGGTCGCGCGCGGACCAGTCGTTGAGGAGCGAGAGCCCGAAGAGGCGCGCCTCCGCCTGCTCGAGCGGCACCGGCGTCCCCAGCGCGTTCTCCCCGGCGATCCAGGCGCCGAGCTCGAGCTCGTAGTCGAGCTGGCGGCTCGGCCCCACCACCGGCTCCGTGGCCTCCGGCGGCTTCCGCTGCCCGGTGGGCCGCGGCACCGGCGTCCCGCTCACCACCACCGACGACGCCCGCCCGTGATAGCCGATGGGCACCCACTTGTAGTTGGGCAGCAGCGGGTTGTCGGGCCGGAACATGGAGCCGACGTTGGTGGCGTGGAACACCGAGGCGTAGAAGTCGGTGTAGTCGCCCACCACGGCGGGGAGGAGGAGCGTCACGGCCGCCTGCGGCACCAGCAGGGCCGGGAGCGGCTCCTCGCCCTCGGCGAGGAGGCCCGCGAGGCGGCGGCGCAGGGCCAGCCGTTCCTCGGGCGCCAGCGCCATCACCGCGTTGAGCGCGGGGGCCCGGCACGCGGCGGCGGCGCCGGGCTGGTCGTCGAGGAAGCCGGCGCCCGCGAGGAGCCAGCAGTCGAGCACCTGGTCGCCGATGGCGACGCCCACGCGCGGGCTCCCCTCCCCGGGCCGGCGGAAGGTGCCGAAGGGCAGGTTCTGGATGGGGAAGTCGGCGCCCGCCGCGTTGGCGGACGCCACCCAGGAGCGGCGCGCGGGATCGTGCGTGGCGTCGAGCCGGGGCGTGGTCATGCGGGGGTCTCGAGGAAGGGGCGGATCTCCTCGAGCGGCTCCGTGAACGAGCAGGAGCCGATCGAGCGGAAGAACTCGCGACGGGTGGCGTGCAGGTCCTCCGCGGCGAGCCGCTGCCCGCGCCAGGCCAGGCCCGCGGCGCCGACGCGGAGGTCGCCGGCGTCCTCGAGCAGCAGCCAGCGCTCCGCCTCCTCGCGGGTGCCGCCGCGCCAGAGCGTGGTGGCCGCGGCGAGGACGTTCAGGTAGCCGTACATCACCGTGGAGGGGCTCCCGTCCGCGTAGGTGAGCGGGGCGCACCGGCGCACCGGGTGATGCAGCCCCGCGGTGGCCTTGAAGGCCACGAGGTGGCGCGCGGCGCTGGTGAGGAAGCGGAGCACCGCGTCCGGCGCGGGGAAGTCCCCGGCCACGGTGCCGCCCATGCGGAGCTTGGCGCGGAGGCCCGCCTCGAGCACCGCCGCCATGAGCGCGGGGATGTCGGGCCCGAGCGGCAGCTCCACGAACACCTCGTAGCCCTCACCGAAGTGCCGGGCCAGCGCCTGCACCCGCGCGGCCGCCTCGGCCTTGCCCTCGAGCGACAGCACCTCGGGGCCCGCGTGGAGGTGACGGGCGCGGAACGCCGCGAGCGCCTCGGCGTCGGCGGCGAGGTCGGCGCCGAGCAGGGCGGTGAGCGGCCAGCGGGCGCCGAGGCGCGCCTCGTCGCCCAGGGCGGCCACGGCCGCCTCGAACTCGCCGAGCCGCGCCACCGGCACCACGAAGCGGCCGAGCGCCCAGTGGTCGGCGCGGCGCTGGTACGCGGCGTAGTTGGCGACGGCCTCCGCCATCGGCAGGCCGGCCGGCGGGAAGAGGCCGGCGTAGTCCACCAGCCCCTCGAGCAGGGCGCGCCGCGCGGTGGGCGTGGTGGCGGTCACGACGCCAGCTCCGGCAGGTCCTGGAAGAGCGCCAGCGCCCCGGGATTGGCGAGGGCGTCGGCGTTGCCGACGGGGCGGCCGTGGATGGCGGCGCGCACGGCCAGCTCGGACAGCTTGCCGTTGATGGTGCGCGGCAGGTCCGGCACCTGGAGGATCTTCTTCGGGACGTGGTGCGGGCTCGCGTGGGTGCGGATCTCGCGGCGGATCCGCTCGCGGAGTTCGTCGTCCAGCACGCGCCCCTCGCGGAGCCGCACGAAGAGCACGATCCGCACGTCCTCGTCCCACTCCTGCGCCACCACCAGGCTCTCCACCACCTCGTCGAGCCGCTCCACCTGGCGGTAGATCTCCGCCGTGCCGATGCGGACGCCGCCCGGGTTCAGGGTGGCATCGCTACGGCCGTAGATGATGAGGCCGTCGTTGGGCGTCCGCTCCGCCCAGTCGCCGTGGCGCCAGGTGTTGGGGAAGTGCTCGAAGTAGGCGGCGCGGTATCGGCTCCCGTCGGGATCATTCCAGAAGGCCACCGGCATGCTCGGGAAGGGGCGCGTGCACACCAGCTCCCCCGGTGCGCCGGCGAGCGGGGTCCCGTCCGGGGAGAAGACCTCCACCGCCATGCCGAGGCCGCGCGCCTGCAGCTCCCCGCGGAAGACCGGCGCGGTGGGGTTGCCGAGGGCAAAGCAGCTGACGATGTCGGTGCCGCCGCTGATGCTGGCCAGGTGCACGTCGGCCTTGATGCGCCCGTACACGTAGTCGTAGCTGTGGGCGGCGAGGGGGCTGCCGGTGGAGAGGATGGCACGGAGCGGGGCCAGGTCCCCGGTCTCGCCGGGGGCGAGGCCTTCCTTCTCGCAGAGCGCCAGGTACTTGGCGCTGGTGCCGAAGACCGTGACCCGCTCCTCGGCGGCCATGCGCCAGAGGAGGTCCTTGGCCGGCGCCATGGGAGCGCCGTCGTACAGCACCACGGTGGCGCCGACGGCCAGGCTCGAGACCAGCCAGTTCCACATCATCCACCCGCAGGTGGTGTAGTAGAAGATGCGGTCCTCGCGGCGGAGGTCGGTGTGGAGCACCAGTTCCTTGAGGTGCTGCAGCAGCGTGCCGCCCGCGCCGTGCACGATGGCCTTGGGGAGCCCCGTGGTGCCGCTCGAGTAGAGGATGTAGAGCGGGTGGTCGAACGGGAACCGCGCGAACGGCGTCGGGGCAAAGTGCGCGGCCTGGGCGAGCCAGGCGTCGCACCGCCGCGCGCGGGGCACGGCGCCGATCCAGGCCGAGGCGGGGGCGGCCTCGCCCTGGTACTCCACCACCACCACGCGCTGCACGCCGGGCAGCGCCGCGGCGATCCGGACCACCCGCTCGCCAAGGGCGATGACCTTGCCGGCGTAGCGGTAGCCATCGGCCACCACGAGCACCTTGGGGGCGATCTGGCCGAAGCGGTCGAGCACGGCGCGCTCGCCGAAGTCGGGCGAGCACCCGGACCAGATGGCGCCGAGGCTCGCCGTGGCGAGCATGGCGATGACGGCTTCGGGGAGGTTGGGGAGGAAGCCGGCCACGCGGTCGCCCGGGCCCACGCCCTCCGCCACCAGGGCGGCGCGCCAGCGGAGCACCTCGGCGTGGAGCTGGCGGTAGGTCAGGGCGCGCTGGCGGCCCTGCTCGTTCCAGAAGACGAGCGCCTCGCGGTCGTCGCGGTAGAGGAGGAGGTTCTCGGCGAAGTTGAGCCGGGCGCCGGGGAACCAGCGGGGGCCCTGCGCGGGGTCGGGCGGCGCCATGCGGGCGCCGCCCACGAGCACCGCGTCCCACGGCGCGCGGCCCGGGCGCTCCTCGGCCAAGAGGCCGGTGAACTTCCAGACCGCGGCCCAGAACGCCTCGGGGCAGTCCACCGACCACTGCCACAGCTCCGGATAGGCGAGCCCGGGCCGGAAGCGCTCGGTGAACCGCGTCAGGTTGGCGCGCGCCACCCGCTCCGGGGCGGGGCTCCAGAGGGGGGCACTGACCACGGCGGGCGCCACGGGCGCGGCTCCGCTCAGGAGGTGGGCGGGTTGAACTGGGCGTGCTGCGCGTCGAGCCAGGACTTGTGGTAGTTCGGGTCCTCGATGGCGCAGGCGGCCTTGGCCACCTTGAGCGGGCGGAAGGAATCCATCATCACCGCCAGCTCGTTGGTGTGCGTGGCGCCGATCGACGCCTCGGCGCGTCCCGGGTGCGGCCCGTGCGGCAGGCCGTCGGGGTGGTGGGTGATGGAGCCGTACTCGATGCCCTTGCGGCTCATGAACTCGCTCGAGGCGTAGAAGAGCACCTCGTCGGAGTCCACGTTGCTGTGGTTGTAGGGCGCCGGCACCGCCTCGGGGTCGAAGTCGTACGGCCGCGGGCAGAAGCTGCAGATCACGAAGCCGTCGCCCTGGAAGGTCTGGTGCACCGGGGGCGGCTGGTGGACGCGGCCCACGATGGGCTCGAAGTCGTGGATGTTGAAGATCCACGGGTAGAAGTAGCCGTCCCAGCCCACCACGTCGAACGGGTGATGGTCCAGGACCATCTCGTTGATGGCGTCGTACTGCTTGACCAGCAGGGGGAAGTCGCCCTTCTCGTCGTGGGGCTTGAGCTCCTGGGGGCGGCGGATGTCGCGCTCGCTGAAGGGCGCCCCCTCCAGCAGCTGGCCGAACTCGTTCCGGTAGCGCTTGGGGAAGCGGATGTGCCCGCGGCTCTCGAAGACCACGAACTTGGCCGGGCCCTTCGAGAGGTCGAGCCGCCAGCGGTGCAGGATGTTCCGGTGGATGGTGACGTAGTCGCCCTGGCGGAACGGCAGGTCGCCGAAGACCGACTCGAGGGTGCCCTGCCCCTCGACGACGTAGATGCACTCGTCGGCCTGGCTGTTGCGGTAGAAGTGGGCGTCGTTCTCGTCCGGCTCCACGTACAGCATCCCGATGTCGCTGTTGAAGAGGAGCGGGATGCGGTCCAGGGTGGGGCTCCCGCCCTTCTTCACCCGGCTCGTCAGGAAATGGCGGTGCCGGAGGCTCGTGTCTTCGTCGGCCTCCCACTTCAGGTCCTTCAGCTTCCGCGCCGACTTGATGGTGGTCGGGGGATAGGTGTGGTACAGGAGCGAGCTGGTGCCCACGAAGCCCTCGTGGCCCATCAGCTCCTCGGCGTAGAGCCCGCCGTCGGGGCGGCGGAAGACGATGTGGCGCTTGCGCGGGACCTGGCCCAGCTGGTGGTAGAATGGCATCAGAGGTTCCCCCGGAGCGCCTGCTCCCGCTCGATGGACTCGAACAGCGCCTTGAAGTTCCCCTTGCCGAAGCTCTTGGCGCCCTTCCGCTGGATGATCTCGTAGAACACCGTCGGGCGGTCCTGCACCGGCTTGGTGAAGATCTGGAGCAGGTAGCCCTCGTCGTCGCGGTCCACCAGGATGCCGAGCTCGCGGAGGGGGCGGAGGTCCTCGTCGATCTTGCCGACGCGGTCGAGCAGCTCGTCGTAGTAGCTGCCCGGCACCGTGAGGAACTCGACGCCCCGGTCGCGGAGCGCCGTGACCGTGCCGATGATGTCGTCGGTGGCCACGGCCACGTGCTGCACGCCCGGGCCGTGGTAGAAGTCGAGGTACTCCTCGATCTGCGACTTCTTCTTGCCCGACGCCGGCTCGTTGATCGGGAACTTGATCCGCTCGTTGCCGTTGGACATCACCTTGGACATGAGCGCCGAGTACTCGGTGGAGATGTCCTTGTCGTCGAAGCTGAGCAGGTTCTTGAAGCCCATCACGCGCTCGTAGAAGCCCACCCACTCGTTCATCTTGCCGAGCTCCACGTTCCCCACGCAGTGGTCCACGTACTTGAGCCCGACCGGCGCCGGCTGGTAGCGCGGCGTCACCGCCACGAAGCCCGGCATGAAGAGGCCGCGGTAGTTCCGCCGCTCCACGATGCTGTGGATGGTGTCGCCGTAGGTGCGGATGGCGGCGAGGACGATCTCGCCGTCGGCGTCGCTGAGCACGGTGGGGGCCTGCACCGAGGTGGCGCCGTGGCTCATGGCGTAGTCGTAGGCCTGCCGGCAGTCGTCCACCCAGAGCGCCAGGTCCTTCACCCCGTCACCGTGCTTCACGTGGTGCTCGGCGATGGGATGATCGGGGTGGAGCGCGGAGGTCAGGACGAAACGGATCTTGCCCTGCACCAGCAGGTAGCTGGCCCGGTCGCGCACCCCGGTCTCGGGGCCGCGGTAGCCCGCCAGCTGGAAGCCGAAGGCGGTGCGGTAGTAGTGGCTCGCCTGCTTGGCGTTGCCCACGTAGAACTCGACGTAGTCGGTGCCGTTGATCGGGAACGGATCGGCAACCGGCGTGGCGGAGGAGGAGAGGACCTGGGTGGCCATGCGGAGCTCCTTCAGGGGCGACGGCTTGGCGCTCGGCTCCGGGCGGGCACTGGAAACCCTGCCCCGAGCAAGGGTTAGGACGCGTTCAGGTCCGCCAACCTAGCAAATGGGCACCGATATGTCCAATATTAGTAATCCCATTTGACAATACGCCAAACATATGGCCGAACTCCCCGAAATCCGCCATCTCCGCTACTTCGCCACCGTGGCCGAGGAGCTGCACTTTGGCCGGGCCGCGGCCCGCCTCGGCATCGCCCAGCCACCGCTCTCCCAGCAGATCCAGCGGCTGGAGCAGCTCCTCGGCGTCCGGCTGCTGGAGCGCACCAGCCGGCGGGTGCAGCTCACCCCCGCCGGCGAGGTCTTCCTGGCCGAGGCCCGGCGGGTGCTGGAGGCGGTGGAGGGGGCGGTAGAAGCGGCCCAGCGGGTGGGCCGGGGGGAGAGCGGGACGCTGCGGGTGGCCTTCGCGGCCACGGTGATGTTCCTGGCGCTGCCCGGCATCATCCGGAGCTTTCGCGACCGCTTCCCCCGGGTCCACCTGGACCTGCGCGAGATGCCGACGGGGCCGCAGCTGGCCGGGCTCAAGTCGGGGGAGATCGACATCGGCTTTGTGCGCGAGCCGCGGCCGGATCCCGAGCTCGAGATCGTCACGGTGATGCGGGAGCCGCTCCGGATCGCCGTGAACCGGAGCCACCCGCTGGCCGCCAAGGCCACCCTGGGCGTGCGCGACCTGATGCACGAGCCCTTCGTGCTCTTCCCGGCCGAGTTGGCCCCCGGGCTCCACGCCCAGGTGATGAGCCTCTGCCGCGCCGCCGGCTTCGAGCCCCACATCGTGGAGGAAAGCCGGGAGCTCTACACCAGCGTGAGTCTGGTGGAGGCCGGCCTCGGCGTCTCCATCCTCCCCGCCTCGGTGGAGAAGCTGGGCTGGACCGGCGTGCGCTACCGCGCGATTCCCTCCGCCAAAGCCGAGACCACGATCGCCGCGGCCTGGCGCCGCGACAAGGCGCGCCCCCTGATCGACGCCTTCATGCGCGTCGTGGGCGAGGAAGTGGGCTGAGCGCCCCGGCCATGGCCGGCGCAGCACCAACGCCCTGGGGGCCTCGGGTCAACGGCGTGGCCGCGTGACCGGAGGCCCCCAGGGCGTTCGGGCGGAGCGGCGGGTCCGCTCCTACTGGCAGTACTCGTCGAGCTGCTCGATGCCGATCAGGACTTCGCGCGGCTTGGACGACCCCTGCGTGGACGGGCCGAGGATCCCCGCCAGGTACAGCTGGTCGATGATCCGCGCCGCGCGCCCGTAACCGATCGACAGCCGCCGCTGCAGCAGCGAGGTGGAGCCGCTCTGGTTCTGGATGCAGACCTCGGCCGCCTGGCGGAAGAGATCGTCGCGCGGGCCGTCGTCGGCCGCCTCGCCGCCCTCGCCGTCGTCGGCCTCCAGCGCGCGGATCACGGCGAGGATGTCCGTCTCCTGCGCCCGCCCCGGCGCGCCCGCCGCCGTGCGCGCCTCGGCGCGCGCGGTGAACCAGCCGGTGACCCGCTCGGTCTCCTCGGTGCTGATGAAGGCGCCCTGCAGGCGCATGGGCTCGCTCTTCCCCGGCGGGAGGAACAGCATGTCGCCGTTGCCGAGGAGCGCCTCGGCGCCGTTCTGGTCCAGGATGGTGCGGCTGTCCACCTTGGAGGCCACCCGGAAGGCGATCCGGCTCGGGAAGTTGGCCTTGATGAGGCCGGTGATCACGTTCACCGAGGGCCGCTGGGTGGCGAGGATCAGGTGGATCCCGATGGCGCGCGCCTTCTGCGCCAGCAGCGCGAGCGGCGTCTCCACTTCCCCCTGCACCGTCATCATGAGGTCCGCGAGCTCATCGACGATCATGACGATGAGCGGCAGCGGCCCGTCCTTGTACACGTCCTCGTCCGGCGCGGGCGGCGGGGTGGTGCCCTCCTCCGCCGCGATGCTCGCGAGGGTGGGCTTGCCCTTGCTCGGGTTCCGTAGCGGCTTCCCCTCCTCGGCCTTCTTGTTGAAGTCGGCGAGGTTGCGGGCGTGGTTGGCGTGGAGCAGCTCGTAGCGGCGGTTCATCTCGTACACCGCCCACTTGAGCGCGAAGGCGGCGTCGGTGTTCTGGGTGACCACCGGGTGGCGCATGTGGGGCAGCGCGTTGTAGAGCGACAGCTCCACCATCTTCGGGTCCACCATCAGGAAGCGGAGCTGCCGGTCAGTGTACTTGTACACCAGGCTGGTGACGATGGTGTTGACCGCCACCGACTTGCCCGAGCCCGTGGCGCCGGCAATGAGCAGGTGCGGCATCTTCGCCAGGTCGGCGATGATGGGCTTGCCCTCGAGGTTCCGGCCCAGGGCCACCGGCAGCATGGCCTTGGTGGACTGGAACTCGTCGCTCTCGAGCAGCTCGCGCAGCGTCACCATGCGGGCCGTGGGATTGGGGATCTCGACGCCGATGGCGCCCTTCCCCGGGATCGGCGCCACGCGGATGCTCTGGGCGCGCATGGTGATGGCCATGTCGTCCGCCAGGGCGGCGAAGCGGCCCACCTTCACGCCCGGTCCGGGCACCACCTCGAACTGCGTCACCACCGGCCCCGTGGTACGCCCGGCGATGGTGCCTTCCACCTTGAAGGTCCTGAGCGTGTCGAGGAGCACCTGGCCCAGCCGGTCCAGCTCCGCCTCGCCGGCATCCTTGTCCTGGGCGGGCGGCGGCGTGAGCAGGTCCACGGGCGGGAGCGCGTGGTCGTCGGCCACGTCGCCGATGAGGGCGGCGGCGGGCTTCTGGGGCTTCGGGGCCTTCTTTTTCTTCTCGCGCGGGACGGGGGGCTCGATGACCGAGTCGTGCGGCTCGTCCTCGTCCTCCTCCGCCGCCCTGGCCGGCTTGCCGCGCGGCGCGCGGGCCAGGGCGCCGGCGCCGGCCTCGACCGGCGCGGGCGCGGCGCCGACCCAGCGGAGCAGCGGGTGCCACGCGATGGTCACGATGGTGAGCGCGGAGAGCAGCGCGAACCCCACCAGCAGCCCGCCCGCCACCCCGACGCCGCCCGTCACCGCGTACGCCAGGAAGCCCGGCACCACGCCCGTCAGGCGCGGCGCCAGGCGGCCACTGTCGAAGTCGTTGGGCTGGATGTCGGTGATGACGCCCACCAGGAACGGCACGATGACGGCGAGGCCGATGACCAGGATGGCCGTCCGCTTCATGTCGAGCTGGGGCAGCTTGTCGAAGCCGGTGAGCCCGAGCCCGAAGCCGAGCAGCGGGAAGCCGAGCGCGCCGATGCCGAGGCCCCGCCAGAGGAGGGCGCCGAGCCAGTGGCCGAAGGGGCCGGTGACGTGGACCGGCAGGAGCGTGAGCCCGACGAACGCGCCGAGCACCAGTGCCACGATGGCGCCGAGGTGGCGGCGGGCCTCGTCGCTCACGCGGCCACCGGCGTGACGCGGCGGTTGGCGAACTGCGCCAGCACCGGGTAGGCATCCACCTGGGCGCAGTCGGCGACGTCGTCCTTCATGCCGAGGGCCACGAGCTCCCGGCCGCCCTGGCTGGCGAGGAGCGGGCGCTCCCAGCGGCGGCCGTAGCGGCGCACCAGGTCCAGGGCGGCGAGGGCGGCGTCGTTGAGCCCCTTCTTGCCGCGGCCGCCGCCGGTGGCGGCCTCGACGAGGCGGCCGGCGCAGTAGGCGTCATCCAGCGCGAAGCTCTTCTCCCGCCCGGCGCAGACGATCAGGATCTCCTCCCCCCGGGTCCACGCGTCGTGGGCGCGGGCGCCCGCGAGCGCGAAGTTGGCGGCGCCCGCCACGTACACCGACGCCGCGGCCGTGGTGGCGAGGAGCGCCCCGGTGCCGTTGGTGGTGGTCATGATGACGGTCCGGCCGCCGACGAGCTCGGCTGTCACCTCGCGCGGCGAGTTCCCCAGCGCGAAGCCCGGGATCCGCACACAGTTCCGCTCGCCGGCCAGCACGGTCTCGTCGGTGCCGAGGGTGTGGGCCAGCTTGAGCGCCTCCTCGGTGTCCGCCACGGGGACCACCGCGCGCGCCCCGTGGTGGAGCGCAGCACAGATCATGGTGCCCGCCCGGAGGATGTCGATGACGAACACCGTCCGGCCCTGCACCTCCGAGGAGGGCAGGCCGGCCGGGGAGAAGACGACGTCCAGCTTCATGCTTCGGGGCGGAGGAGCTCCGGATGCCGCTCGAGGAACTTGGTGTCCACCTCCCCGGCGGCGAACTCCGGGTGGCGGATGATGCGGGCCAGGAAGGGAATGGTAGTCGTGACACCCTCGATGATGAAGCTGTCGAGCGCCTGCCCCATGCGGGCCAGGGCTTCCGCGCGCGTGTTGCCGTGCACGATCACCTTGGCCAGCAGGGAATCGTAGTACGGCGGCACGGTGTAGCCCGCGTAAACGTGGGTGTCGATGCGCACGCCGGGCCCCCCCGGCGGGTGGTACGCGGAGATCAGGCCCGGCGACGGCTGGAAGTTCCGGTACGGGTCCTCGGCATTGATCCGGCACTCGATGGCGTGGCCGCGGAGCCGCGCCCCGTCCCCGCTGAAGCTGATCGGGAGGCCGCTGGCCACCTTGATCTGTTCCTTCACCAGGTCGAAGCTCGTCACCATCTCGGTCACGGGGTGCTCCACCTGGATGCGGGTGTTCATCTCCATGAAGTAGAAGCTGCCGTCCTCGTCCAGCAGGAACTCGAGGGTGCCGGCGCCCACGTAGTTGATGGCCGCCGCCAGCCGCACCGCCGCCTCGCCCATGCGGGCGCGGAGCTCGGCCGTGAGCGCGGGGCTCGGGCTCTCCTCGATGAGCTTCTGGTGGCGGCGCTGCACCGAGCAGTCGCGCTCGCCGAAGTGGATCACCCGGCCGTGGGTGTCGCCCATGACCTGGATCTCCACGTGGCGCGGCTTGGCGAGGTACTTCTCCACGTACACCTCGCCGTTCCCGAAGGCCGCCAGCGCCTCGTTCTGCGCCAGCGAGAACGACTGGGCGAACTGGTCGGCGTCGTGCGCCACCCGCATGCCCTTGCCGCCGCCGCCCGCCGTGGCCTTGATGATCACGGGGAAGCCGATGCGCTCCACGTGCCCGAGCGCCTCCTCGATGTCCTGGATGGTGCCCGGGGTGCCGGGCACCGTCGGGACCCCCGCCTCCTGCGCCAGGCGCTTGGCCGTGGCCTTGTCGCCCATCTGGCGGATCTGGTCGCCCGAGGGACCGATGAAGGCGATGTTCGACGCCTTGCAGGTGTCGGCGAACTCCGCGTTCTCGGCCAGGAACCCGTAGCCCGGGTGGATGGCGTCGGCGCCGGTGATCTCGGCCGCGGCAATGAGGTTCGGGATCTTGAGGTACGACTGCCGCCCGGGCGGCGGCCCGATGCAGACGTCGTCGTCGGCGAAGCGGACGTGCAGCGACTCGCGGTCGGCCTCGCTGTACACCGCCACCGTGGCGATGCCGAGCTCGCGGCAGGCGCGGATGACGCGCAGCGCGATCTCGCCCCGGTTCGCGACGAGCACCTTCCGGATCGTCACGGAGTGAAGCCCTGCGAGATGTCCAGGCCGCCCTTGCCCGACTCCTCGAAGGTGTTGTCGGACGCCGAGGAGACACCGGAGACACGGAGCGCGAACTCGCTCGGGTTGCTGCTGTAGAAGAGGGCGCTCTCGTAGCTGATGACGCCCTCGCGGTACCACTTCATCAGCGACTGGTCGAACGACTGCATGCCGTACGAGATGGTGCCCTCGGCGATGAGGTCGGGGATGTTGAGCGCCTTCTCGATGTCGCGGATGTTGTCGGCCACCGCGGCGGTGTTGATGAGCACCTCGGCCGCCGCCACGCGCCCCTTGCCGTCCTTCCGCGGGACCAGCCGGAGGCAGACCACCGCCGCGAGCGCGGTGGAGAGGAGCGAGCGGATCTCCTGGTGCTGGTGCGGCGGGTAGAAGCTGATGACGCGGTTGATGGTCTGCGTGGCGTCCGTGGTGTGGAGCGTGGAGAACACGAGGTGCCCCGTGTCCGCGGCCTTGAGGGCCACGTCCAGCGTCTCCATGTCGCGGATCTCGCCGATCAGGATCACGTCGGGGTCCTGCCGCAGCACGTGCCGCAGCGCCATGCCGAAGGAGAGCGTGTCGCTCCCCACCTCGCGCTGGGCGATGTTGGCCATCACGTCGCGGTGCAGGAACTCGATCGGGTCCTCGATGGTGATGATGTTGACCCGGCGGTTCTGGTTGACGTGGTTGATCATCGCCGCGAGCGACGTGGACTTGCCCGAGCCCGTGACGCCGGTGACGAGCACCAGCCCGCGCGGCCGGATGGCGATCTCCTCGAGCACCTCCGGCAGGTGCAGCTCACGGATGGTCTTCACCTCGTACGGGATGGCCCGGAAGGCGAACGCCAGGGTGCCGCGCTGCTGGTAGATGTTGGTCCGGAAGCGCCCCACGCCCGGCACGCCGATGGCGAAGTCCGCCTCCTTCTTCTCGGCGAACTCCTTCACCTGCCGCGGCGTCATGATCTGCTCGGCGAGCAGCTTCAGGTCCTCGGGCTTGAGCGGCTGCTGCGGCAGCGCCTCGAGGTCACCATTCACGCGGATGGTGGGCGGGCGGCCCACCTTGAGGTGCAGGTCGGAGCCATTCCGCTGGACCATCTGCGAGATGGCCGCCTTGAAGTTGAAGGGCGGATGCAGCGCCGCCGACGTCGGGTCAGCCATTCGGGTCCACCCGGAAGAGGACGGTGCCGAACTCCACCGGCTGCGTGTCGTCCGCGAGGACCTCGCGCACCACGCCGGTGACCTCGGCTTCGATCTCGTTCATGATCTTCATGGCCTCGATGATGCAGACCGTCTGGCCCGCGGTCACCCGGCTCCCGACCTTCACATAGGGCTCGGCGCCCGGCTCCGGCGCCTTGTAGAACGTGCCCACCATCGGCGACTTGATGTCCTTGAGCGCCGACGCCGCCGCCGGGCGGCTCTCGGCGGCGGGCGCGGCGGCCGGGGCCGCCGGCGCGTGTGCCATGGGGGCCGCGTGCGCCACCGGCATGGGCATCGGCATCGGCATCGGCGCGGCCACGGGGCCCACCATGCCGGTGCGGGTGATGGTCACCCCGCTGTCGAAGAACCCCTTCACCTCGATGGACCCGATCTCGGGATACTCGTGCAGCAGCGCCGCGAGATCCCGCACGTCCTTGAGCTCCACCGCCTTGATGCCGGGAAGCTTGGCGAGGAGCTTGGCGAGGTCCTGGGTGTCCTTGGGGGTCATGACTTCTCTGGGTTGAGGTTCGGGGGGCCCGGGGCGCGCCCCGCGCGTCGTGCGCGGGCGCCTCACCGGAGCTCCACCAGCTCCACGCGATTGTCGGACAGCAACTCCGGTCCGGCCGGCGTCAGGTGCACGTCGTCCTCCAGGCGCACCCCGCCCCAGCCGGGAAGATAGATGCCGGGTTCCACCGTGACCACCACGCCGGCCGCGAGCGGCGCCTCCGCCGTGGGGGAGAGCCGGGGCGCCTCGTGCACCTCGAGCCCGAGCCCATGCCCGAGCGAGTGGCCAAAGGCCTCGCCGTAGCCGCGCTGCGCGATCACCTCGCGCGCCAGCGCGTCGCCCTCCCTGCCCGTCATGCCGGCCCGCAGCCCCTCGAGCGCGCGCCGCTGCGCCTGGCGGACCACCTCGTGCACCAGCTTCTGCTTCTCGTCGGCGGCGCCCACCACCACGGTCCGGGTGAGGTCGGCACAGTATCCGTCCACCTGCGCGCCGAAGTCAAGCAGCAGCCAGTCGCCCGGGCCGATGACCCGCTCGCTGGTGCGGGCGTGCGGCAATGCCGCGCGCGGCCCCGAGGCCACGATGGTCTGGAACGGGTGCCACTCGCTGCCGCGCACCCGGAGCGCGTGCTCCAGCGCCGCGCCCACGTCCAGCTCGCGCTGGCCCGCGCGGACCGTCGGCAGCACCGCGGCGAGCGCGTCCTGCGCCACCGCCACCGCGCGGCGGATGGCGTCCACCTCGCCCGCATCCTTCACCGCGCGGAGCCGCTCCACCAGCTCGCCCGCCGCCTTCCAGCGGCCCGGCGCCAGCGTCTCGAGCCGCTCCCGCTCGCGGACCGTGGCCACGTGGGCCTCGAAGCCCAGCGTGCCGGCGGCGCGCTCGGCCACCACTTTCTTCAGGCGGTCCCACACGCTGGCCTGGTCGATCTCGACCCGGACCGCCGTGCCCGCCTCGCGCCCCGCCTGCACCGCGTACCGGAAGTCCGTGATGAGGACCAGCTCGGGCCCCCGCACCAGCAGGAGGCCAGCCGAGCCGGTGAAGCCGGTCAGGTACCGGATGTTGGGGAGCGACTGGACCAGGAGCCCGTCGAGCCCCTCCGCCGCCAGCAGGCCGCCGAGCGCACGCTGGCGCTCGGCGCGCCGGTCAGCGGGCATCGAGCTTCTGCTTCAGGGCGGTGAGCGCCATGAGGTAGCCCGGCGCGCCGAAGCCGGCGATGATCCCGAGCGCGAGGTCGGCGAGCCGCGAGTGCCGCCGCTCCGCCTCCCGCGCGAAGATGTTGGAGAGGTGCACCTCGACGAACGGGACCTTCACCGCGAGGAACGCGTCGCGGATGGCGAGGCTCGTGTGGGTGAAGGCGGCGGCATTCACGATGGCGCCGTCGGCCCGGCCCTTGAGGCCCTGCACCGCGTCCACGAACGCGCCCTCGTGGTTGGTCTGGAACCAGCTCAGCTCCACGCCGAGACGCGCCGCCTCGGCGCGCACGTCGCGCTCGAGGTCGGCGAGGGTGGCGCGGCCGTACACCTCGGGCTCGCGGGTACCGAGGAGGTTCAGGTTCGGGCCGTTCAGGACGGCGATGTGCATCAGCGCTTGAGGCTCTTGAGCCAGTGCTGGAACTGGTCGAGATCCTCGTCGCGCGGCTGCGCGCCCGCGGCGCGGATGGACGGTCCCTGCGGGGAGGCCGGCGTCGCCCCGAAGAACTGGTCGAAGCTGAACGCGTCCGCCGCCGGCTGGGCCGGCGCGGGCGCCGCCGGCACCCGGGGCGCCGAGGCGGCCGGGGCCGCCGGCTCCTCCCCGAAGATGGCGCTGAGCGAGAGGGGATCGGTGGCCGGACGCGTGGGCGCCGGGGCATCGCCCGGCGGAGCCGGCGGCGGCGTCAGTTCCGGCAGGGCGCCGGTGCTGCCCGGCCGCGCGCTGGCCAGCGCCCGGAAGAAGGACTCGACCGATTCCCCCCCGGTTTCCACCGCCAGGTAGGACAACCGCCGCCGCCCGGCCTGCTGCTGGGCCTCCACCTGCCGCAGGCGGGCCTCGAGCCGCGCATCGCCCGGCTGCCGCGCCAGCAGCGTGCGATAGACCTGCACCGCGTCGTCCAGGTGCCCCTGCTTGAGGTAGAGCTCCGCCATCGTCTCGGTGGCCACGAGCACCGGCGCGCCGGCCTCCGCCGGCTCCGCGTCGGCCGGCACCTCCGGCCGGGGCATGGCCTCCTGCGACACGCGCCGCCGGGGCGGCTCCGCCGCGGGGGCATCCGGGTAGATGATGGGCAGGTCGGAGGCGTGCGAATCCGCAGACGCGGCCGCCGGCTCAGGCTCGGGGGTCACCTCGGCGACCACCGATTCAGCCTCAGTCGCCGCGGCCTCGACCGGCGTCCGCGCCTCCTGATCCTCCACGGGCTCCACCACCTCCGGCGCGCCGGCGGCCACCGCCGGTTCGGCCGCGGCCTCCACGTCAACCGCCGTGACCTTCGCCTCGGCCTCCGGCGCCTCGAGCTCCATCAGGTCGGTCGGCGTGTCGTCGGCGGGCGGCAGGGACCGGAGGGTCATCTCCGCCGTGGGGGCCTCGGTGAGGGCCAGGTCGGCCGGATACTCCATGGCCGCCCAGCTGCCCGGGCCCTCGAGCACCTGTCCCTCGACCTTCGGTTCCTCCGCGGCCCGCGCCTCCGCCTGCTCCGCGATGGCGAGGAGCTCCTCGGCACCACTCGGGGTCTGGTACTCGCTGCTGCCGCCGCGCCCCGCCAGGAGATCGGCCGCGGCATCGGGCGACTGGAACTCGGTCTGCCCGGGCTTCAGGTCCATCAGCTCGGACGCGGCATCGGGGCTCTGGAACTCCGACTGCCCCGGCTTCAGGTCCATGAGGTCCGCGGCGGCATCGGGCGCCTGGAACTCACTGGCGCCGGAGGGGCGAAGCTCGATGCTGGACGCGGACTCCTCGGTGCGCACCGTGAACTCGAGCCCGGACACGGCCGGCATCGGCGGGACCGTGGCCTCCGTGTCCGCCGCGGTGTAGTCGATGCCGGTGACGGCCGGCATCGGCGGTGCCGTGGCCTCATCGCTGCCCGAGGTATAGTCGATCCCTCGCACGGCGGGCATGGGTGGCGCCGTGGGCGCTTCGCTCGGCGCGACGAACGGCTCATCCACCTCGATCCCCGCTGGGGGTTCGCCGGCGATGTCCCGGGCGGCCTCGGCATCGAACGCGGTGGGCTCGAGTTCGTGGATGCGGGGCGGCGGCGGCGGGGAGTAGGCCGGGATGGCCGGCACGGTCTCCGCGTCCTCGATGCCCAGCAACTGCGCCGCGACCGACGGGGCCGGCGGCGCGGGCGGGGGCGGCGGCGGCGGCGCGGCCTCGAGCACGGGCGTGCGGTACTCCGCGCTGTCGATGATCCCGCTGGCCACCTCGGCCGACGAGGTCGCCGCAGCGGGCTCCGCGGCCGCGGGCGCCGGGGTCTCCGCCGGCTCCACGCTGGTGTCGGGCGGCGCCGCCCGGCCCGCCTGGGCGGTCAGCTGGCCGGTGATCACGGCCGCGGCCGCCTCCCGGGCCCCCTCGACGCGGCCCAGCTGGTCCCGCGCCTCGTCGTTGCTCGGGTCCACCGACACGAGGCGGCCGAGCCAGCGCGACGCCTCCAGGAGGCGCCCCTGCCGCTCGGTGATGTCCGCCAGCGCCTTGAGCGCGATGACGTTCTCGCTGTCGAGCTCCAGCACGTGCGTGAACGCAGCCTCCGCGGGCCCGTCCTCGCCGAGGTCCAGGCAGCAGCGGCCGAGCACGATGTTGCCCGGGATGTGGTCGGGGTGCAGCTCGAGCCCCTGGCGCAACACCTCGCGCGCCAGCGGGTGGTCGCCGTTCTTGCGCAGGACTTCCGCGTAGGGGGCGAAAACCGTCCCCTTGGGATTCTCCCTCCAACGACGCTCGAGCTTCTCGATCTCGCTGTTAGGTGGCATCCCGGCCCTTCGGCGTAAGTTGTTGTGGGAATTGGACAAAGGATACTGCGGCCTCGGGGGCGTGTCAACGGGGCCACGGCCCGGTCGCCTTGTGATTCCGCGTTGCGGGCTATAGACTTACGCCTCTTTTTCGCCCGACCCCCTCATTCCCGCAGGACCGTCCGTATGATGCGAGTCTTCCGCAGCGCCGCTGGCAAGGTCGCCGCCTTCGTCTTTGCCTTCCTGATGCTGCTCTTCGTGCTCACCAGCGTGGACTGGAGCCAGGTCACCGGGGGCAGCCGGAGCACCGTCGGGAAGATCGACGGCGTCAGCATCCCGCTGCAGCAGTTCCAGCAGATGGTCCAGAGCGAGGTGGCCGCCCGGCAGCAGCAGAACGGCCGCTCCCTCTCCGAGGAGGAGGTGGCCGAGGTCCGGGACGCCGTCTGGCAGAACCTGATCCAGCAGCGGGTCCTCGACCGGGAGTTCACCGCCCGGCACATCACCGTCTCCCCCGACGAGCTGGCCGAGACCATCCAGAACAACCCGCCTCCGCAGCTCATGCAGGCGCCGGAGTTCCAGACCGACGGCCGGTTCGACCTCCAGAAGTACCAGGCCTACCTCCGCTCGGCCGCGGGCTCGCAGATCGTGCCGCTCCTCGAGCAGGAGTACGCCAGCCAGATCCGCCAGGCCAAGCTGATGCGGGTGGTGACGAGCGACGTCTACGTCTCCGACCCCGAGCTGTGGCAGATCTGGCGCGACACCTATGAGAAGGCCACCATCGAGGTCGCCCGCGTCCTGCCGGCCGCGGTCATCCCGGACTCGGCCGCCCCGATCACCGAGGCCGAGGCGCGCGACTTCTACCAGAAGAACCCGGACCGCTTCAAGCGGCCCACCACGGCCTACCTGAGCTACATCCAGCTGCTCCGCTTCGCCGACGCGTCGGACAGCGCGGCCGCCCTGAAGCGGGCCACCGACCTGCGGGCCGAGATCCTGGCCGGCGCCCCGTTTGCCGAGGTGGCCACGCGCGAGTCGGCCGACAGCGGCTCGGCGGCCAACGGCGGCCTGCTCGCCGAGTTCGGCAAGGGGCAGATGGACCCGGCCTTCGAGAAGGCCGCCATGAGCCTGCCGCTCAACGTCGTCTCGGAGCCGGTGCTCTCCCAGTTCGGCTATCACCTGATCAAGGTGGAGGGCCGGACCGGCGGCAAGGTGAAGGCCCGCCACATCCTGATCCCCGTTGAGATCACCGGCCAGCACCGCAACGACCTCGACACCAAGGCCGACCAGCTCGAGGCCCTCGCCGCCGGCAAGCTGGACCCGGCCGCCCTCGACACCGCCGCCCGGGCCCTCGGGCTCACCGTTGGGGCGGTCAACCCGCTGCAGCAGGGCAGCCGCGCCCAGATCGGCTTCCAGGTGATCCCGGACGCCGGCGTCTGGGCCTTCCAGGCGGCCAAGGGCGAGACCAGCCCGGTCATCGAGGTGGACTACGCCTACTTCGTGTTCCGCCTCGACAGCACCCAGGCCGAGGGCGTGCCGCCCTTCGACGCCATCAAGGCCGACGTGGAGGCCGCCGCCCGGGACGAAAAGAAGATCGCCCAGGGCAAGAGCGTGGCCGAGGCGCTGGTCCGCCGCGTGGGCGAGGGCAGCACGCTGGAGCAGGCGGCCCGCGCCGTCGGCGCCAACTACCAGGTCCTCGGGCCCTTCACCCGCATCAACCCGCCGATCCGCGACACCCGCGTGGTCGGGGCGGCCTTTGGCCTCGAGCTCAACAAGCTGAGCGGCATCATCGCCAACGACCAGCTGTACTACGTCATGCGGGTCACCAAGCGCGAGCCGGCCGACTCGGCGGCGTTCCTCAAGGACTACGACGCCTTCCGGGCCCAGCAGGTCCGGCTGGCGCGGCAGGACCGGGTGCGCAGCTACCTCGAGGCGCTCGAGACCTCGGCCAAGGTCGAGGACAACCGCGCCCAGATTTTCCGCACCGCCGCCCAGGCGGAGGCCGCCCAGCCGGCCACCCGCAGCCGCTAGGCCCCCGGGTCCCGATGCACGGACGGGCGGCGCGCACCTCGCGGTGCGCGCCGCCCGTCGGCGTTCGGGGCCCCGGGGGCGCCGCTTACTGCGACAGGCGCTTCGGGCCGCCCTCGGAGCTGGGCGGCTGGGCGCCCCGCTGGTCGATCTGCCGCGACTGCGGCGCCCCGCTGTCGGGGCCGGCCACGGCGTCGCTCGCCTCGTTGATGCTCTTCTTGAACTCGCGGATTCCCTTGCCGAACGACGCCCCGATCTCCGGCAGCCGCTTGGCACCGAAGACCAGGAGGATGATCACCATGATGAGGAGGATTTCGGGAAATCCGAGGTTGCCGAACATGGTCCTACCCCCGCTAGAAGAGTGAGCGCGCGAGCCAGTAGGCGATGATGACGCCCAGGATCGCGAGCGGCGAAACGTTCACGGCAAATGGCCCGAGCGTGAGACTGACCACGAGCAGGTCGAGGGACACCGGGCCGGCACTCGCACTGGCCGTAAAGGTAAACACCTGCTTGGCGACGCTGTCCGGCAACATCGCCTTCACCAGGGCGTTGAGGAAGCCGCCGAAGATGAAGCCGGCGACCAGTACCGCCAGGTGGAACCCGGGACGCCGCGGGCCGCTCGCCATCAGCGCCGCCGGTCCAGGACGTAGGTGATGCTGTCGCGGAGGGTCTCCCGCGCCGGGCTCGGCGGCAGCTCGTCGAGCGCCCGGTCGGCGCCCTCCGCCAGCTGCTGCCCGCGGCCGCGGGCGTAGTCCAGCCCGCCCGCCTCGGCCACCAGCGCAATGACCCGGGAGATCTGGGTGTCGTCCGGCTCGGCGGTCTTCATCAGCGCGGCCACCTCGGCCCGCGCGGCCGGGGTCAGCCGGTCGAGGGCGTAGATGAGCGGCAGGGTCACCTTGTGCTCCCGCAGGTCGTTGCCCGAGGGCTTGCCGGTGACCGTCTCCTGCTCCGTGTAATCGAGCAGGTCGTCCACGATCTGGAAGGCCATGCCCAGCTGCTCGCCGAAGCGGCGCAGCGCGTCGCGCTCGCGCGCGCCGGCCCGCAGCGCCCCGAGCTCGCACGCGGCCGAGAGCAGCGACGCCGTCTTGGCCTTGATGAGCAGGTCGTACTCGTGCTCCGAGAAGTCGAGCGGCTCGTGGGCCATGAGCTGGCGCATCTCGCCCACGGTCATCTCGTTGGTGACACGGGCCATGACCCGCATCGGCTCGAGGTCGTCCAGCCGGGTCAGCTCCACCATGGCGCGCGAGTACAGGTAGTCGCCCATGATGACCGACACCTGGTGGCTGAACAGCGCGTTGATGGTGGGCATGCCGCGGCGGAGCACCGAGTGGTCCACCGAGTCGTCGTGCACCAGCGTGGCGAGGTGCGTCAGCTCGATGACCGCGGCCAGCCGCTCGGCGCGCGGGTCCTGGGCCCCGCTCGCTTCCTCGGCGAGGAGCAGCAGGGTGGGCCGGAACATCTTGCCCTGCATCTGCAGCAGGTGCCCGTTCACCTCGCTGATGAGCGGGAAGTCGCTCGCCACGGAGCGGCGGAGTTCGTGCTTCACCTTCTCCAGGCGGGGCTGCACCCCGGCCTGCAGGCTGGCGAGCGTCACGCCGGCGGCGGGCGTCCTCACCGGGCCCGTCCCGCGCTCAGCTTGGCCATCCGGGACCCGGCGTCCATGAAGCCGATGTCCACCGCCAGGACCCGCTCGAACGTCGGGATCGCGAGTTCCACCTTGCCTTGCGCCTCCTGCGACCGGCCCAGCCAGTAGATCAGGCCAATCTGCTCGTCGTCGGTGGCACCGAGGCTCTCCACGGCCCGGCGCAGGATCGCCTCGGCGATCGCATACTGGCCCTTCTCGAAGAACGCGGTGCCGAGCGCCTCGGAGGTCTTGAGCCGCCCCTCGGGCGCGCGCAGCGCCTTCTGGAACTCGGCGATCGCCTCGTCCAGCAGGCCCATCTCCTTGAAGGCCACCCCCAGGTCGTAGTGCGACTGGAAGTCTTCGGCGTCGATGTTCTCGTCGATGCCCTTCTTGAAGGCCGAGAGCATCTCCTGGAAGTCCTTCTGCTCGTCGCCGGTGGGCTGCTCCTCACCCTCCACCCGCATGCGGGTGTCCTTGACCTTCTCGTCCTCGAGGACCAGCGCGCCGAGGTCCACGAAGTCGCCGGCCAGCGCCGACTCCATGGGGCGGGAGGGCCGCTTGGGCGGCGCCGGGGGCGGCGGCGGCGGGATCGGGGCCGCGAGCATCGCGTCCACCGCTTCCTCGCCCGCCTCGGCGAGGTCGGAGAGGTCCTCGGGGGCGGAGGCCGCGGCGGTCGCCGGGGTGGCCGGCGCCGGCTCGGCCGGCGCGGGGGCCGGGACCGGCTCCTCGGGCGGGGCCAGGGAATCCAGGGCGGCCAGGGCGCGCTGGTTCCCGGGATCGTGATCGGCGACGCGGCGGTAGACCGCGAGTGCCTTGTCGAGCGCGCCCACCCGCAGCAGCGAATCGGCCAGCTCCAGGTAGGCGTCGATCAGCTTGGGCCGCTCCCCGCTCCGGAAGGCGATCTCCACCCGCTTCTGGTGGTACCGGACCCCGCTCGGGTCGAGGCGGATGAGCACCTGCACCAGCCCATCGGCCCGCTCCCAGTCCTCGCGCGCCTCGTAGCCCGCCAGCGCCAGCTCGAGTTCTTCCTGGCCGCGCGCCTGTTCCCCGGCACCCACCAGCGCCTCGCCCAGGGCGCGGTGCGCCTCGGGATCGTCCGGATCCTCGAGCACCCGGTCCTCGAGCTCGCTGATGCTCGGCGTCGCCGGCCCCCCGAGGTCAACGAACCCGATCCCCTCGGCCTCGGCCGCCGCGGCCTCATCCGGCAGGGCGTCGAGCAGGGGCAGCGCCTCGTCGCCCGGGGCGCCCGCCTCAATGAGGTCGAGGCCCGCCACCGGCTCCGGCGACGCGAAGGCCTCGGTTTCCGGCACCCCGTCGTCCCCGAGGCCCACGGTGAGGTCCTCGGCATACTCGGGCTCGCTGTCGAGGGGCGCCGGCACCGCGACGTCGTCCGGCACCAGCGGCTCGAAGCCCGCCAGCGGCTCGGGCTCGCTCACCCGCTCCAGTTCGAGCTCCATCCCGCCCATGGTGATGTCCACCGAATCGGCCACGGGCTGGTCCAGCTCCAGCCCCTCGAGCGGGGCGATACCGGCGTCCTCGAGCCCCTCCACCTGGGTGGGCTCGAAGCCCAGCGTCCGGGCCACCTCGCCCGAGGCGGTGGCCTCGAGACGGGCCTCGTCAGAGAGCGGCTGCACCGACTCGAGCTCGAGCGGCTCCTCCGAGAGACTGGTCTCGATGGTGAGCGGGCCCGACGTGTCGAGGAGCGGCATCGGCTCCGGCTCCGGTGCCGGCGCTTCCACCGTGGCGCCGACGTCGAGCAGCGGGATGCCGGCCGGGGGCGTGGGGGCCTTGGCCGCCGGCGGGGGCGTGACCGCCCGGGTCTTCCGTGAGCCGGGGCCCCCCGGTGCCGCCGGGGCGGCGGGCCGGGCGCCGCCCGGGGCGAACTTCGGGACATCGGCCCCGGTATCGAGGAAGACCAGGTCCCCTGAGCGGGGCTTGCCCGCCGGCTTCGCGGCCTCGGCCGGCAGCGACGACGCCGACGACGGGGACCCGCCCTCGGCATCCATCGCCTGCAGGCGCATCATGGTCTTCCGGGCGCCGATGGTGTCGCCGCGGGCCTCCAGGTCGCTCGCCAGCTTCTCCAGCTGCTCCCGCGCCTCGGCGTTGCGCGAGGAGGCGCGCAGGAGCTCCGAGAGCATCAGCCGGATTTCCTTGTTGCCGGGGAACTGGTCGGCGAAGTCCTTCACCGCCTTGAACGCGTCGTCGAGCTGGTTGAGCGTGTTCATCCGCTCGAGGTACTCGAGCAGGTTCTTCTTGGCCTCGATGACGACGTTCTTGCGGGCGTGGAGGTGCGCGAGCTTCAGGTAGGTCTGGATCCGGCCGGGGTTGACCCGCAGGATCTTGCCGCACAGGGCGATGGCGTTGTTGTAGAACCCCTGCTCGCCGTAGAGGTCGGCGGCCCGTTCATAGGCCTGAACCGCGGCGCCCGGCTCGTTGGCCTTGAGGTAGAGGTCGCCGATGCGGTTGTACACCGAGAGGTCGGGGACCGGGTCGTGCCCGGCCTCGAACTCCCGGATAGCCTGCAAATAGACCTCGATGGCCCGCCGCCATTCCTCCTTCTGCTCGTACTTCCGGGCCGTCTCTTTGAGCTTCTCGAAGTTCATCCGGCGCGGCGGGTTGAGGGGTGGAGCCCTATGAAATACCGGGACTTAGAAGATACCGGCCCCTGAGACCCCTAGCAAGCCAAACCGGGCGCGGGATCGAGCGCCCCGGCCCCGATCAGGGCCGCCAGCCGCTCCAGGTCCGGGGCGGGCGGCCGGTCCTCGGCGAGCGGGGGCACACCATCCGCGGCCCGAACCCGCCGGAACAGCGCCTCCACCCCCCGGCCCGGCCGCAGGGGCCGGAGCAGGTCGAGCGCCTGGGCCCCGCACAGGAACTCCGCCGCGACCACCCGCCGGGCGTTGTCAAGGATCCGGCGGGCTTTCTGGGCGGCCGCCATGCCCATCGGCACGAAGTCCTCCTGGTTGGCGTCGGTCGGGATCGACCCGATGCTCGCGGGCATGGCCAGCGCCCGGGATTCCGCCACCAGCGAGGCTGCGGTGATCTGGACCATCATGAAGCCGGACGACAGCCCCGGGTCGGCCGTGAGGAAAGCCGGGAGCCCCTGGGAGAGGTCGGGGTTGACCAGCCGCTCCACCCGCCGCTCCGCGATGGCCTGCAAGGTCACCAGGCTGATGGCCAGGAAGTCGAGCGCCTGTGCCACCGGCTGGCCATGAAAGTTGCCGCCGGAGAGCACGTCGCCGTTGTCGAAGACCAGTGGGTTGTCGGTCGAGGCGTTGAGCTCGGCCAGCGCCACCTCGCGCGCAAACCGGATGGCGTCGGCCACCGCCCCGAGCACCTGGGGGGTGCACCGCAGGCTGTAGGCATCCTGCACCCGCTCGTCGTTCTCCCGGTGCGACTCGCGGATCTCGCTCTCCACCAGCAGCCCGCGCATCAGCTCGGCGGTGCGGACCTGGCCGGGGTGGGGACGCGCCGCATGGATCCGGGGATCGAGCGGGGTGGGCGTGCCGCGGAGCGCCTCGAGGCTCATCGCCGCCGCACCCACGGCGCTCCGCCACAGCACCTCGGCGTCATGCACGAGCAGGGCGAGCAGGGCCGTCTGGGCCTGGGTGCCGTTGATGAAGCTGATGCCTTCCTTCGGGGCAAAGCGGAACGGTGCCAGCCCCGCGGCCCGGAGCACCTCGCCCGCCGGCGCCGCCACGCCCTGCCCCAGCACCGCCCCTTCCCCGATCAGCGCCATGGCGATGTGGCTGAGGGGGGCCAGGTCGCCGCTTGCGCCCACGCTGCCCTGCTCCGGCACCAGCGGCACGAGCCCCGCGTTGAACAGGGCCACCAGCGCGCGCACGAGGTCGGGGCGGACCCCACTCGTGGGGCGGAGCAGCACGTTGGCGCGCAGCAGCATCGCCGCGCGCACCACGTCCGGCGGGAGCGGCTGGCCCACGCCGGCGGCGTGGCTCCGGATCAGGTTGACCTGGAGCTGGTCCAGCTTGTCCGCCGGGATGCGCACGTTGGCGAGCTTCCCGAAGCCGGTGTTGATGCCGTAGATGGTGTCGCCGCGGCCCATCGCGGCCTCCACCAGCGCCCGGCTCGCGCCGAGGGCGGCCACGGCGGCCGGATCGAGGGAGAGCGTCGCGCCGGGAGTCCGGGCCACCGCCACGACGTCGGCGATCGAGAGCGTGCGGCCGGTGAGAACGAGGGGAGTGGGAGCCATGGCGGGAACGTAGCGACGCCGTCCCGGGCCATGCCAGTCACCCCAACAACGAACGGGGCGGCGCCCCCTCGGACGCCGCCCCGTTCCTGCCCTGCCCCGCCCTCAGTTCGCCGCCACCACGATCAGTTCGGGGTTGCCCGGATCGGTCTGGAAGCCCCAGTCGAGGATCAGGAAGTTCTGGCCCACGTGCGTCACCCGCACCGAGGCGTAGCGCGCAAACCCGTCGCCCCCGTCCATCTCGAACACGTAGCCCCACCCGGGCAGCGCCTCGATCCCGTTGCGGCTGTAGCTGGCGTTGGGCGCCAGGTCGATGTCCGTCAGGTCGGCCACCGGCGCGTTGCCGTAGACCAGCACGCCCGTCCCGCTCCGCACCGGCGTGAGGAAGAGCGCCCCCGCCTGGTCCCGCTCCACGCTGAAGTCGATGCTCGCCAGCGACCCCGCCTGCACCAGCCCGATCTCGTTCGGGTCCGCCCGGCCGTCGTGATCCAGGTCGTTCCAGAAGCGCATGCCGCTCCCCGCATCCTGCGCCTGACGGGCATACACCACCACGTTGCGCGCGTCGGGGCGGGGCGTGTCGCTCCGGATGGGCGACCAGAGGCTCTCGAAGCCCTCGATGCTCACCGCCGACACCCCGAAGCAGCGCGGCACGCCGTTGGTGAGGGCCCCCGCCACGAACTCCGGGGCCACGGTGGTCCCCTCCAGCGCCCACGCCGTGCCGCACAGGCCGGCATCGAGGTCGTACGAGGTGCTGTACACCCGGTACTCGCGGAAGCCGGCCGGCTCGTGCTGGAAGGGATTGTCCGACCAGGTGAGCGCGATGGCGCCGTCGAGCGTCGTGGTGGTCATGGTGGTGGGCTTCTCGAGGGCCAGCCGCTCGTCCACCGTCACCACGTTGCTCGGGCTCGACTCCCCGCCATTGACGTCCTCGGCGGTGACATAATACTCGAGGTGCGGGATGCCCTGGTCGTGGAAGCTGTTGGAGGTGGTGCTCCCCCGGAGCCGGAACGACTCGTTCGTCGCCCCGCGCGAGTAGACGTGCCAGACCGCGAGGTCCGGGCTGCCGTCGTCGTCCCAATGCAGGAGCACCCCGGTCGGCGCGCCGGGGGTCCCGCTCGGTTCCACCTCATAGGTCAGGTTGCTCGGCGGGTTGAGATAGGTCCCGCCACCCACGATTTCGTTGTCCGTGCAGGCCGCGAGGACGAGGATCAGCGGCCCGGCCAGCCACAAGCGACGCATTGGTCTCAGCTCCGGAAGGGGGTCCGGGGGGCTGAGATGCAGGGTTGATGCCAAATCCTGATTTTGACTCAAGTGCTTGCACAGCAACCACTTGAGAAAAATGGCCGCTCGCACGATTTCGCTCGCGGAGAGCGCCGCGATCGAGATGGGGCCCGGTCGAGCGCGGCCTCAGCGCTCGATCGAGGTCTGGTTGTAGTCGAACTTGATGTCCGGCAGGTCGGACAGGTAGACGGAGAAGAAGAAGGCGAAGTTGCCGTTGGGATTCCGCACGAAGTTGAACCCCGCCCGCCACTCGTGCAGCACCCGCTCCAGTCGCACCGTCTGCGACTCGAACTCCCCGTCCGTGATGTTGTACTGGCTGCTCCAGGACACGCTCCAGAACGGCGTCGGCGCGAAGCTGGTGCTGAAGCCGAGGCTCTGCCGCTCATTGCCCCGGTCGGTCCGCTGGCGGGAGAGGCTGTAGTTGAAGTTGGCGGTGAAGCGCTTGTTGGTGCTGAGGCCCAGCTGCTGGTCGCTCCCGCCGAAGAAGGACGGCGGCCGCCCGAAGCGGCTCTGGCCGGCGACGTAGCTCGGGGGCGGCGGTTCGTCGCGGCCCCGGGTGCTGTCCTTGCGGGCCAGGCCGAAGATGCCGAGGAAGGAGCGGACGGTGCCGCCCGAGATGGCGAAGCTGGCCGTGACCCCCTGCAGGAAGGGGTTGAAGCGCGCGCTGTCGGTGCCGACGGTCCCCTTCCAGAGGTCGTGGGTGAGGGCCAGGTTGAAGCCCGGGAGCAGGTCGGACTGGAACTGGTTGCTCATGGTCTGGGTGCGCCAGCCGGTCTTGCCCGGTTCCTTGGCCTGCTCGAAGTCGTACTGGATGCTGCTGGTCTGGATGCCGAGGATGCGGTACTTCCGCGCCTGGGTGGCGTCGCTGGTGTCCCCCGGGGCCCGGCGCAGCTTGCCCTCGAAGTTCTGCGACAGGCCCACGCTCAGGAGCTGGGTCGGCTCGCTCCGGAGGCGCGGGGTGGAGCCGGCGGGCGTGACGGCCCGGGCGTACTCGCGGTTGACGCTGGCCGCGGGACTGTAGCTGTAGTTGACGGTGGGCGCCACGCTGTGCCGGATCCGCTCGAACGAGGCGATGCCCGGGAAGAACCCGAAGAAGGTCGGCGCGATGGAGAGTCCGAGGCTCGCGCGCTTGCCCTGGCGCACCCAGTCCCCGCCGGTGCGCTGGTTCCGCACCATGAAGGCGCCGGCCGTGGCATTGGTGATGCCCAGGCTGGGCTGGAGCTTCCAGCTGCTGCTGAAGAGCGTGGGCAGGTTGATGCCGGTGTCCCAGTTGAGCTCGCTCGCGAAGTCGCCCACCGTGGCCTGGTTGACGGTGATGGAGTCGGTCGGGTCGGGCGTCGAGGGGTCCGGGACCTTCTGCGTGGCGATGATCGTGGGCGCCGTCGTCTTCCGGTCGGTGTAGCCGAAGCTGTTGCGCCAGTTGAAGCCCCCCACGCGCAGCGGGGTGTCGAAGTTGACGACCGTGTTCCGGCTGTCCCGCGTGCGCGAGAGGGTGTCGAGGCCGCCGCCCGGCCGGGTCACGATGAGCACCCGGCTGTCGCTCACGGGGAAGTTGGTCTCGAAGCTGTTGCGGACGCTCAACCCCGGCGACCAGGTGACGCTGGACGACAGGTCGATGGGCTTGGGCGAGACCGCGAGGGACGGCAGCTCCATCGACACGCTCTCGTCCGAGAGGTTCTGCCGCCGGTTGCCGCCGAGGGCCACCGAGCCCCAGGTGAAGCGCCGGGTGAAGTTGGCCGAGCTCACGATCTGCTGCGTCGAGGCCACCGGGTCGATGGCGTTGCGGCGCTGCACGAAGCCGCTCGAGGCGTAGTTGAAGGTGAGGTTCAGCGTGGTGTTGAGGCTGAAGCTCTGGCGGTGGTCCCAGCGGATGTTGGTGGAGCGCCGGCCGGTGTTCTCCACGGTGCGCCGGTACCCCACGCTGCCCGTCATGAAGCGGTCCAGCCAGCGGTACTGGCCCGCGGCGCCGTACTCGACATAGCGGTTGGAGAACCAGTCGAGCTTGGCCGTGACGTCCAGGAAGTCGTTGGGCGCCCAGTAGTAGCCGATGTTGGTGATCTGCCGGTTGTAGCCCGGGTCCTGCCGCACGATGTCGTTGAGCCCGAAGCGCGGGATCAGGATGCCCGAGCGGCGCCCGGTGCGCGCGTCCTGGAACACGAACGGGAGCCAGAGCACCGGCACGTCGCGGATGTAGAGCACGGCCGGCCGCGCCACCATGACCGTCTTGGAGATCCACTTCACCTCCCGCGCGGAGAAGTGGTAGTGGGGCTCCGGCAGGTCGCAGCTGGTGATCTCGCTCTCGGAGGCGTACAGGCGCGCGGCGCTCGAGTCCTGCGCCAGGTTGCCGCGCAGGAACCAGTCGGTGGCGTCCTGCTTGAAGGTGGTGAGCGCCCCCGAGACGATGCCCCGGCGGATGCAGGTGTTGTAGCGGATGCCCCCGATGCCGGTGAGCACCGTCTCCTGGTCGAAGAGGGCCGGGTCGCCGGTGGCGCGGATGAGGCAGTCGGACTCCTGGTACAGGATGGAGTCGGCCTCGAGGTGCGTGGTGCCCCGCTTGGTGCCCGCCTCGCCGCGCAGGATGATCCGGCGCTCCTGGGCGAAGACGATGGCCGAGTCGCTGCGGAAGCGGGTGGCGCTGTAGCCCGGTCGCTCCAGCAGCCTCTCCATCAGCGTGTCGCCGGTGGCAAACGGGTGCCGGGGCTCGGTGGGGAGCCCGAGGCGGCGCGCGGTGGCCGTGTCCACGGCCTGGCCCGGCCGCACCAGCGAGTCGCGCCCCAGGCTGTCCCGCCCCACGCGGCGGGTGGTGTCCTGCGGCACGGGCCGGCCGGTCCGGCTCGGCGCCTGCTGGGCCGGGAGGCCCGCCGCCCCCGCGGCGAGCAGCACCAGCAGGAGCGCGGCCGGCGCCGCGGCGCGGGCCACCTTCCGGCGGTGGGCCACCCAGGAGCCGAGGTACCCCAGCTCGTAGAGCAGCAGCAGCGGGACCATCACCAGGATCATGGACAGCACGTCCGTGCCCGGCGAGAGGACGGCGCCCCCGATGGCGGAGAGCACCACGGCGAAGCGGCGGAACCGGGTGTAGGTGGCCGGCTCGGTGACCCCGAACGCGGTGAGCATGACCATCAGGAGCGGGATCTCGAAGGCGATCCCCATGCTCAGCATGATCTGCAGCACGAACGAGAAGTACTCCTCGTACGTGATGAGGATGGCCAGCCCCTCGGTCTGGAAGCTGAACAGCACCGGCAGGGAGAGCGGCAGGAGCGCCGCGTACCCCACCACGCAGCCCGCCAGGAAGAGGACGGTGCCCACGAGGAGCGCCGGCAGCGCCGCGCGCTTCTCCTTCTCGTAGAGCGCCGGCGCCAGGAAGCCCCAGACCTGGAAGACGATGAAGGGGGAGACCACGATGAGCCCGACGAGCAGCGACAGCTTGAGCACGATCATGACCGGCTCGGTGGGGCTCGTCACCGTGAGCTTGCCGCCGGTCACCTTGAGGTACGGGGCGATGGGCGCCGCCAGCAGGCTCACCAGCTGGAAGCGATTCACCACGTAGAGCCCCACCACGAACCCGGCGATGAGCGCCAGCACCACCCGCACGAGGCGGGCGCGGAGTTCCTCGAGGTGCTCGAGGAAGGGCATTTCCGCGCCGGGGCCGGTCATCGTGTTGTCAGGCGAGGGCGATCAGCGCGCGGGCGTCTTCAGGCGGTCGCGGGCGAGGGCCGCTTCGTCGGAGCGGGGGTAGTCGCGGACCACGCGCGTGAAGAAGCCGCGGGCGGCCTCGAGGTCCTTCTTGCGCTCGGCCAGCAGGCCCAGCTTGTAGAGGGAGCTCGCGGCCCGGGGCGACTGGGGGAAGTCGGCGACGACCTTCTGGTAGTACGTCGCGGCCGAATCGGGGGACTCCACGGCGAAGGTCTCGCCCAGGAAGTAGGTGGCGTCGGGCACCCGCTCGTGCCGCGGGTACTGGCGCAGCAGCTCGCGGAAGCCCATGCGGGCCGTGCCCGGGCTGCCCCGGCGCAGCTGCTGCAGGCTGGCGGAGTAGATCTGCTCCGCCGACGGGGCGCCGGGCGCCGGCGGCGCCACCTCGGGCGCGGCCGCCGAGCTGTCGGCGGGCGCCTGCGCGGTGACGGCGGCCTGCTCGCTGCGGGCCTCGAGCTGGGTCTGCAGTTCGGTGAGCCGCTGCTGGCTCTGGCCGGTGAGCGCCTGGACCTGCACCAGCTGCTGCTGGATGCTGATCAGGTCATTGGCCACGTCGCCGCGCAGCGTCTGCAGCTGGCGCGAGAGGCCCGCCACACTGCGGCCCGTGGCGTCGAGGGAATCCAGGATGCGCCGCTGGAGGCTGAGCAGGTCCGCGAGGTCGGCGGCGCGGGCGGAGTCGGCACGGAGGGTCTCCTGCCGCTGGAGGACGAGCTGCTCCTCCACCCGGCGCAAGTCGCCCTTGGAGGCACAGCCCCCAAGGGCGACGAGGACCACCCCGGCAACGAGTGACCGGTGGGTCGTCATCAGGGCGCGCGGAGGGTGCCGCCGCCGGCGGTGATCTCGAACTCGGCGCGGCGGTTGGCGGCCCACGACGCCTCGTCCTGGCCGGTCTGGAGGGGCCGCTCCTCGCCATAGGAGACGACGGCGAGGCGGTCGCCGCCGATGCCCTTGTTGGCGAGGTAGGTCTTCACCGCGGCCGCGCGCCGGTTGCCGAGGGCCAGGTTGTACTCATCGGAGCCGCGGTCGTCGGCATGGCCGCTGATGCGTACCTGGACGCCGCCGTTGACGCCCAGGATGGCGGCCACGCGGTCCAGGAGGGCGCGGTCCTCGGCGCGGATGTCGGCCTTGTCGAAGTCGAAGTGCACCATCGACTGGGTGAGCTCCGCCGTGAGGGCGGCGGTCACGCGCGCGGCCGCGGCGGCCGGGTCCTCCGTGGGGCGGGTGGGCGCGGGCGGCGGCGCCGGCGCGGGGGCCGGGGCGGGCGCGGGAGCCGGGGCCGGCGGCGGGGCCGGCTGGGGCGTCGGCTGGTCGGGCTGCGACTTGCCGCCGCAGGCGGCGAGGGTCACGGCCATGGCGAGCGTCCAGCGGAACGGGGTGCGCATCGGATCTCCGGATGGATCAGTGAGTGCCAGGCGGGGTCCCTGTCAGGCGACGGGACCACGCGGGTAGCCGGGTCGCACCGGCGAACGTGAGCTGACGCACGCGGCCGCTCACGAGGTCGATGACCCAGAGCTGCCGCCGGCCGCTCCGGTCCGAGACGAAGGCGATGTGCCGCCCGTCCGGCGCCCAGGTGGGATCCTCGTTGCGGCCACTCGAGGTGAGCTGCCGCACCTTGCGGCCGGCCACGTCGAGCACGAAGACCTGCGGCGCCCGGTTCACGTCCCGGTGGAACACCACGCTCGCGCCGTCGGGCGACCACTCCGGGGCATTGGAGCTGCCGGTGGCGCCGTAGTCGAACGGGGCCAGCAGGTCCTGGTCGGTGCCGTCGGGCGCCATGCCGTAGACCTGCGGCAGGCCCGCGCGCGTCGAGACGAACGCGAGACGGCGCCCGTCCGGGGCGAACGTCGGGGAAAGATTATCGGAGTAGCGCCCGACGGTCAACCGCTGGAGACAGCAGTTTTGCGCCACATCCACGGTGAAGATGTCGGTGCCCGACTCATCCGAGCGCGCGAAGGCGACCAGTCGCCCGTCCGGGGAGAAGGCCGGGGTGATGTTGAGCCCGGTCCCGGTGCCCGCGACCACCTGGCGCTGGCCGGTCGCGGGGGTGAAGACCACCAGCGGGCCCGCCCCCGCGCCGAAGCGCGTGTACACGACCCGGCCGCCGTCGGGGCTCCAGGCCGGGGAGAGCACCTCCTCCCCCGGCGCCGAGAGCTGCGTGAGGCCCGCCCCGTCACTGTCCACCCGGTAGAGCCGCCGCTCGGAGATGAACAGCAGTTGCGATGCGGCCGCGCCCGGCGTCCCGGTGATCCAGCGCACCACCTCGTCGCTGGCCCGGTGCACCGCCAGGCGGAACCCGGCGTCGAAGGGCGCCGGCAGCGGGTAGCGCTGCTCCCGGCGGATGGCGCCAGTGGTCACGTCGTGGAGCCGCACCAGGGTGAGCTGCCCCTCCGCCACCACTTCCACCGCATACTCGGCCCCGAGGGTCCGGAAGAGGGCGTAATTCACGGTGCGGCCGCCGAGATTGGCCGCCGTCGCGGCCGTATCGCCCAGCCCCAGGGCGATCACGTCGAAGCGGTCGCTGTAGTCGAGGTCGCGCGCCAGGATGGCACGCACCGAGTCGAGCCCCCGCCCCGGCAGCACCACCACGGACGGCCGGAAGCCGGGACGATACTCGATGCCAACGCGGACGCCCTCCAGCGGAGGCGTGGTGTCCTGCGCGGCCAGCGGGGCGAGCGCGAGCGAAAGAAGGGCGGCGGCCACGAGGGGGGCCGCGCCGCGGAAGACGGTCATTGGGTCCGGGGCGTGAAGTAGAACGAAACGGGCAGCACGTCGGCGGGCCAACCGTCGGGCAGCGGCCCGAAGGCGCCCGCCGTGCCCGCCGCCTCCACCGCACCCTGCGCGGAGAGGTCGAAGGACCAGTTGCCCGAGGGCTTGATGAGCTTGATGTCCTTCACCGAGCCGTCGCGCAGGATCATGAAACTCACCTCGGCCTTGAGCGCGGCGTTGCCGCGGGGCCGGTCCCAGCGGCGGTAGACGGCCTCCACGATGTTGCGGAGGTAATCCGGGAAGGGGAACTGCAGGCCCGGCGTGCTCACCGTCACGGCGTCGCGGCCGGTGCTCGGGGTCTCGCCGGGCGCGGGCGTGACGGGACTCGTGCTCCGGGGCGTGGGCTCGACCTTCTGGGGGGTGGGCGCCGGCTTGGGCTTGGGCGTCACGGGCGCCGGCTTGGCTGCCTTGGGCTCCGGGAGCTTGGGGGCCGGAGGCTCAGGAGCCGGCCGCGACACCGCCTCGGGCGCCGGCCTGGCCTCCGGCGGCGGGGCCGGGGCCGCCACCAGTTCGACCGCGTACACCGGCGGGCCGGGCGGAGCCGGGCGCACCGCGGTGTAGAGCAGCGCCAGCGCCCCGGCGTGGACCAGCAGGGTTCCGGTGAGCCCCACCGCCACGCCGGCACCCTGCCGCGGACGCACGCCCCGCTGCATCACGGTCGCTCTTCCTCCTCGGCCACGAGCCCCACGTCGGTGATCCCCGATGTCCGGATGATGGCCAGGACCCGCACAACGTCGCCGTAGGGCACCCGGCGGTCGGCGCGGAGGTAGACGGCCTTCGGCTTCCGGCTCGTGACCAGGGCCCGGAAGGTCATCTGGAAGTCGCTCATGGAGACGCGGGTCTCATCCACGAAGATCCGGCCCTCCCGATCCACGCTCACCACCATTCCTTCCGAGGCGGTGATGGGCCGCGCCTCGGCGCGTGGCAGCTGGACCTCGACACCACCCTGCATGATCGGCGCCGTGATCATGAAGATGATGAGCAGCACGAAGGCCACGTCCACGAGGGACGTGACGTTGATGTCCGCGTTGAGCGGCAGCTCGCCGTGCCCGCGCAGCCCGCCCCCCCGGCTCACCCCCATGGCCATCTAGAGCAGGCCCTCCCGCGCCATCGAGCCCACCAGTTCGTTGGCGAAGCCTTCCAGCTCGCCGGCGAAGAGCCCGAGCCTGTTGACGAAGACGTTGTAGGCGATCACCGCGGGGATCGCGGCGGCAAGACCCGCCACCGTGGTGACCAGCGCCTCGGCCACGCCCGGCGCCACGGCCGAGAGGTTGCCCGAGCCGCGGCTGGCAATGCCGATGAACGCATCCATGACGCCGAGCACCGTGCCGAGCAGGCCAAGGAGCGGGCCCACCGAGCCGATGGTGGCCAGCCAGGAGATGAATCGCGCCATGAGGTCCCGCTCGGCCGCAACCTCCTTGGCCAGCACCATGCGCAGCGCTTCGAGTTGCGTCATGGTCAGGACGCCGCCCTGGGCCGCCGCCTCGGCGAGCCCGCCCGGCCGCAGCTCGCTCACGAAGCTGAGCCCTTCGCGAAACAGCCGGTTGAACGGGGAGGGCGGCAGCTTCATCACGGCGTGATAGGCGTCCTGCAGGCGGGTGGTGCGCTCCAGCTCCCCGAAAAAGCGGTCTGCCTGCTGCCGCACCCGGCGGAACTGCCACCACTTGAGCCCGATGATGAACCACGACAGCAGGGAGAAGATCGCGGTAATGACGAGGACGATCTTGGTCTCGGGACTCGAGTGCTGCACGAGTTCCCACGAGGAGGACGGCGTGAAGCCGGCGGCCTGAAGCATCAGCAACGATCCTGGGAGAGAAGGCTCAGACGGGAGCCGGGCCCGTCACCCCGGGGCCCGCGCCCCCTGGGGGCGCTGGCAGCGGAGCGGCGGGCCCGTTGGGAGACGCGGGGACCCGGGGCGTCACCACGCCCCATCACGAGGGCAGCTTGGCGACCTGGCGGGCCTCGATACCGACGGGGACGTCGGGCTGGGTGACGCGGAGGACGCGGGCGGTGGCGGTATGCTCGCCGACGTGCACCACCTGCACGGTGGCCATCACCTCGTTGACCAGGTCGGCCCGGTTCACGCGCTCGCGCGCGCTGCGGCGGAGCTCGAACTGGTCGCCCAGGGCCACGCCGTCCGTCCGGCCCCGGTCGAGGAAGATCACGTCCTGCGGGCCGATGAGCGGCTGCTCGTCGCGCCCGCCGATGACCCGGCCCACCACCCCGTCGGAGATGGGCACGGCCCGCACGTTGCCCGGGTCCGTGAACTTCTCGATGGGCAAGGTGACCTGCTGGTCCCGCACGGGCCCATAGGCCGCCACCACCTCGGCCAGGTTCTCGGCGCGGCTCACGTCGATGACCTTGACGAGACCGGTGGGCAGGAAGACCCGGCCATAGCCCCGGATCTCGCGCTGGACGATGCCGACGAGCAGCGTGTCCCCAACCTGGTACTGGGCACCGGCCGGGGGCGTGACCGCGACCTTGGCGTACATCATGGCGGTGCTGCGGTTGGTGACTTCCTCGATGGCCGGCGGCGTGACCAGGCCGAGCACCTTGCCGTACGGCAGTACCTGCTCCTCGGTGAGGAACCCGGAACTGTAGAACTCGCTCCGGCGCAGGGGGCGGTAATTGCGCGCGAGGTTGGCCTCGAGGCTCGGCCCGGCGGCGCGGCGGGTGTTGCGGTTGCCCACGAGCGGCGTGAGGTCCACGCTGTCGGCGGGCCCCGCCTCGGCGGCCGCATCGGCGACGTCCGGCTCGTTGAGCGCGGCGGGCGCGGGCTCCTCGGCGACGGGCGCCTCCGCCTGCGGCTCCGCGGCGGGCACCTGCGCCACCGGCGGAGCGGCCTCCACGGGCTGCGCGGCCGGGACCGGCGTGTCGGTGGCCGGCACCGCGCTCACCTCGGCCCCGCCAGCCAGGCGCAGGACCTCACCGGGATAGATCCAGTGCGGATCCTCGACGACGGCGGTGTTGAGGCGGTAGATCTCGGGCCAGAGGAACGGATCGCCGAGATAGGTGCGGGCGAGATCCCAGAGGGTATCGCCGGGGCGCACCGTGTGGGTGTCGGGCTTGGAAGCCCCCTGAGCCGAGGCCAGCGCAGGCAGCCCCAGCACGGCCAGCACCAGGGCCAGGCCGAGACGAGCGGAACGGGTCATCACACTACCCTCTTTATGGGTGGGTATCGTGCTAACCCAATATAGGACTATGGGCTCCGGCGCGCCACTCAGAGACTACATGAGCCCTGTCGGGCTAAGTGCCGACACCGGAAGGTGATGCGGCTCACCCGCGTCCGCGGCCCGCCCGGGAGGCCCCGGGCGGGCCACGGCGGGGTCAGAACGGAAGGTCGTCTTCCTCGCCGTCGAAGGCGGCAGGGACGTCCTCGAAGGACTCCGCCTTGCCCTCCTTCTTGGCCGGCGCGCTTGCCGCAGCACGGGCGGGGGCGCTGTAGCTCGGCCCGCCGTCGCCGCTGCCACCCTTGCCCGAGAGCATGATGATCTCGTTGGCAATGATCTCGGTGGTGTAGCGGGTCTGGCCTTCCTTGTCCTGCCACGAGCGGTACTCGATGCGGCCCTCGACGTAGAGCTTGTCGCCCTTCTTGCAGTACTTCTCGATGACGTCCGCGAGGCCGGTGCCCGCGCCGCGGGCGTTGTTCCACGCCACGACCCGGTGCCACTCGGTCTTTTCCTGCTTGTCGCCGCCCTGGCCGGACCACTGCCGGCTGGTGGCCAGGCTGAAGTTGGCGACACGACCGCCATTGCTGGTGCTGCGGACCTCCGGATCCTGCCCGATGTTGCCGATCAGGATCACCTTGTTGAGACTGCGACTCACGGGAACCTCCACCGCTGGGGGCTGGAAACGGAGCTTGGGGAACACGCGACACAACTTGGAGACGGCCCGGGTCCCCACGCCACCCCAAATGTAGCAGGCCGTACCAAAATCACGCGGGGGCGAGACCAAGCCGGAGCACGAGGGCATCCTCGACGGGGTGGCGGTAGTACTCCCGCCGCCGCCCCACCTCCCGGAAGCCGCGCCGCCGGTACAGCGCCCGGGCCGCCGCATTGCTGGCCCGCACCTCGAGGAACACCTCCCCGACGCCCGCCTCACGGAGCCGGGCGAGCCCCTCCTCGAGCAGCCACCGGCCCAGCCCCTGCCCGCGCAGCTCCGGCACCACGGCCAGATTCAGGATCTCGCCCTCGCCCGCCACGGCACGGCCCACGAAGTAGCCGACGATTTCGAGCCCTGCCTCCGCCACGAAGAGCTGCATGTGCGGCGTGCGGAGCGCGGACGCGAAGGCATCGGCGGGCCACGGGTCGCTGAAGCAACGACGTTCGAGGCCGGCCAGCACCGCCGCGTCAGCGCGGGTCGCCGGCCGGAACCGCCAGGGGACGTCCATGCTCGCGCTCCCACTTGGCCTGCGCCTCGGCGGGCCGGCCGTACTCGGGCTCCCAGGCCGCGGGGTCGGCAACCCGCCGCACCCCGCCATGACGGCCCACCAGCGTGAGCAGCGCCCGGGCCTGTGGCCAGGTCGGCTGGTACTCCCCCAGGAGCGGGGCGGCGCTGCCCACGATGCACGCCTCACCGACGAGGCGCGCGCGCAAGGCCTGGGGGGTCAGCACCGTGGGGGCCAGCACACACTCCACCCGCCCGGGCCCGAAGCGCCAGCCCCCCGCGAAGACCTCCCCCCGGAGCGCGTCGCTCACCGCCACCACCAGCTGGCCGTCCGGCGCCCCCGCCCCACGGGCCACGCCGAGCAGCGACGGGGCCACCCAGAGCGGCATGGGACGGGCGCGCACCAGCGCCTTGGCCACGGTGGCCGCCACCCGGAGCCCCGTGAAGCTCCCAGGCCCATCGGCGAGGATCACGGCCTCGAGGTCCATGGCCGTAGCGCGCGCCTCGGCGAGCAGCCGATCGAGCGCCGGGAGGAGTCCCGCCGCGTGCCGCCGTGCGCCGACGATCTCCCCCTCCGCCACGACCCCCGCCGGCCCGCCGAGGGCGAGCGAGGCGCGGTCGGTGGCGGTGTCCAGCGCGAGCCACATGCTCAGCACTCCTCGAGCCCGCGCCGCTCGGCGTCGGGCAGGTGGTGGAACCGGAACCGGCGGGTGGGCGCGGGCAGCCAGCTCCCCGCCTTCTCGGGCCACTCGACCAGCAGCGCATCGCCCTCGGCGAGGAGGCCCTCCCAGTCCAGCTCGGCGGCCTCCTCCGGGCGCCGCAGGCGGTAGCAGTCCAGGTGAAAGACCGGGCCGCGGCGGCCCTCGTAGCGGTGGACCAGCGCATAGGTGGGGCTGGTGGCCGGCTCCGTGACGCCGAGGCCGCGCGCCACCGCCTGCGCGAAGGTGGTCTTCCCCGCCCCGAGGTTGCCCTCCAGCGCCACGATGCTCCGGGGCGCGAGCGCCCGGCCGAGCGCCTGACCTTCGGCCACGAGCTCGGCCTCGGTGAGCGGACGGATCATGCGCGGCGGCGCGCGGGCTGGCCGCGGGCGACGTCGGGCGTGTCGAGGGCCCGGAGTTCGTTGACCTGGTCGCGCAGCATGGCCGCGACCTCGAACTCGAGGTTGGCCGCGGCCTCCTTCATCTGCCGCTCGAGCGCCGCGATGGTCTGCGCGCGCTTGGCCGGGTCGCGGAAGTCGAGCTCGACCAGCCGCTCCTCCTTCCCCTTCTTCTCCGGCTTCTCGGTGCGCGCGTCGGCCACGCGGGTGGTGAGCTTCACTTCCTCGAGCGACTTGGTGATGGAGCGCGGCACGATGCCGTGCACCCGGTTGTGCTCGAGCTGGATGGTGCGGCGGCGTTCCATCTCGGCGAGCGCCCGCTCCATGGATCCGGTCATCCGGTCGGCGTAGAGGATGGCCTTGCCGTTCACGTTGCGCGCGGCGCGGCCCACCGTCTGGATGAGCGAACGGTCGGAGCGCAGGAAGCCCTCCTGGTCCGCGTCGAGGATGGCCACCAGCGACACCTCGGGCAGGTCCAGCCCCTCCCGCAGCAGGTTGATGCCGACCAGCACGTCGAAGTCCCCGAGGCGCAGGCCGCGCAGGATCTCCATCCGCTCGATGGCGTCGATGTCGGAATGGAGGTAGCGCACCCGAACGCCGGTCTGCTGCAGGTAGTCGGTGAGGTCCTCGGCCATGCGCTTGGTGAGGGTGGTGACGAGGGTGCGCTCGCGCCGCCGGGTGCGCTCGCGGATCTCGCCGAGCAGGTCGTCCACCTGGCCCTTCACCGGCCGGATCTCCACCACCGGGTCCACCAGCCCCGTGGGCCGGATGATCTGCTCCACCACCCGGCCCTCGCTCAGCCCCAGCTCCAGCTCGCCCGGCGTGGCCGAGACGGCGAGCAACTGGGGGACGATGGCCATGAACTCCTCGAACTTGAGCGGCCGGTTGTCGAGCGCCGAGGGGAGGCGGAAGCCGTACTCGACCAGCGTGGTCTTCCGGGCGCGGTCGCCGTTGAACATGCCGCCGATCTGCGGGAGCGTGACGTGCGACTCGTCGGCCACCACCAGAAACTCGGGCGGGAAGTAGTCGAGGAGGCAGGCCGGCCGCTCGCCGGGCAGGCGGCCCGAGATGGGCCGCGAGTAATTCTCGATGCCGGCGCAGGTCCCCACCTCGAGCATCATGTCGATGTCGAAGGTGGTCCGCGACTCGAGCCGCTGCGCCTCGAGCAGCTTCCCCGCGGCGCGCAGCTCCGCGAGCCGCTCCGCCAGCTCCTGGCGGATGACCTTGACGGCCCGCTCGATGGTGGGCCGCTGGGTGACGAAGTGCCGGGCCGGGTAGATGGCGCAGCGCTCCAGGGTGGCGATGACCTTGCCGGTGAGCGGGTCGATCTTGGCGATCCGCTCGATCTCGTCCCCGAAGAACTCGAGCCGAAGCGCCTGCTCGGCATAGGCCGGGAACACCTCCACGGTGTCGCCGCGCACCCGGAAGGTGCCCTGGTCGAAGGCGACGTCGTTCCGCCCGTACTGGATCCGCACCAGGTCGGCGAGGAACGCGTCCCGGCCGCGCTCCTCGCCACGAGTGGCGGTGACGAGGAGCTTGCGGTACTCGACGGGGTCGCCGAGGCCGTAGATGGCGCTCACGGTGGCCACGATGACCACGTCCTCCCGCTCCATCAGGCTCGACGTGGCGCGCAGCCGCAGGCTCTCGATGTCCGCGTTGATGCTCGCGTCCTTCTCGATGTAGACGTCCGTCTGGGGGACGTAGGCCTCGGGCTGGTAGTAGTCGTAGTAGGAGACGAAGTACTCGACCGCATTGTGCGGCAGGAACTGGCGCAGCTCCCCGTAGAGCTGGGCCGCGAGCGTCTTGTTGTGCGACAGCACCAGCGTCGGCTTGCCGTAGTTGGCGATGACGTGGGCCAGCGTCATGGTCTTGCCGCTGCCGGTGACGCCGAGAAGCGTCTGGTAGCGCGCCCCCGCCGCGAGGCCCTCGCTCAGGGCCGCGATGGCGCGGGGCTGGTCCCCGGCCGGCTGGAACGGGGCGACGACCT
>CAZRCT010000023.1:0-44089 GCA_964598655.1 uncultured Gemmatimonadaceae bacterium
GTGATGTGCGTGGAGGCGGGCGGCCCGCCGGCCGGCACCGGCTGCGGCGGCTACGTGGTGGGGCAGACGGTGAAGCTCCTCAAGGAGCACCACCTGCTCGAGGACAGCGACGTGGTGGTCTTCGACGTCCTGGGCGACGTGGTCTGCGGCGGCTTCGCGGCCCCGCTCCAGCACGCCGACCGCGGCATCATCGTGACCGCGAACGACTTCGACTCGATCTTCGCGATGAACCGGATCGTCCAGGCCATCGGCGCCAAGGCCAAGAACTACGGCGTGCGCCTGGGCGGCGTGGTGGTGAACCGGAGCGCGGCCACCGACCAGGTGCACCGGTACACCGACAAGGTGGGCATGAACATCCTGGCCCACTTCCCCGACCTCGACGTGGTGCGCCGCAGCCGCCTCAAGAAGTGCACCCTCTTCGAGATGGAGCCGAGCCCCGAGCTCGAGGCGGTGCAGCAGGAGTACCTCAAGCTGGCGCGCACGCTGCTGGCGGGCACCGAGCCCGTGGCCCCGGCCGCGCTCAAGGACCGCGAGATCTTCGACCTGCTGGGCTTCGACTGATGACGCACGTGTCCGACGCCCCGAGTTACCTCAACCGCCGCGCCTGGCTCGAGGAGTACTTCGACCGGACGGCCGCGCAGACGTGGGCCCGGCTCACGAGTGCCGCGCCCGTGGGCCGCATCCGCGCCTCCGTGCGCGAGGGGCGGGACCGGATGCGGGCGCTCATGCTGGGCTACCTGCCGGCGGACCTGGCGGGCGCGCGGGTGCTCGACGCCGGCGCCGGCACCGGCATGGCGTCCATCGAGCTCGCGCGGCGGGGCGCCGAGGTGGTGGCGGTGGACCTCTCCCCCACCCTGCTGGCGCTGGCCGACGAGCGGCTGCCGGCCGACGTGCGGGGCCGCATCACCTTCAAGCCGGGCGACATGCTGGACGACCGGCTGGGGAAGTTCGACTTCGTCTTCGCCATGGACTCGCTGATCCACTACCACCGCGAGGACATGGTGACGGCGCTGGCCCGGCTGGCGGCGCGCACCGAGCGGAGCCTGGTCTTCACCTTTGCGCCGCGCACGGTGCCGCTGGCCATGATGCACGCCGTGGGGAGCCTCTTTCCCCGGGGGAACCGCTCGCCGCGCATCGAGCCGGTGGCCGAGGCCTGGCTCCGCTCGGCGGTGGCGCGGCACGTGACGCTGCGGCCGTTCCGGATGGCGCGGAGCGAGCGGGTGGCGCACGGCTTCTACACCTCGCAGGCGGCGGAACTGCGCCGCTGAACGTGGGGCGGGAGGCTCCCGCCCCGGACCCAAGTACGGAGGACGCGGTCTGATGGATGCTCTGCTCATCGCGGGGGCCGGGGGCGCGGTCGCCCTCGGCGCCTGGTTCGTCGCCCGACGGCGGGTCAAGGTGCCGTGCGAGCTCGACCTCGAGGCCACCGAGGGCCACTTCCACGCGCACGCCGTGCTGGAGGGCGCCCTGGTCCATGAAGGCGACGAGGTGCTCGTCCACGACGCCCCGCGGTCCATCGCGCTGGGCGAGGTCCGCACGGTGTCCACCACGGCGACGGTCACGCACGTCAGCTGGCCGCGCCGCCTGCTGGTCCGGGTCCTGGGCACGAGCCAGGTGACGGACCTCTACGAAGTCGGCTTCGAGGGCTGAGCCATGTACCCGACCCAGACCCAGCCGCCGATCAACGAGGCCACCCGCCTCGCGCAGCAGGACGCCGCGCTCAACCCGCGCTTCTACACCACCGACTTCGACGAGCTGGACCGGCTCGACATCTCGGCCCTGCGCCCCCAGTGGGACGCCATCATCGCCGAGTTCCGCAGCGACCCGAACCTGGACCACTTCAAGCGGAACGCGGAGTTCGAGCAGGACTTCTCCACCTGGGACCCGGAGCTCCGGCAGGCGTTCATCGACTTCCTGGTGAGCTCGGTGACGGCCGAGTTCTCGGGCTGCATCCTGTACGCAGAGATCAAGCGGCGGGTGAAGAATCCCGACGTGCGCGAGCTCTTCGGCCTCATGAGCCGCGACGAGGGGCGCCACGCCGGCTTCATCAACCACACCCTCGCCGACTTCAACGTGCGGGTGGACCTGTCGTTCCTGACCAAGGCCAAGAAGTACACCTACTTCAAGCCCAAGTACATCTACTACGCCACGTACCTGTCGGAGAAGATCGGCTACGCGCGGTACATCACCATCTACCGCCAGCTGGAGGCGCACCCCGAGTTCCGATTCCACCCGATCTTCAAGTGGTTCGAGAACTGGTGCCAGGACGAGTTCCGCCACGGGGAGGCGTTCGCCATACTGATGCGGTCCAACCCGCACCTGCTCCGGGGCGTGAACAAGTACTGGATCCGCTTCTTCCTGCTCGCCGTCTTCGCCACGATGTACGTGCGCGACCACCTGCGGCAGGGCTTCTTCCAGCGCCTCGGCCTCCAGGTGGACGACTTCGACCGCCGGGTCATCGCGCTGACCAACGAGATCAGCCAGCAGGTGTTCCCGGATACCATCGACACCGACAGCCCGAAGTTCTGGGCCCTGCTCGAGCAGATGTACCGGAACACCGTGGCGCTCAACGAGAACGCGGGGCGCTCGAAGCTCACCGCGCTCCGCCTGCAGGCGGCCAACGCGCTGTGCTTCGTCCGGCTCTACTTCCTGCCGGTGAGGAGCAAGCCGCTCCCGGCGGACTGCCGGCTCGAGCCGGTCTGGTAGCGGAGGACCCGATGGGAATGACGGCGCGCAACTTCTGGCGGGGCCTCGGCACCCGGTACATGCCGTTCGCGGACGTGGCCACCCCGGAGCTGCCGCTCGCGCGGCTGTGGCGCCTGAGCCTGTTCCAGATCTCGGTGGGGATGGTCCAGACGCTGTTCGTCGGGACGCTCAACCGGGTGATGATCCTGGAGCTCCAGGTGCCCGCCACCTTCGTGGCGCTCGGCATCGCCATCCCGCTGCTCATCGCCCCGTTCCGGACGCTCATCGGGTTCCGCTCCGACACCTACCGCTGCGTGCTGGGCTGGCGCCGGGTGCCGTTCATCTGGTTCGGGACGCTGATGCAGTTCGGCGGGCTCGCCATCATGCCGTTCGCGCTGCTGGCGCTCTCGCCCGACGCGGTCAGCACCATGCGGTGGCCCGGGTACGCGGGGACGGTGCTGGCCTTCTTCCTGGTGGGCGCGGGGGCGCACACCACCCAGACCGCGGGCCTGGCGCTCGCCACCGACCTCGCCCCCGAGGGGCGGCGGCCGCGGGTGGTGGCGCTCATGTACGTGACGCTGCTCGTGGGCACCGTGCTCTCGGCCTTCGCGCTCGGGCACCTGCTGCACGAGTACTCCCCCCTCCGGCTCATCAAGGTGATCCAGAGCTGCGCGGTGCTGACCATGGTGCTCAACACCATCTGCCTCTGGAAGCAGGAGGCCCGGGTGCGCGGCGTCACGCCGTACGCCAAGGGCGAGCGGCGGCCGCTGTTCGGCGAGGCGTGGCGGGTCTTCACCGCCGGCGGCAAGGCGGTGCGGCTGCTGGTGGCGGTGGGGTTCGGGTTCTTCGCCTTCAACCTGCAGGACGTGCTGCTCGAGCCCTACGGGGGCGAGATCCTGCACCTGTCGGTGGGGCAGACCACCAACCTGACCGGCCTCATGGCGCTCGGCGCCATCGTGGCCTTCATCCTGGCGGCCATGCGCCTCGAGCGCGGCACCAATGCCATCCGCCTCGCGGCCTACGGTGCCCTGGTGGGCGTCATCGGCTTCGCGGCCGTGGTGTTCGCCTCCCCGCTCTACTCGGCCGGGCTCTTCCGGGCCGGCGTGTTCTTCATCGGGATGGGGGAGGGGATGTTCGGCGTCGGGACGCTGTCGGCGGCCATGGCGCTCAAGGAGGAGCAGCACGGCATCGCGCTCGGCGCGTGGGGCGCGGTGTTCGCCACGTCGGAAGGGCTGGCCCTGGCGCTGTCCGGGGTCATCAAGGATGCAGTGGCCGGGCAGGTGCGCAGCGGGGCCTTGGGGCCCGCGCTCAGCGACCCCTCGGTGCCGTACAGTGTGGTCTATCACCTGGAGATCGCGGCGCTGTTCGCCACGCTCATCGCGCTCGGGCCGCTGGTGGCCCCCAGCCGGCACCACGGCGGGCGGGATGGGGACGCGCGGTTCGGCCTCGCCGATCTCCCGGCCTAGGGTAGTCGGTCCCGTTTCCTTTGGAGGAGGTTGTCCCATGGAACACCTCGATGGTGCGGCAATCACCCTGTATGCCTTCTGGATCTTCTTCTTCGGGCTGGTGTGGTGGCTCCGTCGGGAAGACAAGCGCGAGGGCTACCCGCTCGAGTCCGAGCGCGGGAAGACCGAGGGCTTCCCCGCGATGGCGCCCAAGAAGACCTTCATCGGCCATGACGGCCAGGAGATTCACCGGTGAGCACCCCCAAGCTCGTGCCGCTCGATCGCGGCGAAGGCTCTCCCCTGGTCCCGACCGGGAACCCGCTCGTCGATGCCGTCGGCCCCGCCACCTACGCCGGGCGGCAGGACGTGCCGGACATCACGGCCCACGGGGAGGCGAAGATCGTCCCCATGCGCTTCGCGCCCACGTTCTCCATCGCCCCGCAGGATCCCGACCCGCGCGGCCTCAAGGTCGAGGCCTGTGACGGCGTCGTGGCGGGCATCGTCAAGGACGTGTGGGTGGACAAGGCGGAACCGCAGATCCGCTACTACGAGGTCGAGCTCACCGGCGGCGGCGTCGTGCTGGTCCCGGTGGCCCTCGTCCAGTGGCCGATGTTCGGGCTGGTGAAGACGGACAAGGTGCTGGTGAAGGCCATCACCGCCGCCCAGTTCGCGGACGTCCCGCGCACCAAGAGCCCGATGCAGGTCACCCTGCTCGAGGAAGACAAGATCATGGCGTACTTCGCGGGCGGGCACCTCTACGCGACCCCGGAACGGGCGCAGCCGCTCGTATGAGTGAACCCCGCACCTGGATTCCCGGCGTGGCCCAGCCGCTCCCCCCCGGGGAGCGGCTGCTGTGGCAGGGGGGCCCCGCGCGCCGGGCGCTCGCCCGGCACCTGTTCCACACCCGGCTCCTGGGCGGCTACTTCGCAGTGATCATCGCCCTGGGGCTTCTCGGGGCGGTGCGGGACGGGGTGCCGATGGCGACCCTGGTCGGCGCCCTCGTCACGCAGCTCGTGCTCGCCGGCCTCGTCTTCGGGGTGGTGCACGGCTACGCACTGCTGCTCGAGCGCGGCACCGTGTACGCCCTGACCGAGCGGCGGCTGGTGCTTCGCGTCGGGCTCGTGGTGCCGACGACGATCAACCTGCCGCTGCGCCTGGTGGATTCCGCCTGGCACCGGACCTTCGCGGACGGCACCGGGGAGATCGCCCTGGCGATCCGCCCGCCCGACCGGATGAGCTACCTGCACCTGTGGCCGCACGCGCGGCCGTGGCGCCTCCGCTGGCCGGAGCCAATGCTGCGCGGCCTCGTCAATCCCGCCGAGGTGGCCCGCCTCCTCCGTGAGGCCGCCGAGGCCAGCGGGCCCGTGGCCGAGGGTCCCGATGCCCCGGCCGAGGCGCCGGGCGCCCGCGAGCCCTTCCTGGCCCCGCCGCTCGTGCCGGCGGAGAAGGCGCTGTCATGAGTCGCTTCGTGTTCGAGAGCGAGCCCGGGGCCCGCGAGGGGATGAACGAGGTCCGGGTCCCCGGCGCGCCCCTCAAGGCCGCCGCCCTGCTCGTGCTCCTCACCATGGGCTTCGCGCTGCTGGCCCGCACCACCGGGGTCGGTGCCACCCGGGAGCCGGTGCTGCCGGCCCTGGAGGCCCGCTCCATCCGCCTCCACAAGGAGGCCGACGGCACCCTCACCGTCTGGGACAGCGCGGCCAGCCTGCCGTACGCCCGCCTCACCCAGAACGACCACGGCTTCCTGCTCGGCGCCCTGAACGGCCTCCGCTACAAGCGGGACCTCGCCGGGGCCGACCAGGAAGCACTCTACCACCTCACCCGCTGGCAGGACGGCCGCGTGAGCCTCGACGACCCGATCACCGGCATGCACATCGCCGTGAACAGCTTCGGGCCGACCCAGGTGGCCTCCTTCGAGGTGCTGTTCAACGGCACCACGCCGTAGCCCCGCCCCGCCGGCGCCCCGCGGCCCCGCGCTCCCGTGAGGAGCGCGGGGCCGCGGTGTTTCCGGGGCCTGCCTGCCCGTGCGCGCGCACATCGTGCGGGGGTCCGGAGCAAGGAGGCGGCGGTCCCGGCTCGTGCGTCAGGCGGGCAGCCAGGCCCCGCCGCCGCCCAGCGGCCCAACCCCAATCGGGCACGGCGCCGGTCCCGCTACATCCGAGCCCGGCCCGCCCCCGCTGGTCCAGGCGTTGGCCCCCGTAGCGCCCGAGCCCCGCGCGGGCGCCTCAAACGCAGCACGCCCCGCAACCCGAAGGCTGCGGGGCGCGCTGCGAGCGCTGCGGCGGAGGGCGCCTACCGCATCGCCACGACGGTGTCCACCGGGATCGCCGGGAACGGCTGGCCGTTCCACGCGGGCCGGCCCCAGAGCGCCGGGTAGTCCTTCGCCATCGGGTAGCCGTAGAGCGGCTTGTAGGTCCCGTTGTGGCAGGTCCGGCACTGCGCCTTCGGGGCGTCGCCCATGGCGCCCTTGCGGACGGCCGGGAACATCGGGGCGAGCGGGCCCAGGTACTCGGTGTTCAGGTGACGGACCATCTGGGCGCCGAGCAGCGCCTTGGCGCGCTGCGGCGGGGCCTCTTCCCAGCTCCAGAAGGCGCGGCTGTTGTGGCAGTGGTTGCAGCTCACGCCCAGCGCGATGGACATCTGGATCATCAGCGCGTACGTCCACTCGGTCTGCTTGGCGCTCGAGCGGTTGTCGTTGCTGGCCGGCATGGCATGGCTCTGCACCCGCACCGCGCTCCGGTCGAGGTAGTAGCGCTCGAGCTGGTTCACGTTGGTGTAGGTCCAGATCCCGTTGGGAATCGGCTTGCCGAGGTGGCAGGTGTAGCAGGTCACGCCGGTGTTGACGACGTGCCCCTCGTAGTTGGCGTTGATGTCGCGCACCATCTGCAGCATCCGCCGCGCGACGATCTTGGTCCAGAGCGTGTCGCCCTTGGCGCTGGTGTCGGCCGAGAGGTCGCCCAGGTTGTGGCAGTAGGCGCAGTTGCCGGTGCCCGCCACCCAGGTGCTCATGGCGATCATCGTGCGGGTGAGTTCCGGCACGCTGACGTCGGTGAGCACCTGCACGTTCTTCCAGGGCAGCGGGCCCGGCTGCGGCGCCGGCGAGGCCGGGAGGGCGGCCGGGATGAGCGCCGCCACCGAGTCGAACCGGGCGTCCAGCACGGACTGGTCCTTGAAGTTCACCATCCCCGTGCCGCGGAAGCCGGTCTGCTGGGCCGCCTTCGGCCCGATCTCGCAGCCGCCGAGCAGGAGCAGGCTCCCTGCGAGGGCGAGCGCCCCGATACCACGCATCCCGTTCATGCGGAGTCCCCGCGTAGTGGCGTGTGTCATGGCTTCACCAGCTCCACGCGCCGGTTCTGCGCGCGTCCCTGGGGGCTGTCGTTGCCGGCGATCGGCTGGGTGTCCCCGGCGCCCGCGGCGGTGAGCCGCGCGGCCTGGACCCCGGCCTTCACGAGGTAGTCCCGCACCGCCGCCGCCCGCTGCTCGGAGAGCACCTGGTTGGCCGCGGGGTTCCCCATGTTGTCGGTGTGGCCCACGATGTTGAGCGTGAGCGCCCGGTCGGCAGCGAGCGCCGCGGCGATCTCGTCCAGCTGCGCCTTCGAGGCCGGCAGGATGCTGCTGCTGCCACTCGGGAACAGGATCGCGTTGGTGGAGACCTTCCCGCTGGCCGCGAGGTCCGTGGCGATCTCGGCCGCCGTGACCACCTTGGGCGCCGGGATCACGAAGGACGGGAAGCTGTCCGGCTGGGTCCCCGCGTATTGGCCGCGGAGCGCCTCGAGCTGGCCCTTCGCGTCGGGGTTCTGGACCGGGTAGTCGGCCACCAGGCCGTGCTTCACGCCCCAGAGGTACCAGTTGTCCACCACGGTGCCGGTGAGCAGGATCCCGATGCCGCCGGTGAAGGCCGTCAGGCAGGCAAACCACCAGGCCCAGCGGTGGATCGACTCCATGGTGGCGTTCCAGCCCATGCACCACCGCCAGAAGAGCGCGGCGCGCTCCGCGGCGGTGCCGCGGTCGGTGATCTGCTCGATCTCGCGCTCCCCGCCCACCCGGGTCAGGGCCAGGATCGTGGCGCCGTGCATCGCGAAGAGGACGGCCGAGCCGTACAGGAAGGCGATCGACAGCGCGTGGAACGGGTTGTAGTACAGGTTCCCGTAGCGGATCGAGAAGGCGCTGGTCCAGTCGAGGTGCGCAAAGATCCCGAACGGCACCATCTCGCTCCAGCTGCCCACCAGGAGCGGCTGGAAGAAAAAGGTGAGGTACAGGAAGATGGCGCTGGCGAAGGCCCACGCGAGGTGGGTCCCCATGCCGAGCGCCCGCGCCCGCCGGTAGGTGCGCACCCACCAGAGGATGATGGAGGCCGTCAGGAGGCCGCCGGCGATCAGGTACCAGCCGCCCTGCTGCAGCGGGGGCATGCGCAGCCCGTAGGCGGGCGGCGGCGGCTCCAGCGTGAGCCACGGCAGCATCCGGAAGAACTGGATCGGGCTCCAGTGCACCTGCGCCAGGAAGTTCAGGCCGATGATCTCGATGGCCATGAACCCGAGCAGCAGGGAGACGAGCCCCGTCCAGCCGAGGTAGATCGGGCCGATCTGCGCGTCGCCGAACTTGCCGATCCAGTAGCTGAACCCGCCCTTGCCGAGGCGCTCCTCGGCATTGGGGATGGGCAGCCCGGGATCGGGGACCGTCCGGACCTGGACGCGGGTGAAGATGTTCTGGTATTCAAGCATGGCCGTCGCGCCTTATCGCCAGATCGGCAGGTTGAGCCACCAGCTCCACCACTCGGGCCAGCCGCGCGTCCACAGCGGCCCCGAGATGACGATGCAGATGGCGCTCCAGATCGCCGCGCTCATCGCGAGGAAGACCCCGAGCCGGTGGATGCCGAGCGCGCCGATCGAGTAGCCGACCAGGTCGCGGAAGAACACGTTCTCGTGCTCGCTCATCTTCACGTGCTCGCCCTTCTTGGGGTTGGTCACCGAGAGGATGAGCGACCCGTGCATCGCCAGCGCGAGGCAGTTGGTGAAGAAGAACGTCACCGCGATCATGTGCGCGGGATTGTAGTGGAAGTGCAGGTACTGGTAGCCGGTGTTGCTCACCCAGTCCAGGTGGCTGAAGATGCCGTAGGGGAAGCCGTGCCCCCACGCGCCCAGCAGCACCGGCCGGATGACCACCAGCGTCACGTACGCGAAGACCGCCGCCGAGAAGGCCCACGACACGTGGAGGCCCATGCCCAGCTTGCGCGCGATCTCCGCCTGCCGAAGCGCCCACGACACGAACGCCCCGACGGCACAGATAGTGATGAGCTGCCAGAGCCCGCCCGCGGCCATCGGGGCGAAGCCCAGGCCCACGCTCAGGTCCGGCGGCGCGATGTTGATCCGCCACAGGTTCCAGGTGGGGCCGATCGCCGCGCCCCAGAGGATCAGGAGCACGCCGAGGACCGTGAAGAACACGGTGGTGAGTCCGAAGAAGCCGACGTAGAACGGGCCGACCCAGAAGTCGAACAGGTCTCCGCCGACCAGCGTTCCGCCGCGGACCCGGTAATTGCGTTCGAAGGAAAGCATCGCCATCGGTCAGAGTCTCCCTGGGAACGGCGTCATTGCAGACTGCGGGTTACGGGCCGAAGGCTCGGCCCGGCTGGGCGGAGGCAGCGGACGCGGGGACCCGCGCCGCCGCCACCTGTCCCATGTTGCGTTACCGGTTAGGCGGAAGCGGGGCCATCTCCGCGGCCGCGGCCGGACGCGACGCCCCAACGGGAGCCTTGTCGGCTGACAGCGTGCCGTTCTCGATCCAGGCGAAGCGATTGCTGCTCAGCAGGATCAAGTGAATCACGACGGCCAGCAGACCCAGGAAGGCGTAGAGCGCCGGAAGCGCCCGCCGGGGGTCCACCAGAAGCCAAATGCGGTACATACTCGGTCCTCACGTAGGAAAAGGGTTCAGCACGAGGGGCTGGGCCGGGTCCGTGTACGGACCCACCTGACCCGGACCCAGTGACCTCTGCCAGACGCCTTACGGCGTTGCGGCTGCCGCGGCGTTGTACTTCGCCTTGGTGGACGCCGGATAACCGATCGCGCTGAACGCGAACATGTGCAGCACGATCGCCAGGACGCCCAGGGCAAAGAACAGCCCGTGGAGAACCAGCTGAGGATCGGCACCCTTCCAGATCTTGTACATCGGTCTTCCTCAGGTTGAGGGTTCAGGAAAGCCGGTGGCTCAGAGCCACGGCCTCCACTGCCACGTGAGGAAATGCGCCACGATGGCCACACCGGTGAACCCGATGAAACCAAGCAGGAAGTAGCCGTGGAACGCCCTTGCTTCCTCATCCGTCATGGTGCCATTGTTTTCCGCCATACAGCCCTCCATGGAGTGATGAAGTTCACCGCGTGGATCCCCGCGGCAGGGGGGTCATGCCTTGGTCCCCAGGCCCGACCAGTTTCTACCTTCTATTCACATGCCTGCTGAGCCGTCCGGTCCGCCGCGCTGGGAAGACCTCTCCCCCCGCTGGCCCTTCGCCCAGTCAAGCCGCTTTGTCCAGGCGGGCGGGCTCGAGTGGCACCTGCAGCAGGCCGGCAGGGGCCCGCTCCTGCTGCTGGTCCACGGAACCGGAGCGGCCACCTTCTCCTTCGGCCCGCTCCTCCCGTTCCTCACCGGTCGCTTCACCGTCCTGGCCCCCGACCTGCCGGGCCACGGCTTCACCTCCGGTGCCAAGCCCGCCCACCTCACGCTCCCCGGCATGGCGTCCGCGCTCTCGGCGCTCCTCCGCCACGAGGGCCTCGCCCCCGCCTTCGCCGTGGGCCACTCCGCCGGCGCCGCCATCCTGCTCCGCCTGGCGATCGACCGGGCCATCAGCCCCGCGGGACTCGTGGGCCTCGCGCCCGCCCTCGTCCCGCCCCCGGCGGTCTATCGGCTGCTCTTCGCGCCGCTCGTCCACCGGCTGGCCACCACCCGGGTGGTGGCTTCCTCCGCCGCCGCGCTGGCGAGGAACGACGGGATCATCGCGTCCCTCCTCGACTCCACCGGGTCGGCCATCCCGCCCGACCACCTGGTGCTCTACCAGCGCTTCTTCCGCTCCCCGCAGCACGTCGCCGATGCCTTCGCCATGATGTCGGGCTGGTCCCTCACCGAGCTCACCCGGGACCTCTACAAGGTCCCCTGCCCCGTCACCATCGCCGCCGGTACCGCCGACCGCTGGATCCCCCTCGGCGCCCTCCGGCGCCTCGCCGCCATGATCCCCCGGCTCACCTTCACCGAGGTCGCGGGCGGCCACCTCTTCCACGAGGACCGGCCCCAGCTTGCGGCCGAGACCATCCTCGCCGCCGCGGACCGGGCCGGGCTCTAGCTCACCCCGGCGAGGCTCGCCTCGAGGTGCTCCGTCGTGACACGACGGTCGCCGCGCCGCCGGGCATCCCGCTCCGCCCGGTCCCGCAGCCGCTTGGCCGCCGAGATCCGGACCAGCACCGGCTGCTGCTCGACCAGTTCGTCGAGCCGCCGCTTCGCCTCGTCGTCCCAGGGCAGCGCCTCGTGCGTCCGCGCCGGCGTCGCGTCCACCTGGTCCATGTCCCGCGCCAGCGGCAGGATGTGGAAGAGGGCGTCGAAGAGCGCGTTGCAGACTTCCTGCACCAGGTACGTCGCCCCGGCGTAGCCCATGAACGGCGTGCCGGTGTGGCGGCGGATGATGGCGCCGGGGAACGAGGCCGGGATGTAGCTCGTCTTGAGGCCCAGCTCCGCCAGGTACATCCGCTCGTTGTAGCTGCCGAAGAGCACCAGGGGCGGCTGCGCCTGGAGCTGCGCCAGCACCGCCGGGTTGTCCGTCTTGGCCCCGGGCTTCCGCGCCACCGCGAGGGTGCACGGGAGGCCCATCTCGTCCTCGAGGAAGTGCCGGATCCCGCGGGTGTAGGTCTCCGTGGCCACGATCCCGAAGCTCGCCGTGGCGAAGAAGTCCTGCGTCACGCTCCGCCACAGGTCCCACACCGGCTTGATCGTGGTGTGCTTTTCCTTTTCGATGAACGGCTCGGGATCGAGCTCGAGCAGCTCGCCCAGCTTCCGCAGGAACATCGTGGTGCTCTCGAGCCCGATCGGCGCCTGCAGGTACGGACGGCCGAGCGCCTCACACAGCATCCGCCCAAACTCGCGGTACATCACGATGTTCACGTCGCCGTCCACCAGCTTCGGCACGTCGGCCAGGTGCGTCCCGAGCGGGAAGACCAGATTCACCTCGGCGCCGATGCCCTCGACCAGCCGGCGGATCTCCGCCAGGTCGCTCGGCATGTTGAACGTGCCGTAGCTCGGGCCGATGAGGTTGACCTTCGGCTTGTCGCCCGGCTGCCGGGGCGTGCGGTCCCGCGCGACGCCGCGCTTGAGGCCGTACTCGGTCCACAGCCAGTACATCGCGCGGTTGCCGGCCTGCCACTGGTCCTCGTCGATGGTCCGCGGCAGGAAGCGCTGGAGGTTGGTCCCCTCCGGCGTCACCCCGCCGCCGATCATCTCGGCGATGCTCCCCGTCACCACCACCGACGGGAGCTCCGGGTCGAGCACCTTGTGCGCCCGCTTCATGCTGCCCTCGGTGCCCGTCTGGCCCAGCTCCTCTTCCCCGAGGCCGGTGACGACGATGGGCAGCTCGTGCGGCGGCAGCGCGTCCGTGTAGTGCAGCACCGAGGTGACCGGAAGGTTCTCGCAGCCCACCGGGCCGTCGATGACCACCTGCAGTCCCTTCACCGCGGTGAAGACGTACACGGCGCCCCAGTAGCCGCCGGCCCGGTCGTGGTCGAGGACGAGCATCAGACCATGTCCTCCGCCTTCTTCTTGGCCGCCTGCTTGGCGAGGTGACGGCGATAGTGCTCCCGGAACTCCGGCCGATCCTCCGGCACGTCCTCCCACACCCCGGCCGCGTGCCCCTCGCCCACACCCGCGAAGAAGCTCTTGAAGCGGGTAAATCGGTCCTTGTTCTTGAGCGCGCCATTCACCACCTGCGCCAGCGAGCCGGCGCCCGCCGGGCCGAAGAGCGGCCGCGCGGAGATCAGGTTGGTGAAGTAGAGCGCCGGGATCGCTTTCTCCTTGGCCGCCTGCACCACCGGCGTCGTGCCGACGGCGAGGTCCGGCTGGAAGGCCTCCATGGCCGCCAGGTCGTTCTCGAGCGAGGCGCGGAACTGCACGTGGGTGCCGTGCGCCTCGAGCCACTCGCGGTCGGCGTCGCTCCACGGGGTCCGCGGGCAGGCGCTCCCCACGTAGGGCACCTCGGCGCCGCTCTCCACGAGGAGGCGCGCCACCAGCAGCTCGGAGCCCTCGTAGCCCGACAGCGTGATCCGTCCCTGCACGGGGAAGCGCTTCAGCGCCCCCTCGATGGCGGGCAGGAACTTCTGCTTCGCGTTACCGATGGCCTTCTGGCTGGTGCCGCAGGCATCGCCGATGGCCTGGAGCCACGCAGCCGTGCCCTCGACGCCCACCGGGCCCGACCCCACGATGGCCCGGCCCGCCGCCTGGAATTCGCGGATCGACGCCGTGTAGAACGGGTGGATGGCGCCCACCACCGCGCAGTCGAGCGCGGCGTAGAGGTCGCGCCATTCGCGGGTCGGCACCGAGGGGCCGGCCGCCAGGCCGAGCGGCTCGAGCAGCATGCCGATGCCCACCGGGTCGGCCGGGAACATCTCGCCGAGGAGCGTCACGGTTGGCGTGGCGCTCACCCCGCCGCGCGGCGCCTGTACCGGGCCCTGCTCCGCCTCGAGCCGCGCGTAGCGGAGCATCGCCCCCGCCAGCACGTCCTTGGCCTCCGCGTGCGTCGGCACGCCGAAGCCCGGCACGTCGATGCCGATGATCCGGACGCCGTTGATCTGCTTCGGCAGCAGCTGGAGCGGCACGCCCGAGGCCGTCGGCACGCAGAGGTTGATGATCACCACCGCGTCGTACTTGGCCGGGTCCGCCAGCTGGTACACCGACTCCCGGATGTCCTCGAAGAGCTTGCCCGTGACCAGCGTCTCCGAGTTGAACGGCACGTAGCCCACCGTGCGGCGGGCGCCGTAGAAGTGGCTGGTGAACGACAGCCCGTACACGCAGCACGCCGAGCCCGAGAGCACCGTGGCGGTGCGCCGCATCCGGAGCCCCACCCGGAGCGAGCCGAACGCGGGGCACATCGACTGCGGCTGGTCATGCGGGCCCTTCGGGTAGTCCTTGGCGTACTGCTCCAGCACCGCGCTCTTCCCCGCCGCCTCGGCCGCCGCCCGCAGGGTGTCGGCGCCCGCATGGCAGCCCAGTCCGTCCTGGAGCACCGGCAGCGCGCCGCCCGGGGCCGTCGGCTCCAGGGGGAGCGTCGGGTCCTCGGTCGCCGGCGCGCCGGCGTAGAGCACTTCGCGGGTGGTCATGGATCAGACCGTGTCGTAGACGACCTCGAGCGTTTCCTTCCGCTTCGCCGCGGCACCGCACATGTCTTCCTGCGTCGCCGGCGTGAGCACCACGTCCCGCCCCACCGTGTCCCCGCTGAAGAGGCCGAGGAGCACATCCTGCGACAGCGGCCGCGGCCGCACCGGCGGCGCCTCGGCCACGTTGGTGGCCAGCAGCTCGAACAGCGGCGCCCACTCGCCGCCCGGGCGGCCGATGATCTCGTAGGAGGCGCTCTTGCGGCGGATGTCCTCGTGCGCGGGGATGGCGGCGAGCACCGGGATCCCGGCCGTCGTGGCGAAGGCCTGCGCCTCGCCCGTGCCGTCGTCCTTGTTGATCACCATGCCGGCCACGCCCACGTTGCCGCCGAGTTTCCGGAAGTACTCGACCGCGTTGCACACGTTGTTGGCCACGTAGAGCGACTGCAGGTCGTTGGAGCCGACCACGATGACCTTCTGGCACATGTCGCGCGCGATCGGCAGCCCGAAGCCCCCGCACACCACGTCGCCCAGGAAGTCGAGCAGCACGAAGTCGAAGCCCCACTCGTGGAACCCGAGCTTCTCCAGCGTCTCGAAGCCGTGGATGATCCCGCGCCCGCCGCAGCCCCGGCCCACCTCGGGCCCGCCGAGCTCCATGGCGAACACGCCGTCGCGCTTGAAGCAGACGTCGCCGATCTCCACCTGCTCGCCCGCCAGCTTCTTCTTCGAGGAGACCTCGATGATCGTGGGGCAGGCCTTGCCGCCGAAGAGGAGGCTCGTGGTGTCGCTCTTGGGGTCGCAGCCGATCAGGAGCACCTTCCGCCCCTGCTGCGCCATCATGTAGGACAGGTTGGCGAGCGTGAAGCTCTTCCCGATCCCGCCCTTCCCGTAGATGGCGATGATCTGCGTCTGCTTGGCCGTCCCGGTGCTGACGGGCGCGTCCGGCTCCGCCTGCGCTTCCTCGCGCAGCTTGCTGTGCAGCAGTTGGATCGGTTCGGACGTGGTCCCGCCGGTCGGTGCAATCACGCGGCCTCCTGCCAGTCGAGGATCATCTTGACGCAGCCCGGGTCGCTGAACGCCACCTGGTACGCGTCGCTTGCCGCCGCTGCCGGGACGTGGTGGCTGATGATCCCCTTCAGCCGCACCCGCCCCGCATTCACCTGCTCCACCACCGCCGCGAGGTCGTTCGGCTGCCACTCCGCCGAGACCCGGATCGTCGCTTCCCGCAGGAACGCCGGCACGAAGTCGAACCCGATCCGCTCGTAAAACCCCGCCAGCACCACCTCACCCCCCGGGCCCAGCCGGCCGATCAGCGCGTCGAGCAGGCGGCTGTCGCCCGAGACGTCGATGATGGCCTGGTAGTCCTTCCGCGGGTCCTCCTCGGGCGTGAGCACCTGGTACCCCGCCGCCCCGCCCGCCCGGACTGCCGCCTTCTCCCAGACCACCGGCACCGGATGCTCCGGATGGAGCGCCACCGCGATCCGCGCCAGCAGCCGGCCCAGCGCCCCGTGCCCCACGATCAGCTCGGGCGGCCGGGCATTGGGGAGGGCCAGCGCGTGGTATGCCGTGGCCGCCAGCGCCAGCAGCGCCCCATCGGCACCGATCCCGTCGGCGATCGGGATCGCCCGCGCCCCCGGCACCACCAGCGCCGCCGCCGCACCGCCAAAGAGGCACCGCACCTCGGGGAAGCACCGCGCCCCCGGCACGAACACCCGCTGCCCCACCTGACGCCCCGACTCCGGCCCCGCCGCGGTAATCCGCCCCACCGCCTCGTATCCCGGCACCAGCGGATACCCGAGCCCCGGGAAGGGCGGCATCTGGCCGGTCAGGAGCAGGCGTTCCGTGCCGGTGCTGATGCCGGTCCACTCCACGCCGACGACCACATCGGCGGGACCAGGCTCAACGACAGCCACAGGGCGCAGCGCGAGCCGGTGGGGCTCTTCAAACACGACGGCAGTGGTATGCACCCGAGACCTCGGCACCAGGACCCGCATTGGCCGAATTGGGGGTGGAGGAGCTTACGGCCTGTAAACTGGTGCTGACGCTTTTGTTTGTCAAGAGAAACTGACAATCGGGGACGACCGGCTCCCGCACCACGCCCTCCGCCCTCGGATCTCAGCTGGGAAGGTGCCCCAGGAAGGGGCCCCACAACGGGAGCGCCGCCGGCATGCCGAGCAGCGCATGTTCGAGCGCCGCGAGGCCGGCCAGCGTGGCCAGCAGGAGCGCCCCCTGACGCTGGAAGCCGCTGCCCGAACTGCGGGCCCGGCGCACCAGCCAGACCGTGATGCCTGACCAGAGCAGCACCGTGAGCCAGAGCAGCGGCGTATTGCTCCGCGGCCCCACGAACGCGGCGAGGAACGCCAGGTGCTCCGGCAGCAGGCTCGCGTCCAGGTTGCTCACGCCGAAGAAGATGTTGAGCCGCGCCGCCTGGTGGGCGGTCCAGAACAGCAGCACCGTCCAGAACGGCATCCGGTTCGGCGCCTTGCTGCCCAGCCCGGCCGCCAGCACCAGCACGCCGATCGAGGCCACCTCGTTCCAGCTCGTGGCGTGGAGCACCGCCATGGCGTCGGCCAGGCGGTCCCCGCTGGGTACCGGCGGGTGGACGATCCCCGGCCCCACCAGCCAGCCGCCGTACAGCGCGGCCTGCACCCAGCCCCAGAGCGTCCCGCCCGCCAGGAAGCCGATGGCCGCCCCCCGGGGCGAGTTGTCCTGGCGCACGATCATCGTCAGGCCGAGCCCCGCCCCCCCGAGCAGCGAGGCGACGACGGCGGCGGCTTCCCGGCCCAGCGGATCCCGCGGCAGGCCGAGGAGGAGGCCCGTGGCCAGCCACCAGAAGAGGAAGACGAGCACCACGGCCTCGATGACGCCGCGGTAGCCCTCGCGCTCGAGCGGGAGCGGCTTCACCGGCCGGCCTCCACCAGGCCCGAGCGGGCCGCCTGCACGATGCGGGACACACCCCGCGCATCCGCCACCGGGAGCGGCAGGTACCGGGCGCCCATCTCCCCCGCGAGCGTGGCCGCGTAGGCCGACGGCCGGGGCGAGGTGTCGATCAGCACCGCCGGAACGCCCGTGAGCCGGAAGGCGCGCGCCGCGGTCTGCGCGTCGGCCTCGGCCTGGGGGCGGCCGCCGGTGCCGTCGAGCGCCACGTTGGCGCGGGCATCGGTCAGGAACACCACCAGCGCCGAGCCGCCATCCCGCTCGCGCATCACCTGGTCGGCCGCCTGACTGGAGGCCACGATGGCCTTGGCGAGCGGCGTGCCGCCGCCGCCCGGCAGCCCCGCGAGCGCGCGCCGCGCCCGGGCCAGCGAGCGGGTGGGGGGCAGCATCAGCTCGGCCGTGGCCCCGCGGAAGCTGATCAGGGCCACCCGGTCCCGGCGCACGTAGCTCTCGGCCAGCAGCAACTCCACCGCGCCTTTTGCCTCGGCGAGACGGTGGAGGGCCGCGCTCCCGGAGGCATCCACCGCGAAGATCACCGTGGTCCCACCCTGGTGCTCCAGGCGCTGGATGCGGAAGTCATCCCGCCGGATGGCCAGGCGGCCATCCTTCCGGGCGCGGAGCCGCTGCCACGGCGCGGCCGCGCGAAGCGTCTCGACGATGTCGATGCGGGCGCGGCGCGGGTCGCCGGGACGGGTCCCGATGCGGCGGCCATGGGTGGGTGTGCGGATCATCCGGCCACCCTTCCCCGAGCCCCCGCCCTTCCGCGCCGCACCGAGGGAGGCCAGCAGCGCCGGGGGCAGCTTGGCCGTCACGGCCTCGAGCACCCGGTCAGCGAGCGGCGCGCCCTCACTCGGCGGCTCGGCCGATTCCTCCTGGCGCTCGGGCTGGTCGGGCGGCGGCGGGGGCGGCGGCGGGGGCGCGTCCGGCGGGGCCGGGATGCGGGTGGCCCGCGGGACGAGCACGAGCTCGCCGGCCAGCACCAGGTCCTCCTCGAGGATCGCGTCACGGCCGGCGAACGCCGCGGCCGCCCGCGCCGCACGCAGTGCAAACCGGTCGACGCGCGGGGACCCGACCCCGAAGGCCAGCGCCGCCGCGGCGATCGCGGCGAGGTCTTCCTCGCTGGCGGTCACCTGGGGGAGGCGCATCCGTGCGGCCGCCACCGCACCGGCCGCGCCCTCATCCCAGAGCGGGCCCCGGAGCGCCAGCGGATCGAGGGCGATCCGGAACGCCAGCCGGTCGAGCAGCGCCGCGGGCGTGCCTGCCTCATCCGGCAGGCTCTCATCCAGCACCAGCGTGCAGGCGCCCGCCACACCCGCTTCGCCGTCGAGCAGCTGCAGCAGGCCGGTGGCCAGCGTGGGCTGGACCCGCTCCGCCATCGGCACCACCGCCACGCCCCCCTGCAGGGTGGTGAGGAGCCCCGGCGCATGCACCGGCCGCCCCTCGGCCTGGGTGGCGGCGAGGTCGAGCCCGCCGAAGAGCCGGTCGTGCGTGATGCCGGGGGGAATGCGCCGCCGCGGCCACGCCGCCGGGAGCAGCCGGTCGAACTCGGCCAGCAGCCGCTCGCGCTCGGGGCCCGCGGCGCCCTGCAGCACGGCGCCGGCCAGCCCGTGGGGATCCACGGCGAGGAGCGTGAGGGCCTGGACGATCATGCGGGCGGCAGGACCTCGTCCACCGCGCGGGCGACGCGGGTGGTGGCGGAGGTGTCGTCGAGCGGGTTGCGGCGCAGGCGGTGGCGGAGCGCCAGCGGCGCCACGCGGCGGAGGTGCGTGACGGTCACTTTCCTGGCCCCGTCGAGGGCGGCGGCGGCGCGGGCCGCACGCGCCAACGTCAGCTCGCCCCGCAGGCCGTCGGTGCCAAGCGCCAGGCAGAGCCGGGTCATCAGGGTGAGCGCGTCCTCGGTGAGCTCCACCGACGGCAGCGCCTTCCGCGCCCGGGTGATCCGGTGCCCCACCTTGCGGTTCTGCGCCTCCCACTGCGCCGTGAAGCCGGCGGGATCGCGGTCGAACGCGTCGCGGCGGCGGAGCACCTCGATCCGCTCCGCCGGCGCCGTGGGCGTCTTCACCTCCACGGCGAGGCCAAACCGGTCGAGGAGTTGCGGGCGCAGGTCGCCCTCCTCGGGGTTGCCGCTCCCCACCAGCACGAAGCGGGCGGGGTGGCGGAGCGAGAGGCCCTCGCGCTCCACCAGGTTCACGCCGCTCGCCGCCACGTCGAGGAGCAGGTCCACGAGGTGGTCCTCGAGCAGGTTCACCTCGTCGATGTAGAGGAACCCGCGGTGCGCCCGCGCCAGGATCCCGGGCTCGAAGTGCTTCTCCCCGCGGGTGAGGGCGCGCTCCAGGTCCAGCGCGCCCACCACGCGGTCCTCGGTGGCGCCGAGCGGCAGGTCCACCACCGGGACCACGGCCTTGATGCTCCGGAGCTTCTCGCCGGCCGCCTCGCGCGCGTGGCACTCGGCGCAGCGCGCGCCGTTGGCGGCGGGGTCACAGCCGTACCGGCAGCCCTTCACCACCGGCATCTCGGGCAGCACGCCCGGCATGGCGCGCACGGCGGTGGACTTGCCGGTGCCCCGGTCCCCAAAGACCATGACCCCGCCGACGCCGGGATCCACCGCGGCGATGAGCAGCGCCAGCTTCATCTCGTCCTGGCCCACGATGGCCGCGAACGGAAAGACGTACGTCATGACACGACCTCCGGCAAAGCCTCAGGCGGCCGCGATGGCCGTCTGGAATCCGAGGGGCACCCACCGCTCCAGGAGCGCGAGCGGCAGCGTCGCCACCTTTCCGGCCACGAACGGCAGGAAGGCGCCCTCGAGCGAGCCGCGCCAGTCCCGGGGCCCGCGCTCCTGCTGGCCCAGCCACCACAGCACCCACGGGTCCAGGGTGCCCCACTGCTGCTGCGTCACCACCCGCCAGCCCGCCCGCTCCAGCGCCTGACGGAGCGTGGCCGGCGTGTAGGCCGCCGTGTGCCGCGGCGTGTGGTACCCCGCCCAGTGATCCCCCTGCAGCCGGCGCGAGAGGCCGGCATGGTCCGGCACCTCGACGATGAGCCGCGTCCGCGCGTCGGCCAGCGTCCGCAGGTGGCGCAGGGTGCCGACCGGATCGTACAGGTGCTCCAGCACGTGCCAGAGCGTGATCCGGTCGAACGGGCCCGCGAGCGGCAGCTGCTCCAGCTCTCCCGCGTGCAGTTCGAGGCCCTGCCAGTCCGCCGGGGCGTCGCGCCAGCCGCCATCGTCGAAGTCCGTCCCCACGCAGCGGGCGCCCGTCTCGCGGCGCACCAGCTTGAGGAAGCTCGGCCGGCCGCAGCCCACGTCGAGCACCGCCTGCCCCGGCCCGACGGGCCCGAGGGCGCGGATCCGCGCCAGCCGGCGCCGGTCGGTCCGCGCCTCGCTGGTGCGCACCAGCCCCGCCCAGCGGCCCCACGCCTCGGGCCCGCGATGCGGGATGTAGCCCTCGTAGTACCGCCCGATCCGGGCCGCCGGCACTCGCGGGCTCAGGTACACCAGCCCGCAGGCGCGGCAGCGCTGCCACTGGAACCGTTCCGCCGGTCCCCACATCTGCGCCCGGCTGACGGCCACCGGCGCGGCGTCCCGGCTGCCGCACACCAGGCAGGCGGCCTCCTCCAGGGCGCCGGCGCCCGCGCGACCCGCTGCGGTGTCAGGCACCGGCGCAGGCGAGGTCCCGCGCGGCCTGGAGCCCGGGGCCAAGGTCGCCCGGCCAGGAGGGGCCGAAGGAGGCGCGAAGCGTCCGCCCGGCGGCCTGCACCAGGCGCCAGCCCTTCTCGTACCGCGGCACCACCGTCCGCCCGTCGAGCGGGTTGTGGGCGCAGCGCTGCATCCGCCACCCGATCGACGCGTACAGCCGCGAGGCCGCCGTGATCCCGAAGCGCGCCCGGAGCGGGATGTAGGCCAGGCCCTGGTCGGCGTTGCGGTACAGGGTGTCCGCCATGGCGAGGAGCTCATGGGCCACGGCGCGGACGGCGTGCCGCGGGGCGGTGCCGTCCCGCACCGCGGCGGGCGTGGTGCCATGGGCCGCGAGCCGGGAGGCGGGGAGGTACACCCGGCCGTTGGCCGCGTCCTCCGCCACGTCCCGCACAATGTTGGTGAGCTGCATGGCCAGGCCCAGGTTCACCGCGGCCGCCTCGCCCGCGGGATCGCGGACGCCGAGGAGGGGGTTCATCATCAGGCCCACGGTGGCCGCCACGCGGTAGCAGTAGCGGAGCAGCGCCACGTCGTCCGCCAGCTCCACGTCGTCCACGTCCAGCCGCACGCCCCGGAGCAGCGTCCGCGCGGCGCTGAGCGGCACCCCCTCCCGCTCGGCCAGCATGCGGAAGCCGGCCACCACGGGCCGCGCGGGGGCAAAGCCCAGCAGCTCGGCCTCGAGCAGGTCAAGCCGGCGGCGCGCCGCGCTCGCCGGGCGCACCTCGTCGGCCAGGTCGTCGGCCAGCCGGCAGAACCCGTACACCACGGCCACGGCGTCCTGGGTGGCCGGCGGCAGGAAGGCGGTGGCCAGGCTGAACGAGCGCGCCTTGCGGACCAGCAGCTGCCGCCCGAGCCGGACCGCCTCCGCCCACGTCGCCCGGTCCGCTTCCGCCGTCACCACCCAGCTCGGCGGCACCACGAGGGCGCGAGACCCCGTCATCCGGTGGCTCCCGAGGGGGCCACATCGCCCGCCGGCAAGTTCTCCCCGACGGCCTGGGCGGCGAGGAGGCCCGACGTCATCACGTCGCCCACCGAGACGCCGTTGCGGTAGCTGCCCGTGAGGAAGAGCCCCGGGTTGGTCCGCTCCAGCCGGTCCATCCGCTCCTTCACCGCGCCGTACCCCACGTTGTACTGCGGGATGGCGCGGGTGTGCCGCTGCACCAGGCGGAAGGTCGGCGCACCCGTGATGCCCAGCAGGTGCGACAGGTCCCGGTCCACGGCCGCCTCCACCGTGGCATCCTGGCTCAGCGCCAGCTCGGGCTGCCGCGCCCCGCCCACGAAGGTCGTCAGGGTCACGTACCCCGCCGGCGCCCGGTCGGGGAACAGCGACGAGGAGAACAGCGTGCCCAGCGTCTGCCGCCCCTCGCGCTCGGGCACCAGCACCCCGAAGCCGTCGAGGGCGTGGCGCACGTCCTCCCGCTTGTAGCCGCTCACCACCACGGCCACCGGCGAGTACTCGATGCCGGGCAGCGCCGCCCAGTCCTCGCCCTGCTTCCCCTCGAAGTCGATCCGCGCCAGGCCGTGCGCCGGCGCCGCGCAGATCACCGCGTCCACCAGCTGCTGCGCCGGCCCTTCGGGCCCGAGCGTCACCACGCGCCACCCGCTGCCCACCGGGCCGAGCCGGGTGACCCGGGTGCGATAGTGGATGTCGTGGTCCAGCGCCTTGGCCAGCGCCAGCGGCAGCGTGGCCATCCCGTCCCGGTAGGAGAACATCTTGCCCTCGGGCTCGGGCGGCAGCACCCCGCGCGCCCGGTCCCGGCGCCGCTCCTGGATGAGGCCGAGCGCCCCCTTCACGAACGACCCGTAGCGCGCCTCGAGCCCGCCGAGGAGCGGCATGGCGTGCAGGGCGCTCAGGCGGTGCGGGTTGCCCGCGTACACGCCGGCCACGATCGGATCCAGCGCGTACTGGACGATTTCCGCGCCGAGGCGCCGCTCCACCAGGGAGGCCACGCTTTCCTCCCCGCCGGCGGGGCGGGAGCGGTTGAAGGCCTCGGTGAGCATGCGGAACTTGGCGCCGGCGGAGAAGAGCGGCGTCGTCACCAGCGCCAGCGGGGAGGTGGGCACCGCGAGTGGCCGCCCACCGCGCACCACGTAGCGGCGGCTCGCCGCCTTGGAAGCGTCCACCCGGTGCCGCTGGAGCTCCAGCGAGCTCAGCAGCCCGCGCACCAGCGGCGGCGGGGCCAGCATGGAGTTGGCGCCGAAGTCCGCCAGGAAGCCGCCGTGGCGCACCGACTGAATCACCCCGCCGGCCCGGTCGTCCGCCTCGAAGACCGTGACCGCGTGGCCCGCGCGCTTGAGCTCCACCGCCGCCGTGAGCCCGGCGACGCCGGCACCGATCACCGCGATGCTCGCCATGACGCTAGCCCTCCCCCAGCCGGTCCAGCGAGGCGTCCACCGCGCGCCGCCACAGCAGCAGCGCCGCCTCGTCGTGCACCACCGACGTGAACGCCGCCTCGAACGCCGACGGCGCGAGGTACACGCCTTCCGCCAGCATCTGGTGGAAGAACCGCGCGTACCGGTCGCGGTCGGCGCGCCGGGCGGTGGCGTAGTCGGTCACGGGGTCCCCCGTGAAGAACGCCGTGAACATGGTGCCGACGCGATTGATCGTGAGCGGGATGCCCCGCGCCGCCGCGCTCGCCGTCAGGATCCGGGTGGCCTCCTCGGCCCAGCGCTCGGCGCGCGCCCAGAGGCCGGGCGTGGCCAGCTCGTCCAGCGTGGCGATCCCCGCCGCCATCGCCAGCGGATTGCCGGCCAGCGTGCCCGCCTGGTACATCTTCCCCGCCGGCGCCACCTGCCGCATGAATTCCGCCCGGCCGCCGTACGCCGCGGCGGGGAGCCCGCCGCCGACCACCTTGCCGAGGCAGGTGAGGTCCGGCGCAATGCCGTAGCGCACCTGCGCGCCCTGCGCGTGCGCCCGCCAGCCGGTCATCACTTCATCGAAGATGAGCAGCGCGCCGTGCCGGGTGGTGAGCGCCCGGAGCGCCTCGAGGAACCCGGGCAGCGGCGGCACCACGCCCATGTTGCCCGCCACCGGTTCCACGATCACCGCCGCGATGTGGTCCCCGCGCGCCGCAAAGAGCTGCTCCAGCGCCTCCACGTCGTTGTAGCCGATCACCAGCGTGTCGGCCACCACCGCCGGCGAGACGCCGGGCGAGTCGGGGAGGCCGAGCGTCGCGACGCCGGAGCCGGCGGCGGCGAGCAGCGCGTCGGCGTGGCCGTGATAGCACCCGTCGAACTTGACGATGAGCGACCGCCCCGTGGCCGCGCGCGCCAGCCGGAGCGCGCTCATGGTGGCCTCGGTCCCCGAGTTGACGAACCGCACCATCTCGAGCGCCGGGAAGGTGGCGATCACCCGGCGCGCCAGCTCGAGCTCGAGCTCGCACGGGGCGCCGTAGCTCGTGCCGCGCTCCGCGGCCTCGGTGATGGCCTGCACCACCCGGGGCGCCGCGTGCCCCAGGATCAGCGGGCCCCAGGAGAGCACCAGGTCCAGGTAGACGTGGCCGTCCACGTCCTCCAGGTACGCCCCGTGCCCGCGCGCGATGAAGCGCGGCGTGCCGCCCACGCCCCGGAAGGCGCGCACCGGGCTGTTCACGCCCCCGGGCAGGAGCGCCTGCGCATCGGCGAAGAGCGCCTCGGACCGCGGGATCACCGGGGTCACGGGCGCGGCGCGGAGGCTCGTCATGCGTTGCCCTCCTCGCGGAGCCACCGCGCCATGTCGGTGGCGTGGTAGGTGATGATCATGTCGGCGCCCGCCCGGCGCATGCCGAGGAGCGTCTCGGTGACCACCCGGCGCTCGTCGATCCAGCCGTGCTGGGCCGCCGCCTTCACCATGGCGTACTCGCCGCTCACGTTGTAGCACACGAGCGGGAGCGGGGAGAGGTCGCGCACCTTGCTGATGATGTCGAGGTACGCCAGCGCCGGCTTCACCATCAGCATGTCGGCGCCCTCGGCCTCGTCGAGCGCCGCCTCGAGGAGCGCCTCGCGGGCATTGGCCGGGTCCATCTGGTACTGCCGCCGGTCGCCGAAGGCGGGGGTGCTGCCGGCCGCGTCACGGAACGGCCCGTAGTACCCGCTGGCGTACTTCACCGCATAGCTCAGGATGGCCGTGTCCACGTGGCCGCCCGCATCGAGGGCCGACCGGATGGCGCTCACCATGCCGTCCATCATCCCCGACGGCGCCACGATGTCCGCCCCCGCCTCGGCGTGCACCCGCGCCGCCCGGCCCAGGATCTCCAGGGTGGCGTCGTTGTCCACGTACTCCCCGCGGAGGATGCCGCAGTGGCCGTGGCTGGTGTATTCGCAGCAGCAGAGGTCGGTGATGATGCAGACGTCGGGGTAGCGGGTCCGGATCCGGTGGATGGCCCGGGCAATGATCCCGTCCGGGTCGAAGTTCTCCGACCCCACTGCATCCTTCTGGGCCGGCAGGCCGAATAGGATGACGGAGCGGATCCCGAGCTCCACGGCCGCCCCGACCTCCCGGTCCAGCTGGCCGTCCACGGAGAGCTGGGCCACCCCGGGCATGCTGCCCACGGGGTTCCGGACGTCCTTCCCGTGGCAGACAAAGAACGGGGCGATCAGCTGCGCCGGCGCCAGCCGGGTCTCCCGAACCATGGCCCGCAGGGCCGCGGTCCGGCGGCGGCGACGGGGGCGGTCAACCGGGAAACCCTGTCCGGACGTGGCGGCGGAGGAGGTAAGGATGGTGGCCATATATATGAAGGGAGGGAGGCTGTCAGGGAATCTTGACACTGGATATGGTACGGTATATTTGACACCAGCGCAAGCCGCCCCACCCCCGCCGGAGTTCACCATGGCTCACATCGATCAGTGCATCCCGGGCGCCCAGGCCCGGATCCTCTCCACTGGCGTCCCCCGGGTCAAAGGCCGGACCGGCCTGATCGTGGAGGTCAGCCGGGTCCGCCGCCGCCTGGACGACCCGCTCCAGGACCGGGTCACCGTGGACGTCCCGGGCCATGGCGACGTGGTGCTCTCCCCCGACGACATCGAGATCGTGGCCGGATGACCACCGCCGTCCTGCCGCCCGAGGAACAGGTGATCCTCGTGGACCCGGACAACCGCCCCATCGGGCGGCTGGAGAAGCTCCGGGCCCACCAGGAAGCCCTGCTCCACCGCGCCTTCTCGGTCTTCGTCTTCGACGGGCGGGGCCGGGTGCTCCTGCAGCGGCGGGCCTTCGGCAAGTACCATTCGGGCGGCCGCTGGTCCAACACCTGCTGCGGCCATCCCCGCCCGGGCGAGGACACCGCCTCGGCGGCGGTCCGGCGGCTCGGGGAGGAGATGGGCTTCACCTGCCCCCTCGCGCAGCGCTTCGACTTCTCGTACCGGGCGCGGGTGGGCCACGGGCTGATGGAGCACGAGCACGACACCGTCTTCGTGGGCCGCTATGACGGCCCCCTCGCCCCGAACCCGGACGAGGTGGCCGAGTGGCGCCACCTGTCGGTGCCCGCCCTGCTCGGCGAGCTGCGGCGCGCGCCCAACCGCTTCACCGTCTGGCTCCGCATAATCCTCAATTCCCGTTTTCCCGATCTGCTCCTGGCATCACGCGAACAGGCACTACCATGACCGCCACACTCCCGGGGCACCCCGCCCCCGCGGCCGCCCCGGGCGGCCGCGGGCGGGCGCCGAGCGTGCTCGTGATCGGCGCCGGCATCGGGGGCCTCGCCACCGCCGTCCGCCTGGCCCATGCCGGCTACCGCGTCACCCTGGCCGAGAAGTTTGACCACCCCGGCGGGCGCGCCGGTGTCTGGCGCTCCGAGGGCTTCACCTTCGACACCGGCCCGTCGCTCGTGATGATGCCGGAGGTGTGGCGGGACCTGTTCCGGACGGTCGGGCGCCGGCTCGAGGACTACCTCACCCTCGTCCAGGTGGACCCGGCGTATCGCCTCCACTTCGACGACGGCAGCACCTTCGAGATGACGAGCCGGCTCAACCAGCTCATCGAGAACTTCGAGGCGGTGGAACCCGGCGCCGGCCAGCAGCTGCTGCGCTGGCTGCGCGAGTCGGGGATCCTCTATCACGGCGGGGTGAAGTTCATCCGGCGCAACATGCACCGGTTCACCGCCATGCTGAACATCGGGACGATGGGCCCCTTCGGCGCGCGCCACGCGCTCGGGGACCTGCAGCAGTTTGCGCGGCGCTACTTCAAGGACCAGCGCCTGCTGCAGGCCGTCACCTTCCAGGCGCTCTACCTCGGCCTCTCGCCCTACCGGGCGCTCGGCGTCTATGGCCTGCTGGGCCACGCGGAGGCGGCGGGCGGGATCCACTACCCGATCGGCGGCATGCACCAGCTGGCGCTGGCGCTGGCCCGGCTCGCCACCGAGCTCGGCGTCGAGATCCGGTACCAGACGCCCATCGCCCGGCTCGAGAAGAGTGGCGGCAAGGTCACGGCCGCCATCACCGCGGACGGCCAGCGCCTGACGGCCGACGTCGTGGTGGCCAACAGCGACCTGCCGTACACCTACGAGAAGCTCCTCGAGGAGCCGCTCCCGATGCCGAGCCGGATGGCGCCCCAGTTCAGCTGCTCGGTGGTGCTGCTCTACCTCGGCGTCAACCGCACCTATCCCAACCTGCGCCACCACACCCTCGCCATCTCCGAGAGCCTGCCCGCCAGCTGCAAGGCGCTCTTCGAGGAGAAGCGGATGCCGGCCGACCCGCCGTTCTACGTGGTGGCCACCACCCGCACTGACCCGGGCCAAGCGCCCCCGGGCTGCGAGAACCTGTTCTGCCTGGTGCTGGCGCCGAGCCAGGACCCGGCGCGCCCGATCGACTGGAAAGTGGAAGGGCCCAAGGTGGCGGCGCGGACGCTGGAGCGGATGGAGGCCATCGGCATGCCGAACCTCCGGCAGCACATCGTCACCCAGAAGGTGATCACGCCGGACCACTTCACCTCGGCCTTCGGCAACCTGCGCGGCGAGGCGTTCGGGCTGGACCACGGACTCACCCAGATCGGCTGGTTCCGGCCGCACAACCGGCACCCGAAGCTCCGGAACCTCTACTTCGTGGGCCAGAGCACGCACCCGGGCTGTGGCGTCCCGATCGTGCTGATCTCGGCCGAGTGCGCGGTGGAACGGGTGCGCCAGGACGTGCCGGTGTGACGGCGGTGGCCGGCCGGATCGGCCCTAACTGCCTGATCCGCACGGTGCAGGCCCTCGAGGAACGGTTGGGGACGGACGCGGCGCGGGCGTGGCTCGTGGCCCACGGGCATCAGGACCTCACCGAGCGGCTCCCCGAATCCATGGTGCCCGAGGCGGACTTCCACGCCCTGGCCGGCCACGTCCTCGACGGCCTCGGCGCGGAGACCGGCCTCGCCGTCCTCGACCGCTCGGGGGTGCTCACCGCCGAGTACCTCCTGGCGCACCGCATCCCAGCCCCGGCCCGCCTGCTCCTGCCCCACCTCCCCTCGCGCCTCGGCCTCCGCATCCTTGCCCGCGCCATTGGCGCGCATGCGTGGACCTTTGCCGGCAGCGGCCGGTTCAGCGTACGCCTCACGGGAGACCCGGTCTTTGCCATCGCTGGCTGCCCCATGTGCCGGGGGCGGCACGCCTCCCGGCCCACCTGCTCGTACTACCGCGCCACCTTCGAGCACCTGCTCCGCCGCCTGATCCATCCCCGCCTCACCGTGGCCGAGGTGGCCTGCGAGGCGGTCGGTTCGACGGCCTGCGAATTCCGAATCACCCTCCCCCGATAGCAGTTGGACTCACGCGAACTTCATCCAGTCCTCATGGGCCGGGAGTAGACTCCCTTGTGTCAGGAGTCACTGACGCCTCCCACCGTCAATTCACGGGTACACCATGCGGACGCTGCTCGTCCTCTCCAACTATCACGCTGGCGGCGCCGAGATCGCCGGCAACTGGCCGCCGGCCTGGGTCGCCTACATCGCCGGGACCCTGAAGCAGGCGGGGCAGACGGACATCCATTTCATCGATGCGATGGCCAACGATCTCCCGCCCGAGGTCCTGGAGCAGAAGATCCGCGAGCTCCGGCCGGACGTGGTGGCGACGGGCGCGAAGACCCCGATCATCTACAGCGCCGAGAAGACGCTCAAGATCGCCAAGGACGTGAACCCGAAGTGCAAGACGATCCTGGGCGGCATCCACGGGACGTTCATGTACCGGCAGGTGCTGCATGAGGCGCCCTGGATCGACTACGTGGTCCGGGGGGAGGGGGAGATCGTCGCGCGGAACCTCTGGACCGCCATCGACGCCGGCACCGACCTCGTGGACCGGCACACCATCCGGGGCCTGGCCTTCATGGGCGAGGACGGCAAGGTGGTGGCGACGCCGCCCGAGGAGACCATCAAGGACCTCGACAGCCTCAAGCCCGACTGGGACATCCTGCACTGGCCCACCTACATCTACATCCCGCTCAACACCCGGGTGGCGGTGCCGAGCTTCGCGCGCGGCTGTCCCTTCACCTGCAGCTTCTGCTCGCAGTGGAAGTTCTGGCGCGACTACCGGGTCCGCGACCCCAACAAGTTCGCCGACGAGATCCAGTACTTGACCGAGGTGCACAAGGTGGGCTTCTACATCCTCGCCGACGAGGAGCCCACGATCAACAAGAAGAAGTTCATCCAGCTCTGCCAGACCCTCATCGACCGCAAGATCAGCGTGCCGTGGGGCATCAACACCCGCGTCACCGACATCCTGCGGGACGAGGACCTGCTCCCCTTCTACCGCAAGGCGGGCCTGTTCCACGTCTCCCTCGGCACCGAGGCCGCCAGCCAGATGGCGCTCGACCGGTTCGTGAAGGAGACCACGATCGAGCAGAACAAGAAGGCCATCCAGCTCCTCAAGAAGAACGGGATGCTGGCCGAGGCGCAGTTCATCATGGGCCTCGAGAACGAGACGCCCGAGACCATCGAGGAGACCTTCAAGCTGTGCCGCGACTGGGACCCGGACATGGCCAACTGGAACATGTACACGCCGTGGCCGTTCTCGGACCTGTTCCAGGACCTCGGCGACAAGGTGCAGGTGCGCGACTTCAGCCGCTACAACTTCACCACGCCCATCATGAAGCCGAAGGCGATGGAGCGGGAGGAGGTGCTGAAGCAGGTGCTCAAGTGCTACGGCCGCTTCTACTCCCGCAAGGCGCTCTTCAGCTACCCCTGGATCCGCGACGGCTTCAAGCGGAAGTACATGATGGGGTGCCTCAAGGCCTTCGCGAAGATGACCACCACCAAGCGGTTCTACGACATCGGCCGGATCGAGCGCCAGGGCATGGGCACCAAGGTGAACCTGCGCTTCGACGAGTCGAAGATCTACACCGACGACCAGCTGGTGCAGCTCAAGGCCAACGCGGACCTGGCGCCCGACCTCGACTTCGGCGGCACGCTCACCCGCACGGCGCGGAAGACCTACAAGGGCGGCCAGAGCTGTGAGGCCCCGGCCCCAACCCCGGTGGCGAAGATCTGATGCGACCCATGATCGGTATCCCGGGCGAGATGATCCGCCGGCACGACCGGCCGGGACCCCGCTACACCAGCTACCCCACCGTCCCGGCCTGGGAGGGCGGCTTCGGGGAGCCGGAGTACCGTGCGGCACTCCGTGAGGTGGCGGCGCGGCCCGAGGACACGCTGTCGCTCTACGTGCACCTGCCGTTCTGCGCCCACAAGTGCCTCTACTGCGGCTGCAACGCCGTGGTGACGAGCCGCGCCGAGGTGGTGGATGCGTACCTCGACCGGCTGGAGCACGAGCTGGACCTGGTGCTCGAGGACCTCGGCCGGCACCGTACCGTGGTGCAGCTGCACCTGGGCGGCGGCACGCCCAACTACCTCAACCAGGCGCAGCGCCACCGGCTCATCGAGCGGCTGGCCCGCGACTTCCGCTTCGCCGACGGCGCCGAGCGCTCCATCGAGCTCGACCCGCGGCTGGTGGACGACGACCAGATCGCCGACCTCAAGCAGCTCGGCTTCACCCGCATCAGCCTCGGCGTGCAGGACCTCGACCCCACCGTGCAGGCGGCCATCGGCCGGATGCAGCCGGTGGAGCTCATCCAGCGCGTGGTGTGGGCCGTGCGCGACGAGGGCTTCGACAGCCTCAACCTGGACCTCATCTACGGCCTCCCGCGCCAGGGCGTCGCCATGTTCCGGCACACGCTGGACCTGGTGCTGGGCCTCGAGCCGGACCGCATGGCGCTCTTCGGCTACGCGCACGTGCCCGGGCTCCGCGCCAACCAGCGGCTCATCCGTGAGGCGGAGCTGCCGATGGGCGAGGCCAAGTTCCGGCTGTTCGAGCTGGCGGTGCGGACCTTCGAGGAGGGCGGCTACCGGTGGCTGGGCCTGGACCACTTCGCCAAGCCAGGGGATGAGCTGGCCACCGCGGCGGCGGAGCGGCGGCTGCACCGGAACTTCATGGGCTACACGCTCCGGCCCGCCGATCACCTGATCGGCCTCGGCGCCAGCTCCATCGGCGACCTGGCCCACCGCTTCGCCGGCACCGACGCCAAGCTGGGCTTCTACCAGCGCGAGCTGGACAGCGGCCGGCTCCCCGTCACCCGGGGCCACCGCCTGAGCGAGGACGACCGGCGGCGGCGCACGGCCATCATGCACCTCATGTGCAACCTCGAGCTGCCGCTCGACCTCCCGCTCGACGCGGGCGGCACGCCGCGCACGCACCTCGCCGAGTCGCTCGAGGGGCTGGCACAGCACGTGGAGACGGGCCTCCTCACCCGCGAGGGGGACCGGTACGTGGTCACCCCCACGGGCCGCTATTTCCTCCGCAACCTCTGCATGGAGCTCGACGCCCACCTCGCCAAGTCGCGCGAGAAGGCGGTGTTTTCGCGGACGGTGTAGGGGGCCGAGGGCGGCGGAGAGCACAGGGGAACTGCAATACCACAGAGGCACAGAGGACACAGAGGTCACGGAGGGATCGAGCCCGGGTCGGCACGCTGCCGGCCCCGGGCTCTGATGTTCTTGGGTGGGGTGCCGCGTGGGGGCGAGGACGTTGTCGGACCCATTCCTACGCCCACATCAATTGCAGTTCTCTGTGCCCTCTGTGCCTCTGTGGTTCCCGGGCGAGCCCCCAGCCCCGGCAACGCCATCCGCGCCCCACGCGCAGGTCGTCCGTGGCCCTCCCGCGCCTCCGCGATGTGCCAGGCCGCCCAGCCCCACCCTACCGCACCCGATGCAGCTGGATCTCGTACCCCCCGTCGCTCCAGCGCTTCACCTCGGGGAAGCTGTCCCAGAGCGCCTGGTAGGCCGCGAGACGGTCGGGGTACTTGTCGGGCTCGCGCACGTAGCGGCCGTACATGCCCTCGCTGAAGATGAGGTACTCGATGCCCTGCGCGCGGTACCACGCCGCCGTGGAGTCCACGGCACGCTGCACGTAGGTCAGCTTGTAGCGCTCGGGCCGGAGGTAGGGCGAGTAGGACTCGAGCGCGATGGCGCTCCCGGCGGGAAGGTTGGCCTCGATCCACTGACGGCTGGTCTCCCGGCCATCGACCGTCACGAACTCCCGGTCGTACGCCAGCGCCTGCGCCAGCGGCACCGCGAGCCCGCTCACCATGGCCACCACGAGCGCCACGAGCGCGAGCGCCCGCTTCCCGGCTGGTGCCAGCGTACGCCAGCGGGCGCCGAGCTCGAAGAGGAACCCCACCGCCAGCAGGAACGCGAACGGCGTCAGCGGCAGGAAGGTCCGCCCGTTCCGCACCTGGAACACCGAGATGAACGCCCAGTACACCGCGGGGAAGCTCGCGAGCAGGAGCAGCTTCTCGTTCCGCTGCCGCCACGCCACCACCGCCGCCACCAGGAAGACCGCCATGAGCGGCCCCTCGACGGTCACCGCGTAGTTGAGGTACCAGAGCAGGGTGTTGCCCTCGAGCCCCTCGTGCCCGGTGGCGTAGTGGCCGGCCTCGTGGGTGGCGCCAAGGAAGAAGTTCCTGGGGTCGAGCAGCGCGTACGGCGTGCCGAGCAGGAAGCCCACCGGCACCATGAGGCAGAGCAGCTTGAGGTGCCCGTCAATCGGGAACTTCCGCCCCGAGCGGAGCCAGTGCGCCGTGAACGGGAACACGATGGTCACCACCCCCGGGTACTTGCAGGTGACCGCGATGCCCACCAGGAAGCCCGCCAGGAGGTAGTCGCGGCCGGAGCCGCGCTCGTACAGGCGGAGCGCGGCCCAGAGCACGCCGAGCGCCGCCACCACCAGGTAGATGTTGGTCTCGATGAAGTGACTCTGCCGCACCCCCTCCGGCGACACCGCCACCGCCAGCGCGCCCACCACCGGCACCCACGGGTTGGCAAAGAACCGCCGGCCCACCGCCCACGTGAGGAACACCGCCAGCACGCCGAGCAGCGCGGTGAGCGCGCGCCCGAGCACCATGGCGTCGGGGTTCGCGATGTAGCCGGTGCCCATGAGCGGCCGGTCCGGCGCCTGGATGTCGGCCGGGGAGTGGAAGCGGCCCTGCGCCTTCCCCCACAGGTAGTAGGGGACGTAGAGCGCGGCGTTGGCGTAGATGAGGAGGGTGGGCTTCTTGAAGTAGTGCGGGTTCAGGTCGCCCGACTTGAGGATGTTCTGCGCCGCCTCGACCTTGTTCGGCTCGTCGGGCTGGTAGAGGTAGGGGAGGCCGAAGTCGAGGCCGTAGAGCCGGAGCCCCGTGGCGAGCGCCAGGATGAGCAGGAGCGCCAGGGCGACGAGACCGCGGCGGGACGGCTGGTCGGGCATGCGTGTGGGGTTGGGGAACGGGGAAGCGCGGACCGGCGCCAAATCTAGCCCGGCCCCCTCCGGCGTGCCGCCCTCAGCGGCACTGCGAGTACTCGGTGCCGTCGGCCGTGATGATGGGGTACCCGTTGGAGTTGCGCGCCACCGAGAGCGCCACCGGCTGCGGCCCCGCGCCCAGGTCCACGAAGAGCCGCCCGCCCTGCACCTGCCAGCGCGCCGTCTGGCCGCCCTGCGACTGGCTGTACACGCTGCCGTTGGGCGTGGCCGTTCCCCCGTACTGGTTCACCGTGCCGCCCTCTGTGTTGGTGCCGATGAGCAGGCGGCCGTCCGTCAGGAAGACATTCCGGCTGGTGCTGGTGCGCCCGCTGGTCTGGCTGTAGCTGAAGCTGCACCAGGCCGAGCTGAGGAGGAGCTGGGTGAGCTCGCGGTCGGCGGCGCTCCCGCCGCCCCGGCCCGGCGGTGGCGCGCCGGCCCCCGCACCGGGGGCGGCCGGGGTCGCCGGCGCGGCGCCCGCCGCGCCCCGCTGGAAGAGGAGCTGCTGCGCGGTGGCCGGGTCGGGGACGCCGGCGGCGTTGGTCTCGGCGATCACCAGGGCGAGCTGGTCCCCCTCCACCGCCGCCTCGAAGACCCCGCGCCGGGCGCCGAGGCTGGCCTGCCCGCTGAGCCGGCCCTGGGCGATGGTCCCGCCGAGCTGGATCACGTCGCCCTCGATGGTGAGGGTGCCGGTGGTGCGGCCGCCCGCCGCCTGGGTGAGCGTCAGCGTGATGGGCCCGGTGGGCGCCTGCATCACCCAGGTGCCGCCGAAGCGCTGCGCCCCGGCGGGCAGGGCGAGGACCACCACGAGGCCAAGGCTGGCCGCGAGCGTACGCATGAGTTCCTCCCAACGACGGCGGCGACGCCGCCCGCTTACGCCGGCTCCGGTGAGGCGAGCTGGGCGGAGACCGCCTCGAGGATGAGCTCCCGCGCCCGGGCCACGATCTCGTCGCGCGAGGGGGTGTCGGCATACATCTGCTCGGCGCGCGCCCGGATCTCGTCAAAGGTGGGCACGTGCGGGAGGTGCACGTCGGCCAGGGCGGCGGCGGCGCTGGCGCGGGCCTCCGCGGCGCGGCGGCGGATCTCGTCGAGGCGCGGATGGTGGGCCAGCGCCTCCCGCACCTGGGCGCCGATCCGCTCGGCCGGGAAGCTCTCGGCCAGCTGGCGCGCCACCTTCTCCAGCACCGCGCGGCCCAGGGGCCGCTCGTTCCGGATCACGTCCACCGGCGGCTCGCCCAGGTCCCACACCAGGCGGAGCCAGCTCATGGCCTTGAGGGCGTAGAACGTCGGGTCGAACTCGTACCAGCGGAAGCCCTGCCGGGTGGAGCGCTGGTAGGCGTGGTGGTTGTTGTGCCACCCCTCGCCCAGCGTGATGATGGCCAGCCACCAGTTGTTGCGGCTGTCGTCGCCGGTGACGTAACGCTGGTTGCCGTGCACGTGCGCCAGCGAGTTGATCATGAACGTGCCGTGGTAGAGCAGCACCGTGCTCCAGAAGAAGCCCACCACGAGCCCCACCCAGCCCGCGACCAGCCAGCAGGCCACGCCGAGGAGCGCCGCCGGGAGGTACTGCAGCCGGTCCAGCCACACCAGCTCGGGGTAGCGGGCCAGGTCGGGGACGTCGTTGTAGTCCACGCTGTCGTTCCGCTTGGCCAGGATCCAGCCCACGTGCGCGTACCAGAAGCCGGACTGGGCGGGGCTGTGGATGTCGAGCTCGGTGTCGGAGTAGCGGTGGTGGTGCCGGTGCTTGGCGGCCCACCAGAGGATGCCGCGCTGGGCCGAGGTCTGGGCCAGGAAGGCCAGCAGGAACTGCCCCACCCGGCTGGTGCGGAAGGTGCGATGGGAGAAGTAGCGGTGATAGCCCGCCGTGACGCCGAACATCCGGATGACGTACAGCGCCACGCAGAGGACCAGCGCCTCCACGGTGACCCCGGTCCACAGCGCCGCGAGGCAGACCAGGTGGGTCAGCAGGAACGGGATCGAGTCCGGGTAGATGATGTCGTCGTGGGTCGGTGCAGCAATACGCTCGGCCAAGGTCGAGACTCCTCGAAAGTGGCGTGATTCAGGGGTTGGGTCCGGGAGGGACCTGCCCAAAATATAGGGGGGGCCCTCCCCCCCTTGCGAGCCTCGGAAACCGGGGGATCTTTCCGCCACTTAGCCCGGAGCAGACGTGCCGTCCTGGGAGTTGCAAGCCGCGGGGATCCTCCGCGCCCTCCGCCTCGAGAGCATCCGCAGCAAGATCCTGGCCTTCGCCGTGCTGGCGACGCTCATCCCGTCGTTCAGCACGGCGTGGCTGGCGTACCGGCATCACCGGAAGGCCCTCGCGGAGAAGCTCACCGAACAGCTCGGCGGCGCCAGCCAGCAGGGCGCGCGCGAGGTGGACCTGTGGCTCAAGGAGCGGCTGCTGGACCTGCGCGTGTTCGCGAGCTCCTACGAGGTGACCGAGAACGTTGAACGCGGCGCGCTGGGCCGCGCGCGCCTCGTGGCCTACCTGGGCTCGGTCCGCCGCCACTTCCCCGACTATCCCCAGCTCGCCGTGCTGAGCCCCACCGGCCAGGTGGTGGCGCTGAGCGACACCGTCGCCGCGCCGCTCCTGCCCGAGGGCTGGGCCGCGGAGGTCCGCGCGGGGGCCCCGGCCATCGGGCCGGTGCGGCTGGACAGCGTGCACCAGCGGGTGGTGCAGGACATCGTCTCGCCGGTGGTGGTGGCGGGCGGGCGGGTGACGGGCGCCATCGCCGCCACGGTGGACCTGGGGCCGGTGGCGCGGATGCTGGCGGGCACGTCCGCGCAGGGCGGCCACCGGATGCTCCTCACCACCTCCGAAGGCCGGGCCCTCCTCGGCGCGGGCCTCAACCTCCCGGGCGGTGGCACCCTGCCGGCCAAGGTGGCGCTCGCCCTCGGCGACTCCCTCCTGGAAACGCTGCAGTACACCAGCGCCGACGGCGCGGAGGTCCTCGGCCTGGGCGCGGTGGTGAGCCGGAGCCCGTGGCTGGTGGTGGCCGAGCTGCCGCTCGAGGCCGCCTTCGCGCAGGCGCAGACGCAGCGGAACACCACGCTCCTGATGGTGGGGCTGGTGCTGGCCGGCGTGGGCGGGCTGGCGCTGCTGCTGGTGCTGCTGCTGGAGCGGCCGCTCAGCCGCCTGACGGAAGGCGCCCGCCGCGTGGCCGCCGGCGACCTCGACGTGGCGCTCCCCGTGACCACCGGCGGCGAGGTGGGCTACCTCACCGAGGTGTTCAACGGCATGGTGGGGAAGCTGCGCGACTCGCGCCTGGAGCTGGAGCGGCTCACCGTCACCGACGGCCTCACCGGGCTCTACAACCGGCGCCACCTCAAGGAGACCATCGCCCAGGAGTTCGAGCGGGCGCGGCGGCACGCCAAGCCGGTGGCCATCCTGATGGTGGACGTGGACCACTTCAAGCGCTACAACGACGCCCAGGGCCACCTGGCCGGTGACGAGGTGCTGGTGCGGGTGGCGGCGCTGCTGCGGGAGTCCATACGCACGGTGGACCGCGCGGTGCGCTACGGCGGCGAGGAGATGCTGGTGCTCTTGCCGGAGACCGGCATTGACGGGGCGGTGGAGGTGGGAGAGCGGATCCGGGCGCGGCTGGCGGAGGAGCGCTTTGCCGGCGGGACGGTGACCATCTCGGTGGGGGCGGCGGCGTTCCCGGAGCACGGGGAGTCGCCCGAGGCGCTCATCATGAGCGCCGACGCCGCGCTGTACGAGGCCAAGCACCAGGGGCGGAACCAGGTGCGCCGCGCCGGCCCGGAGCCGGCCGACAACGGCACGGCCGGCTAGCGGGTCCCCTCCCCCGCCCCCACCCGCGCGAGGCGCGCGCGGATCATCCAGCCGCTGCGGCCCTGGGCGTCGCTCACCCGCATCCAGTCGCCGGCGTACGAGAGCGCCTGCACGGCGTCCCCCCGCTCCAGCACGTACAGCACCGCCGCGTCGGTCCCCGGCGCCGCGCGCACGTTGGTCCGCCCGGTGGCCTGCATCGGCACCGGCGAGGCGAAGGCCACCTCGCCGCGCACCCCGCCGCGCGCCTCGCCGCGACCGCGGGCGCCGGTTGCAGTGGCCTTGGCCTGGTTGGCCAGGTAGAGGGCCCCGCCGTAATTCTCCCGGTTGAACTGCTCCTGCCCCTGCTCCAGCAGCCGCCGCGCCGTGGCCACCTCCGGCACGCCGCGCCGGCCGCCGAGTCCCTGCACCGCCACCTCCGCCTCCGCCATCGCCGACGCCGCCTCCGCGCGCGTGGCCAGGGTGCGGAGCTTGGCCATGGAGCGGACCACCTCGAGCCGGGCTTCCTCCAGCTGCCCCTGCAGCTGCGCGATCTGCGCGTCCTTCTCGAGCAGCTGCAGCTCGAGCCGGTTCAGCCGCTGGTCGAGCGCGGCATCGCGCACGGTGACGGTGTCCACCCGCGCCGGCCCGGTGTCCGCCGGCTCGGCCACGACCGCGAGGGGCGCCGGCTCGGGGGCGGGCGCCGGGGCCGCCCCGCCGCCGCAGGCGGCGAGGCTCAGCACCACAGGGGACAGGCGCACCAGGCGACCGGTCGCGGGCATGGATTCTCGCTGGTGAGTGGAGCCGGCCGGGGGGTGCCGGGTGACCCATAATAACGCAGTCCCCCGGCGTGGGAAGCCGGGGGGCGCAGGCGGGGGAGGCTCAGGGCCGCGCCATGAGCCCGAGCGCCACCGAGCGGCCCTCCACCGGGCCCCACGGCGTCACCGTGCGCTGCCCCAGCGCCGTGGGCGCCGGCAGCACGAAGGGCTCCTTCTTGGTGATCCGGAAATCCCCGATGTTGTCGAGCGTGGCAAAGACCCACACCGGCCCGATCCGCTGCGCCGCCAGCAGCTCCGCCGCCACGAAGGGGACGCTCCGCGTGCGGAACGGATCGTCGTGGAGCGCCTGTCGCCCGGTGTAGAACGCCTCGAGCGCGATCCACGTCCCCGCCGCCGGCGCCTCCCAGGCCAGGTCCACGCCGAGCGCGTGGCGCGGGGTCAGCGCCACCTCGCGCCGGCCGCCGGCCGGGTCGGCCTCGCGGGCGTGGAGGTAGCCGTAGAAGGCGGTGAGCACGATGGGCGCCTTCTCATAGACGGCGAAGAGCTCGCCCGCCCAGGTGTCGGTGGGACCCTGCGTGTTGCTGAAGCGCGCGCGGCCCTGCGGGTCGCCGGGGATGGGCACCAGCGCCACCACGTCCGTGAGCCGCGAGCGGCTGAGCGTGCCCGACAGCTCCACGTGCCCCACCTCGTAGCGCACGTCCAGCGCCGCCATCCGGGCCCGCTCGGGGTCGAGCGCCGGGAACGCCACCTGCCGGAGGCCCACCGCGTCCGTCTCCTCGGTGAGCGGTGTCGGCGCGTACCACCCCGTGCCGGCGGAGAGCCGCGCGCTGAAGCCCTCGAGGGGCCGGTAGAGGAGCGCCACCCGCGGCGCGCACTGGGTGCCGTACTCGCTGTGCGCGTCGCAACGGCCGGCGCCGGCCAGCGACACCTCCTCCGACAGCTTCACGGTGAGCTGCAGGAAGGCCGCCGGCGCCGTGAAGGTGTAGTCCATCCCCGCCACGTCGCGCGCGCGGAGCCCCTCGCGCTGGACGGAGGCCCCCACCACCCAGTCGAGCCGCTCGCGCGTACCCACCAGCGCCAGCTCGCCGAACAGGGCATCGCGGCGGTTCCGCTCCCGGATCCCATCGAAGTCATGGTCCAGCGACTCCACCATCCCCGAGCCGCGGACGGAGAGCGTCGTGGCCGTGGTGAGCGCGTGCCGGAAGGTGACCCCACCGTCGAGGTGCCGGGTGTCGAGCCCCTCCTGGTAGCCGCCCGGCCGCAGGCTGCCGCCGGTGCGGTTCTCGCTCCGGCCGCCCACGGTGGCGAAGAGCTCGTCGCCGTTGGGACGGGTCACGAACAGGCGGGGGCGAAGCGACACGCGGGTGAACTCGGGGTAGTCGGCCCAGCCGTCGCCGCTCACGTCGTGGAGCGCCTGGTGGTGGGCGTCGGCAAAGAGGGTGAGCCCGGCGTGCGCGCCGAGGCGCTCGCCGCCCCAGTAGAGGCCGTCGGTGCCCTCGGCCGAGGTGCGGTTCACCACCAGCTCGCGCTGGCCCTCGTCGGGGCGGCGGGAAATGAGGTTCAGGACACCGCCGAGCGCCGAGGGGCCGAAGAGCGCCGTGGCGGTGCCCTTGATGACCTCGGCCTGCTTGAGGTCGAGCGGCGCCAGCTGCAGCACGGCGAGCCCGCCCGGGTCGCCGCCGTAGAGGGGGAGGCCGTCGGCCACGATGGCGGTGTAGTGGCCGGCCAGGCCCTGCAGCCGGAGCCGCGTGGAGCCGACGGGACTGGCGCCGGCCTGCATCCGCACCCCCACCATCTCGGAGAGGAGCCGGGTGATGTCGCTCGGGCGCATCTGGGTCTTCTCGGCCACGTCCTCGCCGCCCAGCACCTCGATGCGGACCGGCTCCTCGTCGAGGTGCCGCGCCACGCGGGTGGACTGCACCGTGATCTCCTCGAGCTCCACCCCGAGGGGCTCGAGCGTCACCGCGAGCGTGCTGGTGGAGTCCGCGACGATCACCACCCCGGCCGTGTCGGGGTGGAAGCCGATGCGGCTCACCACCACCGTGCGCGCCCCCGGCAGGAGGCGGAGCCGCGCCCTGCCGGCACTGTCCGTCACTGCGCCGGTGGCGCCCGCGCGCACCTCGGCGCTGGCCACGGGCGCGTCGCCGCTCGTGACGGTGACGGCCAGGGTGCCGAGGGACTGGGCCGCGGCGGGCGGCGCCACCGTCGCCAGGGCACCGATCAGGAGCGCCGTCCGGCAGGGGATGCGCATGCGTGCTCGTGGGCTGGAGGGAAGGTCAGACCGGCGGGCCAGGAGCGGCCTCCATGATTGGATACGTTAGCGACCCCGGGCGTCGCAGGCCACGCGCCATGTCGGTTCCGGCGGCCCGGGTACGCCATCAGGGGTAGCGCCCGGCGGGCGCCCCGGCAGAACCCGAGATCCACGGAGACGAGCAGATGCTGCGCTATCGCCATGCCCTGCCGCAGCTCGGCGGCGAACTGTTCCTGACCGACGGCGGCCTCGAGACCACGCTGATCCACCACCACGGGCTGATGCTGCCCTGGTTTGCGGCCTACGTACTGCTCGGAACCTTCGAGGGCCAGGCGCACCTGGTGCGCTACTACCAGCGCTACGCCCGCCTGGCCGAGGGGCACCGGCTCGGGCTCCTGCTGGAGTCGCCCACTTGGCGGGCCAACCGGGACTGGGGGGCGCGGCTGGGGCACTCGCCGCGGACCCTGGCCATGTACAACCGCGAGGCCATCGGGCTCTTGGCGGAGCTGCGCGAGGTGCAGCCGCCGAGCCGCCGGCCCATCGTCATCAGCGGCAACATCGGCCCGCGGGGCGACGGCTACGTGCCGGGCGCGCGGATGACGGTCAGTGAGGCGGCCGACTACCACGCCGAGCAGGTCGGGACCTTTGCGCTGACGGAGGCGGACCTGGTGTCGGCCTTCACGCTGAGCTATGCGGAGGAGGGGATGGGCATCGCGCTGGCGGCGAAGGCCATGGGGATGCCGGTGGTGCTGTCGTTCACGGTGGAGACGGACGGGCGGCTGCCCTCGGGGGAGACGCTGCAGTCGGCCATCGAGCGGACCGACGAGGCCACGGGCGGGGCGCCCGCGTACTACATGGTCAACTGCGCCCACCCCACCCACTTTGCCGCCGTGCTGACGCGCGGGGCGGCGTGGGTGCAGCGGATCCGCGGCATCCGCGCCAATGCCTCACGCCTGAGCCACGCCGAGCTGGACCAGCGGCCCACCCTGGACGACGGCAACCCCGAGGCCCTCGGCGCCGACTACGGACACCTCAAGCGCCTGCTCCCCAACCTCCGCGTGGCCGGCGGCTGCTGCGGCACCGACCACCGCCACGTGGAGGCCATGGCGTGGGGCCTCCGCGGCGCCCGTCGCTCGGCCCCCATCATGGCCCGCGGCCTCGGCGACGCGGCCGACCGCCGCACCGCCTGACACTCACTCGGGCAGGGCGCGCGCCTCGACCTGGAACTTGACCTCGTCGGCCACGCGCACCGTGCCGCCGGGACCGCCGCGGAAGGGGCGGATGCCGTAGTCGGTCTGCTTCACGCTGAAGCGGCCGCGGGCCACCAGCGTGTCGCCCTGGAAGGCGACGGTCACGGGCACCGTGATCTCGCGGGTGGTGCCGTGCAGGGTGAAGGCGGCGGTCACCTGGTAGCCGGCGCCCGCCGGCGTCACGCGCGTGCTCGTGAAGGTGATCTCGGGGTACTGCGCCACGTGGAGCACCTCGTCCCGCATGGAGGCGGTCACCTTGCGGATCTCCGCCGTGTCGGGCGGGGTCAGCACCGCGAGGCCCTCGGCCAGGATGGTGATGGCGATGGTGGTGGCGGCGGGATCGTGCGCGGCGTAGTGGACGGTGCCGCTGAAGCGGGTGGCGCGGATCACGTGGCTGTGCCCCGCAAAGCCGAGCAGGCCGGCCTTCCCGGTTTCCACCTCGAGGCGGCTGTCGGGCGTGAGGTGATAGGCGCGGGCGTCCCCGGCCTGGGCGGCGAGCGGGAGCGCGGCACCGAGCAGGAGAACGGCGAGGGGACGCGGCATGGGGCTCCTGACCTCTGGACTGCCCCAGCCCGGCTGGGCGGGGCTCGGCGCACGGTGCGCCTGCCCGCAAGATACCGCCAAGCCCGTCGCGAGCCTCCCACCTGCATCACACAGCCGGGCAACGACCGGCCCTCCCCACCAACGCGAGTCTTCGGCGTTGGATCGGGGAGGGCCGGTCGTTGCCTGCCCGTGGGTTGCGGTGGGCGGCGCCTAGGCGGACCGGGTGGCGCCGGCCGCCGGCGCCGGGGTGGCCGCGGGCGGGGTGGCGGTGGCCGGGGTCCGGCGAGCGGGCTTCGGGACGCGGAGCGCGCTCTTCCAGGCGGCGAGGGCGTCGGGGTTGGCGCGATAGCGGATGGTGGTGATGGCATCGAGCCGCTTGAGGACCGCCTCGATCTTGACGGCGGTCTTCTCCAGGTCGGCGGTGGCGCCGACGCGGGCCGCCCGGGCCGTCACGACCGCCTTCACCGCCGCCTCGTACGTGGCGATGGCCGCGCGCAGGTCCTCGACGAAGGTCTCGGGGAGGCCGTCCTTGATGAACAGGTCCCGGGCCTTCTCGGCGTCGTCGGCGACGGTCTTGGTGTTGACGATGAACGCGGCCTCGCTGCCCCTGGGCCGCGGGGAGCGGAACCGGCGGGCAAAGACCGGGTCGGTCACCTCATGGCCCCGGGCGATGACCAGGACGGGCTCCAGGTGATCGTCCAGGAGCTTGGCCTTGGCCGCCTTCTTGGCCCGGAGGGCCGTGCTGGCGTCCTTGGCGGCGGTGGACTGCGCCTGGAGCTGGGCATGGCCGTGCCCGAGCTGCGCGTCGAGCTCGGCGACGGCGTCCTGCCACCCCTTATTAGGGTAGGGCGTGGCCAGGCACTGCACCTGGACATTGTCCCCTCGGGTGAGGGTCACACGAACTGCCGCATTCATACAAACCTCCTTGTGGGTGACATCCCCGGCCCGGCGCACCAGGCGCCGGGACCGCGTGCGTGCGCTGCCGGCGCCGGCGGCTCATGGGCCGCCACCGGTGCCGCCGCCTAACGGATGCAGTATTCGGGCCATGCATAAACTCGATAACAGCCCCGCGGCACGGAACTTGTGCCCGAGGGAAAATCGCGTCTCCATTTATGCAGTCCTGTATAAATCGGCTTTCAGCGCGCGCTCGCGGAGCGTTCGCGCGGAGGGATCGAGGGTCACGGCCTGGGGGCGGAGGCAGTAGGGAACCGGGTGGGGAAGTGGATTTTGGGCGTGGGGTGCGAGGCTTTCGCGTGGGGGAGCAGTGTTTTCGCGTGGGGAAGAGGAGTTTGGGCGTGGGACGCGGGGTTTTCGCGTGGAGAAGTGGATTTTGGGCGTGGGGAAGGGAAGTTTGGGCGTGGGGCGCGAGGTTTTCGCTTGGAGGAGCAGTGTTTTCGCGTGGAGAAGCGGATCTTGGGCGCGAGGAAGGAAGGTTTGGGCGTGGGGCGCGAGGGTTCCGCGAGGAGGAGCAGTGTTTTCGCGTGGAGAAGAGGATCTTGGGCGTGAGGAAGGAGAGTTTGGGCGCGGGGCTCGGGGGTGGCGGGTGGGGCGGGACCCCGGAGTATGGGGAGGGTGAGGACACGCCGTGCCGTCCAATGCAGGCCGGTCAGGAAGCGAAACGGCACCACCGTCAGGCTGACGATGGTGCCGCTCATGTGATCGGGACGGCGGGATTTGAACCCGCGACCCCCTGAACCCCAT
>CAZRCT010000024.1:0-43686 GCA_964598655.1 uncultured Gemmatimonadaceae bacterium
GCCCTCACGCTTCAGGCGCCGGGCGCGGTGCTGCTGGTGCTCCTGAGCGCCTGCGTTGCCATCGCCGGGACCACGCTCGGCCTCTACCTGCTCGGTATTCCCGCCAACCTGCTGACCCTCGCCGGCCTCGGGATGGGCGTCGGCATCCTGGTGCAGAACGGGCTCGTGGTGGTGGACCGCTTCCGTACCGTGCCGGACACGCCGCAGGCGCGGGCCGAGTCGGCGCGGAGGATCCTGCCCGCGGTCCTCGGCTCCACGCTGACCACGGCGGTGGTGCTCTTCCCGTTCCTGTACCTGCAGGGTGACACGCGTGCTGCCTTCGTGCCCTTTGCCACGGCCTTCGCGCTGGCGCTCGGCTGCTCGATCCTCACGTCGGTGGTGCTGCTGCCGGCCATTGGGCACGGGCACGGGATGCACCGGGTGCGGTGGCCGAGGCTCGAGCGCGGGTATGCCCGCGTGGTCATCGCGGTGGTCCGCTGGCGCTGGGCCACGCTCGCCGGCACGACGCTGGTGCTCGGCGGCCTGGCCTGGTTGGCGTACGCCAAGGTTCCGCGCTCCAGCTTCAGCGGCTGGTGGGGGCAGCGCACCACGCTCTCGGCACGGGTGGAGTTCCCGAGCGGCTCCAACCCGGAGAACGTGGACCGGAGCGTGGCGGAACTCGAGAAGTTCGTGGTGGGGATCCCGGGCGTGGAGCGGGTGGAGGCGCAGGGGACGCCGGATGCGGGCTACGTGCGCGTGCTCTTCACCGACGCCGCCGCCAAGTCGGTGCTTCCGTACCAGCTGCAGGAGGAACTGACCATCCGTGCCACGCTCATCGGCGGCGCCGCGGTGTCGGTGCAGGGCTACGGTCCCGGGTTTGCCAACGGCAGCGGCGGCGTGAGCCTGCAGAGCTTCCGGGTGAAGATCCTGGGCTACTCCTTCAAGGGGGTCGAGGAGCTGGCGCTCGACATGCAGCGGCGGCTGGAGCAGATCCCGCGGGTGCGGAGTGTCGACATCAACGCGGCCGGCTTCTGGGGTGGCGGGGAGAAGGCGCGAGACATCACGCTCGAGCCGAGCCGGGAGGCGCTGGCGAGCTACGGGATCACGAGTGAGGCCTTTGCCGACCAGGTGGCGCGCGAGGTGGGCGGCGCCGCCGGCCGGCAGCGTTTCATCCTGGGGGACGAGGAGCTCTGGCTCTCGCTCAAGACCGAGGGCGCCCGCGAGCGCACCCTGGACCAGCTGCGAGAGGCGCAGGTCCCCGCGAGCGGCGGCGCCCCGGTGCACGTCGGCGACCTCGCCGCGCTCAGCGAGCGCGAGGCGCTCTCGCGCATCAGCCGGGAGGACCAGCAATACGTGCGCATCCTCTCGTACGACTTCCGCGGCCCCGCCAAGCTGGCCAACCGGACGCACGAGGCCTTCATGCGCTCCATCAGCGTGCCGCCCGGTTACACCGTGAGCGACGAGTACTTCGGCTGGCGGGACGACGAGAGCCAGCAGGGCCTGTGGCTGGTCTTCGCCGTGGGCCTGGCGCTCGTGGTGCTCGCCGTGGCGATGGTGTTCGACTCGGCGTGGGGCGCGGCGATGGTGTTCCTGTCGCTGCCGATCGCGCTGGCGGGCGTGGTGGTGGCGTTCTTTGCGACGGGCGGGGCGTTCACGCGGGAGGCGGCGGTGGGGGTGATCCTGGTGATCGGGCTCGCCGTGAACCAGTCGATCCTGCTGGTGGACGGGGTGCTGGAGCGGCGCCGCGCCGCGCCCAACCGCCGCGCCACCCCGGCCCAGGTCATCGCGGCGTGCCGGGACCGGGCGGGGATGATCACCTTGATCACGCTCACCACGCTGGCGAGCCCGCTGCCGCTGGCCGTGGGGACCGGCGTCGATGATCTCTTCGGGGCGATTGCGCTGGCGCTCGTGGGGGGGACCATCGCCGGAACGATTGGCGCCCTCTTCATCCTGCCCGCGCTTCTCGCCCGCAGGTCTCGCTCGATTTCCCCAGCCACGATCCCCTCAGCCCCACGTACGTAGGGGCCGGATATATCCGGCCCCTACAGACGTCGTGCCAAGACGAGCGTGCGTGGCGAGCTGGATGCCCGCCCCTAATTCGCCAAAATCTCCTCGAACAGCCGGATCGCCGCCGGGTCCTCGCTCTGCCCCAGCCAGAACAGCGCGGTGCGGCGGAGCTTGGGGTCCTTGCTGGTCTTCGCCACGCGGATGAGGGCGGGGATGCCCTTGCTGGCCGGCTGCTGCGAGAGGGCAAAGAGCGCGCTCTCGCGGACCTCGCGGTCCTGGTCGTTGTCGTTGGCCAGGTCGTCGAGCCCCTTGGTGGCCTCGTCGGCCGCAGCCTGGCCCACCCAGAAGATGGCGGCCTTGCGGGCCTTGGTGGTGGCGCGGTCGCTCCTGGCGATGCGGAGCAGCGTGGGCCACGCCTCGGTGCTGTCGGCGATCGTGGCGGGGAAGATCGCGTCGTCCGCCGCGGGCTCGTCCTGCTCGGCCAGCCAGAGGAGGTACTTGCCGGCCTCGGCGGCGGGGACCTGGCCCAGGTCGCGGGTGGCCGAGCCGCGCCACTGACCGCCGACGTAGGCGCGGATGTGCGTGGTCTTCCCGCCGTGCCGCTCCAGCACCAGCCGCACCGGGCCGTCCTGGCAGTCCGACTGCCACTCGCTCCGCCGGCCGTTCGAGGTGCTGATGTTCTCGCCGTTGCCGCAGACACCCTCGCGCGCCGTGTAGCTCAGCCGCACCGTCCCGTCCCGCACCTCCGCCACCTGCACGGCCAGCGTGGGGTCGAAGAACCGCGGCACCGCGATGAGCGCGGCGGTCACCACCGCGCCCATGATCTGGATCGTCATGGAAGCCTCCTACTCGTTCAGGAACTGCTCGAGGACGTCCACCGCGCGCGGGTCGCGCGACTGGCCCAGCCAGAAGAGCGCCTTCTTCCGGAGCTCCGTGTCCTTCTCGGTCTTGGCGATGGTGATCAGCCGGTCCACCGCCGCCGGCTCCTTCCGCTGCGCGAAGCCGAAGATGATCTGCTCCTTGAGCTCGCTGTCGGTCAGGCTCTTGTAGAGCGCGTCAAGCTGCGCCAGGTCGGCGGACTGCGCGGCCCAGAAGAGGGCCTTCTTGCGGAGTTCGATGTCCTCGCCGCCGTTGCGCACCAGGTCGAGCAGCCACTGCCGGTCGGCCGCCTCACCGGACTGCGCGATGCCGAAGATGAGGCGCTCCTTGAGGCCCTCGTCGGTGAGCTTCGGGTAGAGCTGGCGCAGGTACGTGGAGCCGCCGTTCCGCGACTGGCCCAGCCAGAAGATGGCCTTCTCGCGCGCCTGCCGCGGGGCGTCGTTCCGCTCGGCCAGCGCCCGGAGCGCGGCCTGGGCCTGGTCGCTGCCCTCCTGCGACAGGGCGAAGACCGCCTTGTCCTGGATCGCCTCGTCGTTGGAGAAGCGCACCAGCGAGTCGAGCAGCGCCACCGTGCGGGGGCCCGGCACCTGGCTCAGCCAGAAGACGGCCTGCTCGCGCACCTCGGGATCGGGGTCGTCCCGCACGGCGCGCATCAGGATGGTCGCCGTGCTGTCGGTGCGCTGCTGCGCCACCAGGAAGACGGCCTTGCGGCGGAGGCAGGCCGAGGCCGCGTCGCGCTTGGCGAGGACGCGGGTGAGGAGCGGCAGGGCGCGGTCGGCGTCCATCTGCAGGACGGCGTTGAGCGCCATGACCTTCACGTCGCTGTCCTCGTCGCAGCTGTCGCCGCCCCGCACGGTGGTGGCCACGCCGCCGCGGCCCCCGGCCCGGCCGCCGCGGCCCTCGCCCGGCGAGGTGGCGGCGATGTCCTCGGCCTGCCCGACCACCGTCGCCGCGCTCTCGGCGTCGCCGCGCCGGGCCAGCTCCCCGCGGACGCGGGTGGCCAGGGCGGCCGCGTCGCCGGCGGTGGCGGCGCTCGGGTAGCGGCGCTTCTGGTCGTCGAGCCGCGCCAGCGCGGTGCGCAGGTCGTCGGCGCGGTAGAGGGCGAAAGCCTCCCAGTAGAGCGCGTCGCCGGCGTAGCCCGAGCGGGGATACTTGCTCGAGACCTGGGCGAAGAGCTCGGCCGCGCGCCGGTACTGGCGGCGGTTGAGCGCGTCGCGGCCGGCGCGGTAGAGCGAGTCGGCGGGGTCATCGGGCAGCCACGAGGCCGGCGCCTCGACGGCAAAGCGCGGCGCGGCCTGCGGCAGCGAGTCGTGGCTCCTCGGCGTGGCGCTCGCCAGCGCGAGCGCGGCCACGGAACCGAGCATCCAGCGGATCATCACAGCTCTCCTTGATTGAGCGCGGGCAGCGGGCCCGCGGACACCTTCGAGCGCAGCTGGGACAGCGTCCCCCGCTGGTCGAGGCCTTGGGTGATGAGATCGAGCTGCCCCGCCGGCTCCGCCGGCAGCTGCGCGATCTCGGCCAGCACCAGTTCCAGGTCCTCGAGCAGCGGCCGCAGCCGCCGGTCGTCACCGGCGGGCGTGTCGAGGAGGAGCCGGGTCGTCGCGAGGAGCCGGCGGGCCTGGCCGGAGACCTCTTCCTTCCTTCCCTTTTCCTTCACCGCCTGGGGCAGGTCGGTCAGGAACACCTCGACCGTGCCGAGGTATTCCACCGCCGCCGCCTGGTGCACCAGCGCGTCGCGCTTGGCGCCGCCCGGCGTGGCAGGGTTGTCGCTGGTCGCCACCGCCTTCGTCCCCACCGCAGCGTCGCGGCTCAGGCGGCCCAGCCCGAAGGCCAGGGCCAGCAGCGCCGCCATCCCCACCGGCACCGCCCAGCGCGGCACCGCGCGCGGCCGCCGGAGCGGGACCACGGGAGCCTCCGCCTTCGGCGCCTCCGCGGCGCGGCGGGCCTGGATGGCGGCCCACATCGCGTCCCGGTCGGGGGCGGGGGCCTGGTGGTAGTCGGTCGCCATGGAGCGGAGCGGCTCCTCGAGCGGGTCGTCGGACATGGGTGGCTCTCTCATCTGTCAGGCGTAGGCGCCGAGCGCCTCACGCAGCTTGCCGCGGGCCCGGTGGAGCTGTGCCTTCGAGGTCCCGGTGGTGACGCCGAGCATCGCGGCGATCTCCTCGTGGGTGTAGCCCTCGACATCGTGCAGCACGAACACCGAGCGGTATCCATCGGCCAGGTTCTCGATGGCCTGGGCCAGCTTCTGCCGGAGCTCGCCGTCCACGCGGGGGCGGCTGGGCGCCGGGTGGGGCAGGTCGTCCTCGAGCGGCACCTCGCGCTCGGCCCGCCGCTTCCCCTGGCGGAGCCCCGTCAGCGCGATCGAGATGGTGATGCTCCCGATCCAGGTTCCGAGCCGGGCCTCGCCCCGGAACTCCTCGAGCCGCTGGAACACGCGGACGAACGTGTCCTGCGTCCACTCGGCCGCGCGCTCCGAGTCCCCCGCGAACCGGTAGGCCATGCGCCAGACCTGGTCCACGTAGCGATCGTAGAGCTGGCGCTCCGCTGTCGGGTCTCCGGCGAGCACCCGGGCGATGAGGTCGCGTTCGGTCACTATCCCCTGGGGGTCTGGCTGACGGTCCGTCCCAACTGGCACCCCTCTGACGCGGCCGGCCGGGAAAGGGTTGCTCCGGCCTGGTGGCCGGGAACCCGCCATTAAGAAGAAAGGGCGCCCCCCGAAGGAGGCGCCCTGACGTTTCATCCGTTGCAGGCGGTTGGCAATGGCTCAGGTGTGGTTCGGGCCGTCGTCATTGCCGCCGTTGCCGCTCCCGCTGTTGCCGCCGCCGCTCCCGCCGCCGTTGTCGTCGCCGCTCTCGTCCCCGTCCTCGGACTCGGGCTTGATGGAGCTGGCGTCGATCACCATCGGCGGGCCGGCGCTGGCCACGGTCCCGTTGCCCTCCACCTTCACCGGGTTGCCGGCCGCCACGGCCACCGCCACCTGGCCGAGGGTGGTGAAGTCGCTGCCGGTCTCGAAGGTGGCGGCGCCGGCGTTGATGATGCGGCCATCCACCAGGGTGATGGTGCCGGTGACGCTGTCCACGCTCGCCACCATGCCCTCGAACTCGCCCTCGGGGCCGTCGTCGTGGCCGGGCTGGTCGTCGTCGGAGAGCTGGGTGGCGTCGGTGATGTTCACGGCCAGGTTGAAGACGGTAAGCGTGGCCAGCACCGGCGCCGTGACGTTGGCGGTGGAGTAGTTGTCGGCGTCCACGTACACCTCGAGCTTGTTGCCGCGGTTGCGGTCGGCCAGGCGGAGGTCGTTGGCGGTGAAGCTCGGGTCGGCCGGGTCCTGGGGCTGGGCCGGGGCATTGCGGCGAGCCTCGACGGCCGGGGTGCCCCCGGCGGCCAGGGCGCTGGCCACGGCCGCCTCGAAGGCGGCACGGGTGGCGTGGCTCTCCGAGCGCGTCCGGAAGCGGGTCCCGTCCGTATAGCTCACCACCAGGCCGCCGAGCTCGAGCGTCACGGTGCCGGCCACGGGGTCGATGGCGGTGATGGTGCTGGTGAGCTTCTCCTCCAGGTCCTCGGCCTCGACGTGCACTTCCCGGGCGTTCATGGAGCCGGCGGGGAGCTGGATCTCGATCCGGGTGGGGCCGGTGGCGATGGTGCTGTCGAGCTGGCCCACCGAGAGGGCCACGCCGAGGGGGCTGCTGGGGCTGGTGGTGTCGGAGCAGGCGGCCAGCGCCGGGACCCCGGCGATGGCAACGGCGGCGAGGAAGCGGGTGAAGCGGGGCATCGGTCACTCCTGGGCTGTCGAGGGTTGAGGGCCTTCACTGGCCTACCCACTGGGCAGGAGCGATGCCCCGTGACAGCCCGCGCTAAGTCGTTGCCCCGCAACGCCGAGTGGTCTGCCCCCCTATAGCGATTCGAGTCAGGTGGAACGGACCGTGGCGCTCCTCGCGTCGCGTACAGCGTTGACGCGGCGCTCCGCGTATGATTCGGTACTCATGAGCCTTCGCTTCACTTCTCCGTCCTCCGCGCTGTTGCTGCTTGCCCTTCTCCCCCTCGCCGGCTGCAAGGGGACCCAGAAGGGCGGCGCGGCGGCGCCGGTCCCGGTCCGCCTCGGAACCATCGAGCAGCGCGACCTTCCGCTCATCCTGCAGGCCACCGGCACCGTCGAGCCCATCCGGATGGCCGAGATTCAGGCGCAGGTCACGGGCACGGTGCTCCGGGTGGGATTCCAGGAGGGGGACCTGGTCCGGGAGGGCCAGGTGCTCTTCCAGCTGGATCCCCGGCCCTATGCCGCCGCGGTGGAGCAGCGCCGCGCGGTGCTGGCGCGGGACCTGGCCCAGCTCACCAATGCGCGCCGTGAGCGGGAGCGCATGGAGCAGCTGGCGCAGCAGAACTACGCCACCACCCAGGAGCTGGACCAGGCCAAGGCCAGCGAGTCCGCCCTGATGGCCACGCTCCAGGCCGACTCCGCGTCCCTGCAGGCGGCCCAGCTCGACCTCCAGTACGCCACCATCCGCGCCCCCTTCAGCGGCCGCGCGGGCGCGGTGCTGGTGCGTGAGGGGAACCTGGCGCGCGCGAACAGCGGGCAGCCGCTCGTGGTGCTGAACCAGGTGACGCCCGTGTCGGTGCGCTTCGCGGTGCCGGCCACCTACCTGGCGCAGCTCCGCGGTACCCGCGCCGGCGGCGCGCTCCCCGTCCGCGCCCTCCCGGTGGGCGACAGCGTGTCGATCACCAACGGCACCCTCGCCTTCCTGGACAACGCGGTGGACACGCTGACCGGGACCGTCGCGCTCAAGGCCACCTTCCCGAACCGGGACGAGCGGCTCTGGCCGGGCGGGCTGGTGCGGGTGGCGCTGGAACTGGCCACCGAACGCGGGGTGCTGGTGGTGCCACGCTCGGCGGTGATCACGGGCCAGCAGGGCTCGGCCATCTTCGTGGTGACGGGGCAGGGCACGGCGGCGCTGCGGCGGGTGACGGTGCAGCGCAGCGACGACTCGCTGGCGGTCATCGCGGGCGAGGTGAAGCCGGGCGAGCAGGTGGTGACCGATGGCCAGCTCCGCCTCACCGACGGGGCGCCGGTCACCGAGGTGAAGGCGGCGGGGGAGACGCCATGAACCTCTCCGGCCCGTGGATCCGCCGCCCGGTCATGACCACGCTGGTCATGGCGGCGCTGCTCGTCTTCGGGCTGGTGGCGTATCGCGGCCTCCCGGTGGCGGACCTGCCGCAGGTGGACTATCCCACCATCACCGTGAGCGCGGGCCTCGCCGGCGCGAGCCCCGAGACCATGGCCGCGAGCGTGGCGACGCCGCTCGAGAAGGCGTTCTCCACCATCGCCGGGGTGGACGCCATCACCAGCACCAGCACGCAGGGCTCCTCCCAGATCACTTTGCAGTTCTCGCTGGACCGCGACATCGACGCGGCCGCCGCCGACGTGCAGGCGGCCATCGCCCAGGCGCAGCGCAACCTGCCGAGCGACGTGCTGCCGCCGAGCTACCAGAAGGTGGACCCGTCGGCGGCGCCGATCCTCCTCTATGCGCTGTCGAGCCCGGTGCTGCCGCTGTCCCAGCTGGACGAGTACGGGCAGACGATGATCGGGCAGCGGCTGGCCACGGTGGCGGGGGTGGCGCAGGTGAGCGTGTACGGCTCCCAGAAGTACGCGGTGCGCATCCAGCTCGACCCGCAGGCGCTGGCGGCGCGGAAGATCGGCATCGACGAGGTGGTGACCGCGGTCCGCGCCAACAACGTGAACCTGCCGACCGGCATCCTCTGGGGCACCGACCGCGCCTACGCGGTGCAGTCCGACGGCCAGCTCCGCAGCGCCGACGCCTTCCGCCCGCTCATCGTGACGTGGCAGAACGGGACCCCGGTGCGGCTGGGAGACCTGGGCCGGGTGATCGACAGCGTCCAGGACACCAAGGCGGCGGCCTGGTTCAACGGCACCCGGACGATCGTGCTCGCCATCCAGCGCCAGCCCGGCACCAACACGGTGGCGGTGGCCGAGCGGGTGCGCGCCGTCATGGCGGAGCTGGAGCAGGCGCTGCCGCCCTCGGTGCACGTGGAGACGATCTACGACCGCTCGCGCTCGATCCGCGAGTCGGTGGACGACGTGAAGTTCACGCTCTACCTGACGCTCGTGCTGGTGGTGCTCGTCATCTTCCTGTTCCTCCGGAACGTCTCCGCCACGGCGATCCCCTCGCTGGCGCTGCCGCTCTCGCTGGTGGGCACCTTCGCGGGGATGTCGCTGCTCGGCTTCTCGCTTGACAACCTGTCGCTGATGGCGCTCACGCTGGCGGTGGGCTTCGTGGTGGACGACGCCATCGTGATGCTCGAGAACATCGTGCGGCACATGGAGATGGGGAAGCCGCGGCTGCAGGCGGCGCTGGACGGGTCGGCGGAGATCGGCTTCACCATCGTGTCGATGACGGTGTCGCTGGTGGCGGTGTTCATCCCGATCCTCTTCCTCGGCGGGCTGGTGGGGCGGCTGTTCCGGGAATTCGCGATCACGCTGTCGCTGGCCATCCTGATCTCCGGCGTGGTGTCGCTGACGCTGACCCCGATGCTCTGCAGCCGCTACCTCCAGGCGGGGCACGGCGAGGGGGGCACGGGGTTCTTCGGGCGGCTGTTCGGGTTCACCGAGGGGATCTACGAGGCGGCGGTGCGGGGGTATGGCCGCTCGCTTGGGTGGGTGATGGCGCGGCGGCGGCTCACCGTGGTGTTCTCGCTGGCGACACTGGTTGCCACGATCTGGCTGTTCCGCGTGGTGCCGAAGGGCTTCATCCCCTCGGAGGACCAGGGCCAGCTCCGGGCCACGGTGGAGGCGCTCGAGGGCACCAGCTTCGAGAGCATGGTGCGGCACCAGAAGCAGGCCATGGCCATCGTCGCGGCCGATCCCAACGTCGAGGGCGTCATGTCGGCGCTGGGCGGCGGGCGGGGCAACACCAACCAGGGCCGGCTCATCATCCGGCTCAAGCCGCGGGCGGAGCGCGCCCTGGGCGCGGACGAGGTGGCGCTGGCGCTCTCCCGCAAGCTGGCCGCGGTGCCGGGGGTGCGCGCCTACGTGCAGAACCCGCCGGTGCTCTCGATCGGTGGGCGGTCCAGCAAGTCGCTGTACCAGTACACCCTGCAGGGCTCGGACGCCGAGGAACTGTACCGGGCGGCGGCCCTGCTCGAGTCGCGCCTGTCGGCGCTGCCGGAGCTCAAGGACGTGACCAGCGACCTCCAGGTGAAGAACCCCGAGGTGCGGGTGGAAATCGACCGGGAGCGCGCGGCCGCCACCGGGGTCACCATGCAGGCCGTGCAGCAGGCGCTGTACGACGCCTTCGGGGCCCGGCAGGTCTCGACGATCTACACCGACAACAACCAGTACTGGGTGATGCTGGAGCTCCTGCCCGAGTACCAGCGGGACCTGGGCGCCATGAGCCTGATCAGCGTCCGGGCGCCGAACGGCGCGCTGGTGCCGCTGACGGCGCTGGCCCGGGTGACCGAGACGGTGGGCCCCCTGTCGGTGAACCACAGCGGGCAGCTGCCGGCGGTCACGCTGTCGTTCAACCCGGCGCCGGGTGCCTCGCTCGGCGGGGCGGTGCGGGCGGTGGAGCAGGCGGCGGCCGCGGCGCTGCCGCAGGGCGTGAGCGGCGCCTTCGCGGGCACCGCGCAGGCGTTCCAGTCCGCCCAGGCCGGCCTCCTGCTGCTGCTCGGCCTCGCCATCATCGTGATCTACATCGTGCTCGGGATCCTGTACGAGAGCTTCATCCACCCGCTGACCATCCTGTCGGGGGTGCTCTTCGCGGGGTTCGGGGCGCTGGTGACGCTCTGGGCCTTCCAGGTGGACCTGAGCGTGTACGCGTTCGTGGGGCTGGTGATGCTGATCGGCCTGGTGAAGAAGAACGCCATCATGATGATCGACTACGCCCGCGACCGGGAACTGGCCGGGCACCCGCCGGCCCAGGCCATCCACGAGGCGGCGCTGGTGCGGTTCCGGCCCATCATGATGACCACCATGGCCGCCCTGCTCGGCACCCTGCCGATTGCGCTGGGGCACGGGGCGGGCGCCGAGTCGCGGCGGCCGCTCGGCCTGGCGGTGGTGGGGGGGCTGGCCTTCAGCCAGCTGGTGACGCTCTACGTGACGCCGGTGATCCACACCCTCTTCGCCGACCTGATGGCCTGGCGGCGGGCCCGGAAGGCGACACCACTGGCCGCCGGGATGGCCCCGCAGCCGGGGACGCCGCGGGCCCCGGAGGGGTGACCGGAGCCGGGCTGGGGACCGCCGCTAAGCGCTTGGCCTGAAAGGGCTTGGAGGGGACGCCGGGGGGTGCCTGTCGGGGCACCCCCCGGCTATATTTCGGGCCGTCCAGCTGGCCCGCTCCGGCCAGCCCGCACTTTCCCGACACCATCGGACCGTAATGACCGGCCCATCCATGAGTGAGCGCATCCTGCCTCGGCTGATCGAGGAGGAGATGCAGCAGTCGTTCATCAACTATTCGATGAGCGTGATCGTGTCGCGCGCGTTGCCGGACGTGCGTGACGGGCTCAAGCCGGTGCATCGCCGGATCCTCTACTCGATGAGCGAGCTGGGCCTCCTGCCCGGGCGCCCCTACAAGAAGAGCGCCACCGTGGTGGGCGACGTGCTGGGCAAGTACCACCCGCACGGCGACAGTTCGGTGTACGACGCGCTGGTCCGCATGGTGCAGGACTTCTCGCTCCGCTACCCGCTCATTGATGGCCAGGGGAACTTCGGCTCGGTGGACGGGGACCCGGCGGCGGCGTACCGGTACACCGAGGCGCGGCTCACCGACATCGCGGTGACGATGCTGGACGACATCGACAAGAACACCGTCGACTTCGTCCCCAACTTCGACGACCGGCTCAAGGAGCCGTCGGTGCTGCCGGCCAAGGTGCCGAACCTGCTGGTGAACGGCTCGAGCGGCATCGCGGTGGGCATGGCGACGAACATCCCGCCGCACAACCTGCGGGAGGTGGCCAAGGCGGTGCAGGCCCTGATCGACGACCCCGAGGCGTCGATCGCCGACCTGCGGAAGCACATCAAGGGCCCCGACTTCCCCACGGGCGCGTTCATCTATGGGCGCGACGGCATCAAGGAAGCCCACGAGACGGGCCGCGGCCGCATCCAGGTGCGGGCGCGGGCGCAGATCGAGGAGAAGGAGTCGACGGGCAAGAGCCAGATCGTGGTCACCGAGATCCCCTACCAGGTCAACAAGGAGAACCTGGTCAAGGCGATCGCGGAGCTGGTGATCGACAAGAAGATCGAGGGCATCAACGGGGTGAATGACGAGTCCGACAAGGACGGCATGCGGATCGTCATCCAGCTCAAGCGGGACGCCATCCCCAACGTGGTGCTGAACCAGCTGTACAAGCACACCGCGATGCAGACCACCTTCGGCGTCATCATGCTCGCCCTCGACAAGGGCGCGCCGAAGGTGATGAACCTGAAGGAGATCCTCGAGCGGTTCATCGAGCACCGCCACGAGGTGATCGTCCGGCGGACCCAGTTCGACCTCGACGCGGCGCAGGCCCGGGAGCACATCCTCGAGGGCCTCAAGATCGCGGTGGACAACATCGACGAGGTCGTCGAGATCATCCGGAGTTCGGCCGACGTGCCGGAGGCGGACGCGCGGCTCCGCAAGCGCTTCGGCCTCTCCGAGAAGCAGGCCGACGCCATCCTCAACATGCGCCTGGCCAAGCTCACCGGCCTCGAGATCGAGAAGCTGGAGGCGGAGCTGGCCGAGGTGCGGGCGCTCATCAAGGACCTGAAGAGCATCCTGGCCAGCAAGCCGAAGCGGATGGGGATCCTCAAGGAGGAGATGGACGAGGTCGCGAAGAAGTACGGCGACGAGCGCCGCACCGAGATCGTGGCCGACCAGGGCGACTTCTCGGTGGAGGACCTCATCGCCGAGGAGGACATGGTCATCACCATCTCCCACACCGGCTACATCAAGCGCATCGCGGTGAGCACCTACCGCCGGCAGCGGCGCGGCGGGCGGGGCCTGCAGGGGGCCACCACCAAGGAAGAGGACTGGATCGAGCACCTCTTCATCGCGAGCACGCACGATTACCTGATGTTCTTCACCAACACCGGCCAGGTGTACTGGCTCAAGGTGCACGAGATCCCGCAGGGCGGGCGCGCCAGCCGGGGCAAGCCGGTGGTCAACTGCATCGGCATCAAGCCCGACGAGCGGGTGGCGGCCACGGTGTCGGTGCGGGAGTTCGCCGAGGACAAGTACATCATCTTCGCCACCCGGAACGGGACGGTGAAGAAGACCTCGCTGGCCGAGTACGCCAACCCGCGCTCCACCGGCATCCGCGCCATCGGCATCGACGAGGGCGACGAGCTGATGGACGTACAGATCTGCGACGGCGACAGCGACATCTGCCTGGCCACGGCGGAGGGGATGAGCATCCGCTTCCACTCGGGCGACGTGCGGCCGATGGGCCGGACGGCCGGCGGCGTGAAGGGCATCGAACTCGAGGGCGCCGACAAGGTGATCGGCATGGTGGTGCTGCGCCGCGACGCCACGCTGCTGGTGGTCTCGGAAAAGGGCTTCGGCAAGCGGAGCGAGCTCAGCGACTACCGGGTGCAGAAGCGCGGCGGCAAGGGCATCATCACCATGAAGAGCACCGAGAAGACGGGGGCCCTGGTGGCGCTCATGGAGGTGCAGCCCGAGGATGAGCTGATGCTCATCACCAAGCACGGCATCATCATCCGCCAGCCGGTGGAGGGGATCCGGGTCATTAGCCGGAACACCCAGGGCGTCCGGGTCATGAACCTCGACGCCGGCGACGCCGTGGTGGACGTGGCGCGCGTGGTGAAGGAAGACGCCGAGGGCACCGAGGAGGCCGGCAACGGCGACGCCCCGGCCGGCGACGAGGAGTAGGCGATCCTCCCCGCCCTGCAGCGGCGCGGCCGCCCGGCCGCGCCCGTGCGTGGCCTTACGATCACCCGTTCCCGGGAGTAGAATCGAGACGTGACCGCCACCCCCGCGGCCCCGCCCGTGGACCTGCCCAATCTCCGTGAGGCCCAGGCCGGGCTGCGCGGGATCGCGCGCGTCACGCCGATGGTCGAGTCCGCGGCCCTCTCGCGGGTGGCCGGCGTCCCCGTGTTCCTCAAGGCCGAGCACCTCCAGCCCATCGGCGCCTTCAAGCTGCGGGGCGCCTACACGGCGCTCCGGCGGCTGTCCCCCGACGCGCGCGCCCGCGGGGTGGTGACCCATTCGAGCGGCAACCACGGCATCGCCGTGAGCTGGGCGGCGCGGGCCCTCGGCCTCACCGCCACCGTGGTGGTCCCGGCCGACGCGCCGGCCGTCAAGATCGACGCCATCCGCGCCAACGGGGCGGAGCTGATCCTCATCGCCGACCGCGCCGATCGCGAACCGACCACGCAGCGCCTCATCGCCGAGCGGGGCTTGAGCTTCGTGCCGCCGTTCGACCATGCCGACGTGCTGGCCGGGCAGGGCACGGTGGGCCTCGAGATCGTGGAGCAGGTGCCGGACGTGGCCACGGTGGTGGTGCCGGTGAGCGGCGGCGGCTTCCTGGGCGGCGTGGCCACGGCGGTGCACGCGCTCCGGCCGGCCACCGCCATCTACGGCGCCGAGCCCGCCGGCGCGGCCAAGCTCACCGCGGCGCTCAAGGCCGGGAGGCCGAGCACCATCGAGAAGCCGAGGAGCATGGCGGACGGGCTGCTTTCGCCGTCGGTGGGGCAGGTGCCGTTCCAGCAGATGCAGGGCACCGTGAGCGGCGCCCTGGTGGTCAGCGAGGAGGCGATCGGCGGCGCGGTGCGGTTCCTGTGGGAGCAGCAGGGGTGGCGCGTGGAGCCGTCGGGCGCCACGGCGGTGGCGGCGGTCCGGAGCCACCCGGGCACGCTCCCGGGACCGGTGGTGGTGGTGGTGAGCGGGGGCAACGTGGACCCCGCGGTCTTCAGCGCCCTGACGGGGGTGGCATGAGCCTGGCACCCAAGATCCTCGTCGCCGACGACGACCAGGCGCTCACCCGCACCCTCTCCTGGATCCTCAAGGAGAACGGCTACGAGGTGGCCACCACCAACACCGGCGACCAGCTGCTGGAGCGGCTGGCCGACGACCCGGTGGACCTGCTGCTGCTCGACATCATGATGCCGGGCGCGGACGGCCTGCAGCTGCTGGAGCGCGTGAAGGGGGACCCGCAGCTCCGCCACCTCCCCGTCCTGATGATCAGCTCCATGCCGCCCGAGGAGGCCACCGTCCGCGCGCTCGGCCTCGGCGCCTCGGACTTCATCAGCAAGCCGTTCCGGGTGCGGGAGCTGCTCGCGCGCGTGAAGGCGCACCTGCGGGTGGGCCGCGAGCTGAACCAGGCCCGCGCCGAGGCGCACAGCCGCTCCGAGATGGTGGACATCCTGCAGGAGGTGACGGCGAGCCTCAAGCCGGAGGAGATCTACCACATCCTGGTGCGCCGGGTGGCGCGCGGGCTCAAGATCTCCAAGTGCTCGCTCATCTTCGCGATCGCAGGGGAGAACGAGGCCACCGTGGTGGCGAGCTACGAGAACCCGGTGCTCAAGGACCTGCGGATCGACCTGGCCCGCTATCCCGAGATCCGCCGCGCCCTCGACACCCGCCAGACGGTGCTGGTGAGCGACGTCTCGACCGACCCGCTGTACGAGGAGGCCCGCGCGGCCTGGGAGCAGGAGGGCTGGCGGGTGCCCACGCGCTCGGCCATCGCCATCCCGTTCGTGCTGCGGGACGGGCGCGCCGGGGTCTTCTTCCTCCGCACCACCGAGGAGGACACGCCGCTCAACAGCAGTGACCTGAGCTTCGCCGAGCAGGTGATCAAGGCGGCGACGCAGGCGCTGGAGAAGGCGTTCGACCTGGAGAGCGCGGTGGTGGGCCGCGAGCAGATGAAGCAGCTCGCCGAGACCGACCCGCTCACCGAGACCTACAACCGCCGCGCCCTGGCCGACAAGCTGGTGCAGGAGCTGGAGCGGGCCAACCGCTACCAGACCGTCCTGGCCTGCCTGATGGCGGACGTGGACAATTTCAAGCAGATCAACGACGTTCACGGGCACCTGGCGGGCGACAGCGTGCTCCGCCAGCTCGGCGCCATCCTCCGGCGCGAGCAGCGCACCGTGGACGTGGTGGCGCGCTACGGGGGCGAGGAGTTCGTGGTGCTGCTGCCGGAGACGGCGGTGGCGGGGGCCCGCATCTTCGCCGACCGCGTCATCAAGAAGGTGGCCGCGCACCAGTTCGGCACCGCCGAGCGCCCCATTCACGTGACGATCAGCATCGGGATCGCCTGCTACCCCGATCTCCGGGTCCAGGACGGCGAGGCGCTGCTGCAGCTCGCCGACCAGAACCTCTACAAGGCCAAGCAGGACGGCCGCAACCGGTACCGCGATTGAGCAGTCGCCGTTGTCCCCGGTGCAACCGGGTGTACGCCGATCCCGCGCGCTTCTGCCCGCAGGATGGCAGCCCGCTGGTGGAGGTGTCGGGCGCGTCCGTGCCGCAGGTCAAGCCGGCGCAGCCACCCGCGGCCGGCCAGGCCCCGATGAGCCAGACCAGCGCCGGCCTGCGCACCCTCGTGCGCCAGGCCGCCCTCAAGCGCGGGCCCGGCCTGGAGCGCGCCAGCACGCTCACCAACGCGCTGCTCGACGAGCGCTACCAGGTGGGCAAGCGGCTCGGTGAAGGCGGCATGTCCTACGTGTACCTCGCCAAGGACATGACCAACGCGGAGACGGTGGCCATCAAGGTGCTCACGCCCAAGCTCAAGGAGGACAAGAGCAGCGTGGAGCGCCTGCGCCGCGAGGCGGGGCTGGCCATGCGGCTGGATCACCCGAACGTGTGCAAGATCTTCCGCCTCGGCGAGACGGAGGACGGCCTCATCTACCTGGTGATGCCGTACCTGGCCGGCGAGCTGCTGTCGGACCGCGAGGTGCGGCAGGGGGCGCTCCCGGTGGACTTCGGGGTGCCGCTGCTGTCGCAGATGTGCCGGGGCCTGCAGCACGCGCACGACCTCCAGATCGTGCACCGGGACCTGAAGCCCGAGAACGTCATGCTGGTGCCGGACGACAAGTCGCCGGGGAACGTGCGCGCCGTGATCATGGACTTCGGCCTGGCCAAGGAGCGGCGGCAGGAGCCCGAGGTGGCCAAGCTCACGGCCACCGGCATCGTGCTCGGCACGCCGGAGTTCATGAGCCCGGAGCAGATCCGCGGCAAGACGCTGGACAACCGGAGCGACATCTATGCGCTCGGCATCCTGGCGTTCGAGATGTTCACCGGCCAGCTGCCGTTCCAGGGGCGGAATGCGCAGGAGATGATGATCGCGCGCCTTCGCGGCAAGCCCAAGATGCTGCGCGAGGTGAAGCCCGACCTGCCGCAGCGCCTGGAGCAGGTGCTGGCCAAGGCCATGGCCCTCGACCCGGGGGATCGCTACCCCACCATGTCGGCCTTTGCCGAGGCCATCGAGGGGGCCGAGGAGAGCGGCGTCTTCGCCAAGCTGTTCCGCAAGTAGCCGCTGGCGCCGGCACGGCGCGGCCCCCGGGCCGCGCCGCTTTCATTTCCCGGGGCACCATCGGGTGCGCCACGGAACGCCGTCGGCAGTCCAGCGTATGAGGGGGATGCGCGCGTCCGCCTCCGACCCGGTTCTCAGTCACCTCCCTTGACCGCCCCTTCCCGGAGCCATCCCATGCGCCGTGGTGCCGCCTCCACCCTCCTCGTCGCCGTGGCCGGCCTCCTGGCCGGCGCGCTCGGCATGTACGCGCTTGGCCGCGGGACGCCGCTCGCGCAGGCGCTCCAGCAGCCCACCACGCACGGCGAGTGGACCTGGGTCAGGAAGGCCACCGGCGACTCGGTGCGCGCCTATGTGGCCTATCCCGAGCGGAAGGACAAGGCGCCGGCGATCATCGTGATCCACGAGATCTTCGGCCTCACTGACTGGGAGCCGACGGTGGCCGACCGGCTGGCCGGCGCGGGCTACGTCGCGATCGTGCCCGACCTGCTCTCGCCCCGCTTCGGGCAGACGCCCGCCAGCGCCGACAGCGGCCGCAAGCTCACCGCGCTGCTCGACGGGCCCGAGGTGAACGCCAACCTCGACGCGATCTTCGAGTACCTGAACACGCTGCCCGCCGTGCGGAAGGACGAGATCGGCACCATCGGCTTCTGCTGGGGTGGCGGGCGGAGCTTCCGCTACGCCACCGGCAACCCGCGCCTCAAGGCGGCGGTGGTCTGCTACGGCCCGGCGCCGGACGCGGACAAGATGCCGCTGATCCGCGCCCGGGTCCTCGGCGTGTACGGCGAGAACGACGCCCGCATCAACGCCGCCCTGCCCGAGGTGGAGCAGCAGATGAAGGCGGCGGGCGCCACCTTTGCGTACGACGTGTACCCCGGCACCGGCCACGGCTTCCTCAAGCCGGGGCGCCAGGGCTCGGACACGCCCGCCGTGGACCAGGCCTGGGGCAAGATCCTCGGCTTCTACACGCAGGTCTTCGGCCGCTGACGTGACGGGGCGGGGCGGGGGGAGTACCTTACCCCTCGCCTTCACCCTGCGGCGCGGGCCGCCCCGATGATTCACCACGTTGTCTGCTTCCGGTTCAAGTCCGGCACCACGCCCGAGGCCATCGCCTACGCCACGCAGGCGGTGCTCGCCATGCCCCGGGAGATCCCCTACATCCGCGGCATCGCCTTCGGGCCCAACCTGGCCGCCAACGCGGCGGAGTGGTCGCACGTGCTGCTGGTGCGGCTCGACGACATGGACGCCGTGAACCGCTACGCCGCCGATCCCGCGCACGTCCGCGTGGTCACCGAGGTGCTGGGCCCCATCCGGGAGGCCCGCCTCGCCGTGGACCTCGAGGTCCCTGCCTAACCTCCCGCACGCCGCGCCCCCGGGGCGCCGAGACCCATGCTGCTCCCGTTGCTCCTTGCCTTCCAGCAGGCGCCGCTCGCCGCGACGCCCGACACCCTGCGCCCCCGGAACGACGCCCTGCACCACGACGTCGCCATTGTGGTGGGCGACACCAGCACTCACATCGTCGGCATCATGCAGACCACGTGGCTGCTGCGCTCCGGCGACCCGGTGGAGGTGCAGCTCGACAGCGCCTTCCGCGTGGTCCGCGTCCTCACCGACGGCGAGGGCGAGAGCCGGATGAGCCGGATCACCTTCGCGATGCTGCCCGCCGGCGGGGTGTACATCCCCCACAAGAAGCAGGCCGGCGACACGCTGCACACGTCCATCCGCTACCACGGCCCCGTGAGTGACGGGCTCCTGATCCGGGTGGACTCCGCCACCGGGCGGCGCACGGTCTTTGCCGACAACTGGCCCGACCGCGCGCACCGGTGGCTCCCCCTCGAGGACCACCTGAGCGACAAGGCGCCGGTGGACCTGCACATCGAGGTGCCGCCGGGCTATGAGGTAATCGCGAACGGCGTGCGCACCAGGGTGGACACGCTGCCGCGCGGCCGCACCCTCTGGCACTACAGCATGAGGCAGCCGATCCCGCCCTACGGCATCGTCTTCGGCGCCGCCGACTTCGCGTGGACGCACCTGCCCGACGCCGCCTGCGCCGTGAAGTGCGTGCCGCTCGACGTGGTGACCTACCCGGCCGATTCCGCCTGGGCCGTGGACGTGCTCTTCCGCCGCGCCGGCGACATGCTCGACTTCTTCAGCGACTACGTGGGCGCGTTCCCCTATGACCGCCTGAGCCACGTCCAGTCCACCACCATCTTCGGCGGGGCCGAGAACCCGACGGCCATCTTCTACGATGGCCAGGCCTACCCCACGCACCGGATGGGCGAGCAGACGGTGGCGCACGAGACGGCGCACCAGTGGTTCGGCGACGCGGTCACCGAGCGCGACTGGCATCACCTCTGGCTCTCGGAGGGGTTCGCCACGTACTTCGCGGCGCTCTGGCGGGGGCATGCCGACGGGGACAGCGCCTTCCGCGCCGAGATGCAGCGGCAGGCGCGCAGCATCTTCGCCTCCCCGGCCACCGGGCGCCCCATCATTGACCCCGCGGCCACCGACCTGATGGGGCTGCTCAACATCAACAACTACCCCAAGGGCTCGTGGGTGCTCCACTCGCTCCGCGGGCTGGTCGGCGACAGCGCCTTCCAGCGCGGCATCCGGGAGTACTACCGCCGCTTCCAGCACGGCACCGCGCTCTCCTCCGACTTTGCCGCGGTGATGAGCGAGGCGGCCGGGGCCGACCTCACCTGGTACTTCGAGCAGGCCCTGACGCGCCCCGGATACCCGAAGCTCACCCTCGCGTGGAAGCGGGACGGGAGCCGGCTCCGCGGCACCATCACGCAGGTGCAAGACCCGGCGTGGGGCGCCTTCCGCCTCCCGAACCTGGTCGTGGCGGTGGATGGCCGGCGCGTCACCGTGCCCGTGGACGGGCCGGTCACCACCTTCGAGGTGCGGGACGTCCGGAAGGCGCCGGCCTCGGTGGTGGTGGACCCGGACGGCTGGTGGCTGCTCGAGGCCAAGGTCGAGGAACGGCGATGAGGCGCATGCCGCTGGCGGGCGTGGCGCTCCTCCTCGGCACGGCGGCGTGCCGCGGGACGCTGTCCCCCCTCTCCAACAAGATCGACGCGGGCCGGGAGCCCTTCTTCGTCTTCGTGGCGGATGGCGAGGACGGGCTCGGCGACCTCTTCGCCGCCAAGCCGGAGGGCGGGACGCCCTTCCAGTTCACCTTCTCGCGCGTGGACGAGGCGCTCCCCGCCCTGGCGCCGGGCGGGACCATGGTCGCCTTCATCCGCACCCGCGCCCCCGGCGACACGACCCCCGGCAGCCTGGTGGTCATGAACCTGGCCAACGGCGCCGAGCGCCGCGTGACGCTGGCGGGGAACCCGGTGGACGCGCTGGCGTGGTCGAGAGACGGCGCCACCATCTACGCGCGCCGCGGCGAGGCCATCTTCACGCTCCCCGCCCCGCCCGCCACGGGCGACCTTGCCCCCGTGTCCCCGGGGGACGCAGCCGTCGCCGATTCCGCCTTCCGGGTCCTCCTCGGCGACCCACCGCTCGGTGAGGCCGTGACCTGCGCCGGCGGCGCCGGCATCTGCGCCCGGCTTGCCACCGGTGAGGTTCAGCCGCTCAGCGCCATGGGCACCCATCCAACGCGCTGGCCCGGGGACTCGGTGGCGTACCTCGAGGCCGGCAGCTGGATCGTCCGGCCGCTGGCCGGGGGGACGGAACGCACCATCCGCTTCACCCGGCCCGTTGCCAATCCGCGGGCGATCTCCGCCGTCGGGAAGCCGCTCGACCAGCCGTAAGCAACAGGGGCGCGGCCCCCTGGACCGCGCCCGCCTGGCTCCCCCGTCCTCGATCCCCGCCTCCCGGCGACGGTGGTGGCTAGCTCCCCCGTGCCGCGACCGCGTCCCACGCCGCCTCGAGGGTGAGCGCCGCCGGCGCCCCATCGGCCGCCCACTCGCCGCCCGCCACCCGCTCCGCCGCGTGCCGCACCAGCGTGAGCCACACCCCGGCCCAGAGTTCCGCCGGCCCCGCGCGCACCTGCCCGTCTGCCTTCCCGCTCGCCATCAGCTGCTCCAGGCCCTCCAGGAACGCGCGCCGGGTCCCGAGGCTCTGGTCGTCCAGGAACGCCTCGTGCGCCGTGGAAAAGAGCATGCGGACGAGCGACGGCTCCTTGCCCGCCGCGTCCACCAGCGCCCGCGCGAGCAGCGCCAGCCGCTCGGCCGGGCGGCGGACCCGGTCGTTGGCCACCGCCTCGAGCTCCGCCAGCGCCCAGCGCTGGGCCCGGCGAAAGGCCTCGTTGAGCAGGTGTTCCTTGCTGGAGAAATGCCGGTAGATGGTCCCTTCCGCCACCTCGGCCCGCGCGGCAAGCGCGGGCGTGGTGGTGGGGAGGAAGCCGACGGTGGTGTAGAGCTCGAGGGCGGCCTGCAGCAGGCGCTCCTTCGTGGCGTCACCGTCACGGCGGCGGGGGGCGTTCATGCCGGGGAATCTACCGCAGCGCGCACGCGGCCTATAGGCCGGGGCCTGGCGCCGCCCGCCCCCGGCCCGTGCCCGCCTCTCCCGGCCTTCAAGGGAACTTCACGGTCCGCCGGCCATTATAGGGGACACATGATGGACCACTCCATGTCCCGTCTCGACTATCAGGCAATCTGGAACGGGGCGCTCCCGTTCCATGATTTTGTCCAGGCGGCGGCAGCCGACAAGCGCCCCCTCTGGGAGGGCATGTACCGCATCGCCCGGCAGCCGGAGGAGCTCAAGGCGCCGCTCGGCCTGGCGGAGCCGCGCCGCCTCCTGGTGATCGCCGCCGACTGGTGCGGCGACGCCTCCAACACCATTCCCGCCGTGGCGCGCTGGGTGGAAGGACAGCCGGGGCTCGAGCTGCGGATCGTGGATCGCGACCGCACGCCGGCGCTCATGGACGCCTACCTGACCAACGGCTCGCGCTCCATCCCCATCGTCATTGCGCTCGACGCCGCCTTCCAGCCCCTCGGCCACTGGGGCCCGCGGCCGGCGGAGCTGCAGGCGTGGGTGATGGCACACAAGGACACCATGGAGAAGGAAGAGCGCTACCGCCACATCCGCACCTGGTACGCGCGCGACCGCGGCTTCACCACCATCCACGACATCGTGGCGCTCCTCACGGGGGTCAGGGTCGGGGCGTAGTCCGCCCGCAGGCCGGAACGCAACGGGCCGCCATCGTCTCGATGGCGGCCCGCGGTGCTTCCCCAGGCAGGAGGCCGCAGCCCGGGGGGCTGCGCCTCCGGATCAGAAGGCCCAGCCCGTCCCGGCGGAGAACTGGAACCCGTCCGGCCCGGTGCCGAAGTTGAAGACCCAGATGGGGAAGCGCATCACCCGCATGGCGAGCCCCGCACCGCCGCCCACGGTCAGGTCCTTGGTGGTGAGCTCGAAGTCCTCGGCCTCGAAGACGCGGCCGGCATCGAGGAAGCCGATCAGCGTGAACGCGCCGAGGTCGCCCAGGTTGAGGAGGTCGTGGCGCACCTCGAAGTTGCCGAAGAGGACGCTGCGGCCCGCGAAGCGCTGGAAGTCCAGCCCGCGATGGCTGTTGGCGCCGCCGAGGACGCTGATCTCGCCTTCCCAGGTGGGCATCTCGAAGCGGGCGTTGAGCGGGGCCTTGCGCGACATGGCGGAGCCGGCCACGCGCGCGGCCACCACCGTGCCCTCGCGGATGGACACGTAGCCGCGCAGGTCGCCGGTGACGCGGGTGTAGTTGTCCCCGCCGCTCCCGACGGTGAGGGAGGTCTGCGCGAAGACGCCGTTGTGGGTGTTGTACTCGTTGTCGCGCGCGTCGAAGACCAGGGTGGCGCGGCCGCGCACGTCGGTGTCTTCCACGTCCGACGACCCGAAGTCGGTGCGGAAGGTGGAGGGGCGGGGGAGGTCGCTCAGGACGCTGTGCTCAACCCCGCCCGTGAGCGCCACGAAGGTGCGTTTCGCGACCGCGCGCGACAGCTCGACCTCGCCGAGGTAGCGGGTGCGCTTGGCGCGGTAGACGAAGGGCTGGCTGTTCTTGACCAGGTCGCCATCGTACTCCGTGTCGTTGCCGACGCCGAAGTAGCCGAAGCGCGAGGCCCGGATGGCGCCGGCGCGGGCGTTGAGGCGGTACTGCTTCCACAGGAGCGGGGCGTGGAAGGTGGCCAGCGCCTGCCGGCTGCCGCGGGTGCTGGCGCCAAAGTCAAAGGAAAAGAGGCCGGCGTACGCCGTCCGGGCAAAGTAGTCGGCGTTGGCCTTCCGCTGCTCGTAGTGGATCATGAGCAGCGGGAAGTCGTTGGCGAGCGACGGGAAGTACGGGTAGAAGCTGTCCTTCCACGGCACCTGCGGCTCGCCGGACTGGGCGGCCGCCGGCGACGGGGCCGTCAGCAGCAGCACTGCGAGCGCGGCCGCGGCCGCGAGTCGTCCTTGGCGCATCAGTCCCCCGGAAAGAGGTAGGCGGTGTCGCGGAGCACGGCCTGGTCGCCCTCGCTGGTGGCGTACTGGCTCGGGTAGATCGAGGCCGCCCCGGTGACGCCGCGCTTGTTGAGGGCGTAGAAGTTGAGGTTGAGCCCGGGCCGGCCGTTGGGCTTGAGCCACCGGTCGGGGAGCATGGCCACCACGCGCTTGATGGTCTCGAGCGCCGCGTCCGCCGGCTTCATGCCGCGGCGCATGTGCTCCACCGTGAGGAACCCGCCGCAGACCATGATGTTGGCCTCGCCGAGGCCGGTGGAGCCGGCGGCGCCCACGGTGTTGTCCGTGTACTGGCCGGCGCCCACGATGGGGCTGTCGCCCACGCGGCCGGGGATCTTCCACGACAGGCCGCTGGTGGTGGTCACCGAGGAGATGTCGCCGTTCCGGTTCACCAGGTTGAGGTTGCAGGTGCCGGTGACGCGCGCCATCGGCGGCCCGTTCTCCGGGACGTTCACCCAGTCGTCGCTGGCGCCGCGGTTGGCCCGCCAGCGGAGCCACGCCTCCCTCGACTCGGGCGTCAGCAGGTCCTCGTCCTTGAACCCGAAGGAGAGCGCAAAGCGCTTGGCGCCCTCGCCGACGAGCAGGATGTGGTTGGTGTACTTGAGCACCAGCCGGGCCACCTCACTCGGCGTCTTGATGCCCTCGAGCGCCGCCACGGCGCCGGCCCGGCGCGTGGGGCCGTGCATGCAGGAGGCGTCGAGCTGCACCACCCCGTCCTCGTTGGGGAGGCCGCCGTAGCCCACCGAGTTGTCCCGGGGGTCGAGCTCGGGGATCTTCACCCCCTCCACCGCCGCGTCGAGCGTGTCGGTGCCCTTGCCCAGCAGCTCCATGGCCAGCGCGATCCCCGGCCGGGCGTTGGGGGAGCCCACCCCGGCCGGCTGGCTCTCGCCCCGCAGGTGAAGGGCGGGGGCCCCGAGCGGGGCGGGGGCGCCGGCCAGGCGGCTGGCGGCGAGGGCGGCACCGGCGGCGCCGAGGAAATCGCGGCGGCTCAGGTCGGGGGTCACGCAGGCTCCAGGGGAGGAGGGATCGAAGGTGGTGGGATTTAGGCGGGCGCCGTCCCTCCTGTCAACTTGCCGGGCCGCCCCCGCCGTTCCTATGTTGCCGCGTGGATCCGTTCGATCTCATCCGGTCCGCCGCCCGGTTCCTCCTCGTCTTCGGCACGCTCGTGGCCCTGGCCCTGTGGGCCACGGGCATCACCACGGACGCACTGCTGGTGGTGGGCGCGCTCTGGTCGCTGTACGGCCTCACCCACGCCGTGCTGGACGACCTGCTGGACCCGCTCCTCTCCTTCGCCGAGCGGGCCATCCACAGCGTGGGGCTGGGCCGCCATCGCATGGGCTACTCGCGCATCGAGGCCCTGGTGGCGCGGGACGAGTTCACCGCCGCCGCGGCCGAGTACGCCGCGCGGGCCGCCGAGGGGGATGCCGAGGCGCAGGCGCGCCGCGCGATGCTGCTCGCCGGGCCCCTCGGCGTGGCCCAGAAGGCGCGGATCGAGCTGGAGGAATTCCGTGAGCAGCACGCCCTGTCCCGCCGGGACGACATCCGCATCGGCCTGGCGCTGATCCGGGTGTACGAGCATCACCTCGACGATCCCGGCCACGCCATGCGGGAGATCCGCCGCCTGCTGGACCGCTACCCGACGGCCCGCGCCGTCCGCCACCTCGACAAGACCCTTGCCGCCCTGAAGCGCGATCGCTTCAGCCCCCGCCCATGAGCCGCCGTCCGCTGGTCCTCGCCGCCCTCCTGGCCCTGCCGCTCGCCGCGCAGCAGGCGCCCGCCTATCCCGAGAACGCCGGCTCGCGCCGGGCCATGCAGGGGCCGCCCACCATCGAGCGGATCGACACCGCCGCCCTGGCCCGCATCCGCGACGAGGCGATGAACCGCTCGCAGGTCATGGCCATCGCCCTCGGCCTCTCCGACCTGCAGCCGCCGCGCCTCGCGGGCTCGCCCGGCTACCTGCAGGCGGCGCGCTGGGCGCGCGACTGGCTCCGCGGCCACGGCTTCCGGGCCGACCTCGAGCCCCATGGCCGCGCCACGCCGAGCTGGGTGGTGGACCGCCACAGCGCGGAGATGGTGGCGCCCTTCTACATGCGGCTCAACGCCTTCCCGCGCGCGTGGAGCCCCGCCACGCGTGGCGCCATCACGGCGCCGGTGCTGGCCATCCGCCTCCGCGCCGATTCCGACACCGTGGCGCTCAAGGGGAAGCTCCGCGGCAAGATCCTGCTCAACGGCGCCCTCGAACCGCTGGCCGAGCGATCCGCCAGCCCCATGCGCCGCTGGACTGCGGCCGAACTGGACAGCCTGGCCCGCCTCCCCGCCGGCGGCGAGCCGGAGAGCTTCGTCAAGGACGTGACCGACTGGAAGGCGTCCATGGCCGGCCGCCGCCGCCTCGCCGCCTTCCTGGCGCGGGAGGGGGCGCTGGCCCTGGTAGACCCGAGCACCGCGGAGGGGACGCTCGGCGCGTACGGGTGGTGGAATTACCCGGCGCCGGGCTGGGGCGGGGTGCCGAGCTTCGTGCTCGAGGGGGGGCAGTTCAGCCGCCTCCTCCGCCTCGTCGAGGCGAAGCAGCCGGTGCGGCTCACGCTGTCCCTGGCGGCGCGGTTCGTGAAGCCGGATTCCCTGGGGTACAACGTGATCGGCGAGCTGCCGGGCAGCGACCCGGCGCTGGCGCCGCAGGTGGTGATGATGGGCGGGCACCTCGACAGCTGGATCGCCGGCAGCGGCGCCACCGATGACGCGGCCGGCTGCGCCATCGTCATGGAGGTGCTGCGCGTGCTCAAGGCCACGGGCCTCCAGCCCCGGCGCACCATCCGCATCGGCCTCTGGGACGGCGAGGAGACCAGCGACGACTACATCGGCTCCACGGGCTACGTGAAGCGCCACTTCGGCGACCCCTACACCGGCGCCCGCGGCCCCGAGCACGACCGGCTCTCGGTGTACTTCAACGTGGACAACGGCGCCGGCGCCATCCGCGGCCTCTGGCTGCAGGGGAACACCGCCGCGGTGCCGCTCTTCACCCAGCTGCTCGCGCCCTTCGCCGACCTCGGCGCCACCACCCTCTCGCTCCAGAACACCGGCTCCACCGACCACCTGGCCTTCTGGGGCGTGGGGCTGCCGGCGTTCCAGTTCATCCAGGACCCGCTCGACTACGAGAGCCGCACCCACCATACCACCCTCGACGTGGGCGACTACCTCTCCGAGCCCGACATGAAGCAGGCGGTGACGGTCCTCGCCGGCCTGGTCTACCACGTGGCCCAGCGCGACGGGCTGGTGCCCCGGCAGGCCGTCCCCTGAGCGCCGCCCTCGCCGAGGCGACGCTCCGCCTCCGCGGCCTCTTCCGCACCCGGAACCCGGTGGTGACGCTGCCGGGGCCGGTGGCGCTCCTGCGCGAGATCGCGCTCCGCGGCGCCATCGAGCAGCGGGCGCTGGTGCTGGTGGGCGGCCCGCACGGTGCCCAGCTCGCCGACGCCGCCGAGGCGCTCGGCAAGGAAGTGCTCAGGCTCCACGTGCAGCCCGGCACCACCCACCAGCCCGACTGGCTCGCCACCTACCTCGGCAGCCCCGAGGTGGACACCGTGGTGATGGCGCACGCCGAGCCGGGCGGGACACCCGCCCCCCTCATGGAGCTGGCGAAGGTGGTCCGCCGCCGCGCGGGCGTCCACCTGTTCGTGGACGCCACCCATACCCTCGGCACCCATCCCCTCGAGACCGACGAGTGGGGCCTCGACCTGGTCCTCGCCGCGAGCGACGTGGCGGTTGGGCTGCCGGGGTTCGCGTTCGCGGCGCTCTCCCCGCGCCTGCTGGCCCGTGTGCGCGCCTTCGACGGCCGCGGCACCCACCTGGACCTCGTGGCACACTACGAGGCCGCGGAGCGCGGCCAGTCCCTCTTCCCGACGGCAACGGACCAGGCGACGGCACTGCTCGCGGCGCTGCAGGCGCGCGGGTAGGGCGCGGAGGACCTGCGCTCGGGCAGCGGGGCCTGGTGGTAAGGCAGGCTTCAGCGCGGGAAACCACAGAGGCACAGAGGGCACGGAGGACACAGAGAACTGCCCGTGCATGGTGAGCTCACCGCAGGGTGAGCTCGTGGTGTCTTTGTGGGCGTGAGTTGGGGTTCGGCAACGGACCCCACCGGCCACGGAGGCCCACCCAAGAACTACCCGAGCCCGGGTCGGCAACGTGCCGATCCGGGCTCGATCCCTCCGTGACCTCTGTGCCCTCTGTGCCTCTGTGGTTGTGCAGTTCCCCCACGGCTCCGCGCTTCAGTGGTGAAGGAGGAGCGCCTACTCCACCCGGAACTTCCCCACCTGCCCGAAGAGCCCCTGCGCCGTCTCGGAGAGCGCCTGTGCCGAGCCCGCCACCTGCTCGGTGCTGGCCGAGAGTTCCTGCGCGCTGGCCGCGATCTCCTGCGCCGCGGCCGCCACGTCCTCGGTGCCGCTCGACACCTCGAGCACCCGGCTGGCGATGCCGTCGATGAGGGCCCGGACTTCCCGGGAGGAGGTGGAGATCTGCCGGCTCCACTCGTCGGTCTGGTTGGCTTCGTCCGCCACCAGGGTGAGGCCCTGGGCCGCCTTCCGCGCCGTGTCGCGCGCCGCCTGGCCGCCCTCGGCCAGCCGGAGCAGCCGGCCCTGGGCGGTGCCCACCTTCTCCTGCACCGCGCGCACGATGTCGCTGGTGAGCGTGGCCGCCTGCGCCGCCTGGCCGGCGAGCTTCCGGACCTCCTCGGCGACCACCGCGAAGCCCTTGCCCTCCTCGCCGGCCCGCGCCGCCTCGATGCCGGCATTGAGCGCCAGCATGTGCGTCTGCCGGGCGATGGCCTTGGTCTGGGTCACGAACTTGCCGATTTCCTCGGAGGCCTGCGCCAGGTCGGCGGCTTCCGCGGCGCCGCTCTCGATTTCCTGCGCCAGCCGCTCGAGGGCGCTCACCGACAGCTCCAGGTCGTCGCGATGGGCGCGGGCCAGCGCCGCGAGCGAGGCATTCCGCTCCGCCGCCTCCGCCGCGCTCGAGGCCAGCCCCTGCGCGATCTCGAGGATCCGCGCCGCGTCATCCGCCGTGGTCCGCACCAGCGCCGCCTGGCGGGTGGCCCGGTCGGTGAGGTCGTTGCAGGTGCCGCTCACCTCCTGGGTGGAGGCGCTCATCTGCTGCGTCGAACTCGAGATCTGCTGCGCCATGGCGGCGGCGTCCTGCGCGCTGGCGCGGATGGCGCCCACCAGCATCCGGAGCTCGCCCACCATGGTGCCGAGGGACTTGGTGAGGTCGTCCGCCTGGCGGGTGCCGATGGCGGAGAGGCTCACCGTCAGGTCGCCCTGGGCCACGCGGCTGGCCACCGCCACGGTGTTGCCCAGGGGCCGGAGCACGTTCCGCACCGCCCAGCTCACGATGAACAGCACCACCAGGCAGGCCAGCCCGAAGTACACTACCCAGGCCAGCGCCACCGCGCGCCAGAACCCGGTCCCGGGCATCTCCCGGCCGTACATCACCCAGAGCACCCCGGTGAATGCCACCCCAAGTGCCGCGGCGAGGCCGAGGGCCGTCAGGTACATCTTCCGGATGAAGAGCTGCCGGGAGTCCGCCATGAGGGATTTCTGAAGGAGGTGGAACCAAGTCTAGGCCCCTGTACCCTCCCGTGGCAGGGGGCCCGGCGTGGCGCCCGAGCGGCGCTCGGGCGCGCGGTGCGGGCGGCTGGGTCGCCCCGGGGGCCCGGGCCCGATAGATTTCCGCCCCTATGACCACCCCGTACGATCCCGAAGTCGTCGAGGCCAAGTGGCGCGCCCGCTGGGCGGAGCGCGGCACCAACCAGCCCGACCTCGACGCCCCGACGCGCCCCTTCTACAACCTCATGATGTTCCCCTACCCCTCCGCCGAGGGGCTCCACGTGGGGAACATGTTCGCGTTCACGGGCAGTGACGTCTACGGCCGCTTCCAGCGGCTCCGGGGCCACACGGTGTTCGAGCCGATCGGCTTCGACGCCTTCGGCATCCACTCGGAGAACTTCGCCATCAAGGTGGGCGTCCACCCGGCGGAGCTCATCCCGCGCAACATCGCCAACTTCCGCCGCCAGCTGGAGCGGATCGGCGGGATGTTCGACTGGCGCCACGCGCTCAGCACCACCGATCCCGACTACTACAAGTGGACCCAGTGGGTCTTCCTGCAGCTGCACAAGGCGGGGAAGGCGTACAAGAAGAAGGCGGGCGTCAACTGGTGCCCCAACTGCAAGACCGTGCTCGCCAATGAGCAGGTCGAGGGCGGGCTCTGCGAGCGCTGCAAGACGCCCGTGGAGCAGCGCTTCCTCGAGCAGTGGTTCTTCAAGATCACGGACTACGCCGAGCGGCTGCTCAAGAATCTCGACACGCTCGACTGGTCCGACACCACCCGCACGGCGCAGCGCAATTGGCTGGGCAAGAGCGAGGGCGCCGAGATCACCTTCCAGGCCGGCGCCGAGCAGATCACCGTCTTCACCACCCGGCCCGACACGCTCTTCGGCGCCACCTTCATGGTGCTCGCGCCCGAGCATCCGCTGGTGCCCCGGCTCACGACGGCCGACCGGAAGAAGGACGTCGAGGCCTACGTGGCGCAGGCGGCCGCCAAGGACCTCGTCAGCCGCAAGGTGGGGGACAAGGACAAGACCGGCGTCTTCCTCGGCGCCACCGCCACCAACCCGGCCACCGGGAAGCCGATCCCCGTCTGGATCGCGGATTACGTGCTCATGGAGTACGGCACCGGCGCCATCATGGCCGTGCCCGCGCACGACGAGCGCGACTTCGCCTTCGCGAGGCAGTACGGCCTCGACATCGTCCGCGTGCTGGCGGGCGAGGGGCAGGCGCCGGACACGCCGATGACCGGGGCGGAGACCGAGGTGGCCGGCTTCCGCCTGGTGAACTCCGGCCCCTTCGACGGGATGGAGGCCGAGGCGGGCAAGCGCGCCATCACCGACTGGCTGGTGGACCGCGATTGCGGCAAGGGCGTGGTGCAGTACCGCCTGCACGACTGGTGCATCTCGCGCCAGCGGTACTGGGGCCCGCCCATCCCCATCATCTACTGCGACAAGTGCGGCCCGGTGCCGGTGCCCGAGAAGGACCTGCCCGTCATCCTCCCGCCGATCGAGGACTTCCGTCCCGACGACTCGGGCGTCTCCCCGCTCGCGCGGCACGAGGAGTGGTACTACGTGGCCTGCCCCGCGTGCGGTGCCCGCGCGCGGCGGGAGACCGACGTCTCGGACACCTTCCTCGACAGCGCCTGGTACTACCTGCGCTACCCGAGCACGGAGTTCCACGACCGGCCGTTCGACCGGGCGCGCACCGACCGCTGGTGCCCCGTCACCACCTACATCGGCGGCAACGAGCACGCGGTGCTGCACCTGCTCTACTCGCGCTTCCTGGCCATGGTGCTCCACGACCTGGGCCACGTGCGGTTCGAGGAGCCGTTCACCAGGTTCCGCGCGCACGGCCTCATCGTGAAGGACGGCGCCAAGATGTCCAAGTCCCGCGGCAACGTGGTCATCCCCGATGACTACATCGCGCAGTGGGGCGCCGACACCTTCCGCATGTACCTGATGTTCCTGGGCCCGCTGGAGCAGGGCGGGGACTTCCGCGACGCCGGCATCAGCGGCCCGCGCCGCTTCCTGGACCGCGTCTGGGGCATGGTGGACACCTGCGAGGACGGCGGCGAGCTCACCAAGGACGTGGTGGTGCGCTGGCACGCCACCAAGAAGAAGTGCGCGGAGGACATCGAGGGGCTGCGCTACAACACGGCCATCGCGGCGCTCATGGAGCTGGTGAACCACCTGAAGGACGCGGGCTGCTGCGACCGGCAGGTGGTGAAGGAACTCGTGATCATGCTCTCGCCCTTCGCGCCGCACTTCGCCGAAGAGTGCTGGGAGAAGCTGGGCGGGACGGGAAGCGTCTTCGACGCGGGCTGGCCAGCGTGGGACGAGGCGCTGACCCGCTCCGACGAGGTGGAGGTCGCCGTGCAGGTCAACGGCAAGACCCGCGGCCGGATCATGATCCCCCGCGACGCCGACCAGGCCACCGCCCTCACCGTCGCCCTGGCCGACGCCTCGATCGCGAAGTTCACCGACGGCAAGGCGCCGAAGAAGGTCATCCACGTCCCCAACCGGCTGCTCAACATCGTCGTCGGGTGAGGCGCGTTCACCGCAACTGAAAAACCACAGAGGCACAGAGGACGCAGAGGTCACAGAGAACAGCAATTGTTGTTTGTCTCTGTGACCTCTGCGTCCTCTGTGCCTCTGTGGTTAACCACACCGAGCCCCCCATGCGCCGAAAGTTCGCACTCGCCGCCACCCTCGCCCTGCTGACGCCGGGCCTCCGCGCCCAGGTGGCCTCACCCCGCTACACGGCGCAGATCGAGGCCGCGCGGCAGGCCATCCGCGACAGCATGGCCTCGCTCCGGGTCCCCGGTGCCCAGGTGGCCGTGATCGTCAACGGCGAGCTGGTCTGGAGCGAGGGCTTCGGGCTCGCCGACCTCGAGAACCAGGTACCGGTGACCCCCGAGTCGCGGCTTCGCATCGCCAGCATCTCGAAGTCGGTGACCGCGGTGGGTGTGGGCCTGCTGGTGCAGGAGGGCAAGCTCGACCTCGACGCCGAGGTCCAGCGCTACGTCCCCGACTTCCCCCGCAAGCGCTGGCCCATCACCGTCCGCCAGGTGGCCGGCCACCTCGCCGGCATCCGTCACTACCGCGGCGAGGAATTCGCCAGCATGGTGCCGTACCCCAGCGTGCGCGACGGCCTGCGGATCTTCGAGGACGACTCGCTCCTCTTCGAGCCCGGCACGAAGTACAGCTACTCCACCTACGGCTGGAACCTGATGAGCGCCATCGTGGAGGGCGCCAGCGGCCAGCCGTTCCTCCAGTTCATGCAGCGGCGGGTCTTCGGCCCCTTCGGCATGGTGCACACCGTGCCCGAGTGGCCCGACAGCCTGATTCCCCACCGCGCTCGCGCCTACGTCCATGCCACCGCCACGGCGCCGGCCCAGAATGCCCCCTACGTGGACAACAGCTACAAGTGGGCGGGCGGCGGCTTCCTCTCCACCGCCGAGGACCTCGTCCGCCTGGGCCGGAACCTGCTCGACGGCCGCGTCCTCCGCCGCGAGGTGGCCGAGACGCTCTGGACCAGCCAGCGCCTGCGGGACGGCTCGCCCACGCGGTATGGCATCGGCTGGGGCGCGCGTGAGCTCCACGGCCGGCGGGTGGTCAGCCACACCGGGGGCGCCATGGGCGGCACCTCGTTCCTGGTGATCTTCCCGGAGCAGAAGGTCGTGGCCGCGCTCATCGTGAACAGCGACCTGACGTTCATCGGCGCCTGGCCCGCGCTCGCCGAGGCGTTCCTCCCCGCCGCACCGTAGGACGGGTCCGACGGTCCGTCCGTGGACTCCGCGCCACAGTGGCGCTTTCCGCATAATTGCGTACTCTAGTGGGCACCCCGACGGGGAGCCTCCCCACCATGCCTCGCTGGACCAGCCTCGTCCTCGCCGCCCTCGTGGCGGGGGCCCTTCCCATGGCCGCACAGCAGCGGCCCGCGCGCCCGGGAGGCACCGTGTTCCGCATGAAGCTGGTCCGCGTCATGGATGCGCAGGGCTGGGGCCAGCCCGTGGAGGTCGCCCACCTCCTGGTGCCAAGCGACTGGAAGGTGGAGGGCGGCGTCTCCTGGGCGCAGAACATGTCCCGCTGCCCCCAGAACATCATCCAGCTCCGCTGGCGCGCCATGAGTCCCGACGGCCTGACGGGCGTCGAGCTCTTCCCCTCCTACGCCTGGGCCTGGTCCGACGACCAAATGCTGCAGCAGTCCATCCAGCAGGCGGCCATGAACAACCAGGGCTGCGACTTGGCGCCCCTGATGACCCCGCCCGATTTCCTGGCCCGCATGGTGGTGCCGCGGGTGCGGCAGGGCGCCAGGGTCCTCGGCGCGGAGCCGCTCCGGGGCGTGGCGCAGCTGGAGCAGCAGAAGCTCGACGCCACCTACGGGCAGACCATCGCCGCCGGCTACCTCCGGGGCGTGCGGGCCGAGGCGGGGCGGGTGCGCCTCGAGCACAGCGTGGGCGGCAGGCCCGTCGAGGAGTGGATGGCGGCCACCATCGCCACCATCGCGGCCCCGATGGCCAGCAGCGCCGCCCTCATGCAGGGCGGGATGTCGATGACGGCCACCAGCTACACCCTGAACGGCTACAACGTCTACGGGGTCTGGGCCCCACGCGGCCAGCTCGACGCCAACGCCAAGCTCTTCGCCACCATCGTGGCCTCGGTACGGCCGAGCCCGCAGTACCAGGCGGCCATCGGGGCCTGGCTCGCCAACGTGGCCAACATCCAGCGCCAGGGCGCCATGGACCGCCACCGCATCTGGCGCGAGGCGCAGGAGTCCATCACCAACTCCATCAACCAGACCTACGCCCAGAACCAGGCGGTCCAGGACCGCATGGCCGAGCAGTTCGGCCAGGCCATCCGCGGGGTGGAGACCTACGTGGACCCGCGCACCAACGAGCGCGTGGAGCTGGTCGGCGGCTACTCGAGCGCCTGGGTCAACGCCCGGGGCGAGTACCTGCTGAGCGACACCCCGGGATTCAATCCCGCCCAGGCCTTCCAGGAGGACTGGCGGGAGTTGCAGCGGCCGCGGCGCTGAGGCGCCGCGTGTAGTGCCTCCCCCGCCCCATGGCCGTGGGGCGGGGCGCAGTCCCTCACACCCCCAATGAGGACGGTCTTCTCCATGCCCTTCCGCGCTCGCTCCCATGTCGGGGCGGCGGTCGTGGTGCTGGCGGGCTTCCTCGGCGCGTGCGCCGAGAACCCGCAGGCCCCCGATGCCGCCCAGCTCCGTCGCCCGCTCGCCAACCTCGCGGCGCCCGTGGCGCGCCCCGATCGCTATGTCGTCTCGTTCCAGTCCGCCGAGCCCGCCGCCTTCGAGGCCAGTGTGCAGGCGCTCGGCGGCACCGTCGAGCGGCGCCTGGGCAGCATCCGGCTGGCCGTGGTGAGCGGCGTCGGCTCGGCCGGCGCCAGTCAGCTGGCCACGATGGGCGGCGTCGAGATGCTCGCCCAGGACCTGAACGTCCAGTTCATCCCCGCGCCGAGCATCGGCGCGGACGCGCTGCTGAACCTCGATCCCACCGCGGCGGGCGTGGTGGCCAGCGGCAGCAACCAGTCCGGCGCCGCCTTCTTCTCGCGCCAGTGGAACATGGTTCGGGTCGGCGCCCCGCAGGCGTGGGCCAGCTCCACCGGTGGCGCGGGCAAGGTGGTCTGCGTGCTCGACACCGGCATCGACCCCGACCACATCGACCTCGCCGGCAAGGTGGTGCCGGGGCTCATGGCGTCGTTCATCAGCGCGCCGCTCTTCATCGGCGACCTCGACGGCTACGACTACAACTTCCACGGCAGCGCCAGCGCCGGCCACATCTCCACCAACGGCATCGGCATGGCCTCGGTGGCGCCGGATGCCAAGCTCTGCTCCGCCAAGGTGCTCAACGTCCTCGGGAGCGGCAGCTTTGCCGACCTGATCTCGGCCATCACCTGGGTCCGCGAGGTGGCGCAGGGCAATGTCATCAACATGAGCCTGAGCGGCTACGTGGACCTGACCATCCCGGGGGCCACCACGCTGGTGGCGCTGCTGCAGCGCGCCGTGGACCGCGCCACCGCCGCGGGCATCGTGGTGGTGGCGTCGGGCGGCAACCAGAACATCAACCTCGACGCCGACCCGGCCAACATGATCGTCCTGCCGGCCCAGCTCAACAACGTGCTGAGCGTGGCCGCCACGGCGCCGGTCAACCAGACCGAGTTCGACCGTCGCGCGTCGTACTCCAACTACGGCGGGCGCACCGGCGTGGACCTCGCCGCCCCGGGCGGGGACAACGCCGTGGGCAACAGCCGGGATCTCGTGCTCTCCGTGTGCAGCCAGTACCAGCTGACGCTGCCGTTTGCCTGCGGGCGGACCAGCTTCCTGCTCCTCTCCGGCACCTCGGAGTCGGCCCCGCACGTGGCGGGCGCCGCGGCGGTGGTGCAGGCTCAGACCGGCGGCTCGGCCGCGACGGTGACGCGCTGCCTCACCAGCACCACCGACTTCCTGCCGCGTGCCACCTTCGGCGCCGGGCGCCTCAACGTCGCCCGCGCGGCGGCCTGCGCGCCCAACTGACGCTTGCCATGCCCCCGGGCGGCGGTACGCCGCCGTCCGGGGAGTGGGGTGGCCCTCGGCGGGTCGCCAGGCCAGGGCCCGACTTGACCCAGAGTCGTCCCGAGCCGCTCCCCGATCACCCCTCCGACGCCGCCATCCCAGAAAACTCGAACCCACGACTCGGCGTTTTCTGGCCGAAATTCAGGCGTTCTATCCCCATCTGTGACTATGGTGCCATATTGATGGCGACATTGTGCCTTCAGGGAGGGCTATCTGACGCTCCCTGAGGCGTTCCCGCCCTGCAACTTTTCCCCGGATCACCGCATCATTCCCAGCACTATGGCCGAGTCCCTCGTCCTTGCCGATGCCGAAGCCGTCCTCGCCCGGGCCCGGGCGGGAGACATGGTGGCGCTGGAGCGGCTGTACCGGGCCTACGAGGCCCCCGTTTACAACCTGGCCCGCCGCATCTGCCGCACGGTCGAGGACGCCGAGGACGTGCTGCAGGAAACCTTCTTCGAGATCTGCCGCAGCATCCACCAGTACCGGGGCGAGGGTTCGCTCTGGGGCTGGGTCAGGAGCATCGCCGCCTCTAAGGCGCTCATGCGCCTCCGCCGCAACAAGTACCGCGACACCGACGAGCTCGACGACGAATTCCACGGCCCCGTCCTCGGCAAGCACGAGCACGGCGGGCTGCGCATGGACCTCGAGGCCGCGCTGGAGCGCCTCCCCGAGGTGAGCCGCGCGGTGGTCTGGCTGCACGACGTCGAGGGGTACACGCACGAGGAAATCGCGGGAATGATGGGCAAGACGGTGAGCTTCTCGAAGTCGCAGCTGGCCCGGGCGCACACCCGCCTGCGTGGCTGGCTCGGCGGGGAAGGGGCGCTGGCGTGACCACGCACCTCACCACGGAGCAGCTGCTCGCCTGCCGCGAGCCCGGGCTCGAGCCCGGTGTGGTGGCGGCGCGGACGCACCTGGAGGCCTGTGCCGGGTGTCAGGCGGAGCTCCAGCGGCTGGATCAGGTGAAGGCGCGCCTCAAGGCGCTCCCCACCCTCCGGCCCGCCCGCGACAACTGGGCGCTCATCCAGCAGCGGCTCCGCACCGAGCGCCGCGCGCGCTGGCGCACCCGGCTCGCGGCCGGATCGATGGCCTTCGCGGCCGGCGTGGCGCTGATGCTGATGGTGCGCACCGAGCTGCGCGAGGACGCGGGGCAGGCGACGGCCATTCACGAGGCCATGCAGCGCTCCTCCCAGCTCGAGCAGGTGATCCAGCAGTACAACCCCGACACCCGCGTGGTGGATGGCCAGAGCCAGCTCGTGGCCGGCCAGCTCGAGGATCGCATCGCGGTGCTGGACCGCGAGCTCGAGCGGGCCCAGCTGCTCGAGGCCCGCGAGCGCGAGGACGCGCTGCTGCGGCTGTGGCGCCAGCGGGTGGGCCTGCTCGACGCGCTGGTGGACGTCCACCTCACGCGCGCCCAGGCCGTCGGCTTCTAACCCCACGCGGCGGCCCCGGCCGCCTCTCCAGAACGGATCGAACGGACCATGCGGTGGCTTGCGGTGCTCGGGATGGCGATGACGGCGGCGGGCGGCGTGGCGGCCCAGCAGCCGGTGCGCCAGGTCCCGCCGGCCGCTGCGCCGGCGCAGCCCCGCGCCGGCACCCTCCTGCGCGACCTCCCCGACGGCCACTTCGAGGTCCTCGTGCAGCGCCGCGCCCGGCTCGGCGTCTCGGTCAACTTCCTGCCGCAGGACACCGACACGCTTGGGGCCGTGATCAACGGCGTCACCCCGAACGGCCCCGCGGCGCGCGCGGGTCTCAGGACCGGCGACATCATCACCGCCATCAACGGCAACCCGCTCGTGGTCCCGGGGCTCCGGACCCCGCGGAACCAGTCGGCGCCGGGCATCCGGCTCCGGGAGCTCTCGTCGCAGCTCGACCCGGGCGACACCGTGGTGGTGCAGTTCCGCCGCGCCGACGTGCGCCGCATCGTGACCCTCGTGGCGGGTGACGAGCCCGCCATGGCCTGGGTCTCGCCCGAGGGTGAGTTTGCCCCGGTGACGCCGGAGCCGGCGTGGGAGGGCCCGGAGCCTGCGGGCGCCCTGCCGGAGGGGTACCGGATCACCGTGCGAACCGACTCCACCGGCGCCACGCGCACCTACGCCATGCGGGTCCCGCGCGAGCGGACCCCGATGCCGCCGGGCATGGCCATGCCGCTCCTCGACGGCCCGCTGGCCCAGCTCGAGCTGGCCCCGCTCAACAGCGAACTGGGCCGCTACTTCGGCACCACCGAGGGCATTCTCGTGATCCGCTCCCCGCGCGACTCCCGTCTCAACCTCCAGGGCGGCGACGTGATCCTGACGGTGGATGGCCGCGCCCCCGACGGCCCGGCCCACCTGCTCCGGATGCTGCGGAGCTACAATGCGAGCGAGGTGGTGCGCTTCGAGGTGGTGCGGATGCGGAAGCGGGAGGTGGTGCGGGGGGTGATCGGGCCGGAGGCGGCGCGGCGCTGACCCGTGCAACGGTGGGGTCGCATGGGCCGGCGGTTGCCGGCCCTTTGGCGTTAATCCCGCATGCTCGCGCCCTGTGCTCGCCCGCCCCGCAGGGTCGGGCGGCCCGGGGCGCTACGGTTGCATCGCCTCCGCCGCCACCGTGTGCAGGAACCGCACGAACTCGAACAGGTAGTCGATCCCCGCCCGCTCCGCCTCGGCGTGCCACGGGTTCATGGTGGTGGAGCGCAGCACGAACAGGCCCTCCTTGCGGTACTCCTCCGGGCTCACGCCGAGGCGCTCGAGCAGCTCGGCCAGGCTCTCCGCCGTGTACTGCCGCTCCTCGAACTGCGTCCGGCTCACGAAGAAGGGCTGCACCGCCGACGGCTTCTGGTGCGAGCGCGAGCCCGGGATGCTCGCCGATTCGTACACCGCGCGCGAGAGGCGGTTGATCTCGGCGAGCGGCACCGCGCCCGCCTCCATCTTCCCCTCGTCCCACACCATGGGCCGCGCCACGAAGCAGACCAGGTTGGTCTCCGGCTCGGCGATGGGAATGAAGGTGAAGGGGCGGCTCTTGCCGGCCACGTCCCGCTCGGCCTCGAAGCGGTCGAAGAGGTGCTGGTGATAGGTCAGGAGCCGCCAGAGGCGCCGGGCGCTGAGCAGCGTGGTGCGCACGATCTTCCCGTGGCCGTCGACCGTGAGCGGGATGGTCCGGTGCGCCAGCCAGCAGGCCAGCGCCGCCGCGCCCGGCTTCGATCCCTCGAGGATGTATGGCCCGAACCCGGCGATCTTCCCCGACTCGAAGCTCCCGATCCCGCCCCGCTCGTCGCTGATGTACTGGGCCCGCTGCGTCACGAACTCCGTCACCGCGCCGTGCTTGAAGGCCACGACGCCGGCGGGATAGGGGACATACCCCATCTTGTGCGGGTCCACGGTGGTCGAGTCACCGTCGGCCACGGCCAGGAGGGCGGCGATGGTGGCGTGGTCGCCCCAGTGGACCTCGAGGGTGCGGAGGTCGGGGTGGCCGGTGCTCACGTCCACCTCGAACTTCTCCCGCAGGTTGAGCGCCTTCTCGTACTCCTCGCACACCCGCTCCAGGCCGGCGCCGTGCGGCACGTGCGGCACCGCGAGCCCGCCGAAGAGGGCGCGCAGGTAGCCACCCCAGGCGCCGTCCACATGGAGCCAGAAGGAGCGGTCCTCCGTCCGCTCGAGCTCGTCGCGCAGGAAGCGGAGCTCGTGGATCGGGTCCACCGCCCCCTCTTCCGTGGTGCCCACGATGCCCACCACCGCGGCGATGTACTCCTCGGGCGCCAGCGCCGCGATCATGGCGCGGAGGGCGTCCACGTCCATCTGGAACCGATGATTGACGGGTACCAGCCGCAGCGCGTCCTCGCCGTATCCCAGCACGTTGCAGGCCTTGGCCAGTGAGTAGTGCGCCGAGGCGGAGACGAACACCACCGGCCGGAGCCCGGTGCGCGCCAGGATGGCGCCGAGGCCCTTCCGGGCCAGGTTGTATGGGCTCGTGGCCATGGCGGTGGTGAGCTCGGCGCTCACCGCGTCGAGCGGGCGCCCGGAGCCGGTCAGCGAGACCACGAGGTTCCGGAGCACCGCGGCGGCCTCGTGCGGGCGCAGGGCCACGAGGGTGCGGTCGTCCACCTCGGTGATGGGGCGCTCGCGGCCGTTGGCGGTGCGGATGCGATAGGCAATGCCGTGCGCGCGGCAGTACTCCCGCGCCGCGAACGGCGCGAACTGCACCGCGCGCGCCACCCACAGCGCCTCGAGGTTGGCGAGCGTCCCGCCCGAGCAGATGTGGGCAAAGCTGGTCCGCGGGTTGTACCCCAGCATGGCCGAGATCATCCGGCCCACCTCGAGCTCGAGCTGGACGGTGATCGGCGCGACTTCGTTGGTGACGTTGTTGGGATTGTACAGCAGGCCCGCGAACCAGCCGAGGACGCCGGGGAGCGACAGCTCGCTGGTCATGTGCGCGTTGTAGCGCGGGCTGTGGAGCGGGAAGTGGTACTTGAGCTCGCCCAGGATCACGTCGAGGTGACTGGTGAGCCAGTCGTACCAGGCCTCGTGCTCCTCGCTCCGGCGCGTCACCCGGCCCACGATCCACGGGTCCGACGGGAAATAGTTCCGCCGCCAGTGCACGTAGTCGGTGAAGAGGTGCTCCAGCAACTCCCGCCACGGCACCGCATTCTCGGCGTGGGGCCCGAGGAACCAGGCCGTCAGCGGATACGCGGCGGGGGCCACGAGATGGGGCGCGGTGGTGTCCGGGGTGGTGGGCTTCATGCCCTCACGTTCGGCCCGCGTCCGCGTGCACGCAACCCCCTGAAGCGGCCTTCATGCTTGGCTTCACGGGGGGCCGGGCCGGCGTTCGCCGGGCCGGCTCCGGGTCCGCGTCCACGCCCGGCAGGCCAGCCCGGCCAACACCGCCGGCAATTCCCCGCACCCCCACCTACACGCCGACCGTCGCGTACGCCCGGATCTGTGCGGCAAGCTTCGCAAACCCGGGGATGTCCAGGCTCTGCGCCCCGTCGCTCATGGCGTGGTCGGGGTCGGGGTGCACCTCGATGATGGCCCCCTGCGCCCCGGCCGCGAGCGCCGCGTGAGTGAGCGCCGGGACGATGTTCCGCATCCCCGCCGCATGGCTCGGGTCGGCAATCACGGGGAGGTGGGTGCGCTCTCGCACGATGGCCACGGCGTTCAGGTCCAGCGTGTGCCGCGTGGCGCGCTCGAAGGTGCGGATGCCGCGCTCGCACAGCACCACGTTGGGGTTGCCGTGGGAGAGCACGTACTCGGCCGCGTGCAGCCACTCCTCGATGGTGGCGCCGCCACCGCGCTTGAGGAGGATCGGCTTGCCGCTCCGCCCCGCCGCGCGGAGCAGGGCGAAGTTCTGCATGTTGCGGGCGCCGATCTGCAGCATGTCGGCGTAGCGCGCCACCAGCGGCACCTCCTCCCAGCTCATCACCTCGGTGACGATCGGGAGCCCGGTGCGGTCGCGCGCCTCGGCCAGGAACTTGAGGCCCTTCACCCCGAGCCCCTGGAAGTCGTAGGGCGAGGTGCGGGGCTTGAAGGCCCCGCCGCGGAGCATGTCGGCGCCGGCCTTCGCCACGCCCTCGGCGGTCCGGAGGATCATCGCCTCGTCCTCGACCGAGCAGGGGCCGGCGATGAGGACCGGCCGGTCGCCGCCGATCACCACGCTGCCCACCTGCACCAGGGTGCCCTCGGGGCGCTGGCGGCGGTCGAAGAGCGGCAGGTCGGGCTTGGGCTGCTGGTGGGGCATGCGCTGGCGCGGGGCCTGCTCGCGCGCGCCCTCGCCCTGCCAGGCGGCGTAGCTGCCGAGGATCACGATGCGGCTGGCCAGCGCCTCGATGGACTCGAGCGCCTCGGCCAGGCGCGCCTCGCCGCGGGCGCCCTCCACGTCGAAGTAGAACCGGTAGGTCCACGGGGCGGAGCGCTCGGGACGGCTCTGGAGGCTCGTCAGGTTCACGCCACGCCCGGCGAAGGCCTGCAGCACGGCCGCCAGCATGCCGGGGCGATGGTCGGTCCAGACGATGAGGCTGGTCTTCTGGACCGTCGCCTGTTCGTTGTCGGGCGTGGGCACGCGGGTGAAGGTGAGGAAGCGGGTCTGGTTGGTGGGATCGTCCTCGATGCGGTCCTCGAAGACCTGGAGGCCGTACTCCGTCGCGGCGTGGGCGGAGCAGATGGCGGCCTGGGTCGGGTCGCCCGCCCGGGCCACGATCTCGGCGCTGCCGGCGGTGTCCCAGGCGTTGACCAGCGTGGCATTGGGGAGGTGGCGCGCCAGCCAGACGCGGCACTGGCCCAGGGCCACCGGGTGCGAGAGGACGTGGGTCACCTGGTCCAGCTTCGCGCCCGGCACGCCCATGATGCTGTGGTGCACCGGCAGGAGCACCTCGCGGCTCAGGTGGAGCTCGCCGTCGCCGAAGGCTTCGTGGAGGAGATCGTAGGTGGGCGTCACCGAGCCCACGAGCGAGTTCTCGATGGCGAGGCAGCCGGCGTCGGCCCGTCCCTCGCGCACGGCCGCCACCGCGTCGCCTACCTCGCGGCAGGAGACGGTTTCCATGTCGGGCCACTGGGTGCGTGCGGCCTTCTCGCTGAAGGCGCCCCGGGTGCCCTGAATCGCCACGCGCATCGTCTGCTCCATCTGGGTCTGGGAAAACAAAAAACGCCCCGCCGAAACCGGCGGGGCGTCAGGTCGGGTGCAGGAGGCGCGCTAGCGTTCCCCCGCACCGGACGGCGACGCGCCGCCGGGCGTGGTAAAGCTGAAGAAGAAAAAGCGCTGGGCTCGCTGCATGGACCTACGTTACGCCGGGTCTGGTGGGGTTGTCAAGCACGAGGCTGGCTTGGCCGCCCCAGTCCACCGCGGCTGGGCCCTGAATCAGCACGATGCCCGCACCCTTAGATTCGATCCCATGGACTCCAGCCCGCTCCTCGCCTGCCCCATCATGGCGGACCTCGTGGCCCGGCACCAGCCGCCGGTGATCGTCCCGGAGAAGCCGTTCCCCGCGCTGGTGGACGCCATCGTCTCGCAGCAGATCTCGGGGAAGGCCGCGGCGAGCATCCTGGCCCGGCTCCGGGAGCTGGTGCCGATCCGCCCGGCCACCCTGGCCACGGCCGACCTGCGCCGGCTGCGGCGCGCCGGCCTCTCCCGCGCCAAGGCAACCTACGTGCGCGAGCTGGCGCGCTTTGCCGTCAACGGCGGGCTCCGGGGCCTGCACCGCCTTCCCGATGCGGCGGTGGTGGAGCGGCTGGTGCAGGTGAAGGGGATCGGCGTCTGGACCGCGGAGATGTTCCTGATCTTCTCCCTCGGCCGCCAGGACGTGTGGCCCGTCGGGGACGGTGGCGTGCAGCGCGCGGCCCAGAATCTCTACGGCGTCAAGACGCCAAAAGCGCTCGCCACCCTCGGCGAGCGCTTCCGGCCGCTGCGCACCCATGCGGCCTGGTACTGCTGGCGTTCCCTCGAAGACCTCTAGGCTTCGCTAGTTCCGCGGCGGCCCGCCCGCGCCCGGCCCCCCGGGCCCGCCCCGGCCCGGCCCAAACCGCGGCGGCACCTTGGCCTCGGCCGGGAGCTGGTTCCACTGCGCCTCGGTGAGCACGGCCTTGGCCTTGTCGAGCGTGGCCTGCTGCAGGGCGCGGCCGTCCTCGAAGCGGCGGCGCATGGCGGTGAACATCACCGCGCGGTCCGGGTCGCGCCCCATCCCCTCGATCTCCTTCTGCATGGCGGCGCCGAGCGAGTCGCGCTCCACCACGAAGCTGTCGCTGATGGCCTTGAGGCGCGCCAGCTGGTCGTCCGTCAGCTTCAGCTGGATGTTCAGGTCCACGATGGG